>JAFECP010000064.1:0-30676 GCA_018242105.1 Pseudomonadota bacterium
ATCTTCGGCATGCCGATCCTCGATGTGGAAAAGGCCAAGACCGTGCTCTTCATCAAGCGCGGCATGGGCAGCGGCTATGCGGGTGTGGAGAACGAGCTGTTCTTCCGCGACAACACCATGATGCTCTTCGGCGACGCCAAGAAGATGACCGAAGAGATCGTCAAGGCGCTGGGCTGATCGTTTCGCGCGCAGGCCTTATGCGCGCGCTGCCGCTGTTCGTTCGCACATCCGTGAATAATCTCGCGCTCTGTCGAAGGAGCGCTGCCCATGAACTACTATCACACCTGGTTCGATCTGAAGCCCGGCGTCAAGGATACGGACTTTGCGCGCAACATGGCGCGTTACATGAACCATCTCAAAGACAACAAGCTGATCGAAGGCTGGCGGCTCACGCGCCGCAAGCTCGGCTTCTCGCCGCCCGAATGGGGCGAGTTCCATATCGTGATGGAGACGAAGGATCTGGCGCAGCTCGACGCCGCCTTCAACCACGTCTCCACGCGGCGGGAACCTGTCGAAAGCGCGCATTTCGGCATCAATGCACATGTCCGGAACCTGAAGATCGCGCTTTATCGGGATTTTCCGGACGCCCATCGCCATGAAGGCGAGGAAAAATTCTGAATTGCCCCAAAGCTGCCCCATTTTGCCGGGAAGAACGGCCCAGCAAAAGGAGGCAGATATGAGCGAATTTCTTTCCAGCTCGCGTGGCCGCGCGGCGCTGATCGTCGCGGCGGTTGTCATCGTCCTTGGCGCCGGCGGCGGCTATTATTTCTGGTCGAAATCCTCGTCGGCCACAGCGCCGCAGGGCGTGTCGCTGGCCGAGGCGGGCGTGTGCAATGCGGTGGTCGCGCGGGCGCGCGATTATGGCGTGTTGCCGCCCGATGCGCAGAAATCCGGCAGAAAATCGGTCTCCGATTCCGACCCCAATCGCGTCACCTGCAATGCGCAGGCCGACAACGCCACCTTCACGCTGATCGCCGATGTGCCGTGCGACAACGCCAAGGACGACAACTGCCTTCTGCTGCAGAAGGTGACGAAGTCCGACGGCGTGTCGCTTTACGATACGCACAATATCTAAAGCAGCGCGAACCCTTCGATCACGAAGCCCAATCCGAATGCGGCGCCGGCGGCGAATGCTGCCGGCGTTGCCGTTTGAAGCAGCGCCGCCAGCCCGAGCACGAGGGCTCCGATCAGCAACACCGCGGCCAGCCCGGATCTCGCGCGGCGATGCAGGATGTCCATGCCGACGAGCGCGCCGCCGACCAGCGCCAGCGCCGCGCCCACCTGATAGAGCGGCTGGCCCGTCGCCGCGCCCGCGCGGATCAGCACCAATCCGATCACGCCGATGGCCGCGCCCGCTTTGCCCGGCTTGCCCGCCGCCATGCCGAAACCGATGAAGCCCAGGATCAGGAAAACATCGACCAGCACATAGAAGATGTGCAGCGCCGCGCCATGCAGCGCGTGTCCAAGCAAGGGCTCGATCAGCCGCAAAATGCCGCCCACGATGGCAGCCCATGCCAGAATGTGAAATCCGTTATGCCGTCTAGCCATGTTTCCCCAGAATCCCGATCGCGTGCCGCGCGGCGGCAAGATAGACGGGATTCGGGTTCAGCGCATACTCGCGCAAACAGGCTTCCGTGAATTTGATGGCGTGGTCGTCGGCGGTGTCCACCGCCATCGCGATCAGCCGATAAGGCGTCTCCTCCGGTGCGGCAACCTTTCCGAAATCGGGTTTGCGCGTGCCATAGACGGCATAAAGCGCCGCGCCCGTCTGCCACGCATAGCGCAGGCCCGCGCGCGCTGTATCCGCGTCGAGAAACGCCGCCAGCGAGCGCAACGTCACGCAGGCTGTCACGCCATGGATGAAAGCGATGACGGTGTAGGGATCGTTTGCGTTGGCCAGAAACACGCGCGTGAACGTCTCGGTGATTTTGGACAATGTCTTCACCGGATCGCCGCTGACATCGATCATGCCGATCACCGGCGCGAAGCCGGGAAAATCGTTCAGGCTCTTCAGACCGGCGGTGAATCCGCCGCGTTGCTCGCGCGCTTTGCCGGGCGAGAATGGCACATGCGCGATCGCCTCGCGCGCCGGCATTGGCGTGCCCGCATAATCCGCCACCGGCAGCGTTGCATAGCCGGCGGCCCACATGCCGAAGGCATCGGCAAGCTCGCGCAGCCGCTCGGGCGTTTCATGTTCGGCCATGCTGCGCACCGCATGGCCCGCGCGGATGATGCCATGCGCCGCATCGGAGCAGGCGCCGGGCGCAAGCCGCGCGGTCCAGCGCGCGACGAAATCCTGCCAGTCTGTTTTCGCCAGATCGCCGGACAGAAAGGCGGACCAGTCGAACGGCGCGCGATTGCCCAGCGCCGCTTTCCAATCGGCGATCGCATGCGATGCCGCATGGCGCGGCATCAATGTGTGGCGCAGCGGCCAGTTCTGCTGCAGCCATGGCATGACCGCATCGGGACGGCCCATGGCGGAGAGCGCTTCGGCCACCATCGGTCCATGATTGGTGAAGCCGTTGGAAAGACCGGGACCGTAAGCGCTCAGGAAACGCAGCGCGGCGTCCATCTGCGAATAGTCTTTGAGAGACATGGCCATGACGGGAAGATAGGCATGCGATAGCCCCACTTTCCATCTGCGCTTTGGGAAGAATTGCGCGAGGCCGCGTTGCGCGGCCTGCATTGCTTCTTCAATTTTGCGCCTATCGCGGTTGCGAAAGTCCGCAACTATTTTGCGAATATGTGAAGCTGCGCATATTGCAACAGCATGATCGTCTTGGCGTCGCAGATGCGTCCATCCTGCATCCGCGCAACGGCTTCGGCGAAGGGAAGTTCCAGAACTTCGATGTCCTCGCCTTCATCGGCCAGCCCGCCGCCTCTGCCGCTCTTCGACGCAGCATCGACCTCGCCCACGAACAGATGGATCTTCTCCGTCACCGCGCCGGGGCTGGTGTAGCAGGCCATCACCTTGCGCACGTTCTTCGGCGTGTATCCGGTTTCTTCTTCCGCTTCGCTTTTGATGCGCGCCTCCGGATCGGCATCGTCCAGCAATCCGGCGGCGGTTTCGGTGAAGAGATCGCGATGGCCATGCAGGTAGAGCGGCATGCGGAACTGGCGCGTCAGGATCACCGTGCGGCGCACCGGATCGTAAAGCAGGATCGCGCAGCCGTCGCCACGGTCGTAAACTTCGCGCGCGGTATTATACCAGGCGCCGTTGGTGTGCCGCCACGCGAACGAGACTTTCTTCAAGATATAGTGATTGTCCGAAAGCGTTTTGACGCTCTCGATGCGCACGCGATCGCTGATATCCGTCATCGGCCTGCCCGTTGTTTACATCGCATTATGTAAGCCATGCGGCGTCTGCTTGACAGCGGTTGCGCCTGCGCCAAAGTCTCCTCTCTTACACATCGGTGCGTCTTGGCGGATCTGGCGTTAGAACTCACAAATGTCACCAAGCGCTTTGGCGCGTTCACGGCGGTGAACGATCTCAGCTTCGCGCTGCGGCGCGGGCGCATCCTCGGCTATCTCGGCCCCAACGGCGCGGGCAAGACGACCAGCATCCGCATGATGCTGGGCATCCTTCTGCCCGATGAAGGCAGCGTGCGCATTCTGGGCGGCGAGGCGACAAGCCAGCGCGCCAGGATCGGCTACCTTCCCGAAGAGCGCGGCCTCTACAAGCGCATGCGCGCCGACGAATCCATTGCCTATATCGCCAGCCTCAAGGGCATGCCGCGCGCGGATGCGATGAAGAAAGCGCGCGCGCTGCTGGAGCAGTATGGCTTGGGCAAATTCGCCCGCGCCCGCATCGAAGGGCTGTCGAAAGGCATGGCGCAGAAGGTGCAGCTTCTGTCCGCCATCGCGCACGATCCGGATTTCATCATTCTGGACGAGCCGTTCTCCGGCCTCGATCCCGTCAACCAGAAGGAAGTGGAAGATACGATCCGCGCGCTGGCGCAAGGCGGCATGACGATCCTGTTCTCCACCCACACCATGCAGCATGCCGAACGGCTGGCGGACCAGCTTGTGGTGATGGCGCGCGGGCGAAAACTGTTCGACGGAAATCTGGATGAGGCGCGCAGGCTCTTGCCGCGCCGCGCCCATATCGGCGCCGATGCCGATCTGTCTTTCCTCGCGTCGCTGCCCGATGTCGCTTCGGTGCAGCCGCCGAACGGCAAGGACAGCAACTGGACCATCGATCTGAAGGAAGGCGCGGAGGGCCGCGATCTCCTAGCCCAATGTTTCGATCGCCGCGTGCCGCTTTCGCATTTCGATGTCGCGCCGCCCAGCCTGCAGGATGTGTTTGTGAGCCTGATCGAAAGGGACCGCGCATGAACCGCGTCTTCCTCATTGCCCGGCAGGAATTCATCAAATTCGTCACCCGGCGCGGATTTTTGTTCACGCTGATCGGCGTGCCGCTGTGGATCGGCCTTGCGGCCATCGTTCCCAAGATGATCGCATCCGGCGGCGACCGGGCCGTCTTCACTGTGGTCGACCACGGTCATGGCTTTAAGCAGGAAATTGCGCGTACGCTGGCGCATGAGAGCGCACAGCGATTCATTATGGTCGATGCGCCGAAGAACCTCTTGGACGCCTCGCCGAAGGATTTTGCGTTCGTCGCCTCTGATTATTTCAGCAAGCCGCACAGGGTGAGCGCCGAAGGCGATGTCGCCAAGCTTGACGCCATTGTCGTGATTCCGCCGGATTTCGGCGCGCGTCCTGCGGAATTCTGGTCAACGTCGGCGGAGCCGCATCTGCGTGATTTCGTGCAGGCGGCATTGACCAAGGCGCTCCGGTTGCGCGCGGCGCACAAGCTGGGCGATGCGGCAGCTTCCGCCGCGCTGGATGTGGAAGCCAAGCTCGCGCCCCGCAACCCTGCCGCTGCTTCGCGCTCCGGCAGTGGCGATATCGCGGGTGTTTCCGTGTCGATCGTCATGGCAATCCTGCTCTTGATCGTGGCGATGATGAATTCCATGGCGCTCTTGCAGGGCGTCATCGAGGAAAAATCCACGCGCATGATCGAAGTGCTTCTGTCCTGCGCCACGCCGTGGGAAATCATCGGCGGCAAGATCGTGGGCGTCATCGCGGTGGCGCTCTTCACCATCGTGCTCTGGGTCGGCTCCGCCGCCGTGCTGGGCTCGCTGTTCGCGCAAAGCCAGGCGGGTGCGATGACCCATGCGGCGCTCACCGCGCTGTCCAACCCGGTCCTTGCGGGGCTGATCGTTCTTTATTTCCTCAGCGGCCTTCTGATCTACGGCGCGGTCTTCCTCACCATCGGCAGCATGAGCGCGTCGCTGGCGGATGCGCAGGCCTATCTGGGCCCATCCATGATGATCATCATGCTGCCCAACCTTTTCATCGCCGCCATCCTGAACGCGCCCAACGGCACGCTGGCGACCGCCGCAAGCTATTTTCCGATCTACACGCCCTACATCATGCTGATGCGCGTGGGCTCGCATCCGCCCACGTTCCAGCTCGTGAGCACCGCACTGCTGTCCGTGAGCGTGGCGGCGCTCCTTATCTGGAAAGCCGGCCAAACTTTCGCCCGCCATGCACTGACGACGGAGAAGCTGCCCAAGCTCAAACGTCTTTTCGGCTGGATTCGGGAAAATCCTGCGGCCTGATGATATCGCCTCTAATTCGGCGGCTCTACTATTCCGATACGCCGTATTGCGCGAATTGTTTTTCGATTGTGGGATCGATCGAGAGGCCAGCTTTTATGTCCATCGCCGCTCCTGCTTCATCTCCAAGCTTCTTCTTTGCCAAACCTCGCACATAGAGCGCAGTGGCGGATTTCGGATCGAGGGAGAGGGCGGAAGAACTATCCGTGATCGCATCTTGGAATTTTCCCAGTCGAAAATTCGTGAAGCCGCGCGATCCTAGCGTGTAGCTACTTTGGGGGCGAAGCGTGAGCGATTTATCACAATCAGCCAAAGCCAACTGGAGGTCCACGTTTTCAACGGCTCTGGCCCAACAACGGTTGTTAAGTGCTACAGGATCAAGTGGCTTCAATCGAACGATGGAGTCGAAGTCTTTTAGTGCGGAATCGAATTGGCCCATCTGAAGATGCAACAATGCCCGAGCTTGTAATGTGAAGGGATCGTCGCTCTTAAGTTGTAGCGACACATCAAGATCATTGAGAGCTTCCGAATACCTCGACATTTTTGTCAATACAGCTCCTCTTTCGGCCAGCGCGATAGAGTCATGCGGCGCGATATTGAGCGCGTCGTTCAGGTCGCGAAGCGCTGCATCCAATTTTCCTAGTCTTTTGTATGCCATAGCGCGGTCAACTAGCATTGGCGACGATTGCGGGTACGCCGTCAGATATCGGGTGAGGTCATCCACCGCCGCTTGGTATTCTTTGAGGTTTATGTGAGCAATGCCCCTATTTCCGTAAGCAAAGGCATAATCGGGGGCGAGCTTGATGGTCTCATCATAATCTTGGATCGCGTGCTTGTCGTCGCCAAGCCTGCGATAAGCGTTACCTCTAAATTCGAGGGCCGCGACGTCATCTGGCATTGCCTTCAACGCTAGGTCGAAATCGGTGATTGCAGCGTGGTAATCTTTTTTTTCGTATTGTGTAACGCCACGCTCTTCGATCACTTCCTCGTCGCCGTCATGAAGTATCAGTGCTTGATCGAAATCCTTTAAGGCTTGGTCATAAAGCCCAAGTTTCCTGAATGCTTTTCCTCTGAGAACAAAGGATTGAACATTTTTAGGATCTATAGCTATCGCGGCGTTGGCATCGGAAATGGCTCCCGTCGGGTTTTCGAGGCGATACAATGCGTAGCCGCGACAGTAAAGCGCTATTGAGTCATGCGGGGTGATTTTCAAACCTTCTGTGAAATCCGAAGCTGCCGATCCGTAGTCGGATAAGCCGCTGAAGTGCAGCCCACGATCGAAATAAGCCCAATCAAGCTGGTTGCTTGGAAAAAGGCCCGATTGAATTATCAGGGTGCAGGCATCAACACCCGGCTTCCCCTGTTGATGCACGCATTGATCGATCATGGTTTGAACGGAGTCGGGTTGGGCGATTGCTGGTGGAACACGCCAGCCGGGTCCATCGCCAGTGTTTGCCCCAGCGCTCGTTGATAGCAGCATGAGGATCAATGCCCCCATGTGGCTTTTAATGTATCGGCGGTATCTGCTCGGCGGAGGGGGCATGAAGAACTGTCTCGACATGTGATGAGAGTATTGCCCAGACGCCCAAACAAAAAGGCCGCCCCAACGGAGCGGCCTTTTCAAATTCGGATTGCGGAGCCGATTATTTCGGCAGCACGCCTTCGCGCTGCAGGCGCTTGCGCTGGAGCTTGCGGTAGCGGCGGATGGCTTCCGCGCGTTCGCGGGCGCGTTTCTCGCTCGGCTTCTCGTAATGGCCGCGCAGCTTCATCTCGCGGAAGATGCCTTCACGCTGCATCTTCTTCTTCAGGGCCTTGAGGGCCTGGTCGATATTGTTGTCGCGAACGATGATCTGCAAAGAAAACTCCTGCCGGTACCGAAGAGGCGCGGTTGATATCAGATGGGTTTTGGCCTGTAAACCGACGCGAAAAAAACCGCTCTCCCACCTTGAAAAGCAGCCGTATGTTCTTTATTTGTTCATACTGCGCTGCGCCGCTCCCGTCAATCCGGAAAATGGGGGAAGGGCGGGGGGGTAGCTCAAAAGTGTGAATTCGACTGCCTCGCGAGCCTCCGATCCACAAGATATGGTAATTGCCAGCGAAAGGGAAAAATCGACAAACAATTGCTGGACGATTTCCTTTATAATTCAAAATCTTAGTGAAAAGATGAGTTTGGTGGCATGGCAATCCTGAAAATCGCCCGTATGGGGCATCCGGTCCTCGCCCAGCAGGCGGCGCCGGTGGCCAATCCCGCCGATCCGGCGCTGCGCAAGCTGGTTTCGGACATGGTGGAGACCATGATCGACGCCAATGGTGCGGGTCTCGCCGCCCCGCAAGTGCATGTGCCGCTGCGAGTCGTGGTCTTTCAGGCCCCGGCTGAACGCAGCGATCCGGGCCTCTCCGAAGACGAGAAGTTCGATCGCACCGCGCCGCTGACGGTGCTGGTCAATCCGGTGATCGAAGTGATGGGACCGGAGCGCGAAGCGGGCTGGGAAGGCTGCCTGTCGGTGCCGGGCCTGCGCGGGCTGGTGGAGCGCTCCGCATACATCCGCTACAGCGGCTACGATCTGGACGGCAAGAAGGTCGAGCGCACGGCGCGCGGTTTCCATGCCCGGGTGGTGCAGCATGAATGCGATCATCTGGACGGCATCCTCTATCCCAGCCGCATGAGCGATCTGGGCAATCTGATCTTCGAAACCGAAGCGAAGCATTGGATGAAAAACGAATGACGGCGCGCGCGAAGAAGCCGGCCAAGACCGTGACGCGCGAAGATATCCTGCTCGCCGCGCTGAAGCATGCGCCCTTCGACGGTTTCACCGCTATGGTTCTGGAGCGCGCCGGGAAAGAAGCCGGTGCGAGCAAGGCCGATCTGGCGCGTCTCTTCCCCGAAGGCCCGCTCGATCTCGTCGAGGCATTCTCGGATTACGCCGACGATCAGATGGATGCGGCATTGGCGAAGAAGAAACTCACCGCGATGAAGATCCGCGACCGGATCAAGACGGCGGTATGGGCGCGCATCGACGCGCTGCGTCCGCACAAGGAAGCCGCCCGCCGCGCCGGCGCGTTCCTCACCTTGCCGCCGCATGCCGCCACGGGCGCAAAGCTTCTCTATCGCAGCGTGGACCGCATGTGGCGCGCCGTCGGCGACACCTCGACGGATTTCAATTTCTATACGAAGCGCGCGATCCTCGCGGGCGTCTATTCTTCGACTCTCATGCGCTGGTTCACCGATCAGAGCGACGACGAAGCGGAAACAAAAGCTTTCCTCGACGCGCGCATCGAGAACGTCATGCAGTTCGAGAAGTTCAAGGCGCAGGTGAAAGAGCGCACCAAGGACTGGCCGTCGTTGTCCGATATATTGGGACGGTTTGGTTCGCGGCCATAACCCTCAACCGTCATGGCCGCCCTTGAGACAGCCATCCATCTGGCGAGTGATGCGAGCCAAGAGTCTTGAGCGACCGCGGACGCGGTCGCGATGGGTGGCCGGATCAAGCCCGGCCATGACGATAGTGTTAGTTGGAACGTGGCTTGAGGTACGTGATGTGCCCCATCTTGCGGCCGGCGCGGATTTCGCTCTTGCCGTAAAGATGAAGCCCGCCGCCCTTCGCCGCCAGCGCTTTGAAGTCCGCAGCCTGCTCGCCGATGAGGTTCTCCATCATCGCGTCGGAATGCCGTTCGGTCGAGCCCAAAGGCCATCCGGCGATGGCACGAATATGGTTCTCGAACTGGCTGACGATGCAGGCCTCGATCGTCCAGTGCCCGGAATTGTGGACCCGCGGCGCGATCTCGTTGACGAGCAGGGTGCCGTCCTTCTGTACGAACAGTTCGACACCTAGTACGCCGACATAGTCCAGGGCACCGGCGATCTTCTTTGCGATGGTCTTGGTGTCGTCCACCTGCTTCGCCGTTAGCCGCGCCGGAACGATCGAGCGGGCGAGGATATGGTTCTCGTGGATATTCTCCGCCGGATCGTAGGCCGCGAATTGTCCATCCGCTCCGCGCACCGCGACGATGGAGGCCTCAAAGCCGAACGCGACGAAGCCTTCGAGAATAGACGGCACGGATTTGAAAGATGCGAAGGCCGCCTTGCACTCATCCGCGCTTTTGACCTTCGCCTGTCCTTTGCCATCATAGCCAAGGCGGCGCGTCTTCAATACCGCAGGTCCGCCGATCTTCGCGAAAGCAGCAACGGCATCCTCGGGCGAATTTACGGCTACGAACGGCGCGGTCTTCAGGCCGAGCGATGTGACGAAGCTTTTCTCGTCAAAGCGATCCTGCGCAACGGCCAAAGCTTTCGCGTTCGGATTGGTGGGCTTGATGGTGGCGAGAACAGATGCCGCCTTGCTCGGCACATTCTCGAACTCATACGTCACCGCATCGCAAGTGGCCGTGAATTTCTTCAGCGCCGCGTCGTCTTCGTAAGGCGCGACGGTATGGATATCGCAAACCTGAAAGGCTGGTGCGTCAGCAACGTCGGAATAGATGTGAACCTTCAACCCCAGCCTCGCAGCGGCCATCGCCAGCATACGGCCAAGCTGGCCTCCGCCGAGAATCCCGATCGTGCCTCCCGGCGGTACGGGAGTGGAAAGAAGCTTCACATCGCTCATTGGTTGGAAGGCGTATCGGCGACGGAGTCCGTCAGCTTGCGCCGCCAGTCGAGCAACCGGTTGGCAAGCTCTTCGTCCGACAACGCCAGGATCGCAGCCGCATGAAGCGCCGCGTTCTTCGCGCCGCTTTCTCCGATGGCGAAGGTCGCCACCGGAACGCCGCCCGGCATCTGAACGATGGACAAAAGCGAGTCCATGCCCTTCAGCGCCCTGGACTCCACTGGCACGCCCAGCACCGGCAGCGTCGTCATCGAGGCTGCCATGCCCGGCAGGTGCGCCGCGCCGCCCGCGCCCGCGATGATGATCTTCAGCCCGCGCGACGCCGCGCCCTTGGCATAGTTGTAGAGCCGGTCCGGCGTGCGGTGGGCGGAGACGATCTTGGCCTCGTGGGGAACGCCCAGTTTCTCAAGGACTTCGGCGGCGGCGCGCAAGGTGGGCCAGTCCGACTGGCTTCCCATGATGATTCCGACGAGTGGGGTCATGCTTCCTGCGGCGTCCAAAAGGAAGCGGCGGAGTATAGGCATGGAAAGCCCGGAGGAAAGGCCTGAAATCGTGGCGTTAATACTTTGCTTACCGTAATCACCGCATTTTTAACCATCCGAGGCAGTGCTTCGGACGGGGCTGGACACAATGAAGGTCGAACGGACAGATAGCGCGAAAGTGCCGCGCAGGGCAGCGGGTTATACCCGCCGCGGCGAGGCTGTCACTCCGCTGGTCCGTCCGGTTGCTGCATCGGCCAGTGTTCTTGGCATCCCCGACGAAGAATTCACCCCGCGCGTGCAGAACGCGGTCATGTCGCTCATGGGCGAAGTCGAGGCCATGCGCCACGAGCTGTCCCAAACCCGCGAGAAGCTGAACGAAATGGAGAAGGTCGCCGACCGCGACCAGCTTCTGCCAATCCTCAATCGCCGCGCTTTCGTGCGCGAACTGACGCGCTATATTTCTTTCGCTGTGCGTTACGGCACGCCGGCCAGCCTTCTCTATTTCGATCTCGATGGCTTCAAGCAGGTGAATGACGGTCATGGCCATGCCGCTGGCGATGCGGTGCTGGAACATTTCGCGGATGTGCTGAGCGCGAATGTCCGCGACACCGATGTTGTCGGCCGGCTGGGAGGCGATGAGTTCGGTGTCATCCTCAGCCATGCCAACCAGGCGCAAGCGCAATCCAAGGCACAATCTCTCGCCGAAGCTCTGAATGCGATGCCCGCGAGCTGGCAAAGCAAGGAGATTCCGATCGGTTTTTCATTCGGCGCATTCGAGTTGTCGTCGAGCGACAGTGCCGATCTCGCCATCGCCCGCGCCGACGAGGCGATGTACGCGCACAAGCGCGCTGTTCGTTAGGCAATAATATCCGGCAGCAGCTTGTCGTTGATCTGGGTGATCAGGTCTTTGAGCTGAAGCTTGCGCTTTTTCATCCGTGAAAGCTGCAACTGGTCGTTCACGCCCATGTCGGCCATCGCCTGAATCGCGGTGTCGAGATCGCGATGCTCCTGCAGGAGTTCGGCGAGCTTGGAACGCAGGGCCTGTTCTTCGGCGTCCGTCATGGCTCAACGCTTCGGTTTCGCATTGCGCTTGCCTCTGACGAGATCCTCGCCCCAGCGTTTCGTGCGCGGCCAATCATAACCCAAAAGATCCAGAGCTTTGCCCACGATGTTGTCCACGACGTCTTCCAATCCGTGCGGCTCCGCATAAAACGCCGGCACCGGCGGCAGGATGATCGCGCCCATTTCCGCCAGTTGCGTCAGCGAACGCAAATGCCCGGCATGCAGCGGCGTTTCGCGCACCATCAGGATCAGCGGGCGGCGTTCCTTCAATGTCACGTCCGCGGCGCGTGTCAGAAGGTTGGTGGTGACGCCGGTTGCGATCTCCGACCAGGTGCGCACGGAGCAGGGCGCGATTACCATGCCGCCGGTCTGAAACGATCCGGATGCGATGGGCGCTGCGATGTCGCCGATCGCATAGAGCCTGCCGGCTTTCGCGGCGACTTGCCTGGGCGTGAATTTGGTTTCGTAGCCGATGGTCATTTCACCCGGCTTGGACATCACCAGATGCGACTCGATTCCGAGCTCGGAACAGGCTTCGAGCAATCTTATTCCAAAAGCCGCGCCCGATGCGCCGCTCAGTCCCACGACCAGCCGCGGTTTCCGCGCTTTGCCTGAATTTTTGGCCGCCATTGCGTTCGTTTACAGCTTGTCAGCCATAGACGAAAGAGGCCGTGACAGGCCCCTGACTTGATGCTCTAATTTCTCCGTCTTCCAAGAGAGGTGCAGCATGGCACTACAGGGACACATTCAGGAGTTGTC
Organism: Pseudomonadota bacterium; assembly: GCA_018242105.1. Taxonomy (GTDB): domain Bacteria; phylum Pseudomonadota; class Alphaproteobacteria; order Micropepsales; family Micropepsaceae; genus Rhizomicrobium. Next base: position 12,529 of record JAFECP010000064.1, read on the forward strand.
CGAAAAGCATAAGAAACTGGAAGAAATGATAGAGATGGAGCTGACCCATCCGGATTGGGATGAAGTCAGAATTCACGCTCTCAAAAAAGAAAAGCTTCGAATTAAAGACGAGCTCGAAAGGCTGCGAAGCAGCGTCCATTAATCCCTCCAACTGAACTATTCCGCAGCTTGCGGAACCTCCTCGCGGTCCAGGCGCATGATGATGAGCGCTGCCAGCGCCAGCATAACGCCAGCCGCGAGGAACGCGGAGCCCGGGAAATAGACCGGCGTTGCTGGTCCTGTGAAATAGGAGAACACGCTGGTTAGAAGCACCGGCGCCACGATCGACGTGACGCCGCCGATGCTGGCCAGCGCCCCCTGCAATTCGCCTTGTTCATTGCCCGGCACATGCTTGGAGATGATGCCGTTGATGGTGGGCATGGCCAGGCCCATCAGCGCCCATACCAGCATCCATGGGTACATCATCCAGCCTTGCGTCGCGAAGGCGTAGCCCGCAAATCCCACGGCGCCCGCGAGCAGGCCGATGATCGCTGCGTTGTGTTCGCCGAGTTTGGGAATGGCGACGCGCGTCAGATACCCGAACACGAACGCCATAACGATTCCCAGAAAGGCGAGCGCCCAGCCGAGCTGCGCCGTATTCCAGTGGAATTTCAGATAGACGTAATAACTCCAGATCACCGGGTTGGCGTCGTGCGCAAGGCGCATCAGAATGAGCACGCCAATAAATCCCATCACCATCGGATAGCGCTTCAGCGCCAGGAGCGAACCCACCGGATTGGCGCGCCACAATTCGAATTTGCGCCGTTTCTCCGGCAGCAGGGACTCTTTCATCACCAGCAGGCCGAATAACGCATTGGCGACGGCGAGCGCGGCGGCTGCAAAGAACGGAATCCGCACGCCATACTGCCCAAGCAGGCCTCCAATCGCGGGACCGACGACAAAGCCGATGCCGAAGGCTGCGCCCGTCAATCCGAAATTCGCCGAGCGTTTTTCCGGGGGCGAGACGTCCGCGATATAAGCGTTGGCCGTGGTATAGGCCGCGCCTGCGATGCCCGACAGAATGCGGCTCGCGAACAGCCACCAGATCGTTGGCGCTATGGCCGTGATGAAATAGTCGAAGCCCAGAAACAGCAGCGAGGCGATAAGAACCGGTTTGCGGCCGAAACGATCCGACAGATTTCCAATCAGCGGCGAAAACAGAAACAGCATCGCCGCGAAGGACGTCTGCAGCCAGCCGCCCCAGGCGGCGGACGCGCTCATCGCTGCGGCGTTGCTGGCATAAGGGCCGGTCAGGTCCGCAATGATCTTCGGCGCCACCGGGATGATGATGCCAAGCCCGACCGTGTCGATGAACATGGTGATGAAAATGAACACCAGCGCGAACCGGCTGGCTTTGGTATCGGTCATGATGGCTCCTCGGTCTGCCGCCACAATAAGCGGTGCGTCTCTGTGCTGCTTGTAAGAAATTTCCGCGTCTCCGCGCCCATAGGCGCCGCATCCGCAGCACCATCTCAACCCGGACGATCAGCGCCCTGGCCTTTGCGATAGCGCGGCCGATTTCGGTCTTTCGCATGGCGAATGCCTGCGCATAGCGGCCGTGCCGGAGGCGGTTTGTATTGCCGGGCTGTCCGCCTCTCTTCCGCCGGGAAATATGGGGCGCGGGCTGCATTTATTCGAACCTCGAATATTCGGGGGGAGGGGGTGTCATATCCATCCCGCGCGCCGGGCCCGCTCGTTCATCCGCACTTCGTTGCGCCGCCACAGTTCTTCATTGGTCAGGGTGCCGCTTTTCCACTCTTCCCCCGTGAAGAGCGGCGGTTCGCCGTCATAAGACGGCGGCTGCGGCGCCGCGTCCGGTGGCGGAAGCTGCTCAACGGGCAGCGGTTCTTCCTTGCGGAACACCATGCGATGGGTGAATTCGCCCCGGAGCTTGGAAAGCGCCATTGCCAGTTGCGCACTGGTTTTGGCGATGCGCACCGCATTGCCGATCTCGCCTTCGCGCCGGATCGCCTCATCCACATTGTGCGGGTCGGATGTCTGCACAGCCGCGAGCGACCGCTTCACGAATTCGCTGAGGGTTGAAAGCTGTTGCTCCAACAAGCCCTCAGCCAGTCCCGTTTTCCGCCCGGCGGCGTTTCCTGTCTGCATGGCTAGAACATAATAGGAACTAGGAAAATATCAATATCCTGCCTACAAAAAAGATATTTTAGTCCTAAATCTTTGATTTTGCATGGGAACTGGCTGGAAGAGGCAGCGTTAGTTCCGGTGAGAGGGCTTACCCCGGAGAGCGATATGAAGAAGTTTCTTGCAGGTCTTGTGCTGTCCGCAGCGTTGGTGACCGGTGGAGCGGTCGCCACGGCGCCCGCGCAAGCAGCCGGCATCTATGTGAGCGCCGGTAACGGCCATTATTATCGTCACTACCGTCGCCACTACTATCGCCACGACTACCGTCACCATCGCCATTGGCGCGGCTACTATTATCGGAACCGGTATTGGCAGCACCGCTATTGGTGCGATCGTCATCACCGCCGGTGGTGCTATCGCTGATTCACGGATGGCGAAATGAAAATCCCCTCCGCGCGCTAGCCGGAGGGGATTTTATGCTCGCAAAATCAGTGCCGTGCGTCAGCGGATTTGTCCGGTGTTGACGAAGCCACCGCCGCCACGGGCTTGAACGGCGCGACGGCCGGCTTGCTGCCCGTGGTCTTTCCAAAATCCGGTTTCAGATTGCCGTCGATGAAGGCGCCGGATTCGATCTTGATATCCTGATGGCTTACATCGCCCGACATGCGCGCGGTGCCGGTGAGGATAACCTTCTTGGCTTCTATGCGTCCGTCGATTGTCCCGGCGAGTTCGACTTCGTCGCCATAAACCGTGCCTTTGACTTTCGCGTTGTTGCCGATCTTGACGCCGACGCCGCGCACATCGCCATCGATCTCGCCGTCGATCTGGATGTCTTCGGTGCTTTCGAGTTGTCCGGTGATCTTGAGGGCCTTGCTGATGACCGATGCCATGGATGCTCCTGTCTTTGCTGGGGGTGAAAGCGGTTGGGCGGTTGCTTGCGGGCGCGGCTGATCGGCTGGCTTGGGCGTCTGCAGGGCATCGATAGCGGATGGCTTGGAATCCGCCGGCTTGTTGTCGTTGCGATTGAAGATCGTCATGGCTGGGTCTCCGGAAGTTGATCGAGCGTTTCGAAGAAAACGATGGGCCGCCACGGCATGCGGCCGTCGAAATGCGCGCCGCGCGCGACCGTGATGGCGTTGTGGAAAATGCGCCCTTCTATGTGTGCGCTCTCCTCGACCGTGACGGATGGCGCGAAGACGCGGCCGTTCAGATTTCCGGCAATGACAACCTCGCGCGCGACGATGTCGCCTTCCACGCGGCCACCGGCGGCGATGATGAGTTTGAGCGCCGCGATGCGGCCCGCGACGAAACCCTGGATGGTGAGTTCGCCTTCGATCTCAAGCACGCCGCGGACCCGAAGCCCGGCGCCGAAATAAGAAGGCGGAAGGTCAATGCCGCCGCGCGCGGGCGCAATTCCGGCGTCGGATCGGCGCGACAGGGCGAACATCGACAATCCCGTTCAAGGTCCAGCCCCCGCCGCCCTTCGAAGGATCATGACATATTGGAGAGGTCGGGCAAGCGCTTATCGCCGAGGCTCATGATAGATTTTCGAAATCACGGGTTGTGTGAGCCACCCGATGTTAAGAAATATCTTTCGTTCGCTCGCGCAGCTTGAATTTCTGCATCTTGCCGGTTGAGGTCTTCGGGATTTCAGCAAAGACGACAAACCGCGGGCATTTGTAGCGGGCGAGATTGGCCTTGCAATATTCGATCAACTCCTCGGCTGTGACATTTTCGTGGCCGGGCTTTTTCTCGACGAAGGCGCAAGGCGTTTCGCCCCATTTCTCATCCTCCTTCGCCACCACCGCCACGAACATCACGGAAGGATGCTTGCCGAGCACGTCTTCCACTTCAAGCGAAGAGATGTTCTCGCCGCCGGAGATGATGATGTCCTTGGAACGGTCTTTAAGCTGGATGTAGCCATCGGCATGCATTACGCCCAGATCGCCCGAGTGAAACCAGCCGCCGGCGAAAGCTTCCTGTGTGGCTTTGGGATTCTTCAGATAGCCCTTCATCACGATATTCCCGCGGAACATGACTTCGCCCAGCGTCTCGCCATCCGCCGGCGTGGGCTCCATCGTTTCGGGATCCATCACGGTCAGCGCATCGAGCGCGTGATAGCGAACGCCCTGGCGCGCCTTCTTCGCAGCGCGGCCGCCCTTGTCGAGCGCGTCCCAGTCTTCCTTCCATTCGTTGACGACGGCGGGGCCGTAGGTTTCGGTGAGGCCGTAAACATGGGTGACGTTGAAGCCCGCGTCGGCCATGCCGGCGAGCACCGCTTCGGGCGGCGGCGCGGCGGCGGTGATGAACTGCACCGTCCAGGGAATCTGCCGCCGCTCGTTGTCGGGCGCATTGATGAGCGTGCTCATCACGATCGGCGCGCCGCACATATGGGTGACCTTGTGCTCGACGATGGCGTCGTAGATCGCTTTCGCACGCACCCAGCGCAAGCAGATGTGCGTTCCGGCGACGACGGACAGCGACCAGGGGAAACACCAGCCGTTGCAATGAAACATCGGCAAGGTCCACAGATAGACCGGATGGCTTGGCATGTTCGCGGCGATCACATTGCCGTAGCCCATCAGGGCCGCGCCGCGATGATGGAAGACGACGCCCTTGGGATTGCCGGTGGTGCCGCTGGTATAATTGAGCGAGATGGCGTCCCATTCGTCGTTCGGAAGCACCGGCGTGAAATCGGCATCGCCGCCTGTCACAAAAGCTTCGTAGTCGATTTCGCCCAGCTTCTCGCCGGTCTGCGGAAACTGCAGATCGTCGTAATCGATGACGATGGGCCTGACCCTGGCGAGCTTCAGGGTTTCTTTGACGGTGGTTGCGAATTCGCGGTCGGTGATCAGCACCTTCGCTTCGCCATGATCCAGAATGAAGGCGAGTGCGGCGGCATCGAGCCGTGTGTTCAGCGTGTTGAGCACCGCGCCCGTCATGGGAACGCCGTAATGCGCTTCCAGCATCGGCGGCGTGTTGGCGAGCATCACCGCGACGGTGTCGTTCTTGCCGATGCCGCGGCGCGATAGCGCGGAAGCGAGTTTCCTGGAGCGTTCGAAGAATTGCGCATAGGTGAACCGTTGATGGCCATGCACGATCGCGATGCGGTTTGGAAAGGTTTTCGCTGCACGTTCGAGGAAGGTGAGCGGCGTCAGCGCCTGATAGTTCGCAAGATTGCGGTCGAGATCGGTGTCGTAAGGGCTGCGGCCGAGAACCGGTTTCAGCCTCTGCGCCAGGCGCAGAGCCGCGGCTGCGCCGCGCCGCGCGAAACCCTTGGGCTTGCGCGCTGTGCGCAAAGCCGTGGGTTTGGGCGCGGTGCGCGCCGTGGTCTTCGCCTGTTTTTTGGCAGGTTTTGCTGCCGCCTTGCGGACGGTTTTTTTTGTCTTTGCCGGTTTGCGGGATTTGCCCGCGGACGCGCCCGTCCGCTTTCCGCCCTTGCGCACTGCCATGTCTTGCCGCCCGAATTTCGACCGGCGCGGAGGCTAGAGAAATGGTGAACGCCCATCAAGGATTCAACAATGGACGGGGCCATATAGTGTTGCTAGGACAACCCCCCGAAGCGCGCAGGTAATCTGAATGGCGAATGGTGTGGAAGCGACTGCGCGATGGAACCCGCTCCGCGGCATTTACGCATGGGTCATGCGTCAGGCCGAGGGGCGTTTCGCCTGGGGCGTGATGGCCGCCATTGCGTTTGCCGAAAGCTCTTTCCTGCCGATTCCGCCGGATCTGATGCTCATTCCGATGACGCTGGCCAACCGCAAGCGCGCGTTCTGGCTGGCGGCATGGTGCACCTTCTGGTCGGTGGCGGGCGGCATGCTGGGTTATGCCATCGGTTCACTGCTTTACGACTCCGTCGGCAAATGGCTGATCGATGCCTATGGCATGGGCAGCGACATGGAAGCCTTCCGTCTGGCTTACAAGCATTGGGGGCCGTGGATCGTGCTGATCCAGGGCCTGACGCCGATCCCCTATAAGCTGTTGACGATCTCCTCCGGCTTCGCGGGGCTCAGCCTGCCGTTCTTCATGCTGCTGTCCGCCATCACGCGCGGGGTGCGCTTCTTCGGCGAGGCGACGCTGCTCTATTTCTTCGGCGCGAAGGTGAAGGAGATTCTCGACCGTTATCTCGAAGTCGCCTTGATCGTCTTCCTGGTGCTGGTCGTGGCCGGGGTGTTCCTGGCGCGCTATGTTTTCGGCGCGACGTTCTCCTGAAGACGCTGTCGTAAAAAAGCCCAGCTTTGCCTATGCTCTGCGCGCGCTCTCGCTCTGAGAGCTTTTTTGCGCGCGCTTCATGACCAACGCTTTTCGCTCCGTCGCCGCCATCCTGTTTTCGACACTCATCTTCCTGATGGGCGCCGGCCTGCTGACGACGCTCATTCCGGTGCGGGCGCATCTGGAAGGCTTCTCCGATTTCTCGCTCGGCCTGATCGGGTCGTTCTACTATGTCGGCTTCATGCTCGGCTGCTATACCGGGCCGCGCCTCTTCGCGCGCGCCGGCCATAGCCGCACCTTCGCGGTCGCGGCCGGCCTGGCGACCACCGCCACATTGTTGCAGGCGCTGCAGGTCAGCGTGGTCGCGTGGATATTGACGCGCGGGCTGTTCGGTTTCGCCGCCGCGATGCTCTACATGACGATGGAGAGCTGGCTTAACGATCGCGCCACGAACGAAACGCGCGGCCGCATTTTCGCTTCCTATATGGTGGTGAACTATCTGGGCTTGATGATCGGTCAATGGCTGTTCGTCGCGGGGCGGCCGTCCAGCTTCTCGCTTTTCTCGCTGGCGGCGATCTTCTACGCGTTGTGCCCCATCCCCGTTGGCCTGACGCGCACGCCGCAGCCTGTGGCATCGAAAGTGCCGAGGCTCAATCCGCTCAGGATCTTCCGTGTATCGCCCGTCGGCGTTGCAGGCTGCATCGTGGTGGGATTCGCCAATGCCGCGGTGTGGGTGTTCGCGCCGGTCTATGCGCAGGACCACGGCATGACGCGCGGGCTACTCGCGGGTTTCATGGTGGCGTTCACCTTGGGCGGCGCGCTCAGCCAGATGCCGGTGGGGCGTCTGTCGGACCGCATCGACCGGCGCTATGTGATCGCGGGTGTGACGCTCGCGGCGGCGGCGGCGGGCATCTGTCTCTATTTCCTTGGCGGGCAGAGCCCGGCGTTGACGCTGATCCTGATCGGCCTTTTCGGGATGTTGAGCCTGCCGCTCTACGGCCTCTCGGTCGCGCACACCAACGACCGCCTGCCGCGTGAAAGCTTCGTCGAGGCATCGGCGACGCTGCTGCTCATCAATGCGATCGCGTCCGCCTTCGGCCCGGTGCTTGGCGCCTTGGTGACGACGCGGTTCGGAACGGCATCGCTGTTCCTCTATACGGCTTTTTTCCATCTCGCGATGTTTGGCTTCACCCTCGCGCGCCTTCGCATGAAGGAAACCGCGCCCGATGCGCTGCGCGAGCCTTTCGAGCCGATGCCGTTGCAGGCGGCTTCGCCCGGCGTGGTCGAACTCGATCCTCGCGCTTAGAAAATTGCCGGTAACTTATTTTCCGTCATGGCCGCCCTCGTGGCGGCCATCCATTTTCCAGAGACGGGAAGGTACTTGCGATGCTTCTGGAAAATGGGTGGCCGGGACAAGCCCGGCCATGACGATGATTGGATGGAGCGCGCTTAATCCTGCTCCAGCTCGCTGGAGAGGTTGTAGCTATCGTCGGCGGGGGCGCCTTCATCCGGATTCGCGGGCTCTTCGGCGGCCGGCGCCGCGCCCGTGGTTTCGGAAAGCGGCTTCAGCGTTGCGCCTTTGCGCGCGGCGCGCTTGGCGGCGCGTTCGCGCTTGGCATTGACGCGCGTGACGGCGAGGTCCAGCTCAAGCTGCGAGCACAGGCCCAGGGTCACCGGATCGACGGCCTTGATGTTCGTCGCGTTCCAGTGCGAGCGCTCGCGGATCTTGGTGATCGTCGCCTTGGTCGTGCCGATCAGCTTGACGATGTCGGCATCGGCGAATTCCGGATGGTTGCGGATGATCCAGTAAACGGCGTCCGGCTTGTCCTGGCGCTTGGAGACCGGCGTATAGCGCGGCACCTTCTTCACCTTCACCGGCGGCATCTTGTATTTCGAGATCGCCATTTTCAGGCGCATCTTCGGATTCTTCTCGGCGTCTTCGATCTGCTCGCGGGTGAGCTGGCCCGACGCCACCGGGTCCTGGCCCTTGATGCCCTTGGCCACGTCTTCATCCGCGATGCCTTTCACTTCGAGCGGATGCAGGCCGCAGAAATCGGCGATCTGCTCGAAGGTGAGCGAAGTGTTGTCCACCAGCCAGACGGCGGTAGCTTTGGGCATCAGCGGCTTTTGCGGTTCGGCGGCCATGGCAAAATTCTTTCCTTTCCCGGGCGGCCCTTCCGGGTCCGTCCCTTCGCTCGATTGTTCCAGTTTTCGAGGAAGGCCGGTGTTTTAGCGGGGATGCCCCGTTTTTGAAAGGAAAAATTGGGAGAAACGAAAAGGCCGGATTCCGCCTATTTTGCCGCCCGCGCGATGCCGTCCGAAATCAGCTTTGCCGCCCCTTCGGCGTCGATCCACTCGCCGATGCGGGTCCATTTGGCGGGCTCCAGATCCTTGTAATGCTGGAAGAAGTGCTCGATCTGCTGGCGCAGGATCACCGGCAGGTCGCGATAGGAGCGTACGCCGGTGTGATAGGGATGCAGATCGTCCACCGGCACGGCGACGATCTTTTCGTCCGGTCCCGCCTGATCCTGCATGACCAGCGCGCCCACCGGGCGGCAGCGCACCACCGCGCCGGGAATGACCGGCACCGCCGAAATCACCAGCACGTCCACCGGATCGCCGTCTTCCGACAGCGTATGCGGCACGAAGCCGTAATTGCCCGGATAGAACATGGCGGTGTGCAGGAAGCGATCGACGAACAGCGCGCCGGAGGCCTTGTCCATCTCATATTTCACCGGCAAGCCGCCCGCGGGGATTTCGATCACCACATTGATGTCATGCGGCGGATGTTTTCCGGCGGGGATTTGCGAAAGATCCATGGTGCCCTCACATCGTCAGAAGGATTTTTCCGATATGGCCGCTGCTTCGCATCTTCTCATGCGCCTTCTGCGCGCCGGCGAGCGGAAAGGTGGAATCGACGATCGGCCGGATCGTGCCAGCTTCGATCAGCGGCCAGACCTCTTTTAGCACCGCATCGCGGATCGCGCCTTTTTCCTCGTTGGAGCGCGCACGCAATGTTGTCGCAAGCAAAGATAAGCGCTTCATCAGCATCGGCGCGAAATTCACGTTCGCCTGCATGCCGCTCATATAGGCGATATTCACGATGCGGCCCCAGATCGCCGCGGCGCTCATGTTGCGCTGGATGTAGTCGCCGCCGACCATGTCGAGGATGACATCGACGCCCTTGCCGCCGGTCTCTTTCTTCACGGCCTCGACAAAATCCTGTTCCTTGTAGTTGATCGGGCAGCCGCCCAGCTTTGCGATGACATCGCATTTCTCTTTATTGGCGGCTGTGGAGAAGGTCTTGTGGCCGCGCGCGACGCAAAGCTGAATGGCCGCGGTGCCGATGCCGCTGGCGCCGCCGTGAATGAGCACCGTTTCGCCTGGCTTCAGCCGCGCCGCATCCATCAGATTGGTCCACACGGTGAAATGCACTTCCGGCAGCGCGGCCGCATCGGTCACACTCACGCCTTTGGGCACGGGCAGCACGGATTTCGCCGGCGCCACGGCATATTCCGCGTAGCCGCCGCCGGGAATAAGCGCGCAAACCGCATCGCCCGTTTTGAAACCCATCACGCCCGCGCCAAGTCCGGCAATCACGCCGGAGACTTCCATGCCCAGCGTATCGGGTGCGCCGGGCGGCGGCGGATAGCGGCCCTCGCCTTGTGACATGTCGGCGTGATTAAGACCGGCGGCGCTAACCTTTATGAGAACCTCGCCGCTTTGGGGCTGCGGCGTGGGAATGTCTGCCAAGACCAGGCGGTATTCCTTCCCCGGATTCTCAATGACAATGGCCTTCATCGCTTTTTCCAAGTCTTGCGTGGATGTTTTTCAGGGCTGAGACTAGCAAGGCCGTGTGCGGATGCGAAACATGCCAATCGATCCTGAGGAACTTCTGCCGCGTAAGAAAATGCCCGAAATCGTCCTAGGGCAGGATCTCTCAACCATGTCCGAACATGAACTGGTTGCACGCATCGCGGCGCTGGAAGAAGAAATCGTGCGTTCGCGCGAGGCGATTAAAGCAAGGCAATCGACGAAATCCGCCGCCGATGCGTTCTTTCGAAAAAATTAGCGTTACGGACGGCCATAGCGTTATTCATCTTCCCACGCGTAACGCATTCGCTAACCGTTAATCGCCAAAGATGTGCACTTGCACATGGCGTTCGCGCATAAGCGTTGCGCGAATGCCACCGCCCGTTCGCTTATATGAGACAAGCACCGAAGGTTGCTTGCCTTGAACGGCGGGCTTGATAGTTTTCGCCGATAAAGAGGGGACGGGTGCGAATGTCGCTTACCGATCAAGACGAAGAAAATATCGGCGGCGTTACCCCGCAAAGCTTCACCGGCTCGGCGCTTTTCGAAAAGACCTTCGACGAAGGCATGTCGCTGGTCGAGGAAACCGCGCGTTATCTGGATGGCAAGGGGCGCGAGGAATCCAAGGATCTGCCGCGCAAGGCCGCGCTTCTTTATGCCGGCGAAAGCATGCGTGTCACCACACGGCTGATGCAGGCGGCAAGCTGGCTTCTGGTGCAGCGCGCCGTGCACGAAGGCGAGATGGATGCGGAATTGGCCGCCGGCGATCGCTATCGCCTCGGCTCCAAGGAGATTTGCCTCGGCGGCCGCGAAGACGGCACCGACCTTCTGCCCAAAACGCTTCAGGATCTGCTGGAGCGCAGCGACAATCTCTACCGCCGCATCGCGCGGCTCGACGACGTGCTGTTTCGCGGCGGCGCGGCCGGCGCCGGCGTGCAGATGCAGATCAGCCGCCTCGAACAGGCGTTTGGCAACGCAAATTAGAGAAGCCCGATAGGCATGACGCGCAGGCGTTTGGCAGCGTCCGCTGCGGCTTATTTCTTGACGTAATCGCCGAAGCGCTTGTTGAAGCGCGTCAGACGGCCGCCGCGGTCCATGAGCTGCTGCTGGCCACCGGTCCAGGCCGGGTGCGTGGTCGGGTCGATGTCGAGCTGAAGCTTCTGGTCCGGCTCGCCCCAGGTCGTGCGGGTCTTGTAGGTCGTGCCATCGTTCAGCACGACGTTCACGAAATGATAGTTGGGGTGGATGCCCTTTTTCATGGCCAAAAACCTTCAAAACCCGTCTGGAAGCCGGGGCTTATAGAAGAAGGGGCGGGGGCTGGCAAGATCGGCGAAACCCGGCTTTGCCAGCGGCGATAGGCCTAGTTCTTCCCCCAAGAGGGGTGGTCTATAGGGGACCGGAACCCCAGATACCGAACCATGTCGCAATCGGGCCAGGAATACAGCGAGCAAGTGCAATATCTGGCCCAGGGGCGCGCCAAGAGCCGGTCGCTCCGCCCCCTGCGCCGCATCCTTCCTTTTTTGAGGCCTTACCGGTTTCGCGTCTTTCTGGCGCTGATTGCGCTGACCGTTTCATCCACCGCGACGCTGGTTCTGCCGCTGGCGGGACGCGGCCTCATCGATCATGGCTTCGATGCCGCGCAGGCCGCGCGCATCAGCCAGTATTTTCTGGCCTTCATCGCCGTCGCGGCGGTGCTGGGCGTTTCCGGCGCGACACGATTTTATTTTGTGACATGGATCGGCGAGCGCGTCGTCGCCGATATCCGCAAAGCCGTGTTCGACAATGTGCTGGGACTGACGCCCTCGTTTTTTGAAGTCACGCGAACCGGGGAAGTTTTGTCCCGGCTGACGGCCGACACCACGCTGATCCAGACGGTTGTCGGATCTTCGGTGTCCGTTGCGATGCGCACCTCCGTCACGCTTGCCGGCGGGCTGATCATGATGTTCGTGAGCAGCCTCAAGCTGGCGTCGCTGGTTGTCGCGGCTGTTGTGCTGGTGATGATCCCGCTGATTCTGTTCGGCCGCTGGGTGCGCGCCTTGAGCCGCAAGAGCCAGGATCGCCTCGCCGACACAAGCGCGCATGCCAGCGAGACGCTCAACGCCGTGCAGACGGTGCAGGCGTTCACGCATGAAGCGCAAGAGCGCAAAGCCTATGGCCGCGCGGTAGAAGGATCGTTTGACATTGCAATTCTCCGCACCCGCGCCCGCGCGGTGATGACGGCGGTCATTATCTTCGCTGCGTTCTCCAGTGTGGCGGGCGTTGGCTGGGTCGGCGCACAGGACATCATCGCGCATCGCATGACGGGCGGCCAGTTGGTGCAATTCGTGATCTACGCCATTCTCGTTGGCGGCGGTGTTGGCGCACTCAGCGAAACATGGGGCGATCTGCAACGCGCGGCGGGTGCTTCGGAACGGTTGATGGAACTGCTCCATGCGGAACCGGCGATCACCACGCCGGCCAATCCGGTGTCCTTGTTGCACCCCGCGCGCGGCGCTGTGCAGCTCCGCGATGTGGTGTTCCATTATCCCACGCGGCCCGATACGGCGGCGCTCAACGGCTTTTCGCTGTCGGTTCAGCCGGGCGAAGCCGTCGCGCTGGTGGGCCCGAGCGGCGCGGGCAAATCGACCGTCTTCCAGTTGCTGCTGCGCTTCTTCGCGCCGCAATCGGGCGCCATCACATTCGATGGCGTCGATCTGTCGTCGCTCGATCCCACGGAGTTGCGCAAGCATGTCGCGATGGTGGCGCAGGACAGCGTCGTCTTCTCCGGCACCGTCGCCGACAACATTCGTTATGGCCGCCCCGAAGCGAGCGATGCGGAGGTGCGCGCTGCCGCGGATGCCGCCGCCGCGGCGGAGTTCATCGACAGGCTGCCGAAAGGCTATGAGACGGCGGTGGGAGAGCGGGGCGTCACACTATCGGGTGGCCAGCGTCAGCGCCTGGCTATCGCCCGCGCCATCCTGCGCGATGCGCCGTTGCTCTTGCTGGACGAAGCGACGAGCGCGCTGGATTCGGAGAACGAAAGACTGGTGCAGCAAGGGCTCGCCAATCTGATGGCGGGACGCACGACGATCGTCATCGCGCATCGCCTTTCCACGATCCAGAAGCTCAAGCGCATTGTGGTGATGGAGCACGGGCGCATCGTGGGCGAGGGCAGCCATGCCGAACTCGTCGCCGGCGGGGGCCTCTACAAGCGGCTGGCCGATCTTCAGTTCTCGCAAAGCATGGCGCTGGCGGGTTAGACTTTCCCGCATGAGCCAGGACCCGGCGCTGCTGCGCCGTCTTTTGCGCGCGAAGGACAGCATGGACGCCGCCTCCCACGAGGATTGGCCCGTCGCAAGGCTGGCGCGCGTGAGCGGAATCTCGCAGGCCCATTTCGCTCGATCCTTCAAGAAAGCCTTTGGCCTTCCTCCCCATCGCTATTTGCTGACGCTCAGGCTGGAGCGTGCCGCGGCGCAGCTTCGCGACACCGATATTTCCGTCACCGAGATCGCCTTCCTGACGGGATGGAACAGCCTGGGCACGTTCGGACGCGTGTTTCGCGACGTCACCGGCGAGAATCCCGGCGAGCGCCGCGCGCGGGAGAAGGCCGCGCCGTCTCTGCTGGACGTGGTGCCGGCGTGTTTCGTCAGCGCCGCCAACCGGCCCGATCTCAAAAAAGCAGTTTCGGAGAAGCGGCGCCAAGACGAAGAGGCTAGCGTGACCGGGCTCGAAGAAAAGGAGATTTCATGAGCTGCGGAGTAGGTGTCGCCGGACTTTATGTGCGCGACCAAGATGAAGCCCTCAAATTCTACGTCGATAAGCTCGGATTTCGCGTCCACACCGATGTGAAGAACGGCGGCTATCGCTGGCTCACGGTTCAGCATCCCGATCAGCCCAGCTTTCAACTCGGCCTGTTCGTTCCGCAGGCGCCGATGCATGACGCGGCGACCGCGCAGGCATTGCGCGAAATGGTGGCGAAAGGCGCGATGCCGCCGCTGGTGCTTGTTGTCGACGATTGCCGTGCAGCGCACAAACAGATGCACGCGCGCGGCGTGGAATTTACCCAGGAGCCCACAGAGCGTTACGGCAGCGTGGATGCCAGTTTCCGCGATCCGGCAGGCAACGGGTGGAAGCTGATCGAAAATCGAAAGGGTGCGCGCTGAGCGCGCCCCGGCTTTTGCCAGAAGGAGGGCTTTCATGAATATGTTTATCAGGCAGTTTCACCGGTGGACATCCATCCTCTTCACCCTGACGGTCATTGCGAACTTCGCCGTCAGGATGTTCGGCGAACCGCCGATGTGGGTGACTTATTCGCCGCTGCCGCCGCTTTTCCTGCTCATGCTCACGGGTCTTTACATGTTCTTCCTTCCCTATGCCGCCAAGCCGCGCCGCGCAGGGCAGCCGGCATGAAAAAGATAACGGCGAAGAAGAAGATCACGAAGAAATCCGCCGTGAAGACGGCGAGCGCGAAGGATGTCTCCGCTTCGAAGCTGATCGATGCCAGGATCCGGGAACTCGGCGATTGGCGGGGCGAAATGCTCGCGCGCATTCGCGGCATCGTCCGGCAGGCCGATCCCGGAGTTGTCGAGACATGGAAATGGCGCGGCGTGCCGGTGTGGGAGCACGGCGGAATCGTCTCGACCGGAGAAACGCACAAAAGCGTCGTGAAGATGACCTTCGCCAAAGGTGCTTCGTTGAAGGACCCGGCAGGCCTCTTCAATTCGAGCCTGGAGGGCAATGTCCGGCGCGCCATCGATTTTCGCGAAGGCGACAAGATCGACGAAAAAGCCCTGACGGCGCTTATTCGCGCCGCTGTGGCCCTCAACACCTCCAAAGCCAAATGAACAAAAAGGGCGCCGGTGGCGGCGCCCCTTTTCAATTCGATGGTTGGCCGGGTCGCGCTTCGCTACGCTCGCTGCCCGGCCATGACAGGTTATCAGGCCGCGACGATCTCGTCGCCTTCCGGGTCGCGCAGCACATAGCCGCGGCCCCAAACGGTCTCGATGTAGTTGTCGCCATTCGTGGCGGCGGCCAGCTTTTTGCGCAGCTTGCAGATGAAGACGTCGATGATCTTCAGTTCCGGCNNAGCGAGAGCAGCTCCAGCATCTGGTATTCCTTGCCCGTCAGGTGAACGCGGCTGCCGTCCACTTCGACGGTCTTCGCATCCAGATTGACGGTGAGCTTGCCCGTCGTGATGACCGACTGGCTGTGTCCCTTGGAGCGGCGCACCACGGCGGCGATGCGCGCGACCAGCTCGTCCTTGTGGAACGGCTTGGTCATGTAATCGTCGGCGCCGAAGCCCAGCGCCTTGACCTTCGCTTCCACGATGGCGTTGCCCGAGAGAATAAGGACGGGCGTCTGCACTTTCGCGAGGCGCAGGCTCTTCAAAACTTCGAAGCCGCTCATGTCCGGCAATTGCAGGTCGAGTACGATAATGTCGTAATCGTAGAGCTTGCCGAGATCGATGCCCTCTTCGCCGAGGTCCGTCGTGTAGACGTTGAAGCCTTCGCTCCGCAGCATCAACTCGATGCTGCGCGCCATGGCGCTATCGTCTTCGATCAATAATACGCGCATCTAATTGCCCCCCTGAGGGTCTGCCGTGGTTAACGGATCGCGAGAAGGTAAGCGGAATTGGTTAACAACCACTTTAACCATCTCCTTTGATTCATTTCCCACCAAGGCGGCCTAACCGATTTTCACCATGGGGCGGCCATCCCCTTGATTCGATTTGTTAAGTTTACCGCGACTTAAATCCTTTCCCGCAAGATGTCAGCAGGAGGCCCGGATGTTTCATCGGGCGGCAAGGATTCGATGCACGCGCTTTTGAAAGAAATCGAGGCCGTTCCGGCACTTACCCGCTTCGGGAAGGTCAGCCGGATCGAGGGTCTGCTGGTCGAGGTGACGGGCGCGGCAGGCGCCATCAGCCTGGGCGGGCAGGTGTATCTAAGTGCCTCGAATGGCAAGAAAATCCCCTGCGAGGTGGTCGGCTTTCGCGATGGCCGCGCCCTCATCATGCCGCTGGGGGCGCTGGAAGGTGTCAGCCTGGGCGCGCGGGCGGATTTTTTCGATGCGCCGGCGCAGATTTTCCCCAGCCGTGCCTGGCTTGGCCGCGTGGTCGATGCGTTCGGCAAGCCGACGGACGGCAAAGGCCCGCTGCCCAAAGGCAATATCGGTTATCCGCTGCGCGCCTCGCCGCCTTCCGCCCATACGCGTGCGCGTGTCGGCGGCAAGCTGGATCTGGGCGTTCGCGCGCTCAACGCTTTCGCGACCTGCTGCAAGGGCCAGCGCATGGGCATCTTCGCAGGCTCGGGCGTCGGCAAATCCACGCTGATGGCCATGCTTGCGCGCAACACCGATGCGGACGCGATCGTCATCGGTCTCGTCGGCGAACGCGGCCGCGAGCTTAAGGAATTCATCGAAGACGACCTGGGCGAGGAAGGCCTTGCGCGCAGCATCGTCGTCGCCGCCACATCGGATGAACCGGCGCTGGTCCGCCGCCAGTCGGCGTTTACCGCCATGGCCATTGCGGAACAACTTCGGGACCAAGGCTTGCATGTGCTGCTCTTGATGGACTCGGTGACCCGTTTCGCTATGGCACAACGTGAAGTCGGCCTCTCCGCCGGAGAGCCGCCCGCCAGTAAAGGTTATACGCCGACGGTGTTCGCGGAATTGCCGCGATTGCTGGAGCGCGCCGGTCCCGGCCCGATGGGAAACACCGGTTCCATCACCGGCCTGTTCACGGTTCTGGTCGAAGGCGACGATCACAACGAGCCGGTGGCGGACGCCGTGCGCGGCATTCTCGACGGTCATATCGTTCTGGAGCGTGCCATTGCGGAACGCGGAAGATATCCAGCGATCAATATTTTGAAATCGGTTTCGCGCGTCATGCCCTCCTGCAATAGTGAAGAAGAGCAGGCGATCGTGATGCGCGCGCGCGCGCCAATGGCGACGTTCGAGGACATGGCGGAACTTGTGCGCCTGGGCGCCTACAAGCCCGGCACAAGCGCGGAAGTGGACAACGCGATCAGACTTCAACCGGCGCTCGAAGCCTTCCTGTCTCAGAAGAAGGACGAGTGCTCGACACTGGCAGATGGGTATGCCGCCCTCGACGCGATCGTCGGTGGCGGAATGGGGAAAGGTAACGCGACATGAAACGCACCGATTCACTGATGCGCCTGAAACGCTTCCGGGTCGACGATCTGAAGCGCCGCATGGGCACGCTTGACGGGATGAAAAGCGATCTGGAGCGCAAGCTGACCGATCTGGAAGACAACGTCGCGCGCGAGAAGCAGCGCGCCAACGATTCCGACATCGGCCGCCTGGCGTTCCCCTCTTTCCTCAAATCCATCGAAAGCCGCCGTGAGAATCTGCGCGCCACACTCAAGGAAATCGAACGCGAACGGGCGCAATGCCAGGACGAACTCAACGCCGCCTTTCAAGATCTGAAGAGCCTCGAGCTGGCCGTCGATCAGCAGGTCAAGCGCGCGGCCGAGGTCGAGGCGCGCCGCAGCCAGTCGCGGATGGATGAAATGGCCATTGTGCGC
Organism: Pseudomonadota bacterium; assembly: GCA_018242105.1. Lineage (GTDB taxonomy): Bacteria > Pseudomonadota > Alphaproteobacteria > Micropepsales > Micropepsaceae > Rhizomicrobium. The sequence goes on from JAFECP010000064.1 coordinate 30,201, forward strand.
CATCTGCGCAAACACGCGATGCGCGGCGCCTGACCTGAACCGTTCCTCCAGAGTGCGACGCAGGGGCCGCGAGGCTCCTGTTTCGTTATGGGACAGTTCTCCGGTAGATTCCGCGCGTTGCTTCGCGGGGGCGTGCCGATGTCCTTTTCTGAATTGATCTCGCCTTTGGTGGGCCGTCTGGTGCTGGCCTGGTTCTTCCTCACCTCGTCTTTCACCTATGGCGCGCAATGGCACGCGACCATCACCTTGATGGCCCTCAAAGACCTGCCGATGCCCGCGCTGCTGCTGTTCGGCGCAATCTTGCTGATGATCGTCGGCGGGATTTCGCTGATTTTCGGATTTTACGCCCGGGCCGGCGCGCTCATGCTCTTCGCCTTCACGGTCTGCGCGTCGGTGCTGATGCACGATTATTGGCACATCCGCGACGCTGCCGCGCGCGCGGCCGACTACGACATCTTTGCGCGCAACATGGCGAT
>JAFECP010000064.1:30749-39166 GCA_018242105.1 Pseudomonadota bacterium
TAATGGATGGACACCGCGCCCAAGACGGCGCGGCGCGATAGCGGCCAGATAATCCGAACGGTCATGCGCGGAACCCTGTGGTTCCGCGCATTTTCCTCAACCGGAAGGCTGAAATCCGCTGTGAACTAGCCCAGAACCAGGCCGCGCACCGTGCTGACGACGCCAATCACGACGCCGAACAGGATGGCGTAGGAGAGCAGCACCAGCGACGTCATCGCTTCGAAGGCTTTCCAGTCCGCGGTCAGCAACGCGCTTGCATCGGCGTGCTGTAACGCCACGGCGCGGATGAACGTGAGCACCGCATAAGCGATGAGCGCGACGAGCGTGGTCTGCACGAGCGCGCCCAATTCCATCATCATGAAGCCCGCGCCGATTGCCACGACAGCCATCAGAACAAGCTGAATGGTGTCAGCCGAATGCACGATATTCAAAATCGTATGCCAGATATCCATAAGCGCGAACATGGGTCCCCCTTGAACTCCCAAACACGTTGAAGCGCGCGCCTCTGCCCAAGGCGGCAATCGCTCCTGTCCCAGGATGGTACACGAAGGCGCGGCAAACGGGAACTTCCCGCATGCAACCGGCGGTAGTTCCTCGTGCGCGGAAGGTCTGGAGAAGTGTGGTTAACGCATACTCGCGCGCAACATCGGTTGCGGTTTTTGCGGGCCGCGGCTGTGAAGGGCGCGGGCCACCGCCTCGATGGCGCGTGAGGCCGGCGCCTGCGGATACAGCGTCAGGAGATGACATTGGCGGCGCACGGCATCGTTGGCCTTGGCGTCGCGCGGAATGCCGCCAAGATAGGACGGCTCGCATTTCAGGAAGGCGCGCGCGGTGGCGGCCAGGGCGTCGAAACTTTTCTGGGCTTCGATTTCGTTCGTCGCGATGTTCACGACGACCAGCGGCAGGCGCGAATTGTCGGCGCGGTGCATGAGCTTGGCGAACGCATAAGCATCGGTGAGCGCGGCGGGGTCGGGTGTCATCACCAGAACCGTTTCGTCCGCGGCTGCGGCGAACAGCATCGTTGTGTCGTCCACGCCGGCGCCCAGATCCAGAAGGATGCGGTCGTAACGATCCGCGGCACTGAGCGCGATCAGCAGACGGCGCGCATCTTCCTTGCTGGAATTCGCGAGGGCGCCCGAGCCGGCGGGAGCGGAGAGAAGATCGAAACCGCCGCGCTTGCCGGCGCCGCCCAGAACCGGAACGATGGCGTCGGCCACGGTGCATTCGCCGCGCATGACGCAGGGCAGGTTGCCGCCATCGTCCAGACCCAGATGCACGGCGGCATTGGAAAGGCCCAGATCGGCGTCGCACAGCAGAACGCGCTCGTCTTCATGAGCGAGGGCGTGGGCGAGGGAGACGGCAATCAGCGTTTTGCCCGTGCCGCCTTTTCCCGAGCCGATGGCCGTGATGTAGGGCGTGTTCATTGTGTGCTTCCCTGGTCGGCATCGCGCGCCGCGCCTTCCAGAAGCGTGCGCGCAAGCGAAAGCGGTGTCAGTGTTTCGAGCCCTCCCGCCACGAAAGGCGAGCGGGCGATATGGGCAAGGCCGAGTCCGCCGCACACAGCAGCGGCCAGTGCGCCGAAACGGCGCGCCATGTCGAGCTGCGTGACGATCAGGCGCTGCGCGCCCAGCAACTGCAAAGCGGATGCGATCTCCGCGGTTTCTTCGGCATCGCCGCAAGCGGAGACGACGCCCAGGGCTTCCACGCCGTCGATCATCGCGAGCGCCGAGAAGGCGGTGCGGGCCTTGGGATTGCGCGGATCGAAACCGGCGGTGTCGATGATGGCGAGCGCGTTGTCCTCGCGGCATTGCGCGGCGATCTTGGTCAAGGCTTCCGCCGTCTCGGCGATCTCGACCTTCAGGCGCAGATGGCCGGCGAAAGCTTCGAGGCGCGCGAGGGCGCCGGCGCCTTCCACATCCGTCGCGACAAGAAGAACGTGACGATGCGAGAGGCGGGCATGCGCAGCGATCTTGGCGGCGATGGCGGTTTTGCCCGCGCCATTGGGGCCGACGAGCAGCAACGCGGCGGTCTTGGGAATGTCGAGCGGCTGCGTCCGCATCCGGCGATCCAGGGCGGAGGCGAGCGCCAGCGTCATATCCTTCAAGCCGCTGTTCTCGGCGGTCTTGGCGAAATCATGCGCCAATGAGTCCGGCAGGCGATGACCGCGCAGCACAGTGAGAAGTTCGGCGCGGCTGAACGGCGAGATGCTTTGCTTGCGCGACTGCGGCGCGCCGCGCAGACGTTTCATCAGATCGCCGCGGAAATTGTCTTCCAGGCTGGCCGGCGCTTCGATGGCCTTTTCGAGTTCGGTGACGGGTTCGTCGGGCGTCAGCGCGCGTTCGATGGCGTCCGGTTCGTCGATCGCGGCACGCACCATGATGCCGCCGCCCTTCGCCTTTTCGCTGGCGACGATGACGGCATCGTCGCCCATCTCGCTGCGCACATTGGCGAGCGCTTCGCGCATGTCGCGGGCAAGGAAGGTGCGCAGTTTCATCTCACACCTGCCCCAGCGTTCTCAGACGCACGGAAGCGTGGATTTCGTTCTGCGACATGACAACGGTTTGCGGGCGGAAGCGTTCGACGATCGAACGCACGAACGGGCGCACCATCGGGCTGGTGAGCAGAACCGGCACTTCGCCGCTCTGGCCGACTTCGTCGAAGCGGGCGCGCACGGCCTGGATGAATTGCTGCAACTGGCTCGGCGCCATCGCAAGCTGTTTGTCCTCGCCCTGACCGATGATGCTTTCCGCGAAAGCCTGCTCCCAGGCGGGCGAGAGCGCGATGAGCGGCAGATATCCGCCCGGCGCCGTATTGGCGTGGCAAAGCTGGCGCGCGAGGCGGGCCCGCACATGCTCGGTGATATAGAGCGGGTTCTTGGTATGGCCGACGGCTTCGGCGATGCCTTCGAGGATCGCGGGCAGGTCGCGGATCGAGACGCGCTCGCCGAGCAATGTCTGCAACACGCGCTGCACGCCGGTGACGGAGATCTGCGACGGCATGAGTTCGTCCACCAGCTTCTTGTGGTCGGCCGGCAATTCGTCGAGCAGCTTCTTGGTCTCCGCATAGGAGAGAAGCTCGCTCATATGCGACTTCAGGACTTCGGTCAGATGCGTGGTCAGGACTGTGCCCGGATCGACCACGGTGAAGCCGCGGAAATTGGCTTCCTCGCGCAGATTGACCGACACCCATGTTGCGGGCAGGCCGAAGGCCGGCTCGGTGGTGTGCGTGCCCGGCAGATCGACCGGCGCGCCCTTCGGATCCATGACGAGGAGCGAACCGGGGAAAAGTTCGCCCGAGCCCGACGCCACTTCCTTGACGCTGATGCGATATTCGTTCGCGCCCAGTTGCATGTTGTCGAGAATGCGCACGCTCGGCATGACGAAGCCCATCTCCGTCGCAAGCTGGCGGCGCAGCGCCTTGATCTGGTCGGTGATGCGGTGGCCCTGCACATCGTTGATGAGCGGCAAGAGGCCATAACCCAACTCGACGCGCAGCAGGTCGAGCGCGAGCGCGGATGCGATCGGCTCTTCCTTCGGCGCAGCTTCGGCCTTGGCTTTCTCTTCCTGCTTCACTTCCGCGACGCGCACTTCTTCCTTGCGCTTGTAGGCAAACCACGCGGTGGCGCCGATAGCGGCAGAGAGCAGGGCGAACACAACGGTCGGCATGCCGGGCAGAAGGCCGATGATGCCCATCACGGCCGAGGCCATGCCAAGCGCCTGGGGATAGAAGGAGAGCTGGTTCATTAGCGCCTGGTCGGTCGCGCCTTCGACACCGGCTTTCGACACCATCAGGCCGGCAGCCGTGGAGACGATCAGGGCAGGCATCTGGCTGACCAGTCCGTCACCGACGGAGAGCAGCGTGAAGGTCTGCGTCGCGTCGCCGAAGCTCATGCCCTTTTGCACGACGGCGATGACGATGCCGCCGATGATGTTGATGGCAACGATCATCAGGCCCGCGATGGCGTCACCGCGAACGAATTTGGAAGCGCCGTCCATGGCGCCGAAGAAATTGGATTCGCCTTCCAGCTCTTTGCGCCGGCGGCGCGCTTCGGCCTCGTCGATGAGGCCGGCGGAGAGATCGGCGTCCACCGCCATCTGCTTGCCGGGCATGGCNNCAAGGTGAAGCGCGCCGCGACTTCCGCGATGCGGCCAGAACCTTTGGTGATGACCACGAAGTTCACGATCACCAGGATCGCGAACACGATGAGGCCGATGACGAAATTGCCGCCCATGATGAGATGGCCGAACGCCTGAATCACATAACCCGCAGCTTCCGTGCCTGTGGCGCCATGTTCGAGAATGAGGCGCGTGGAAGCGAGGTTTAGCGCGAGCCGCAGCATCGTGGTGATGAGCAGCACGGCGGGAAACGAGCTGAATTCCAGCGGCTTGCGGATGAACACGCAGGTCATCAGGATCAGGATCGACAGCGACAGCGAGAAGGCGAGGCTGACATCGAGCAGCCAGGTCGGCAGCGGCAGGATCAGGACGATGAGGATCGCCATGATGCCGATCGCCAGCCCCAGATCGCTTCGTTTCAGAAGCGATTGCGCAGTCTGGAGATTCAATCCGAACGGCGCTGCTGTAACGGTGCCCGAAATATCAGCCATGGGTGACTATCAGCCTGCCAGACGGGCTTCGCCGTGCTGCGGGATCGCCAGACCGGACGAGGAATATTCGCGCAGCTTGTTGCGCAGCGTGCGGATCGAGATGCCCAGGATATTCGCAGCGTGCGTGCGATTGCCCAGGCAGTGATCCAGCGTGTCGAGGATCAGATCGCGCTCGACATCCGCAACCGTGCGGCCGACAAGGCCGCGTGTGGCGACGGCGCTGGCGGCCTGAACGGCGGCGGACACCGAATTGGGCAGATTGTTCTGCGGGCCGACTTGCGTGCCGTCCGGCAGGCGGATCGCTTCCGGCGCGATCTCATTACCCTGTGCCAGCAGCACGGAGCGATGAATCGTGTTCTCCAGTTCGCGCACGTTGCCGCGCCAGCTATGGCCGATCAGCAGGCGCTCGGTGACACTGGCGATGGGGCGAAACGGAACGCCGTTCGCCTCGGCATATTTGTGCGCGAAATGGCGGGCGAGGGCGAGAATATCCTTCGGACGTTCGCGCAAGGCCGGCAGCCGCAGGTTCACCACGTTCAAACGATACAAAAGGTCTTCGCGAAAGGTGCCGTGCTTCACCGCTTCGGAAAGATCGCGGTTCGACGTGGCGATGATGCGGATGTCCACCTTCACCGGCTTGGTGCCGCCGACGCGNNTGGATGGCGCGCAGCAGCTTGGCCTGCAGGCGCACGTCCATTTCGCTGATTTCGTCCAGCAGCAGCGTGCCGCCATTGGCTTCTTCGAACTTGCCGACTCGCCGGGCGACAGCGCCGGTGAACGCGCCCTTCTCATGACCGAACAATTCGGACTCCAGAAGGTTCTCGGGGATCGCGGCGCAGTTGACGGAGATGAAAGGCTTCTCGGCGCGGGCGGATTTGCGATGGATATAACGCGCCATCACCTCCTTGCCCGTGCCGCTTTCGCCGGTGATGAGGATGGAGGCTTCGCTGCCCGCCACCTGATCGGCCAGCGCCAGAACCGCTGTCATCGCTTCGTCTTCATGGATGAGCTGATGCGATTCATCGGCGACGGCGGCGAGGATGGCCGCGATCATCTCCGCATCGGCGGGCAGGGGCAGATATTCTTTGGCGCCGGCGCGGATCGAATCCACCGCCTTGCGCGCGTCGGTGCCGATGCCGCAGGCGACGACCGGCGTGCAGATGCGTTCCGCCGCGAGCTGGCGCACCAGCGTCCCGATGTCATAGCTGACATCGCAGAAGACGAGGTCCGCGCCCACGCCGCTGCGCAAGGACGCCATGGCCTGTTCGATGTCGTTCGCGTGCGTGACTTTCGCGCCGCGGTCCATCGCGATCTTGGTGGCGGTGCCGATCTGACCTTGCAGCGAGCCGACGATGAGAAGACGCATGGCTTTATTCCTTCACAGGTGACTTAAGTAGCGAATTACGATTGGCCGGCCTTGATGATTTCCGTCATGGTCACGCCAAGGCGGTCTTCCACGAGCACCACTTCACCGCGCGCGACGAGGCGGTTGTTCACATAGATGTCGATGGCTTCGCCGACCTTGCGGTCCAGCTCCACGATCGTGCCCTTGCCGAGCTTCAGAAGCTGGCTGACTTCCATGCCGGATTTGCCGAGCACCGCGGAGACGGTGACGGGCACATCGAACACCGCTTCCAGATCCGTGGCGGTGCGCTTGACGTCCGCATCGTTTGGCCCCTCTTCCTGCAGGAGAGCTGGCGCATTCGGCGCCGCGTCCTCATGCGCGAGATCGGGCAGTTCGACGTCGTCGTTGCCGGTCATCTATTCCTCCGTCGTATTTTCGTGCGCCGCTTCTGCGAAGTGGCGCGTGATGAGTTCCTGCAAGGCGGCTTCGATGGCGCTTTCGCTGCGTTCGGCGCCGCCGCCACGCCACTCGATGCGGCAATCGGTGCCCTTCAGCGTGGGATCGCCGCTCACCTGAACGCGGCCGTCGAAGCCTTCGTCATGGGCGATTTCGCTCAGCCGCGCGGAAATCGCGTCGGCGACGCCCTGCGCCGTGCGCAGCACGATGCGTGGTTCGCCGATCGCCTGATGCATGGCTTCGCGCAGCGCGGTTTCGATTTCGGCTTGCGGCAGGGTGGCAAGCGCCGCACGCGCCAGCTTTTTGGCGGCCAGGAGCGCGATCCCGGCCGCGTCGGCACGCACCTGTTCGACGTCTTTCGACGAACGGGCAAGCACGTCCTTCAGAACGGCCACGACGTCGAGTGCGCCGGCGGCGATGGCTTCCTGCGCGCGGACCTGGCCCGCTTTCATGCCCTGTTCGCGGGCGCGGGCGCAGAGTTGGTCGATCTCGTCGTGGCTATAAGCCTTCTTCTGCCGCGCGCGCGCGGCATTGGAGATCAGGTCGCCTTCCGGGCGGAACTCCGTGTCGAATGTGTATTTGGTCGCGGTCATCAGTAGATCAGCTCGTCTTCGCCGGCCTTGTTCGCGATCATGATCTCACCCTTGTTGGCGAGGTCTTTGGCGACGTTGACCATGCGCATTTGCGCTTCATCGACGTCCTTGAGACGGACCGGCCCCATTGCTTCCATGTCTTCGCGCAGGATCTTGCCGGCGCGCTCGCTCATGTTGGAGAAGAAGGTGTCGCGCAGCGTGTCGGTGGCGCCTTTGAGGGCAAGGCCGAGCTTGTCCTTCTCGACATGGCGCAGCAGCGTCTGGATGGAGCCGGGGTCGAGCTTGCCTAGATCCTCGAAGGTGAACATCAAGGCTTTGATGCGCTCGGCGCTGTCTCTGGAACGCTCTTCCAGCGCCACGATGAAGCGGCTTTCCGTCTGGCGGTCGAAATTGTTGAAGATCTCGGCCATGTGCTCATGGCTGTCGCGCTTGGCGGTGCGGGCGAGGTTGGACATGAATTCGACGCGCAGGGTCTTCTCGACCTTGTCCAGAATGTCCTTCTGCACGCTTTCCATGCGCAGCATGCGCTGCACGACTTCCAGCGCGAATTCCTCCGGCAACGCGCCCAGCACGCGGGCGGCATGTTCCGGCTTGATCTTGGAGAGAACGACCGAAACGGTCTGCGGATATTCGTTCTTCAGATAGTTCGCCAGAACCGTTTCGTTCACGTTGGCGAGCTTGTCCCACATGGTGCGGCCGGCCGGCCCGCGGATTTCCTCCATGATCTGCCCGACTTTGTCTTCGGGCATGAAGCGGGAAATGAGGCGCTCGGTCGCCTCATAAGAACCAAGCAACGATCCGGTGCCGGACATCTGCGACACGAAATCGACAAGCAGTTTGTCAACCAGCGCAGCGGAGATCGATCCCAGGGTCGACATGACCTGCGAGATCTCCTTGACCTCGTCCTCATCCATCATCTGCCATAGCTTGGCGGAATGCTCCTCGCCGAGCGCGAGCATCACGATGGCCGAACGTTCGGCGCCGCTGAGCTGGCGGATATCTTCTTTGGCGGCGGTCTTTGCGCGGGTCATGTTTCTCTACGCGGGTTCGTGGAGCCAGGTGCGGATGATCGCGAGCGCTTCCTCGGGATGCGAACCGACGACTTCGCCGACCTTCTTGATCGAGGAGTCGCGCACCTGTCCTTCGATGCGCGAAATGTCGATGGAGCTTTGGGCCGGCGCGGGCAGGGCGGCCTGGATTCCGCCGGCCGCCACCGCCGCGTGTGCATCCGCGGGCGCGGCGAGTTGTCCGGCAACCGGCTGCACGTAAAGGGCCGGTGCTGAAGCTGCCGCTGTCTGGGGCCCGAACATGCGCCCGATCAGCGGACGGACGACGAACAGGCCGATCAGCAGGGCGGTGAGCGAGAGGATGCCCGCTTCGATGATCTTGAACCAATAGGCGCTGTCCAGGCCCAGCA
>JAFECP010000065.1:0-34222 GCA_018242105.1 Pseudomonadota bacterium
GCGGTGATCGCTTTCGCGCCTTTGCAGGCTTACGCGTTCAGCCGCGTGAAGGATTTGGTCGATGTCGAGGGCGTGCGTGACAACATGCTGGTCGGTTATGGCCTGGTTGTCGGCTTGAACGGAACGGGCGACTCGCTTCGCAACGCGCCATTTACCCAGCTTTCTATCCAAACGATGCTTGAACGCATGGGCGTAAACACGCGCGGCGCTCAAATGCAAACCAAGAACACCGCTGCCGTGATGGTCACGGCTAATTTGCCGGCATTCAGCGGGCAAGGCTCGCATATGGATGTGTCGGTCAGCGCGTTGGGCGATGCCAAAAGCCTTCAGGGCGGAACGCTGCTTGTCACCCCGCTGTTTGGCGCCGACGGAAACATCTATGCGTTGGGCCAAGGCCCGGTCGCCATTGGCGGGTTCTCCGCGCAAGGCCAGGGCGCCAGCGTGACGCGTGGAGTGCCGACGGCGGGCCGCATTGCCAATGGCGCGATCATAGAGCGCGAAACCGGATTCAAACTCGCCAGCGAGACTTCGCTGCGTCTGTCACTTCGCAATCCCGATCTGACGACGGCTATGCGTATTGCCAACGCGGTGAACCACTATCTCGGTGGCGCTATTGCGGTGGCCAACGATCCGGCCACGGTGCGGCTGGATGTGCCCCCGGCCTATCCTCACGGCGTTGTTGGCCTGCTTGCAGATGTTGAGCAGTTGAAAGTCGATCCGGATGAGCCAGCGCGGGTGATTATCGACGAACAGTCGGGGGTGATCGTGATGGGTTCGGATGTGCGCATCTCCACAGTCGCCATTGCACAGGGCAACCTGACGATCCGTGTGACGGAAACGCCGGTGGTCAGTCAGCCAGGACCGTTCTCCAACGGCACCACCCAGATCGTTCCGCGTACGCAGATTCAGGTCGATGACGGCAAAGGAAACAAGATGGCCGTGCTGAACCAGGGTGTGTCCTTGCAGAAGCTGGTCGATGGATTGAACGCACTGGGTGTGGGACCGCGCGATATCATCTCTATCCTGCAGGCAATCAAGGCTGCGGGTGCGTTGCAGGCCGACATTCAGGTGATCGGATGAGCGCCGATGTCACAATCCAGAGCAGCATAGCAATCGCCCAATCGGCGGCGCCAAAAGCGCCCGTCAGCGCCCCCAATATTGCCGCTGCCAAGAAGGCTGCCAAGGAATATGAAGGTGTCTTCATCTCCGAATTCATGGGCTCGATGTTCTCGGGCATTTCGACAGATGGGCCATTCGGTGGCGGCCAGGGCGAAGCGATGTTCCGCTCGGTATTGCTCGACCAATACAGCAAGCAGATTGAAGCGCGCGGTGGCTTCGGTCTTTCCGCAGCTATGACCAAGCAGTTGCTGGCTCATCAAGAGGCGCGCGCACAATGAGCGATGCCGCGAAAAGCAAGATTGACCGCCTTATCCTGCTGACCGACCGTCTGTCGGACATGCTGGGTGCGGATATCAAGGCGCTGGAGACGGGGGCGGTGAAAAACCTGAACAGTATGGAACACTCCTTCCAGCAGTTGATGCTCACCTATACGCGCGAGGGCGCCAGCGTGAACGCCGCGGTGATCAAAGCGGCTTCTCCGGAGCAGCGCCAGAAACTGATGCAATCTGCCAAGGCCATGAATGACTTGTTGAAGCGTCATCAGCGCCTTGTCATGCGGGTTCGCAACGCCAGCGAGGGCATGATCCAGGCGATCGCCAAGGAAGTGGAGCGCCGTCAGGCATCCCAGCGCAGCTATGCGCGCGTTCCCGCCGCGCGCCCGCAAACGTCGGGCGCAATGGTCTACAACAGCGTCATCTAGATTAGCGATTAGATGATCGCGGCCGCTGTGCGCCGCATTTGGCATCGCGGCCTCTGCGGTTTATGCCGTTGTGCTCGATGTGCTGCCAGACAGCATTGTCATCGCGAGATTATAGCTCGCGAGCTGCGACGTGAGATAGGCGGGTGCCGGACCCGATGATGTATTGCCTTTGGCGGCTGCAGATGCCGGCGGCGCGTTGCTTGTTTGATAAATATTGCGGATCGACGATAGTACGTTCAGCAGTTGCGCGCGCACTGCTCCGGCGCTTGCGCTATCGGTCAACGTCAAATTCTTGGAGAGGCCAAGGCCATAGGCTGCCGTTCCGTTCGCCGAAATAGATGGTGCGGGTGTGGAAGACGATGAAGAGGATGAGCCATTTGCAGGACTCGTGATGACGCCCGGCGGTATGCCGAGGCGGCCCAGCGCATCGAATTCCGCGGGCCCCGCAATCAAGGTTGCGGTGACGCCCGGATTGACCGCAATCTTCAGTCCTTCGGAACCGGCACTGTAATTCACCGTCGCTTTGCCGCCGCCGACGAACTCCGCGTTGATCTTGTTGGTCAGCGAATTGAGTGTTTCGCCCGCATCGATGGTAATCGTGGCGGTGCGGGTGGAGGACGCTGTGGCGATCTTCATCTGAAACGAGTCGCCGGCGCGCAGTGTGGTCGCGGTGGTCAGATCGAGCGACTGGTTGAGGTTGATTGTGCCTTTGGGAAGGCCGAGCGCGTCCAGAACGCTGCTGCCGCCAGGATCGATAGCGACTGAAGTACCGGTCGATTGGCCGTCCATGCCCCCATATTGGCGCACCCAGTTCACCGCACCGCCCGGCGCAAGAGAGGCTACGAAAGCGTTGGTGGTGTTCGCAGTGTTGCGGGTCTGGCCGGCAAAGGTGCCGGACGTGGTGCCGGAAAGATAAACCGTGCCGTCGGGACCGACCGTCAGTGTACCGGCCTTGTCTTGCGCACTGGTGCCAACATAGCTGACGGTGTTGGCCGTTGCCGATGTTCCGCTATCGGTGATGCCCATCACATAGGCGTCCCCCGCACCGGAGCTTGGCGTGACGATGGTCGCGGTGCCGCCGCCATTCAGATTGGCGTTGTTGGACGAGCCGGAAAGATAGATCTGATTGCCGGACACGGCGATGGAACTGATCGTTCCGCCGTTTTGCAGATCGCCAAGATCCTGCGTCCATGTTGGCGGGCTTGTCGCATCGCCGTTGGCGTATTTGGATAGGACGGCATGTCCGTTCTGCACGCTCGCCACCAGAAGGCTGCCGTCGGAGGTTGTCGTCATCGCCGATACCTGATCGACGCCCGACGTTCCCATCTGCTGCTGGTAGACGATTTTGCCTTTGGAATTCAGTTCGGCGACGTAACCGTCCTGCTTACCCGCGTTGGTCTGGCCTGTGCCGATCACGCCGGTCACCTGGCCACCAATGAAAACATTGCCGGATGCATCGACCGTGACTGCGTTCGACTGGTTGGAATTCAGCGTCTGAATTTGCTGTGTCCAGACCGGTGTGCCGTTCGTATCGTATTTGGCGACGAAACTGTCGTTGTTGCCGTTGGCGATGGCGGTTGTAGTGAGATCGGAGGTGGTGGATCCTGTCACATAAGCATTGCCGCTCTGATCCAGCGCCAAACCATAGCCCGACGCGCTATCGGCGGCGCCCACCATCTGCGTCCATTGCACATTGCCGGCAGAGTCGTATTTGGTGAGATATACGTCCTGTGTGCCCTGGTTGAGCTGGCTTCCAAAATTACCGGTGGCGTTGCCAAGAACATAGATGTTGCCGTTCGCATCAACAGCGCTGGCCTGTGCGCTCGTAGTGCCCGTGGTAGGGTTCGCATTCACGTTGAAGGCGGTCGTAGGTGAGCTGTCCAATCCCGTCAGCTTGATGATGCGGCTTTGCTGATCCGCGGCGGCGACGGAGGCCGCGCCCTTGGATGTGGACGCCGTAGCGGTGGCGTTGCCCGTCGAGCCGACCAGATAAAGCGATGGTTGCGTGTTGCTCGCGGAGAAGCTCACCGTTTCGCCGGCGCCCGGATCCACACTCAAGCCATAGGAGTTATTTGTCGTAGCGATGCCGCCTGAAGAAGTCGCGGTCGATGAATTCGTCACGGCTTTTTGTAGCCGCGTTTTGAAACCATCCGCCGACAATTGCTGGTTTGCGTAGATGATGATGTTGCCCAGAGTCAGTGGACCTTGCACCTGCGACAGATCGATCGCGACATTCGTGGTGACACCGCCTTTTTGGACCGCCACCGTGAAGCTCTGACTGCTGCTCACGCCGGAAAGCGGGTTGTTGATATTCGCATCGTTGGTCAGCGTTTTCGTGGTGTAAGAGAAAGCGGGTAGCGGCAGCGTGGCCTGACTCGTGACCGAAGAACTCGTGGCAGCCGCCTGCAAGGTGAAATTGTTGAAAGTGGTCGATCCTATGTAGGACTCTACCTGCTGCAATCCCGTCTGAAGCCGTGTGTTGAAACCGTCGATCTGTCCGGGGGTCATCCCGCTGCGTTGGGACATTTTGGCTAGATAAGCCAGATTGTTGATAGCGGTGTAGAGTGAAAAGAGCTTCTGATTGTCCTGCTCCGTTTTCGCGTCCGCCGTCGAGCCGGCGGAAAGCGGCACGTTGCTGGTATCGAGGAAATTGGTGATGCCGAGAACCTTCGCATCCTGCGTTTCCTGCGCAGGCGAGCTGAAGTTTTCCCAAGGGGGCGCGTCCTTTGCGGTGGCGCTATTCGCAGCTTTCTTCGCGGCTGTCGCGGACAGCATCGTGGATGCACTGCCAGACTGCAGTGTGCTGCTCGCGATCTGGGAATTGAAGTAATTCACCAGCAGGGAAGAATTGAAACTTGCAATAGCCACAACGGCCCTCGGTCGCCAAGCCGCAATAGTCGGCCGCGAACCGTTAAGGCTGCGCTAAACTGAGGCAGGTGTGCTTAACGCCATCTTAAAGGGGCATGTGCAAAAAACGGTCATGACCGCGAGCACCAATGCGCATTACAAGCAGGGCCTTCGCTTCACGAAGGAAGGCCGTCACGCCGAAGCGATCGACTGCTATCAGCAGGCGCTGGCCGCTACACCCGCCGATCCGCATGTGCTGTTTGCTCTCGGCAACACCGCGAGGGCGTTGGGCATGCCCAAGCCTGCCGAAATCTTTTTTCGCCAGGTTCTTGCCATCGCGCCGGAGCGTGTCGAGGCGTTAACGAACCTTGCTAATCTCTTAAGGGCCAATGGTCAGCCGGCTTCCGCGCGCGCGCTGCTGGAGCCTGCGCTCGATCGCAATCCAGAAAGTGCGGAGATTTGGCTGACGCTCGGCTCAACCCTTCGCGAAATGGGCGATGCCGATGCTGCAGAAGCGCATTATCGCAAGGCGCTCGATCTGAAGCCCAATTCAGCCACCGTCCTCGCCAATCTTGCGGATATGCTGGCGCAAAAAGGCGATCACGCCGCCGCCTTTTCGCTTTACGATCATGCGATTCAGCATGCGCCAGGCAATGCGCAAGCCAGGCTCAATCGCGCGATTTTGCATCTGCTGACCGGCAATCTGAAACAAGGCTGGCAAGACTACGCCGCGCGTCTCGCCATTCCCGGAAAGGCGCCGCAATGCGATCATGGCCTGCCCGCATGGAAGGGCGACTCGCTCAACGGCAGACGCCTGCTCGTGACGGCAGAGCAAGGTGTCGGCGATCAACTGATGTTCGCCAGCATGATCCGCGATCTTGCCGCGCGCGCGAGCGCGGAAGGCGGCAGCATCGTTCTTGAATGCGAACCGCGCCTCGTACCATTGTTCGAGCGTTCTTTCGACGATGTGACGGTTCACGCCAGCCGGATGGAGAATCGCGGCGGCGCCGTCAGGGCACAGTATGGCTGGCTTAAATCCGTTGGTGGCGCGGATATTTCCGTGGAGATGGGAACCTTGCCGCTTTATCTACGCGATGAGATCGCAAAATTCCCAAGGCCCAACGCATTCCTCGATGCCGACGAGATCGAAGTCCTCAACTGGCAGCGCACGCTGTCGTCGGCGGCGGAAGGCCCGTTCGTCGGCATCTGCTGGCGCAGTGGCAACCTCACATCCGGTCGCGCGCTCAATTTCGCGCCGCTGGCGCAATGGGCGAATTTCATTCGCGATATACCCGGCACACCCGTCTGTGTTCAATATGATGCGACGGAAAATGAAATCGAAACGCTCGGAGAGCTTTCCGGCAGGACGCTTGTTGTACCGGGCGGGATCGATCAGAAGCAGGAACTGGATCGTACTTGCGGACTGATGTCGGCGTTGGATGCGGTGGTCAGCGCACCGACGGCGGTATCATGGCTCTCCGCGGGCACAGGCATTACGACCTATAAACTCCAGCGGGATGCAGGGTGGACGAGCTTCGGTTGCGATCACGAACCCTTTGCGCCGGCGGCGCATTGCATTGTGCCGGACGCAGTGGATGATTGGGCGGACAGTTTCAAAAAGGCGCTAGCAGCGCTCAACTCGCAATTCGGCTAGGTGTAGTGCTGCAGCGCTGTTTCAGCGAAGCAGAAAGATCGGCAGCAATCCGCGCCGCGCCCCCGCCATCGATTGTCATCAGACCCGCCGCATGCATATCGCGGCGGCGGGCGTTGTCTCCAATCAGCGCCCATGCCGCACTTGCGATATCGAAATCCTCGATCTTGTCATGCACGCCCAGAGATACGCCCATGCCCGCGCGCTCGAAAGCCGATGCCGATAGGGCGTGATCTTCGTTGAGACAGAGATAAAGCGCGGGAACGCCATAGGCCGCCAGTTCGTATGCCGTCACCCCAAAGGCTGTGAGCGCCAAATCACTGGCAGCGAATTCGGTGGTAAGATCGTCTGCGTTCTCGATGGTTTCGAAATGTGGCGCCAGGCTGGCGATGCGCTTGGCGGTTTGCGCAGTGTTCTCCATGCCCGGACCGATCACGAAACGTGCGCGAAATATTGGATCGAGGTTCGCGAGCGCGCGCGCCGTGCGCAGCGTCAGCCCGAATGGATCGCTTCCGCCCATGGTGATGAGCAGGCTGGGCCGTGGCGCACGCGGCCGCACATTCGTTCTTGTTTTTGTCAGACCGAGTAGCGCCCATTCCCAGCCGATGCGCGCCACACAATCAGAGCCTGTCCAGTCGAGTACCGCCGCCTGCGGTACCGGCGGATAATAAGCGACATCGGCCGCAAGACGGCGCGCTGATCCGTCATCGACGACAGCGGTAATGGATACGTCGCGCGCCAGGGCTTCCAGCTCCCTTTGGCTAGGCCCTTCGCGCATGTCGCAGATCAGAAGTTCTGGCCTACGCACCGCGATCAGCTTGGACAGGAACGCCGCGTCCTCTGCCTGATCGACGAGGCAGGCTTCGAAACCCGCATTTTTTATAGGCTCCAGCGCATCAACCGTGCCGTTTACCGCAAACATGGCGCCGATGTCTTCGCGGTCCCGCAGCGCCTTCGCCAACGCCACCATGCGTTTGACATGGCCATAGCCATAACCGCCGCCGCCGTCGCAGCGGATCAGGGCCAGTCCACCGATGTGGGAGAAGATCGGCTTCTGCCTTACATGCGCGTTCATCGCGCGCAACTCCGGCTCGCGCTCCAGCAGCAGCAACAGATCGGAGAGTGAGGCTTCACCCGCCTTCGCCGCCAGCCGCTCATGCACCGTTTCTACGAAAGCCAGATCGTCCGGCGTATCGATGGTGAGGCGCGCGCCCGGCTTGTCGAACGCAGGATAAGCGGGCGCGCGCGCGATACGGACGAAATCGGGATGCAGCTTGAAATAGCCAGTGACATGTTCGCGCGCAGCCGGATCGTTAGCAGCGTCCATCATCAGTTTGTCCAGCGCGCGGCGGGTGAAAGGGTCCACCCCCTGATGCGCGGTTTCAGCGCCTTCTTCCAGAAGAACGTAGTCGCCATCCTGCTCCAGCAGCGCGCCGATCAGATGGTCGATGAACCCCGCGTCGAGAAAAGGCGCGTCGGAATTTACCCGCACGATCACATCGGCGTCGAGCAATTCGGCAGCCCGGGCGAAACGCGCCAGCACGTTGTCTTCCGGCCCGCGCACCACGGCGACATCGTTTTCCCTGGCCCATTCGACGATGGCGTCGTCACGCGGGTTATCGGAGGTTGCGACGACGATGCGTTCGATAAGCGAGGAACGCTGTAAGCGATGCACGACGTGCCAGAGCAGAGGTTTGCCTGCGATGGGTTTCAGAACCTTGCCGGGCAGACGTGTGGAACCCATGCGCGCCTGGATGACGGCGACGATACGCAAATGATCGCTCGGCTCCGGTGTAACGCTCATGCAGCTTCTGGCTTGTAAGAGGCACGGATATGCAGCAACGGCCGCATGCCATCCGATGGATCGGCGCGCCATTCGCGGTCCGCGATTTCGCTGGGTTGCGGGCCTTTGAAGCCGGTGCCATCAGCGACGAAGCTTTCACGGATGCGCGCGATCACCGGTGCGATTTCGTTCGGCAGCCAACAATGACCATTGGCATATTCCGCGCCTTCGCCGTCAAGATCGAGATGGAATTCCACCGCCGCTGCGTTCCAATGATGCACCGCGCGTTCGATAACGGCAGGGCGCCGTGTGTGATCGGACCAGCCGGTTTTGCAGCCGGTGGCTTCGCGAATGGATTTGATGGCAGACAGATTGGCTTCGCTCGCAGGCGTCGGATAGGCGGAGACGCAATGCAGCAAGGTGACGTCATGTGCGCCGGCATGTTTCAGGGTTATCGCGGCGTGCTTGATTTCTTCCATGGTCGCCATGCCGGTGGACAGCACCACGGGCTTGCCGCTCTTTGCGCAAGCTTCCAGCAGCGGCATCACCAACAGCTCGTAAGAAGCGACCTTGTAGAAATCGACGTGAGGCGCAAGTTCTTCCACCGCTTCCAGATAAAATGGCGTGCAGGAAAACTGGATGCCGCGTGCGCGGCAATGCTCGGCCAGCGGGTTCAGATGGGCGAGCGGCAATTCCCATTCGCGGCGGGCGCGATGCTTGGGGCTTTGCGAAAGGATTTCTGGCGCGAACATCCGGTCGATCTTGAAGAGCTGAAATTTCACCGCATCGCAGCCCGCGTCTGCCGCCGCATCCACGAAGGCGAGCGCGCGCGAAAGATCGCGACCGTGATTGCTAGATGCTTCCGCAATGAAGAGAGGCTGGCGGGGCGATGCCATGAATCGCTTCCTTTTCAGGCTTAACGATTTCTAAAGCCTGCATGGCTAAGAGAAGGTTAATGGGAGTTGTCTCTTTATGAGCCGGCAGACGCAGCCATTCTTCATCGTCTCCAGCGGCCGTTCCGGTACGGCGATGCTGCACAAAGTGCTGGAAACCGCAGGCGATATCGAAATGCACCACGAATATATGGTGCATATTGCGCAACCCCTGGGCGCGCGCCGCTATATGGGACTCGCGCAAAGCGCAGAGGCTATACGGATTTTGGGCGACACCCATGCTGCCGCGGTTCGTTATTCCACCGCCGCGCACTGGGGTGATTCGTCCAACAAGCTGTCCTGGTTGATTCCCGAACTGGCCGTGCTGCTGCCGGACGCAAAATTCGTCCATCTGGTGCGTGACGGTCGCAAAGTGGCCGGCTCCTATTATCGCAAGCTTTTCGCCGAATGTTACGACGACGGCTCGGTCGCCGTGCTGCAGGCGCATCTGGACGATCCCACGAACAATCCCGCGCCGCCGCCGGAGAAGAAATATTGGTGGCCGATCCCGCGCGATGCCGCCTTCCGCTCCTACGATCAGTTCGATCGCATCGCCTGGCATTGGGCAGAGGTGAATCGTGTCATCGCGGAGTCGCTCGCGGCGTTGCCCCCGGAACGTTCGCACTTCGCTCGGCTGGAAGATCTTTACGTTTCACCCAGCGGCGTGAAGGGGCTTTTCCATTTTCTTAATCTTTCTTACCGCGACGAGCATTTCGCGATGTTCGCACGCCCGCACAACGTCAACCGTCCGGAAGACGAGTTGCTCACACCAGCACAGGCTACGCGCTTCGATGCACTTGCCGGTGCGATGATGGCGAAACTTGGTTACGCCGGCACGCCAGAATATGTAGTGAATTATTAAGCACAACTGGCGAAAGATGGTTACGGAACACTTATCCGGCCATCTCCATGCGCGCTCCGTGCGAACTCTGCCATCACGAAACGCTGACACAGGTTTACGAACCTGAACGTTCTCCGCGCGGATTGAAGGTCTATCTTTGCAACCATTGCGGGTTGGTGCAGAGCCTGCCGCGCATCGATCGTGCGCCGCGCAAATCCGCGGCCGTATCCGGCGGCGCCGATTGGGGCAATGTGCGTTACGGCAAAGCCTTCCGCACCGAGGCTGCGATGAAAGTTTTGGGGCGCCACGCCGATTTCAACGCCAATATTTCTCTTCTCGATGTCGGATCCAATCGCGGCAGTTTCGCGAAGGCGTTTCTAAGCGCGGCACCCGATGCACAGGTGCTTGCGCTGGAGCCGGATGAACGTGTTGCCGACTCATGCAAAGGTCTGGAACGCACCGACAGCATCTGCTCGCGTATCGAAGATGCCGCGTTGGAAAGCGAACGCTTCGATATCGTTCATTCCTGCCACACCATCGAACATCTGGCGCATCCGCAGGAGGTTCTCGCCGATCATTGGCGCACGCTGAAACCGGGCGGCTTGCTGGTTCTGGATGCGCCGAACATCGCCATCCTCGATGAGAGCGACATCATCGAGGAATGGTTCATCGACAAGCATCTCTATCATTTCTCCGCACGCACGCTGATCCGCATGGTCCGCGCGGCCGGCTTCGATATCGTAGAAGCGCCGGATTTCAAGGATCGCGCGAATGTTTTGATCGTTGCGCGCAAATCTGAACAAGCTGTGCGCGCACGCGATGACGATCCTTTGGAAGTCGCTGAAGCCGAGCGCCTCATCGCACTCTACGGTGCCACGCGTGCCCGCAACCTTG
Organism: Pseudomonadota bacterium; assembly: GCA_018242105.1. GTDB lineage: Bacteria > Pseudomonadota > Alphaproteobacteria > Micropepsales > Micropepsaceae > Rhizomicrobium. Next base: position 10,768 of record JAFECP010000065.1, read on the forward strand.
CGGCACTCACCGCCCTGGCTGCCGACATCGCGCGTATGGCGCCTAAACGCGTCGCCATATGGGGCGCGGGGCGCTTGTTCGATTCTCTGGTGACGCATGGCGGCTTCGAACCCGCAATTCTTTCAGCACTGATCGACAAGCATCTGAAGCAATATGTCGGTGAGCGGCATGGCCGCGCGCTGGTCGAACCACAGGCTCTGACCGATGCGCAGCCGGGCGTGGTGATCGTGATGTCGCGTGGCTTCGCACAGGAAATCGCAGACGAAGCAAAAATGCTCGCGCCGAATGCGGAAATCATTTTCTACAGCGATTTGATGGCGCGTGCGCGCCAGGCGGCCTGAGGGGGCATATGGCACAGGCAATTCCGTTCGACCGGCGCGCACCGGTTCAAAGCAAGCAGCCGCTGAAAGCGCTACCGCCGAATCTGGTCAATGACATCGCCGCATCGGCCGCTTTCGTGCGCCAGCATGCAATTGCATCCATCTATCACGCAGGCTCGGGCCATCCGGGAGGTGCGATGTCCTGTGCGGATATTCTGGCCTGCCTCTTCGGCGCAGAGTTGAATTTCTGGCCGGATGCGGTGGATGATCCGCATCGCGACCGCTTCGTACTCTCTAAGGGCCATGCCGCGCCCGCGCTTTATGCGGTCGGCGCGCAATACGGCTTCTGCAACAAGCGCGAAGCGCTTTCGCTGCGCAAATTGAATAGCAAGTTCCAGGGCCATCCGCATGTGCTTGACATGCCGTGGGTGGAAACCTCGACCGGTTCGCTGGGGCAGGGCTTCTCCGTGGCGCTAGGCATGGCGATGGGCCTGAAAATCCAGAAGTCACAGGCGCGCGTCTATGCATTGCTCGGCGATGGCGAGTTGCAGGAAGGCGAAGTGTGGGAAGCGGCGATGTGCGCGGCCCATCACCAGCTCGACAATCTCTGTGCCATCATCGATTACAACAAGATGCAGAGCGATGACCGCAACGATGCGATCATGCGCCTGGAACCGCTTGCCGCGAAATTCCGGGCCTTCGATTGGGCTGTGATTGAGATCGATGGTCACGACATTCCCGAAATTCTCGGCGCATTGCGCAGAGCGTCTTCTACACATGGCCGCCCGTCGCTTCTCATCGCGCACACAGTGAAAGGCAAAGGTGTTCCCTACATGGAGAACGTCCCCACCTGGCACGGCAGCGTGAAGCTCACGCAGCAGCAGGCGAAAGGAGCGCTCGCCGCCCTCGGCGCGACGCGTGAACAGATCATGGAGTTCCTGGCATGAGCGCGGCACCGGCATTGATCGCACAGGGCAACGACTCGTTGCGCGAGGCTTTCGGCAAGGCGCTTTCGAGCCTCGCCGATGAATTCAAGGATGTCGTGGTGCTGGACGCGGATATCGCTGGCGGCACGGGCGTGCACCATTTTCGCAAAAGCCATCCCGACCGCTTTCTGCAGTTCGGTATCGCCGAGCAGAATATGATGGCGGCGGCGGGCGGCCTGGCTGCGACTGGCCTCATACCTATCGTCACGACATTTGCGGTGTTCTGCTTGCGCGCGGTTGAGCAGGCGCGCCTATCGCTTGCCTATGCGGGCCGCAATGCCAAGATCGTGGCGTCGCACCCCGGCCTCGATGTCGGCCCGGATGGCGGTTCGGCGCAGGCGCTGGAAGATATGGCGGCGTTCCGCGCCATTCCGGGCATGACAGTGATCTCGCCTGCCGATCCTATAGAAATGAAACTCGCCACGCGCGCGATGCTGGAATTCAAAGGTCCGGTCTATATGCGCACCGGCCGCAGCCCTGCCAAGCGTGTGTTCGGCGACGATCACAAATTTGAAATCGGAAAAGGCCATATCGTGCGCGACGGCAAGGATGTCACCATCGTCGCCTGCGGTGTGGAAGTGGCTCGCGCGGTGGAAGCTGCCGATCTGCTTGCCGCCGAAGGCATCGATGCGCGCGTGGTCAACATGGCGACCATCAAACCCATCGATAAACAGCTTCTTATCCGCTGCGCTAAACACACCGGCGCCTTCGTCACCGCCGAAGATCACAATATCCTCGGCGGCCTCGGCGGCGCAGTGGCGGAATCGCTCGCGGCGACGATGCCCTGCCCGATCGAATTTGTAGGCGTGAAAGACGCGTTTGGCGCGTCCGGTGAGCCGGAAGAACTCGCCGAACAATTCGGCCTCACGGCACCACACATTGCCGAAGCCGCGCGCCGCGCCATCGCACGCAAGAAGAAAGCGAAATGATAAACCGTTTTTCTCTGATAGGGAAAATCGCTGTCGTCACGGGTGGCAGCCGCGGTATTGGTCGCGCCATTGCCATCGGCCTTGCTGAAGCAGGTGCCGACATCGTGCTCACCTATAAGAGCAACCGTGCCGAAGCCAACAAGGCCGTTGTGGAGATCGAAAAATTCGGCCGCCGTGTGATCGCGCTTCCGATGGACGTCACGGACAGGCGCAGCGTGGAAGCTGCATCGGAAGATGCACGGGTCTTCGGCCTGACTTCGATCCTCATCAACAATGCCGGAATCAACAAGCCAACGGATTTCGATGCGGTCACCGATGGTGACTGGAACCAGATCATCGACACGAATCTGAAAGGCCCCTTCATCGCAGCGCAGATCTTCCTCCCGCTGATCGCGGAAGCCGGCGGCGGCAGCATCGTGAACATCTCTTCGGTCAGTGGCCAATATGGCGGCCCGCGCACGGCGCATTACGCAGCTTCGAAGGCGGGGCTTATCTCGCTGGCGCAGGTCATCGCCCGCTTTGGTGCGAAGTATAAAGTGCGTTCCAACACCGTCGCTGCCGGCCTCATCGCGTCCGATATGGCGGCGGCGGGCATGGCGGCAGCCAGCGTGCAAAAGGCAGCGGAAGGTATCATTCTCAACCGTCTGGGAACCGCGCAAGAAGTCGCGGATGCCGCGGTTTTCTTGGCGTCCGACGCGTCATCCTATATCACCGCGCAGACCATCAATGTGAATGGCGGGCTCTATTTCTGATGGGCCCGATTTCCACAAAGAACAAGACGCTTCTCATCGTTTCCGGCGGTATCGAAGCGGCGGACGCCGCCAAGCGCGCCAAGGAGATGGGGCTCTATGTCGTCGTGTCGGATCGCGATCCGCACGCTCCCGGATTTGAGTATGCCGATTCCTGCATCATCGCTGACGTTTATGCGCCGGAGGAAACCGCCGCGGCCGCCCAACGCTATGCACGCAAACTGCGGCCCATCGACGGCGTGATCTGCGTTGCCGCCGATGCACCGATGACCGTCGCGGCAGTGATCAAGCGCCTTGGTCTCAAAGGAATTTCCGAAGAAAGCGCGCGGCTGGCTTGCGACAAGCTGGCGATGAAGGAGCGCTTCCTTGCCGCCGGTGTTCCGATCCCGTGGTTTTCCGCTGTTTCGACGCCGCAGATGCTTCAACGCATCGCCATCGAGCGCGGCCGCGATCTGGTCATCAAGCCGGTCGATTCGCGTGGTAGCCGCGGCGTGCAGCGCGTGGAGCAAGTTGATGACCTGACCAAGGCTTTCTATTTCGCGCAAGAACATTCGCCGACCGACCGGGTGATGGTCGAGCAATACCTCTCCGGCCCGCAGGTCTCCACCGAATCCGTGGTGGTGAACGGCGTCTGCTATACGCCGGGGTTCTCCGACCGCAATTACGAGTATCTGGAACGTTATGCGCCATTCTTCATCGAGAATGGCGGTGATCTTCCCAGCCATCTGCCGGATAAAATACAGGCAAGAGTGAAGGATGTGGTCGGCCGCGCGGCCGCCGCGCTCGGAATCACCAACGGTACGGTAAAAGGCGATATTGTCGTCCACAAGGGTGAGCCGTATGTCATAGAGATGGCGGCGCGGCTGTCTGGCGGCTTCTTCTGCACGCGCGAGATTCCGCTCAACACCGGTGTCGATTTCATTGGAGCTGCGATTAAGGTCGCATTGGGTGAGCCCGTTTCCGCGGAAGATCTTGATCCCAAGCAATCCAACGCCGTCATCCAGCGCTATGCGTTCCCCAAACCTGGCAAAGTCGTAAAGGTCAGCGGTGCCGAGGAAGCACGAAAGATCGCAGGCATCGCCGAAGTCATCGTTACCGCGAAGGAGGGCGATGTCATCCCAAACGCTGGAGATAAGCGTCCCTCCGCGGCGATGGTTCTGGCCACCGGCGCTACGCGCGAAGCGGCGCTGGAAGCGGCCAATGACGCGCTTTCGCATATCCGGATCGAAACAGCATGAATGCGCCGTTTCGCCAATCCAATGCGAAGGTCAACGCGAAACTGCACCTATTCGCGTTTTTCCATTTGAATATCGCGTTTTCCTCCATCGAAGAGGAGCAGCGCGGCGAAGTCATCCAACGCTGCTATTGGCCACTGCTCGATCTGGCCGCGAATCATGGTCCGATCGGTATTGAGATCACCGGCTTCACACTCGAGGAAATCGCCGCGCGGGATCCGGAATGGATTGGCCGTGCACGGGCGTTGATTGCCAACGGAAAGATCGAATTGATTGGCTCCGGTTATGCGCAACTCATCGGGCCTCTGGTACCCGCGCGCATGACTGCAGAAAATCTCAAGATCGGCAATGAAATCTATCAGTGCTTGCTCGGCACGCAACCGGAGTTGGCGCTGATTAATGAGCAAGCCTATTCGGCTGGGCTTGTCGGTCTCTATCTCGATGCCGGTTATCGCGCGATTTTGATGGATTGGGACAATCCAGGCTCACAGCATCCTGAATGGACGCCGGAAACGCGCTACCTGCCGCAACTGGCCATCGGTAGTGACGGCCGTGTCATCGATCTTTTGTGGACCAACACCGTTGCTTTCCAGAAGCTGCAGCGGCTTGCACATGGCGATATCAGCCTTGAGGATTATGTCGATTACATCCGCATCCAACGCGCAAAGACGGAGCGCGTGTTGTGCATCTATGCCAGTGACGCTGAAATTTTCGATTTCCGCCCTGGCCGTTATAAGACCGAAGAGAAGTTTTCCGGCAACGGTGAATGGAATCGCATAGCGCAAGCCATTGCGCGTCTAGCATTGGGCGAGGACTTCCAGCTTATCGCACCGAGCGAAGCTCTAGATCTGCGTGACCGTTGCGATGCGGGTCAGAAGCTGCATCTACAATCCGCAGCTTGCCCAGTACCCGTGAAAAAGCAGCGCAAATATGCGCTCGCCCGTTGGGCCGTCACCGGCCGCGACGATATCGGTGTCAACGCTGCCTGCCAGCGCATCCACGATGGCCTCGTCGCGCAAGGCGCGGATCCCTTGGCATGGAAAGAACTTTGCTATTTATGGTCATCGGATTTTCGCACCCACATTACTGAACGCCGCTGGACGAAGTTCTGCGCGCGGTTGCGCGATGCTGAAATGCGCTGGGGCGTCGCCGCGAAGCCGCCGGCACCCAAGCCCCAAGGCGGAGCGGTGGAATCGCGCTACGTTGATATCGAGACGCCAGTGCTCAAGGCGCGTCTGGACCGCCGCCGTGGTCTTGCCATCGAGTCGTTGCAATTCAAAGATCACGATGCGCCCGCCATCGGTGGTCTGCGTCACGGCCATTTCGACGACATTGCTCTGCAAGCTGATTGGTACACGGGCGATTGTGTTTTCGAAGCGCCGGGCGAACACAAGGTCACTGACCTGGAGTGGTGCGAGGCACGCATCTGGAAAGATGCATCCGGCGACACTCTTGCTTTTGCGCAGGTCGAAACCCCGCTTGGTCCTATCGAAAAGACTCTGCGCTTTGCGGCGCGCGAGCCTCGCGTTGAATTCGATATCAGCTTCGACTGGAAAGACTGGGGCCGCGGCAGCCTGCGGCTTGGTCACTTTACGCTCCTCCCCGGTGTGTTCGAATGGCCGAAACTTTCCTTAACGACTCACAACGGCGGTAAGGAAAAGGAAACCTTCCCGCTTAACGGTCAGGTTGTGGATCACGGCGCGGCGGTTTCATTCCTCGTCTCCTCCTCATATGGCATCGGCATGACCGAAGGCTGGGCGGAATTGGGGGACGAGAAAAATCGCGTCCGCATCGAGATTGACCGCTCTACGGCGCCGCTCCTGGGCCTTCTTACCCATCGCCGCGCCGCCGGCAGCGTGTTCTGCCAGCTTCAACTTTCCGCGCTGGAACTGGATGAGACGCGCAAGCCGAACGCCTATGCAGCCGGCCGCCGCCGCTTCCGGTTTGGTATTCGTGCGGTCTGACGTAGGCACTTTATTAACGACGTTCTGCAACTATCGTCGCGCTTAAGAGGGGCTTCCCATGGCGCAGCGTGCTGCCAAGATTTATCTGCCGGTTTCCAACGACACTGAAGTTGAGGCGCTGCACACCAGCGGTCTTCGCGACTTTTCCCAGCCCTGGATGGATCTGAACGACAAGGGCGTTCTCGTTACCGGTGGCACGGGTTCGTTCGGCAAGCATTTCGTCAAGACGGTGATCGAGCACTACAAGCCGCGCCGGCTCGTCATCTTCAGTCGCGATGAGTTGAAACAGTACGAGATGCAGCAGCTCTTCCCGATGGAGCAATACCCGTTCATGCGGTATTTCATCGGCGATGTGCGCGACCGCGACCGCCTAGAGCTTGCCATGCGTGACATCGACTATGTGATCCACGCTGCGGCGCTAAAGCAGGTGCCCACCGCAGAATATAATCCCTTCGAGTGTATCCGCACCAACGTCATGGGCGCGGAAAACGTCGTTACGGCGGCGCTCTCGCGCAATGTACGCAAGGTGATCGCGCTCTCCACCGATAAAGCGGCCAATCCGGTCAATCTCTATGGCGCATCCAAGCTAGCATCCGACAAGATCTTCGTTGCGGCCAACAATCTGTCCGGTGCGGACGGCACAAAGTTTTCCGTCGTGCGTTACGGCAATGTGTTCGGTTCGCGTGGCAGTGTCGTACCCTTTTTCCAGAAGCTGATAGCCGACGGCGCAAAAGAGCTTCCAATCACCGACGAACGCATGACGCGCTTCTGGATAACGCTGGCACAGGGCGTGAACTTCGTGCTCTCCAGCATGGAGATGAGCCAAGGCGGCGAAATCTTCGTGCCGAAAATTCCCTCCACCACCATTCCACAACTCGCTTCACTGATTGGCCCCAAGGTTCCGCAGAAGGTCGTCGGCATCCGCCCCGGCGAGAAATTGCATGAGACAATGATCCCAGCGGACGATTCACGCTGGACGGTGGAGATCGACGATCGCTTCGTCATCCTCGCCAGCTTCGCCGCTAAAGCACGTGAGGCTTACCTCCATCGGGGCGCAAATCCGGTCGTCGAAGGCTTCGCGTATTCCAGCGACAACAATCCTGAGCGTCTGGATGCGCGCGGCCTGCAAACGCTGCTGATGCACGCTTTCGCATGAGCTCGTCTGCGCTTCGTGCGCCACGGGCGCAGCCCAATGCCTTCCTTCCCTATGGGCGCCAGCTCATTGAGGACGACGACATTGCGGCCGTAGCCGAAGCGCTACGCGGCGATCTTCTCACCACGGGCCCTTATGTTGAACGCTTTGAAAATGCACTCGCCAAGGCGGTCGGCGCGAAGCATGCGGTCGTCTGCTCAAATGGCACCGCAGCGCTGCATATGGCGGCGCGTGCGCTTGATCTGGGAACCGGCAAAAAGGTTGTCGTGCCTGCCATCACGTTTCTGGCAACTGCCAACGCGCCCCATCTGAATGGCGCAGAGATTGTTTTCGCCGATGTCGATCCCGAGACCGGATTGATGCGGCCGCAGGATTTGCAGGCCGCGCTGGATCGCGCAGGCCCTGTCGATGCGGTATTCAATGTCCATGTGAATGGACAATGCGGCGATATTGAAGCGATTGCAAAGATCGCGCGCGCCCGTGACATGAAAATCGTGGACGATGCCTGTCATGCTATCGGCGCTGCCTTTATCGCAAAAAACGATGGCGTTTCACAGATCGGGTCCAATGCCTTCTGCGACCTGACGGTCTTCTCCTTTCATCCCGTGAAGACTATCGCCATGGGCGAGGGCGGAGCGGTCACGGCGAATGATCCTCTTATCGCCGAGCGGCTCTTGCGCGCGCGCAACCACGGCATGACACGCAAGCCGGATGATTTCATAAATACCGAAGACGCTTTCGATACCGATGGCGCACCGAATCCCTGGTATTACGAATTGATCGACCCGGAATTCAATTGGCGCGCAAACGACATTCAATGCGCGCTGGGGCTATCCCAGCTCGGCAAGCTCGGCCGCTTTGTAACCCGCAGGCGGGCACTTGCCGCCGGCTACGATGCTTTGCTGGCGCCGCTGGCGCCACTGGTTCTTGCCTCCGCGCACATGCCCGATTGCCTGCCGGCGTGGCATCTGTATGCATCGCGCATCGATTTCGAATGCGCTGGTATTTCGCGCGCTACGGTGATGCGGGAGCTGGCGAAAGATGGCATTGGCAGTCAGGTTCATTACTTCCCGCTTCACCGCCAGCCATATTACGCAAAACGCTACGGTGCGCTGTCGCTTCCGGGCGCGGATCGCTACTACGCCCAGTGCCTCAGCCTTCCGCTTTTTGCGTCGATGAGCTTGAGTGACGTCGAGCGCGTCGTGTCTGCGCTGGGAAATATTCTCGGTTTCTGAAATTCGTGAAACTCAAAAAGAAGAAGGCGGAGTTTCTGCCCCCAGCAGAACTCCGCCCATTTCTTGGTCTTGAACCCACCGGCTTTCGCCCGACGCCCCGGGGCGTGGCTGGCTTTCCAGCTCACGCGTCCCAGTAAGCAGGAGCGGCGGAGCCCGTTGGGGCCCCGCCGTCTTTTGCTTAGCCCCGGAACAGCGAGAGCGCGATCTGCGGCGACTGGTTCGCGATCGACAACGCCTGCACACCGAGCTGCTGCTTGGTCTGCAACGAGGTCAGCATCGCGCTTTCCGTCGCCATGTCGGCGTCCACCAGGTTGCCGATGCCGGTCTGCAGCGTGTTGGACAGGTTCTGGACAAAGGTCGCCTGGATCGAGAGCTTCTTGGAGCCCGCACCCAGCTGCGCCAACGCGCTGTTGACGTTCCTGAGCGACGTCTCGACCGTTGCGACCATCGTGGAGGCTGCGGTCTGCGTGTTGATGTTGCCGGTCGAGGCGATCGTCACGATCGAACCGCCCAACTTCATGTTCTGGCTGCCGACCGTGATCTTCTTGGTGCCGTCCGAAGACGCCAGCACGGAGATGCCTTTCGTCGAAGAACCGTCGATGAGGTTGAAGCCGTTGAAGACCGCATTCGAAACGACCGAAGCAATCTGGTCGCGCAGAGCAGTGAAGTCTTCGTTCAACGCCGTGCGGCTGGCCGTATCGAGTGAAGAATCCGACGCGGCGAGCGCCTTGGACTTCATTTCGATCAGAAGATCGGAGATCGACTGACCGGCCGAGAGGGCGACATCGACCGAGGATGTGCCGCGGTTGATGCTGTCTGTCACCGCGGAATAGCCCGCGACGTCGCCACGCATGTTCTGAGCGATGGCGAAGACGGCGCCGTTGTCTTTCGCGGACGCAACCTTGAGACCGCTGTTGATGGCGTTCTGGGTCGTCATCAGGCTGGCGTTCGTCTGGTCGAGGTATTGCAGCGCGACCATGGCGCCGGTGTTGGTATTGACGCTAAGCATTGAAGCCTCCGTTCTGGCGTATGTTATGAGCGTTTTGCTCAGGGGTATTCTTACCCCGCACCTCCAGTCGCAAGCGCCGTGCCGCGCATGTTTTACGATTTGCTAACTTTGGATTTTCAGATAGGCGGCAAAACAAGGCCGTGCGGCTTTTGCCGAGGGTTCAATTCGACCGGGCAGGATTTACCGGTTAAGAGGAAATTTTTGCCGGGCAGGGGAAATTTCTGCCGGGCTTTGAATCAAAAGAACTACGAAAAATCTGAAAAAGAAAGGAGCGGCTCGGGTTTTGACCGGCCGCTCCGCCCCATTCTTCCCAAGGTATATCCTGACGTTGTTATCCCCTGAACAGCGAGAGGATGACCTGCGGTGACTGGTTTGCAATCGACAGCGCCTGAACGCCAAGCTGCTGCTTGACCTGCAAGGACTGCAACTGCGCGCTTTCGGTGGCCATGTCGGCATCCACCATGTTTCCGATGCCGGACTGCAGCGTGTCGGAAAGGTTTTTGACGAATGTCGCCTGCACCGAAAGTTTCTTGGAACCGCTGCCAAGGCGCGCAAGCGCGCTGTTGACATTGTTCAATGACGTTTCGACGGTTCCGATCATCGCCGAGGCTTTCGCCTGCGTCGAGATCGAGGATGTCGAAGCGACTTTGACAATAGCCCCGCCGAGCTTCAGGTCTTCGCCCTGAACGGTAATTCTCTTTGTGCCATCCGAGGATGCGAGCACGGAGATGCCGTTCGTGGCGGAGCCGTCAATCAGGTTGAAGTTGTTGAACACGGCATTGTTGACAATAGAGGTGATCTGATCGCGAAGCGCCTGGAAATCCTCGTTCAGCGCCTGACGGCTCGCGGTATCTATCGAGACATCGGAGGCTGCCAAGGCCTTCTGCTTCATTTCGATCATCAGATCCGAGATCGACTGGCCGGCGGAAAGGGCCACATCCACCGAGGAGATGCCCCGGTTGATGCTGTCGGTCACCGCCGAATAGCCAGCGACATCGCCACGCATGTTTTGAGCGATGGCATAAGTCGCGCCATCGTCCTTTGCGCTGGCAACCTTCAGGCCCGAGTTGATGGCTGTTTGGGTGGTCTGAAGCTGGGCGTTGGTCTGGTCAAGATACTGCAGCGCGACCATCGCGCCGGTGTTTGTGTTGACGCTAAGCATTGAGGATTCTCCGTCCCGTTCTCAAGTGAGGCCGGCCTTCTGCCGGCCGCGGAGCACTGTGCCCCGCCTGCGGCAGCGCAACCTTCATGCCAACGCCTTAACCTGATAACATATTGATATTACTGGCATAATTTACAAGTTTAACCAGATTTTGGCAGGCAATTTTTACCGTGCGGCAGAAGCTATCAGCCCAAAAAGCAAAACGCCGGCCCCTGCGAGGACCGGCGCTTCCAAACGGCTGTTCGGACTGTTCAGGCAGCGCCCTCAAGGCCTTGCATAATGGTCCGGTTGATCGAAATCAGCGGGTCCATAGAGGCCCCGTTGCGGGTCACCTGCTTGGAGTATTTGGAGACCCACAAAGAAAGCGACACGATCTGGGCGCGCACCTCCTTGGGCAGTTGGTTGCGATCGTCCAGACAGTCGCTGGCGAGGGTGCGCCACAGCTTGCGATTCCAGTCGATGGCTTCCGCCAGCGGGCCGCCGCTGACGTGAGTCTTCTGCGCATCGATCAGAGCGCCCGTCACCTGGCCAAATAGCCGGTATTCGGTCGCCCGCGGATCTTCAGTAACTACTTGCGCGCTTTGATAGGCTTTGTGGGTCATAGCTCAGCCGGTCTCCTTCGAATTCGAACAATTTTTTGCAAAGCATCAGGGCTTTGTAGTAGGCGCCGCTCATCACATCGCGGCTGATCTCCACGCAGGTGGCAATCGCCACGCGGTTGGTGATAGCGCCCATAAATTCGGTCATGCGCAGCGCGAAATCATTGTAATAAGGCTCGCTGTCGTCGTCGGGCGACAGGTACATCATCATAATCGGGAAATAGATGCGCCGGGCGGGGGTCACCGCGCCTTCCGGCTGCATGATGTCCTTTTCGCGCAGGATGCAGGCTTTGTTCTGGAGCACCAGGCTGGCGCGCTTGTCGCCGTTCGCCAGCACAGCGCCGTTAAGCACGAACTTCTCACCCGGTTTGAGCGACAGTTTCAGCGGCATGGGTGAATTCCTTTTGAATTCATTAAATTGGCTTTGGAGCATGATCAGCCTCCACCAATTCACGCGCGCCACGCTAGCGCGCATTTCTTAACAAATGCCTTGCAGGATAGGTGTTAGCGTTCACTTCGCCTTAAGCATACCGGCTGTCTGATCCGCCCTCGTTTCGAGGGATTTTTCCATGGCACAGGCTGCCGTCGCACAAGGCTTGGATTCGCTCGCGGGCGCTGGCGCCCATCAGGCGGCGCTCGCAAAACTAGAAGCCCTTGAAGAAGAGCTGGATGCTGCGCTGGACCGGCGAAAATCGAACGGTGTGCTGCGTCGCGCGATCAAGGTGTGGCGTCGCGGCGAGATTGCTCGCGCTGGCCAACTGGCGCTGCAGGCTACCGAAGTAGATCCGACGAACGCGCAGGCCTTTCATGTTCTGGCGCTGGCGCTGGAGAAGATGGGCCATCAGCACAAGGCGCTGGTGACCTTCGAGAAAGCCTTTCAGCTTGATCCCAACGATCCAGACCTTCTTCTCAATCTCGGCTTGACGGCTTGGAACATGCAGATGCGCGAGCAGGCGCAGACCATGTTCCGCCAGTTCATCGCCGCCAATCCCGCATCGCCTCTCGGCTACAACAATCTGGGTATGGTCCAGTGCGAGCTGGGCGATCCGGCCACTGCCATCGAAACGCTGCGCAATGCGATTTATCGGATGCCCACGGAGTCGATGTTATGGAATTCGCTCGCCACGGTGCTGGCCGAATCCAGCCGCGCGGACGAAAGCCTCCAGTTCTATCACGAAGCGGTTCGCCTCGATCCGCAATCCTCGCGGCCCTATCACAATCTCGGTTATGCCTATTCGCATCTGGGGATGCTGGAAGACGCGCTGGCTGCTTATGATGGTGCGCTCGAACGCGTTACGGATCCGGGCGAGCGCGTGGAAGGACTTCACTCGCGCAGCATCTGTCTCGTCGGCATGGGGCGGCTGGAAGAAGGCTGGCGCGAATATGAAATTCGCCGCGACCCGTACTTTCGCGCCTATGTGAACCAGATGGTGAAAGCGCCCTACTGGAAAGGTGAAAATCTCGATGGCAAAAGGGTTTTGGTGATCGGTGAGCAAGGCCTCGGCGATGAATTCATGTTCGCCAATGCGATTCCCGATCTCATTCGCGCCGTGGGTGCGAACGGAAGAGTGCAGATCGCTGTCGATCCGCGGCTTGTCTCGCTATTCCAGCGGTCATTTCCGTCCGCCGAAGTTGGGAGTTACGACGACCGCAAACTCATCAATCGCGATGGGGATAAGGAGTTGCGTTTCATTCCATGGGCAATCGCGCGGGGTGAGCCGGACTACCAGGTGCTCATGGGATCGCTACTGCAATATTTCCGCAATCGTCTTACAGATTTCCCGAAACAGGCTTTTCTGGTTCCCGATGCCGCGCGTGTTGCATCCTGCAAGCGGCAGCTTGAGGCGTTGGGCGGCGGTCCTTTCGTTGGCATCTGCTGGCGTTCGATGATGATGACAGGCAAGCGCGGAAAGTATTACAGCGCACTCGACGAATGGGGGCCGATCCTGAAAACGCCGGGCGTCACCTTCATCAATGTGCAGTATGGCGATTGCGCTGGCGAGCTGGCGCGCGCGGAGGAAATACATGGCGTGAAAATCCATTCCCTCGAAGGCCTCGATCTGAAGCAGGACATCGAAGGGGCGGCGGCACTGTCAGCCGGGCTCGATCTGGTGATCTCCGCGCCGACAGCGGCTGCTGCGGCGGCTGGTTCGGTCGGCACCGAAACGTGGTTTCTCACTGCGGGCCGCACCTGGCCGCAGCTCGGCACCGAGGAATTTCCCTGGTATCGCGCAACGAAGGTCTTAAGCCCGCAGAAGTTCGGCGATTGGACGTCATTGATGCCAAACGTCGCCCAGCGCCTTGTCGATTTCGCCAAGACGTAATCCCGTTCCATCCTGAAATCGGAGACGCGCCGCCGTATGGCGGCGCGTCGTTCTTTCCAGGCAGCAAAATGGGCGACTGGCCAAGCCGACCCGTCCGCTGGAGATGCGGGTGGGGCTTCTATTTTTCAGTCCCAGACAAAAATGCCCTTACATCTGCAGCCGACTGGTCCGGCACTTCCTCCATCGGGATATGCCCGGTTGCGGGATAGATGATCAGCTTCGATCCGGGGATGTCCGTGTGAAATGCATGGGCGGCCGAGACAGGGATCAGATGATCCTCCGCCCCCCACAGAATCAGAGTTGGCGCCTTGATATCGCCGATATGCTCTTTCACATCGTTGGTGAAAGGAAGTTGAAAGCGTTCGCCATTGGCCGCCCGCGAACCTTCCATGCGTGCGAATTCCCAGTATTGGTCGATCATCTTGTCTGTGATGATGCTCTTGTGGACGATCGCGTCATTCAAGCCTTCCTTCACAAGGCTGCGCGGCGTGATGTAGAGCAGGATCTTATCCAGCACCGGCGTGCGCGCGATCTTGAACACCAGCGGCACATGATCGCCTTGCCCGACGGGCTCGCCGCCGGCATCGACGAGGATCAGCGCGCTTACCTTGTCCGGATGTTCTTCGGCATAGCGCGCGGCCACGCCGCCTCCCATGGAATTACCCCCCAGCGCGAATCTCGGAATGCCAAGCTTGGTGACAACTTCATCGACGAACTTCACCATGCCTTCCTGCGAATAGTCATGGTTCGGTACGGCACCGGTCAGGCCGTGGCCCTGCAGATCCATCGTCACGATGCGATAGCTATGGCCCAAGCGCTTGACCCAGGGTTCCCAGGTGAAGAGCGAAGCATTGGAACCATGAACGAGAACAAGCACGGGACCGGATTTGTTGCCCTGATCGCGCACATGCGCGCGAGCGCCATCCGGCAGCATGATGAATTCGGATGGCGGCGTTGCGTATCTGGCTTCCAGCGTGGCGCGCGGAATATCGGGATCGCTGAAATACCAGAACGCGCCCGCAAGAAGTAGAATAACGATTCCAAGCCCGGTCAGAAATCCGCGCATCGCACACCCCCAATTTGCAGGCGCAACTTTAGCAGGCTTCAGAGAAGGTCCAAGAGCGCCTGCTGGTTTGGCGCCTCTGCCACTCGGATTTCACGAAAATGCAATGGCGAAAGCGCCTTTGCTGCCGCATCGCCGATACAAAGCGCGATCAGCTTTTCGCAAGCAGTGGCAAGACCTTCGCGCGTTACGCATTCGGCGAAGATTCGGGCACTTCGCGATGAGAAATGCAGTACGGCATCCAACGCACCGGCCTTCAGGGCTCTTGCCGCGACATCTGGAAAGCGCTCGGCCGCCTGGGCCTCATAAAGAACCTCGCGGCGCACAGTGAAACCGCTCTTTTGCAATTCGGCGACAAGGAACTTAGAGGCTTCAGCGCCGGCGGCATGAAGCAAGGTGCCACCCTGCGGCATTGCCCATTGCACCGTCGCGCGCGCCAACGCGGCACCGTCGCCATTTGCATTTCTTATCGATGTGAAGCCTGCTGCGCGCGCCTCGGCTTGCGTCTGTGGTCCCACCGCAAAGAGCGGTACGTCGCGCCGCGGCGTTCGCCTCGCGACGGAGCGCACGCCATTGGCGCTGGTGGCGAGGATTGCTTGCACATTATCCAACGCAATCTCGGGACCATCATAGAACTTGATGTGGAGCAGTGGTGCTGCGATGACATCATGTCCCATCGCACGGAGCACCTTCGAAATCTCAGCAGCATCTTCTTCCGGCCGCGTGACCAGTATGCGCATCAGATCGCGAGCCACTGCTTGACGCGCGGCTTCAATGCTTCGCCCAATTCACGCCCAAGCTGTTGGGCATGATTGCGCGGATCGTGACCGAGATTCTGTTCCAGCGAGGTCTCCGCAAAATCGCTGCCGTCCGGTGCCAGAACTTCGCCTCGGAAACGCAGCACGTTGTTCTCGAACGTCGCAAGGCCGCCGATGGAGGTGCGGCAGGAACCATCGAGTGCGAACTGGAATGCACGTTCGCAATTCAGAGCAACTTCCGTCGGCATATCGTTCAACTGCGAGGTGATCTCACGCGCATGGGTGTCGCTCTCACGAATTTCGATTCCTACTGCGCCCTGCGCAAGCGCTGGTGGCCAATCCTTTGTATCCAGACGGGATGTGATGCGCGCCTCAAGTCCAAGGCGCTTCAGTCCCGCCACGGCCAGCAACATGCCATCGTACTCATCGGCATCCAGCTTGGCCAATCGCGTGTCGACATTGCCGCGCAGCAGCTTGATCTGAAGATCGGGCCGCGCCCGCGCCACTTGCGCATGGCGGCGCACCGAGCTTGTTCCGAATACTGCGCCTTTCGGCAACTCCGCGAGCGATTTCGCCTTGTTGGAGATAAAGGCATCGCGCGGGTCTTCGCGCGGCAGCAATGCACTTATCGAAAGCCCCGCCGGGATCGCCACCGGCACGTCCTTCATCGAGTGAACGGCCAGATCGATGCGCTCGTGTAGAAGCGCCTCCTCCAGCTCTTTGGTGAAAAGCCCCTTGCCTCCAGAATCGGCCAGGCTCCTGTCCTGGATGCGATCACCGCTGGTTTTCAGCACTATGATCTCGACGCGGGAAAAGCCTTTGGCGGCGAGGCCCGAGCGCACCATTTCAGCTTGCACCAGCGCCAGTTTGGAGCCGCGCGTGCCCAGGCGAAGGATTCGGGAATTGCTTTGCGGCATAGTACGCTTATCGGCTAGTGACGGAGCGGGAAACTAGCAGAGACGCCGGCGTTTTGCGCGATTTCACCGTTCTTGGCCTTGAAACAAGCTGCGACGAAACCGCCGCCTCGGTGGTGTGCGGCCACGCGCCGGGTCCCGGCGAAATCCTCTCCAATGTCGTGCTCAGCCAACTGGAAGATCATGCGCCCTATGGTGGGGTGGTACCGGAGATCGCCGCGCGCGCGCATATGGAGGCGCTGGATCGCCTGGTGGAAGAGGCATTGGCGCAGGCTAAGCTCGAATTGAAGGACCTTGACGCCATCGCAGCAACTGCGGGTCCGGGCTTGATCGGCGGGGTAATGGTTGGCCTCACCACCGCGAAGGCGTTGGCACTCGCGGCGAACAAGCCGCTTGTCGCGGTCAATCATCTGGAAGCGCATGCGCTGACCGCGCGGTTGACGAATGGCGCGAAGTTCCCGTTTCTGTTGCTCCTGATTTCCGGCGGGCATTGCCAGCTTCTTGCGGTCGAAGGTGCCGGAAACTTCAAACTCTACGGCTCAACCATCGACGATGCGGTTGGTGAGGCCTTCGACAAGACGGCGAAGTTGTTGGGTCTTGCCTATCCGGGCGGACCCAATGTCGAGAAGCTTGCGAAAAACGGCGATGGCAAAAGGTTTTCTTTGCCAAGGCCGTTGCGTGGGCGCGGCGTCGCCGATTTTTCGTTTTCCGGATTGAAGACCGCGGTGCGTCAGATCGCCAAGGGCGAAGGTTTCAAGGATTCCGATCGTGCCGATCTTGCGGCGTCTTTTCAGCGCGCGGTGCTGGACATCCTGATGGACCGTTCGCGCATCGCGATGGAGATGTTCCGCACAGATTTTCCGGATGAAGCGGAGCCGGACTTCGTCGTGGCGGGCGGCGTCGCCGCGAACCGTGCCGTTGGCGATGCGATTCAGAAGCTGTGCGATGAGAATGGCTTCCGCAAAAAAATACCCCCGCCCGGACTTTGTACGGACAACGCCGCTATGGTCGCCTGGGCGGGGGTTGAACGAAGCCAGTTGGGCCTCTTCGACGGCTTGGGGATCGCGCCGAAGGCCCGCTGGCCGCTTTCCGGGGCTTCGCAGGGCGGGAGCCAGACCGCGAAGACACCGGGAAAGGGGGAGGCCTGTTAGCCGGCGAACACCGCCAGCGACAGGAAGCCGGACAGGATCACCGTTGCCGTCATCAGAAGGCTGGCGATGGTGCCGTTGATACGGGAACTCTGTTCGGGGCTGCTAAAGTTGAACTTGGTCATGACTGCCTCTCCAGGTATTGGGCCGGTTCACGGGAACCCGGCCGGGAATTGGTTTCCGGCGTCATTGCCGGACAGGGGTGATATAGGAGGGTTCGGTAGCAGTTCAATGAATAATTCTCGAAATATTTAGTGTTCATCAGGTACAAATTATTTCAAGGATTATTGTAATAGCTTGATATAACAGAGAAATATAAAATTCCCCGCGAAGCCATGTTTATGCTGCATAGCAGCAATTCTTTTCCATAGGCCACCAAATGAAGCTCGCCACCTGGAACATCAACTCAGTTCGGCTGCGGTTTGGGCTGGTCGCCCGCTTCCTGAAAGAAGAGGCGCCGGACGTGCTGGCGCTGCAGGAAACCAAGGTTATCAACGACCTCTTCCCGGCCGAGGGCTTCAAGAAGCTCGGCTACGTCCATCAGGCCATCAACGGACAGAAGGGCTATCATGGCGTCGCGGTGCTCTCGAAGCTGCCCTTCGTCAAATCCGCCGCGCGGGAGTTCTGCCAGAAAGGCGACAGCCGCCACATGTGCGTGACGCTGGAGAACGGCGTCGAGCTGCACGATTTCTATGTACCGGCGGGCGGCGACATTCCCGATCCCAGGCTCAACGACAAATTCGCGCACAAGCTCGCCTTTCTGCGCGAGATGGAGGAGATGTTCGCCAGGCGCCGGGACCGAAAATCCGTGCTGGCGATATTGGTCGGCGATCTCAACGTCGC
Source organism: Pseudomonadota bacterium (assembly GCA_018242105.1). Taxonomy (GTDB): domain Bacteria; phylum Pseudomonadota; class Alphaproteobacteria; order Micropepsales; family Micropepsaceae; genus Rhizomicrobium. The sequence goes on from JAFECP010000065.1 coordinate 29,159, forward strand.
GCCGCTGGAGCATGACGTTTGGAGTCACAAGCAGCTTCTTAGCGTCGTCAGCCACACGCCTGTCGAAGTCGAATTGTTCGGCAATGCGCGCGAAGCGTTCGAGTGGAATGACGTGACGCGCCAGCTCGTGCCGGAAAACGAGAAGATCTATTCGTGGTGGAGCTATCGTGCGCAGGATTGGAGAGCATCCGATCGCGGCCGGCGCCTAGACCACATCTGGACCAGCCCAGCCCTGAAAGGTGCGGTCCGCTCGCAAAAAATCCTGAAAGACATGCGCGGCTGGAAACAGCCGTCGGATCATGTGCCGGTGGTCGCGGAATTCGATATCTGACTTTGTGGGGCCGCCCCAATTCGCCCAATGCGCATTCCAGCGCGGCGCGATCCCAACGGTCCAAATCTGCAGCCGCGTCAGAGGCGCTCTGAAGGAACGCCGCAGCGTTTCTCCGGTTCGTGGCTGTGTGCTTGGCGCGGGCATTCGAGGTGCCCTGTCCTTCATTATGCCTTATTTTGCGGGCTGACTTGACGATGCGTGACCGCGTGAGCGAATTGGGGGCGGTGTGAAGTTCTTACATTCCGACGCCATGAACCGGCGGCAACTCATGAAGCTCTCCGGCGCCTTGGGCGGATTGACGGCGCTTGGCGGTTGCGCGACGGCAGTGCAGCAGAGCGGCCTTCTTTATAATCCGCCGCTACAACCCATTCGCGCCAGCGCCGATCGCATCTTCGACATCACGGTGTGCCTGCGCCCGCTCCGCGCCGCGGGGCCGCGGCTCGATACTGAAGAGATCGGCTCGACTCTCATTGTGCACAATTACGGCCATGGCGGCAGTGGTTGGTCGCTCTCCTGGGGCTCGGGCACGATGGCCGTGCGCAAGGCGATGAGCCGCAGCCCGAAAGAAATCGCCGTCATCGGTTGCGGCGCGCTGGGCCTTACCTCTGCCATCCTCGCGCAGAAAGCCGGCGCGAAGGTGACGGTTTATGCGCGCGAACAACTGCCGCAAACCCGCTCGGCGCGCGCCACGGGGAGCTGGACACCGGATTCGCGCATTGCGCTCGCCGACAGGGTGTCGCCCGATTTTCCAGCGCTGTGGGAAGAGATGGCCCGAATTTCCTGGAAGACCTATCGCAGCTATCTGGGTTTGCCGGGCGAGCCGGTGGAATGGATCGACCATTACAACATTTCCGACGTGGAGCCGCATCACAGCAGCGAGCCGCCCGGTTCCCTGGACTTCGCCTCCTACAGCGACCGCATCGCGGATCTGACGCCGCGTGCCGAAATGCTGCCCAAGGGCTCTACGCAATTTGATGCGCCGTTCGTCGTTCGCAATGAGACGCTGATGTTCAATATCGCGGATTATGGCCACATGCTGATGGGCGATTTCTACGCGGCGGGCGGCAGGTTCGAATATCGCGAATTCCATTCGCCGGGCGAGTTCGCACATTTGAAAGAGAAAGCGGTCATTAACTGCACGGGCTATGGCGCGCGCGAATTGTGGAAAGACGAGAGTGTCATGCCGGTGCGCGGCCAGATCCAATGGCTGATCCCGCAGCCGGAAGTGCGCTACGCCCTGTTCTATGACGGCGTGAATGTTCTGTCGCGGCGCGACGGCATCTGTGTGCAAGGTCTGGAAGGCGGCGACATGCGCGGTGTCGGCAACACGGATGAGGCGCCGGATCGCAAGGAAGCAGAAACCGAAGTCGCCAAAGTGGCCAAGCTGTTCACACGCTTCCGCCCGATTGGCAATGTATGAGAACGCGCCTTAGCGCTTCATCTGCGCGATCATGATGGTGGCGGTTGCCGTTGCGATGACTTTTCCATCTTCGCGCATCAGGCCGGCTTCGAGGAAATTGATCTGGCGGCCGCGTTTCAGAACTTTTGCTTCGGCAACATGCTTTCCTGCGCCGCCCTGGTTGAGATAGCTGACCTTCATCTCCAAGGTCGGTGCGATCTCGCCCCATTTGGCCACCATGCCGGCGGCGACGGCGAGAACATCATCCATCACACAGGCGATGGAGCCGCCATGCAGCGCGCCGAAGCGGTTGAAATGCGCCTGGCCAAGATCGTAGCCAATCTTCACCCAGCCATCTTCGACGTCCAGCTCGAGAATCCGCTGGTTCAACCACGCGCTTGCCGGCGCCTGCCTTTTGATAATGGCCTGGATATTCGGCGGATAGGCTTCCGCCTTTGTGGGATCGAATGTCTCGCGCATCAGTGCTTTGTGGTGTGAGTCCAGAAAGGCTCAGTATGCGCGAATTTCTTCCAGCGTTTCACGCTCTTTTTGAAGATGTGCGTGGCACGGTCCAGATGCCAGCCATAGACGATGCCCGCCGCGAAGGAGAGGCCGCTGCCGTTCTGCTCGCCCGCGGTGAGCCGCGCCAGCGTTTCGCGCGCCACGATCACGTCATGCACTGCGCCCAGGCTATCCTGCATTTTCGACAGCCCCAACCCGAATTCCTCCACGCTGTCCTTGTCGAACAGGGGCGCGAAGAATTCACCGGTGTAGCGCAGCTTCTTCAGTGCGATGCGCAAGCGATGCACTTGCTGGTCGGATGCGCCGCCCAGATGCTTGGCGCGTTTTCTTGCCGCCTTCAAACGGTGCGAGAGGACCTGTGCGGCCACGTCCTGCGCCGGTTCGTCGAAAGCGAATGTATTCTTTGAATGGCCCTGCCAGATGCGCCGCTCCACCGCGCCATTGAGGTCGGCCATGAAGCCCGCGAACGCCGGGGACAGAACATGCGTCACCGCGAAATTCCACGCCGTGCGGCGCGCTTCGTTCGCGCGCCCCCGCAGCAGTTCAAAACTTTCCACCGCCCCATTGGCTTCTGCCGCTGGTTCGAGCAATTCGCCCATGAACACGTCCAGATCCCGCGCCGGACCAAGATGCTCGGCCATTCGCTTCGCGCGGTCGCGTAGCTTGCCCAGCTCCGCATTGCGGAAGTGGCATCCGAAAGATGTGAACGCCACGCGCAAGCGCCGGAATCCCACGCGCATCTGATGCAGGCCTTCCGCTTCGCGGCCTTCCACCACGGCGGAGATGTTCGCCGCGATGTGCCATTGGCATTGCAGAAGCGTGAGACGGAACGCATCTTCGGCAGGAATGTCACGCGGCAAGATCGCGGGGCGGGCTTTCACCGCGGATGGATGGCCGCGGGTCTTCATCGGGCTGTCGATCAGCGCGGGCGGCGTGAATCGCCTCGGCGGGAAGCTGTCTTCCCGCACACCCAGCTTCAGTTCGATCTGCGGACCCATGTTGACGGTGTCTCGCGCGTGGCTGCGCGAGCTTCCTTCCTGGAACGACCCCGGTTGTTGGGGTCGATCAAGGCACGAAAAAAAACCGTCATCAATCGTGCGGGGAAATATAGTTCAGGGACGCACGGCTACCCCAGCCTCGGCCAGTTTTTCCTTGGCTTTTCCGATACTTACTTCCCCGAAATGAAAGATCGAGGCGGCCAGAACCGCCGATGCGTGGCCATTCGCAATTCCATCCACAAGATCATCCACAGACCCTACGCCGCCGGAAGCGATGACGGGAATAGGAACCGCATCCGCCACAGCCCGGGTGAGGGGGATGTTGTAGCCCTGTCTGGTGCCATCCCGGTCCATGGAGGTGAGCAAAATCTCGCCCGCACCGTATTCGGCCATCTTCTTCGCGTGCTCCACCGTGTCGATGCCCGTGGCATTGCGCCCGCCATGGGTGAAGACCTCGAACTTTCCGGGCACTGTCTGCTTCGCATCGATGGCGACCGTGATGCATTGGCTGCCAAATTTTTCCGCCGCCTCGCGCACGAGTTCCGGCCGCTTCACCGCTTCCGTGTTGATCGAGACCTTGTCGGCACCCGCGAGCAGCAGCGCGCGAATATCGTCGAGTGTGCGCACGCCGCCGCCGACCGTGAGCGGCATGAAGCACGCTTCGGCGGTGCGCCGCACAACATCGAGCAGGATGCCGCGGTTCTCGGTGGACGCGGTGATGTCGAGAAAGCAAAGCTCGTCCGCGCCCGCCTTGTCATAGATCATCGCCTGCTCGACCGGATCGCCCGCATCGCGCAGTCCGACAAAGTTCACCCCTTTGACGACGCGGCCGCCCTTCACATCGAGACAGGGGATGACACGAACTTTGAGCATGTGTTGCTCCTAGCAGATCGCGTCGTTGTTTTCCTCCCCCGTTTACGGGGGAGGGGGACCGCGAAGCGGTGGAGGGGGCGGCGGTGACGGAGCAGAATATTTACAGGGCGCAGCCACCCCCTCCGCCTCGCTGCGCTCGGCACCTCCCCCCGTAAAACGGGGGAGGAAAGTCATCTCGCCCGCGCCATCGCGGCGATGTTGAACAGCGCGCGGCCGAGCGCGGCTTCATTCGGAACACCGGTGGTTTTGCACAAGGCCTCGGTGTCCAGCAACAGGTCCAGCGCATCGGAGATCTTGGCTTCGCTCCAGCGGTTCGCCTGTGCCTTGAACGAGGATTGCCGCGAGAAATGGACTGGCGGCCAGATCTTGCGCATCGCGCCGTCCACGTTCTCGCCGCGCTCGCTCGCCGCCTTCACCTGCAGCAGTTTCTGGAAGTGCCCCATCGCCGCGCGCACGACGGCAATGGCGGAAGTCTCTTCGCCCCAAACCCGCTCCAGCGCCAGATCAAGGCGTTTCAGATCGCCTTCACCGGCTGCATCGCAGACTTCCTCGACCCGCACCTCGGCTTCGTCGCCCATCACCGCGCGCACATCTTCAATGTCGACGCTCTTCTGGCCATGGGCATAGAGCGCAAGCTTCGCCAGTTCCTGCCGGGTGACGCCGCGATCCGATCCCAGCCGCGACACCGCATCGTCCAGCGCTTCGGCGGAGATCGTAAGGCCCTCGGCCTTCAGCGCATCGCGCACCACGCCGGAAAGATTCTGCGCGGTGTCGCCATAACAGGCGATGGCGGCGGCGTTGCCGGCATCTTCGAAAATCTTGCGTAGCGACGCGTTCTTGGCGAGGTCGCCGCCTTCCACCACCACGAGCGCATCGCCCACGGCATCGTCGAGAAAAGATTCGAATAGTTTGGCCAGCGCGTTGGCGCCGGTGCGAATGCG
>JAFECP010000065.1:34356-42405 GCA_018242105.1 Pseudomonadota bacterium
TCGCCGGTCTTGACGATCATCGGCTGGAGGTGGCGCGCGCGAAGTGCACGCCCAAATCGATCTGGATGTGTTCGGCGATGTCTTGCGCCGCGCGCTTTTCGGCTTCCTGCTGGCCGGTGAGCGAAGCATAAGGCGATTGCGCGACGTCGAAGGACTCCAGCGTCGTTTCCTGGCCCTGGGTGACGATATTCAGCTTGGCGTCCGTCAGTTCGTATTTGGCTGTGAAGGCGAGATCGTAGCGCGTGATGGTGGCATCGTTCTGCAGTGCGACACCTTCGCGCGTTTCGGTGATCTTCACATTGAGCCGGTAGGCCGCGTCCTGCGCCCGCGGGGGGCCGCGCAAAAGGTCGATGAGCTTGTTGCGCAAGTCATAGCCTACGCGCTCATGGTCGATCGGTTCGACATAAATGGAGGCGAAGATGCGCTGTCCGGCCGGATTGGCGCCCATGGTGCCATAAAGCGGGCGGAAGCCGCAGCCCGACAGGGCAAGGGCGACGATTGCCAATCCGGCAGTGCGCAGCTTCATGCGACGATGTTCACAATGCGATCCGGCACCACGATAACACGCTTGGGTGCCTTGCCGTCGAGAGCACGTTGGACGGGCTCCAGCGCCAAAGCCGTGGCTTCGACGGTCTCTTTCGGCGTCCCTTTGGCGATCTCGAAGGTGCCACGCAATTTGCCGCTCACCTGCACCGCATAGGTCACGGTATCCGATTGCGTTAGCGCCATATCGGCTTTCGGCCAGGGCGTATCCGCTACGATGGTCTTGTGGCCCAGCGCCTGCCAGCAGCTTTCCGCCAGATGCGGCATCATGGGGCCGCTCAGCAGCACAAGGGCTTCCAATGCCTCGCGCTTCACAGCCGGATCGATCTTTGCATCGGCGCCGATGGCGCCCGCCAGTGTATAGATTTGTGCTACCGCGCGATTGAAGCGCAAATGCTCCAGGTCATCGGTGACGGCGGCGATGGCTTTGTGCGTGGCGCGGCGCAAGTCTAGCGAGGCGCCTTCGACGTTGCCGGGTTTGGTGCCCGGTGCGGCGAGTTCGCCGGCTTCCTCGACCAGGCGCCAGATGCGCTGCACGAAACGCCAGCAGCCGGAGGCGCCTTCATCGGTCCATTCGATGTCGCGTTCCGGCGGCGTGTCGGAGAGCATGAACCAGCGGATCGTATCGGCGCCATAGACATCGATGATCGTTTCCGGCGCGATCACATTCTTCTTGGACTTGGACATCTTCTCCGAAGAACCGACCGTCACCTCGACATTCGTTCCTTTCAGGAACGCCGTGCCGTCGCACTTCTCCACCTCGTCGGGCGTGAGCCAGTCACCGTTGTTGCCCTTGTAGGTCTCATGACAGACCATGCCTTGCGTGAACAGTCCGGCGAACGGCTCGTCAACCGTGGTATACCCCAGCTTGTGCAGGCCACGGGTGAAGAAGCGGGCGTAGAGAAGATGCAGGATCGCATGCTCGATGCCGCCGATATATTGATCGACCGGCAGCCAGTAATTGGCGGCCTTCGCGTTCACCGGCTCTGTGCTCTTCGGATCTGTGAAACGCGCGAAATACCACGACGAGTCCACGAAGGTATCGCAGGTGTCGGTTTCACGCTCCGCCCTGCCGCCGCATTGCGGGCAGTTGGTGTGTTTCCATGTCGGATGCGACGCCAGCGGATTCCCGGCACCTTCGAATTTGATCTCGTCAGGCAATTTCACCGGCAATTGATCTTCCGGCACGGGAACATAGCCGCACTTGTCGCAACGGATCATCGGGATCGGGCAACCCCAGGGCCGCTGGCGTGACACCAGCCAGTCGCGCAAGCGATAATTCACCGTGCGCGTGCCGCGGCCTTCGCGCTCCATGCGGTTGATGACTTCCGCCTTGGCGGTATCGACATCGAGTCCGTCGAGGAAACGTGAGTTCGCCAGCTTGCCGGGGCCGGTATAAGCGTCCTTGACGACCTTGAACGCTTTCGCGTCTTCGTCTTCCGGCACGACGACCGGCAGCACCGGCAGCTTGTATTTGTTGGCGAAGTCCAGATCGCGCTGGTCATGCGCAGGGCAGCCGAAGATCGCGCCGGTGCCGTAGCCCATCAGCACGAAGTTCGCGATCATCACCGGCAGCTTCCAGTCCGCATCGAAGGGATGCGTTGTGGTGATGCCCGTGTCGAAGCCCAGCTTCTCCGCCGTCTCGATCGCGGCTTCGGAGGTGCCGACGCGATGGCACTCTTCGATGAAGGCGGCCGCCTTCGGATTGGACTTTGCGATTTCCGCCGCCAGCGGATGATCCGGCGAGATCGCGACGAAGCTTGCACCGAACAATGTGTCCGGCCGCGTGGTGAACACATCCACCCTTTCGCTGTTGGACAAATCAAAGGTGAAACGCAGCCCTTCCGAACGCCCGATCCAGTTCTTCTGCATCGTGCGAACTTTTTCTGGCCAGCGGTCGAGCTTATCGAGTGCGTTCAGCAGATCGTCCGAATAAGCGGTAATCTTGAAGAACCATTGCGAGAGCTTCTTGCGTTCCACCGGCGCGCCGGAGCGCCAGCCCTTGCCATCGATCACCTGCTCGTTGGCGAGCACGGTGTGGTCCACCGGGTCCCAGTTCACATCGGCCTCCGCGCGATAGACCAGGCCTGCCTTGAAGAACTCGACGAACAGTTTCTGCTGTTGCGCGTAATAGTCCGGATCGCAGGTTGCGAATTCGCGGGACCAGTCGATGGCCAGCCCCATCATTTTCAACTCGCGCCGCATCGCCGCAATATTGTCGTAGGTCCAGTCGCGCGGGTTCACGCCCTTGTCGCGCGCCGCGTTCTCCGCTGGCAGGCCGAACGCATCCCAGCCCATCGGGTGCAACACATTGAAGCCCTGCGCCTTGCGAAAGCGCGCGATAACGTCACCCATCGTGTAATTGCGCACATGGCCCATATGGATGCGCCCCGACGGATAGGGGAACATCTCCAGCACATAGGCTTTGGGCTTGGTGGAATCGTTGGACGCGGCAAAGCTCTGGCGGGAGCCCCATTCCCGCTGCCAGTGTTGCTCCGATTCCTTGGCGTTGTAGCGCGCCATGCGTCAGTCCCTCTTCGCCGCCCTCGCTTTCGCTGAAGCCGGCGGCGCGAAAAGGCTTACAGCGCGAATTGCTTAGTTGCTAGGTGTGCTCGCAAGTCGAAGCTCGCGGGCGCGCACGAGAATCGCATCTTCAAGCTTGTTGGCAGTATCCGGATTGACCTGCGCATCCACCCAGCCGTCGGCAGAACGGGTCTGGCGGAAGGCCGAAATCTTGATGCCGTCCGCGCGCAGCCGGCGGTCCAGGATGTAAACCGTCACACGCATGCGCTCGTTGGGGTTCGATGGATCGGAATACCAGTCGGTGATGATCACGCCGCCGAACGGATCGGCCGAATGGAGCGGCATGAAGGATAGCGTGTCGAGCGTTGCATGCCACAGATAGGAGTTCACGCCCATCACGCGTCCGCCATTGGCGGAGATCGCCGTTGAGCCGGTACCTGTATCCGTCGCGTCCATGTCGTCGGAGGACGAGCCGCAGGACGCGAGCAACAGGGCGCAAAGAAGGATGGCTGGAACACGCATAATATTTTCAAACCCTTATGGCGGCCAAAGGCCATCTGGACCCCGGGGGCTTATACTGGGCCATTTTGACCCGCGCAACTTTGTCAGACGGGGTATCTGGCGCCGCGTTGCGCTTTGGTTATAGGGACTTAGGGCCGTATCGGGGTTTGTTGCATGGGTTTAAGGCAGGCTATCGTGTTTTTGCCCCTTCTGGTGAGCGCCGGGGTTTTGCCGGCCCGCGCGGACACGGTTGACGTCATTGCGAAGCCGCAGGTTTCGCTCGGCAACTGGAACGCCAATCTGGGAACCAACCTTTCCGGGGCTGCCTTCGCCGGTCATCAGGGCGGTGGTATCGGCCAGGCCGGCGTTCAGGCTTTTGCCGTGTTCACGCCAAGCCTGTGGCGAATATTCTCCAGCGGATGGGAGGTGGGAGCGAAGGGCAGCATTCTTGCCTGGCATGACAGATATTCCGGCGACAATTACGGCAATGACGTTTTCGAGCTCGCTTATCTTTATGTGCAATCGCCCTATGGACGCATCGAGATCGGTCAGCAAAACGGCGTGGCGTACAGCCAAGCGGCCGGTGCGCCGCTGGTCGATGGTCCCGCAGCCATCAACGACGCGAACGTCACCTTCTTCAAAGATCCGGTGACAGGTGGCGCGTTCATCGGCATCTTCAATCTGCGCACCGGCGTATTCACCTCGGCCAACCAGGCGAAAGTGTCGTACATCTCACCGCGCTTCGACGGCCTCCAACTGAGCGGATCTTTCACGCCTTACCAGACCAAGGCCGTGTTGCCCTGGACGATGACGGGGCATCATATGCCCAATCGCGTGAAGAACATCACGGAAGGAAATCTTAATTACACCGCGCAGTTCGACGCCTGGAGCTTGCAGGCGTCGACATCCTTTGCGGCAGCGCAAAATGCTGCGCCAACCGCGGGCCACGGCGATGTGTGGGGTTGGGGTGCTGGTGTTGAAGCCGACTATGCGCTCGACGACGCGGGCAAACTTTCGCTTGGGGCCGCCTATCGCATCTCAAATGCCTACACCTTCGATGTCCAGCAGGCATTCACCAGCGGCACGACCGGAAATTTTGATATTGGCGCGACGTGGACGCGTGGCGATTGGATCGCCGGCGTCGAATATGAAACTGGAAAGGCCGATGCGGTGCCGGGTTCGCCGGGTTTGCGCGAATGGGGCTGGAATCCTTCGATCGCCTACAATGTGAACGCCAATTTGCAGATGACGCTGGGCTGGCAATATCTGCGTTTCAGCCGAAGTGCCGGCGTTTTCTACAATGGCAGGTCCGAGATCGGTATGAATGCCGCCTATCTGCATGCCAACTTCCAGATTTAGACGGCCAGCGCACCGATGGCAGCGAGGCCGGCAAGCCTGGCGCCCTTCAATTCCGCAGCACGCGCGGCGTCAATTCCACCCAGCGCGTAGATGGGACGCGTCGATTGCCCCGCGATGATGCGCAGGCCTATTGCGCCCAGCGATTTTCCGCCGGGATGGCTTTTTGTCGGAAACACGGGTGCAACGAACAGCGCGTCGGCATCGGCGACGTGACTACTGGCGAGAGAATGCGCGGCAGCGGTGATGATCCAATATGGATGCAGCGCGCGCCAATGCGACGCCGCGTGGGCGGCGGCTTGCGAGAGGTGAATTCCATCTGCGCCCACGCGCACCGCCAGTGCGGCGTCGTTGGCGATCAAGAGCTTGATCTTCCGGCTGCGTGTGAGTTCCCGCAGTTCCGCCGCGAGTTGCGCGCGGCGTGCGTCCTGCCGGGCGCGCAAGACGATCATGCTGCCCCGCGGCAGGATACGCGCAGATGCAAGCGGATCGGCCAGACGCACGTCATCGGTAACAAGCACCAGCGGCGGCAAAGAGGTACCGCTGTGCGCGTTCAGCGCAGCGGCCGCTCTTGCGAGTTTCGCGTGGGCAAGCTTGTCTGTCATCTATGAGCGACTCCACCGCCAATCTTTCGGACATTCTCGCGCGTATCGGCGCCGCGCGAAAGAAGGCCGTCAAGCCTGCGCCGTCCACCACGTTGATCGCCGTCACCAAAACGCATGATGTCGGCGCAATCCGTCCGGTTCTGGATGCCGGGCATCGCGTCTTCGGCGAGAACCGCGTACAGGAGGCAATGGGTAAGTGGACGGCGCTGCGCAAAGTTTACGCGGACATCGAATTGCATCTGATAGGACCGCTGCAATCCAACAAGACACGTGAGGCGGTGGAAACCTTCGATGCCATCCATTCGCTCGACCGGCCAAAGCTTGCACATGCGTTGAAGGCGGAATTGGCGAAGACCGCCAAGCCGCTGACCTTGTTCATCCAGGTCAATACAGGGGAAGAACCGCAAAAGGCCGGTGTCATGCCGCAGGATATATTGACGTTCGTCAGGCTGTGTCGCGATGAACTCGGACTTCCGGTGCGCGGATTGATGTGTATTCCGCCCAACGGTGAAAATCCCGCGCCGCATTTTGCGTTGCTCCAGAAGCTGGCGCAGGAGAACGGCCTGCCGCTTCTCAGCATGGGCATGAGTGGCGATTTTGAGAGTGCGATCAAATTCGGCGCGACGCATGTTCGCATCGGCAGCGCGATCTTTGGCGAACGATCAGTTCAGGGGAGTTAACGCAGATTCCGTGTTCATGCTCATCGTGCGGCGATAAGCATCGAGGGCCTGCGTCTGCATCTGTCCTGTGACACCGTTGCGCGCGAGCGCAGAGAGTAGCGCATCGGTGTTTGCGGAAATATCGATAGGTCCCGACGGGGCTTCCGCCTTCTTTTCGGGGGCGGGGGACGTCTGATTTGCCGTGGTGTTCATGGCGGGGATGAGCGGCGTGATGGATGCGAGCTGCGAAAGCGGCGCGGGCGCTTTCGTTGCAATATTTCCTGCTTTCGCTGCAGCGGTGCCCGCCGTCAAAGCTTTGGGAGAAGGCTTGGGTGTATTGGCCGCCATCACCGTATCGCCATCGCTATGGTCCAGCCCGACGAACGCCATCACCGTATCGCCGAAATCCTTGCCGGTGATTTTCTCGAAAGCCACGTCGGCGAGTGATGAAACGAGGCCGATCGGCCCGCCGTAAAGCGTGTCGCCCGCGACCTTCTCGACATCGCCGATCTTGTCGCCGGTTATGGCGCGATAGACGGTGCCGACGATGGGAAGATGTTGCAGCGGGTTCACGACATCCAGCATGTCGTCGAAGAATGAATTGCCGGAATCGGCTTTTGCCGGGGCGGCCGAAGAGGCAGTTTGAGTGGCATCCGCCTTGGCGGCAGCCGTCTTCGTATGCTCGCTTTTGATAAAGCGCAGCCAATAGGACGAGTCTTTCACGCCATGGGCGAAATCGGGCACGGGCATTCTGCTGGCCTCCAACCCGTTATGGAAAGCAAGCCGCCTGCCAAATGAAAACCCGCGCGCAATCTGGTTTTTTTGCACTGCTGGTGAAGGGACCGGCAGAAACTGCCGGGTTAGAACAGATGGCCGGCGCGCGCCTTGGTGGCGATATAGCCGGCATTGTGAGCGTTCGTCGGGAAGGCATGTGGCACCCGCTCGGCGACCGTCACGCCATATTTTTCCAGCGACGAGACCTTGTCTGGATTGTTGGTCATCAGGCGCACGGACTTGTAGCCGAGAAGGTTCAACATCTTTGCCGCTACGCCATAGAGGCGCTCATCGGCTTCAAAACCGAGGCGCTCATTGGCTTCAAGCGTATCGAAACCCTGATCCTGCAAGCGATAAGCGCGCAGCTTGTTGATGAGCCCGATGCCCCGGCCCTCCTGCGCCATATAGAGAAGCACGCCGCCGCCATTTTTCGAAATGGCGGCGACAGCGCCGCGCAGCTGCGGGCCGCAATCGCATTTGAGCGAGCCTAGCAGGTCGCCTGTGAAACATTCCGAATGCAGCCGCGCCAAAATCGGCGCGCGTGACGATGGCGCGCCGATCAGGATTGCGTAGTGCTCCGGGCCGCCATCGGCGGAGCGGAACGCGATGAGTTCGGCTTTCTCCGCGTTCTCCAGCGGAACCCGGGCACGGGTGACGATCTTCAACGTCCTGGCGGCTTGCTCTTCATAATCGGCAATATCCTTCGCCGCGATCGCAATGACATTCTTGTCGATTTTGGAGACGCGCGCGGCAACGGCCGCCGGCAGCAGGCCCGCCAATTTCGCAAGCTTGATGCCGGCTGCAAATCCGTGCGGCAGCTTCGCGCGTTCCGCGCCGAACGGCCCTTTCATCGGCTCGGTCAAGTCATATGTTGGATCGGCGATTGCGCGCAGGTGATCCGCCTTGTCCTTCACGCCGATCGGCAGCGCGATCACCTCCGGTGTGTAGAGCCGTATCTTCAACGTTCGGGCGCGGGCATGGGTGAGCACCAGCCGCAGATCCTTAACCGTCTTGCGCGTTGCTTTAAGCTTTGCGTCGCTCAATATCTCGACAGCGTAAACGATCACGATTTCGCGACCGTTTTTGAC
>JAFECP010000065.1:42487-45526 GCA_018242105.1 Pseudomonadota bacterium
GGTTTGCGTTTACCCCTTCGCGGGTTCGATCTTGGCGATGGAGCCATGGTCTCCCACATACACCGGCGGAGAAAAACCGGGTAGAGTCGTCTGCCCACACCGCACATAGGGAATAAGAATGCCAAGCGCCAAGCGGGTTCTTCTGGTTGATGACGATACGATGCTGCGCAGCTCGCTGGCCGAGCAGCTTGCCGCGACGGGTGAATATGCACCGGTCGAAGCCGGTTCCGTGGCGGAAGGCCGCGCCAAGGCGAAAGACGGCCTCTACGAATTCATGATTCTGGATGTCGGCTTGCCGGATGGCGATGGGCGCAAGCTGTGCCGCGCGTTGCGTGACGATAGTGTGTCCTGCCCCATCGTCCTTCTCACGGCTGCCGACACCGATGCCGATACCATCGAAGGTCTGGAATCGGGCGCCAATGACTATGTCACCAAGCCGTTCCGTTTCGCGGTGCTGATGGCGCGCATCCACGCGCATTTGCGCAATCACGAACAGAGCGAAGAAGCGGTCTATCGCATCGGGCCCTATACGTTCCGCCCCAGCGCGAAATTGCTGATCGATCCCACCGAAAAGAAAATCCGCCTGACGGAGAAGGAAACCAACATCCTCAAATTCCTCTACCGCTCCGGCGATACGGTGGCGCGCGAGACGCTGCTGCATGAGGTGTGGGGCTACAATCCGGCGGTGACCACGCACACGCTGGAAACCCATATCTACCGGCTGCGCCAGAAGATCGAGAACAATCCCGGCCAGGCGCAGATCCTCGTCACCGAGAGCGGCGGTTACCGGCTGGTCGCCTGACCTGTTCTGGAAATCCTTGAAATCGTATGATTTTTAGCGGGAAAGCCGCTATTTTGTTCTCCTGCGCCGATCGCATCTCGGTCTTGCAAAATTACCGTTCTGTGCGCACCAGTGGGGACAGCCTATCTGTCCTTGTGAGCGGGGATGGCCGGTCAAGGAGACCAAGCGTTATGCAGAGCAGGATGAAATCTTTTCTGGGCGGCGCGGCGGTTGCCGTGTTCCTGCTGTCGGCCGGGGGCGCCGATGCAGCACAGGATCGCAGTTGGACCAAGCTGCCGCAGCAGAATTTCGACGCGCGCAATCTTTCGCTAGACCATGTGATCGCCGACGTCACGGTCAATGTGCGCGACGGCGGACAGGCTTCGGTGCTGATTCAGGGGCCTCGCTATCTCGTTAACGACATGCATACCCAGATCAATGGCGGCACGCTATCGATTCGCGGCCCCTCGAATGACAACCGCAGCTTCAATGTCTGGGACGTCAGCAAGTGGTTCGACTATTCCGACGTCGGCGAAGATCAGAAAGTCAAAGTCTGGGTCACCGTTCCGCGTGGTAGCGATGTGAACGCCAAGCACATGATCGGCGATCTGACAGTCGGCGACACCAATGGCCATCTCTATGTCGAAACGATTTCATCCGACGTAAAAGTCGGCCGCGTTTCGGACGCCAAGCTCAAGATCGTGGGCGGCGGTGACATCAGCGTCAGCAGCGTTCAGGGCACGCTTTCGCTCGATATCGCCGGATCTGGCGATGTCCGTGTGGGCACCGTCGGTGGGTCCGCGGCGATCACCGTTGCCGGCTCTGGCGACAGTTCCATCACCAATGTCGGCGGCGGCTTGAATGCGAATATTGCGGGTTCCGGCGATCTGAAGGTCGGCAATGTCAACGGCGCGGTCACGATTTCGATGGCCGGCTCGGGCGATGTCTCCATTGCCGGCGGCAAAGCGGATCCCTTGAAGGCTTCGCTGGTTGGCGGCGGCGATCTGTCGTTCGGGGGACTGGCGGTCAATCCAACGATCAGTTCGATGGGCTCGGGCGATGTCTGGATCAGAGCCTATAACGGCCATCTCAGTTCAAGTGGAATGGCGGATATCCACATTGGCACCGATCGCGATAGCGATCATCACTATTCGAAACCGCCCGCGCCTCCGGCGCCTCCGTCCGGCATCAGTTCGCCGCCGTCACCTCCCGCACCTCCTGCGCCGCCAAGGCATCGCCACCATGGTGATGATGGCTGAATCATTCGTGCCGTAGCGCCTCGATCGGATCGAGGCGCGCAGCGCGGCGTGCCGGGAAATAGCCGAACGCCACGCCGACGCCCGCCGAGAACAGCACCGCGATCAGCACAACGACGGGCTGGAAGACAAAGGGCAGCTTCAGGAAATGCGCGGCCGTCGCCGATCCCGACAGGCCAATGACGATTCCGATCACGCCCCCCAACGCGCTCATGACCACCGCTTCGATCAAAAACTGAAGCAGCACGTCGCGTTCGCGAGCCCCGATGGCGAGCCGGATGCCGATCTCCCGCGTCCGCTCCGTCACCGACACCAGCATCACATTCATGATGCCGATACCGCCCACCAGAAGGCTGACGGCAGCGACGGCGGAGAGGAACGCGGTGAGGATCGCAGTCGTGGATTCCACCGTTCGCGCGATTTCCTGCATGTCGTTGACGTCGAAATTGTCGGCTTCGCCCGCCACCAGATGCCGCCGTTCGCGCATCAGCCGTTCGAGTGTGCCTTTGATGTGCGACACGTCATTGGCGTTCTGCGCCGACACCAGAATGATATTGACGTTCGTATTGCCAGCGAGCCGCCGTTGCACGGCGGATAGCGGCATGACGACGACATCGTCCTGATCCTGTCCGAAAGTCGATTGTCCCTTGGATTGCAAAAGACCAATGATATCGCAGGAAACCTTATTGATGCGCATCTTTTCGCCAATCGGATTGGCGGTACCGAACAATTCCTTGCGTACCGTCTCGCCGATGACGCAAGCGGCTTTGCCGCTTCGCAATTCGCCAAGAGTGAACTGGCGTCCAGACGATAAGCGCCAATCGCGGGCGATGAACACCGCGTTGGTCGATCCGGTCACCTGCGTCGAATGATTCTTGCCGCCGTTCACTGCGATCGCCGATTCCTCGGCTTCCGGCGCTACGGCTACGAGGCCCGGTATTTCACGCGCGATGGCATGGGCATCGGCCACGGTGAAAGGCGTCGAACCCATAGGTGGGCCGA
>JAFECP010000066.1 GCA_018242105.1 Pseudomonadota bacterium
AGCCCGCTGGCGCACGGCGGGCGAAGCCAGTGGCTTGTCGCCTTCGCTGCGTGTCGCAAAGGCAGGCTTCGCGGCGGCATGCATCGCGGGCGCAGTGGCTGCGGGCTTCACGTCTTCTTTCTTCGGCTCCGGCCTGGCTTCGGCTTTCGGAGCAGGCTTCGGCGCTTCGGCCTTCTTTGCTTCCGGCGCCGCGCCATTGGCCTTCACATTGCCGGCGCCTTCGACTTCCAATTCCACCAGCGGCGCACCGACCGCCGCCATCACGCCCGGCTCACCATGCAGCGCGATCACTTTGCCAGCGACCGGCGAGGTCATCTCCACCGTCGCCTTGTCCGTCATCACGTCGACCATGTTCTGGTCTTCGTGGATCGTATCGCCCACCTTCACATGCCAGGCGACGATTTCCGCTTCCGCCGTGCCTTCGCCGACATCGGGGAGCTTGAAAACGTATTTGCCCATTTAACCCTCCATCGCGCGCTTCAGCGCTTCGATCACGCGGCCCGGTCCCGGGAAATATTGCCATTCAAACGCGTGCGGATAGGGCGTGTCCCAGCCGGTGACGCGCTCAATCGGCGCTTCGAGATTGTGGAAGCAGTTCTCCTGCACCGTCGCCGACAATTCCGCGCCGAAGCCGGAGGTGTGCGTTGCCTCATGCACGATCACGCAGCGGCCCGTCTTCTTCACCGACTTGACGATGGTTTCGATGTCGAGTGGCACCAATGTGCGCAGATCGATCACTTCGCCGTCGAGGCCGGAATCGGCAACCGATGCCAGCGCCACATGCACCATCGTGCCGTAGGCCAGCACGGTCACGTCATTGCCTTCGCGAACGACTGCCGCCTTGCCAAGCGGCACGGTGTAATGGCCTTCCGGCACATCGCTGGCGGCGAACTTCGACCACGCCTGTACCGGTCGGTCATGATAGCCGTCGAACGGGCCGTTGTAGATGCGCTTGGGCTCGAGGAAGAGAACCGGATCGTCATCTTCGATCGCGCTGATGAGCAGACCCTTCGCGTCATAGGGCGTGGACGGGATCACTGTCTTCAGTCCGGCGACGTGCGTGAACAAGGCTTCCGGCGACTGGCTGTGCGTCTGCCCGCCGAAGATGCCGCCACCATAAGGCGTGCGGATCACCAGCGGCGCGGTGAAATCGCCGGCCGAGCGATAGCGCAGACGCGCCGCTTCGGAGACGATCTGGTCATACGCCGGATAGATGTAATCGGCGAACTGGATCTCGACCACGGGGCGCAAGCCATATGCGCCCATGCCAATGGCCGTCGCCACGATGCCGCCTTCGCCGATGGGCGTGTCGAAGCAGCGCGTCAGGCCGTGCTTCTTCTGCAGGCCGTCGGTCACGCGGAACACGCCGCCGAAATAGCCGACATCCTCTCCGAAGGTCAGCACGTTCGGGTCTTTGGTCAACATCACGTCGAGGGCGGAGTTGAGCGCCTGGATCATGTTCATCGTCGGCATGGCTCAGACTCCCATCTGCTGGCGCTGGCGGCGCAGATGTTCCGGCATGTCCTTGAACACGTCTTCGAACATGGTCTTGATGCTCGGCAATTCGCCATGCCCCAGCGTGCCGACGGCTTCGGCCTCTTTGTTCGCGGCTTTCACCCGCTCGACGGCTTCGGCATGCGCAGCCTGCTGCTGTTCTTCGTTCCATTCGCCAAGCGCGATGAGATGCACCTTCAGGCGTTCGATGGGATCGCCCAGCGGCCATGCCTTGGCGTCGTCGGACGGGCGATAACGCGAAGGATCGTCGCTCGTGGAATGGCCTTCGGCGCGATAGGTGTAGTGCTCGATCAGGGTGGCGCCGAGATTGGAGCGCGCGCGCTCCGCCGCCCACTGCGTCACCGCATAGACGGCGAGGAAATCGTTTCCATCGACGCGCAGCGCCGGCAGGCCATAACCGATGCCACGCGAGGCGAAGGTGGATTCATTGCCGCCCGCGATACCCGCGAAGCTTGAGATCGCCCACTGGTTGTTGACGACGTTGAGGATAACCGGGGCACGATAGACGCTGGCGAAATTGCAAGCGTGGTGGAAGTCGCCTTCCGCCGTGGTGCCGTCGCCAACCCAACTCGCCGCGATGCGGTCGTCGCCTTTGTACGCCGACGCCATCGCCCAACCCACCGCCTGGGGAAACTGCGTGCCAAGATTGCCGGAGATGGTGAAGAAGCCATGCTCCTTGCTGGAATACATGATCGGCAACTGGCGGCCCTTCAGCGGATCGCGCGCGTTGGAATAGACCTGGTTCATCATCGTCACCAGCGGATAACCGCGCGCGATGAGAAGTCCCTGCTGGCGATAAGATGGGAAGCACATGTCGTCACGATCCAGCGCGTAGGCCGCGGCGATAGCCACCGCCTCTTCGCCCGTGCACTTCATATAAAAAGACGTCTTGCCCTGGCGCTGCGCGCGGTACATGCGATCGTCATAGGCGCGTGTCAGCAGCATGTGGCGCAGCGCGCGGCGCAGCGTCTCCGGATCGAGCTTCGGATTCCACGGACCCAGCGCCCGCCCCTTGTCGTCCAGCACGCGGATCAGCTTGTAAGCGAGGTCCGGGATGTCATGCGCGCGCGCATCGATATCGGGACGTTCGACGTCGCCGGCGCCCGACAATTTCACACCGCTAAAATCCGGTATATCGCCGGGCCGCGTCGGCGGCGCGGGAACGCGCAGGGAAAGTCGGGCTCTGTTCTTCATAATATAAGGTCTCCGAAAACGGACGCCTGGAACGCCGGCCCTTGCGGGCACGCTAACATGCTCCGCGCATTTTTGTTGCGCGGGGTGCGACGTCCTATCCCTGCCCCAAAATGCCGTCAATAACGGCGAAAAGCCGAGGTTTCCACGCAACAAAGCAGGCCAGTGGCTGGGACGACGCGACACGGAACGTCTGTCCGCCCCGGCTGATGGGGAAGAAATAAAAGACCCGCTTTTGGGGTGCCCGCTGTCTTGCCCGCCGGGCTTAAGCGCGGCGTAAGGGAGCAGGCCTCATACTGGCGCATCTTCTGCAAGCCGCTTGAACCATGACCACTCTTGGACGCCTTTCACGCCTGACCGGAAACTGGATTCCCGCCGCTCTGGCCCGCCCTTTCGGCGCGCCGACGGCGGTGTTTTTCCATGGAGTCGAGCAGCAGATTTCCGATCCGGCGCTGCAAGTAAATCAGCATCGGCTGGATGCGTTTGAAGACGTCGCACGCTTGCTGAAGCGCGATTTCGATGTGCTGCCACTCAGTGCGATGGCCGATGTTCTGAGCCGCCCTGCCAAGCACGCTCGCGCGCTGTTCCTGATGTCGGATGATGGCTACGCGAACACGCTCACCACGGCGGCGCCGGTGCTCAAGGCATATGACCTGCCGTGGGCATTGTTCGTCAGCACCCATCACATCGACACCGGCGAATTCACGCCGCCGACACTGACGCGTATCTTCTTTCTGGAAGCACCGAGGGGCGCGCACGATCTTCCGCATTTCGATACGCCCGTCTTTCTGGGTGCGCGCACCCAGCGCGAAGCTGAAGCGGTGGAAGCATGGAAACACCTGAAAAACATGCCTGCGCCGCACGCTATCCGTGTGCTGGAATTCATGAAAACCGTGTTGGCGAAGACCGGCGCCGGTATCAAAGCGAAATATGAATCCGAGAATTTCCTGACCTGGGATCAGGTTCGCGCGCTCGACCGCGCGGGCGTGGAGATCGGCGCGCATGCCGATAGCCACTGGGCGATGCATCAGGATCAGCCGCAGGATTTCCTGCGCGAACAGGCGCTACGCCCCAAGCTGCGCATCGAAAAGGAAATCGGCCATTGCCGCTTTTTCGCCTATCCTTTCGGGCAGCGCGGCGACATCGGCCGCGGCGCGTGGGAGGCGGTGCGCGATGCGGGCTATCAGAACGCCTTCACCACCATCGCCGGCACGCTGAACGCCAGCACCAATCCCTGGCTGCTGCCGCGCTATGGGCTGGCAGCGGAAGAATCCAATCTCGCCGCCTTCCTGCCGGTGCTGCGCGCGAACAACCCGCGGCTGAGAACCTGGCAGTCCCAGATCGGGACGTGACATCCGGAATCGGGACAACGTCCCGCCTTCGCACAGCGAATAGCTGGTAAATGCCGCGAAACCCTGATGGC
>JAFECP010000067.1 GCA_018242105.1 Pseudomonadota bacterium
CCCGGCTTCTCCGGCGCCGATCTGGCGAATCTTGTGAACGAAGGCGCGTTGCTGGCGGCCCGCCGCGGCAAGCGCGTCGTCTCGATGTACGAACTGGAAGACGCCAAGGACAAGGTGATGATGGGCGCCGAACGCCGCTCGCTCGCCATGTCGGAAGAAGAGAAGAAGCTCACGGCCTATCACGAAGGCGGTCACGCGCTCGTGGCGCTGTCGGTGCTGGGCTCCGATCCGATCCACAAGGCGACGATCATCCCGCGCGGCCGCGCGCTGGGCATGGTGATGCGCCTGCCGGAACGCGATTCCCTCTCGCTCACGCGCCAGAAGATGTATGCCGACCTCGCCGTCGCTTTTGGCGGCCGCATCGCCGAGGAGCTGATCTTCGGCCATGACAAGGTGACGACGGGCGCGCAGAGCGACATCGAGCAGGCGACACGCATGGCGCGCGCCATGGTCACGCGCTTCGGCATGTCCGACGAGCTGGGCCCCATCGCTTATGCCGAGAACCAGGAAGAAGTCTTCCTCGGCCACAGCGTTTCGCGCACGCAGAACATCTCCGAAGCCACGGCGCAGAAGATCGACGCGGAAATCCGCAAGATCATCGACACCACCTATCAGCGCGCGCATCAAATCCTGACCGAGCGCATCAACGATCTGCACGTTCTGGCGCGCGGCCTTCTGGAATACGAAACCCTTTCGGGCGACGAGATCATCGCGCTGCTGAAGGGCATTGCGCCGGTGCGCACGCCGTTCGATGAGCCTGAGCCGACACGCGGCACCGGCCCGAGCGTGCCGACAGCGGGCCGCCCGCGCGGCATCATCGCGCCGGAGCCGCAGCCGCGGTAAGGTCTCGTTTCGCGCGTTCGGCTTATCCTCGGTGGTCAGGCGGAGCCGTGTTTGATATGCTCCGTTCCGTTCGATTGGAGCACCGCGATGGCTGCGAACTATATGTTTTCGCTCATTCTGGAGCCGCAAGAAGGCGGTGGCTTCACAGTGCTGGTGCCTGCTCTTCCAGAGGTTATCACCGAAGGCGAAACGGAAACTGAAGCGCTTGCAAATGCGGAGGAAGCAATCCGTGCGATCCTGGCTTATCGCCGCGATCACGGTCTTCCCATTCCTTCCGACGCCCGCCCTGAAGTGCGTCATGTGACAGTGGCCGCCTGATATGGGCGGCGGCTTGCCGGTCGCAAGCGGCAAGAAGATCGTTCAGGCATTGCAGCGGGCGGGTTTTATCACTGACAGGATCGTTGGCAGTCATCATGTGCTTGTTTATCCAGGCGACAGGACACGCACCGTCACTGTGCCGGTTCACGGCAACCGCGATCTCAAACCCGGCACACTCCGGTCCATCGTTCGCCAGGCGGGATTTACCGTCGAAGAATTCGCCGATCTGCTTTGAACCATGAAAATCCTCGGCATCGTCAACATCACGGAGGACTCGTTCTCCGATGGCGGGAAATATCTCGCGGCGGATGCGGCGATTGCGCATGCCCGTGCGCTCGCGCAGGACGCGGACATTCTCGATCTGGGCGCGGCATCGTCCAATCCGGACGCGAAGCCCGTTGCGCCGGATGTCGAGATCGCGCGGCTGGCGCCGGTGGTGGAAGCGCTGCGCAAAGACCGCCGCACAATTTCCATAGACAGTTTCGCGCCGCAAGTTCAGCGCTGGGCGCTCGCGCAACGCGTCGGCTATCTAAATGACATTCAGGGCTTTGCCGATGAAGCGCTCTATCCTGAGCTTGCGGCAGCGTCCGCCAGGCTGATCGTGATGCATTCGGTGCAGGAACGCGGGAAAGCCACACGCATCGAGATCTCGCCATCCGAGATCGTGGATCGCGTGAACCGCTTCTTCGATCGGCGCGTCGCGGCCCTGACCAATGCCGGCATCGCGCGCGAGCGCATCATCCTCGATCCGGGGATGGGCTTCTTCCTCGGCAGCGATCCGCAGACCTCGCTCACCGTGCTGCGGGCCGTCGCCGGTCTGAAGCGGCGCTTCGGTCTTCCCGTCCTCATCTCGGCCTCGCGCAAATCCTTCCTGCGCAAGATTGCGGGCCGTCCGCCGGAGGAGGCAGGCCCGGCATCGCTTGCCGCCGAGCTTTTCGCGGCCCTGCAGGGCGCGGATATGATCCGCACCCATGACCCCAGGGCTCTGAAGGACGGGCTGGCGGTTTGGGCGGCCTTGTCCGGAAACCAAGCGTAACCCCTTGTGAGAAAAGCCCTCTCGCCTTTGTGACCGGCGATTTGGTAGGATCGGCCCGCAAAGAGGGGCCTTAAGGCTCGAGGGATCATTTCAGATATGACACGCAAATTGTTCGGCACCGATGGCGTGCGCGGACTGGCCAACAGCTTTCCGATGACGCCGCAAATCGCCATGAAGGTCGGCATGGCCGCCGGCCGCCTGTTCACCCGCGGCGATTACCGCCATCGCGTCGTGATCGGCAAGGACACGCGCCTGTCCGGCTACATGATCGAGCCGGCGCTGGTCGCGGGCTTCACCTCTGTGGGCATGGATGTATTCCAGTTCGGCCCGCTGCCGTCCCCCGCCGTCGCCATGCTCACGCGCTCCCTGCGCGCGGATCTCGGCGTCATGATCTCCGCCTCGCACAACCCCTATCACGACAACGGCATCAAGCTGTTCGGGCCGGACGGCAACAAGCTGTCCGACGAAACCGAAAGGAAGATCGAAGCGCTGATGGAAAACGGCCTGGAGACGGGCCTCGCCGATCCGGCCAAGCTCGGCCGCGCCAAGCGCATCGACGACGCGCAGGCCCGCTATATCGAATACGCCAAGCGCACATTCCCCAAGAACCTGCGCCTCGAAGGCATGCGCATCGTTATCGATTGTGCCAATGGCGCTGCCTATAAGGTTGCGCCCGAAGTGCTGTGGGAGCTGGGCGCGGAAGTCATCAAGCTCGGCGTCGATCCCAACGGCTTCAACATCAACGAGGATTGCGGCTCCACCGCCCCCGAAGCGATGGCGGCGAAGGTGCGCGAGACGCGCGCCGATTTCGGCATCGCGCTGGATGGCGACGCGGATCGCGTGGTCATGGCCGATGAAGAAGGCCGCATCATCGACGGCGACCAGATTCTGGCGCTGATCGCGCGCTCATGGCAATCCAAACAGACCTTGAATGGCGGCGGCGTCGTCGGAACCGTGATGGCCAATATGGGCCTTGAGCGGTTCCTGGACAGCAAGGGGCTCAAGCTTGTGCGCGCAGCGGTGGGCGACCGCTATGTCCTGGAAGAAATGCGCAAAGGCGGTTTCAATGTCGGCGGCGAGCAATCCGGCCATATCATCCTCAGCAACTTCTCGACCACGGGCGACGGCTTGATTGCGGCCTTGCAGGTGCTCGCCGTTATCGCGGACGAGGGCAAGCCCGCCAGCAACATCGCGCATGTGTTCGATCCCCTGCCGCAGGTGCTGGAAAACGTGCGCTTCAAGAACGGCACGCCGCTGGAAGATATGCGCGTGAAATCCTCCATCGAGGCCGGAACGGCGCAGCTCAATGGCAAGGGCCGTATTCTTGTGCGCAAGTCCGGCACCGAGCCTGTGATCCGCGTGATGGCGGAAGGCGAGGACGAGCGCGAGATCCGCGCCGTCGTGCGCGCCATCTGCGGCGCCATCCGCGAAGTCGCGGCCTGACCGCATGAAGCGGCTTCTGATTATCGCCGGCTCCGATTCCGGCGGCGGCGCGGGGATTCAGGCCGACATCAAAACCGCCAGCGCCTTCGGCGTTTACGCGATGACGGCGATCACCGCCGTCACGGTGCAGAACACCAGGGGCGTGAAAGCGGTTCATTCCGTACCGCCGGCCGTCGTCGCGGAGCAGATTTCCGCGACGCTCTCGGACATCGGCGCCGATGCCATCAAGATCGGAATGCTGGACAATGCTGCCACGGTGAAGGCGGTGGCTTCAGCGCTGAAAAAGCACGCGAAGAAAATTCCGGTCGTGCTCGATCCGGTGATGATCTCCACCAGCGGCCACCGTCTCCTGGCGCCCAACGCGGCAGCCGCGATGATGAAAGATCTGTTTCCGCTGGCGGCGCTCATCACGCCGAACATCCCGGAAGCCAAAGCGCTTGCGCATCTGAAAAGCGCCAAACGCAACGACGCCGAAATCGCCGCACGCAAATTGATCGCGATGGGCGCGGGCGCCGCGCTCATCAAAGGCGGTCATGCGACCGCATCCACCATCGACGATGTGATGGTGTGGAAGGGCGGGGTGGAGATCTATGCCTTCCCGCGCCTCAAGACCAGGCACACGCATGGAACGGGTTGTACATTGTCCACGGCCATTGCCTGCGGACTGGCGGAAGGCGAGCCCTTGCCGCTCGCCGTGGGCCGCGCGCGCGAATACGTGCAGGCGGCGATCGAAACCGCGCCGGGATTGGGCAAGGGTCACGGCCCGCTCAATCATTTCGCGCAGGTATAAGCGCCGCGAGCGGCGTTTTTGCGCCGATTTCGCAGCGCGATCAGCCGGTTAGAACATTTTCCCTATCTCAGGACAATTCTCTTGACACCGTGAGGTAGTGTCCTAATTTGAATTTAG
>JAFECP010000068.1:0-2071 GCA_018242105.1 Pseudomonadota bacterium
CCTTCCTCGATGTTGCGCGCCGCGCCAAAGAAGCGCTTGGGGCGCTGCAAGGCATTGGCATCGACACCGCCGGTCAGCACCTTGCCTGATGACGGTACAACAGTGTTGTAGGCACGGCCGAGGCGCGTGATGTTGTCCAGCAGGATGATCACGTCGCGCTTGTGTTCGACCAGGCGCTTGGCCTTTTCGATCACCATTTCGGCGACCTGCACATGGCGCGTCGCCGGTTCGTCGAAGGTCGAGGAAATGACCTCGCCATTCACCGTGCGCTGCATATCGGTCACTTCTTCCGGGCGCTCGTCGATCAGAAGAACGATCAGGAAGCATTCTGGATGGTTCGCCGAAATCGCCTTAGCGATGTTCTGCATCATGATCGTCTTGCCGACGCGCGGCGGCGCCACGATCAGACAGCGCTGGCCCATGCCCTGCGGCGCAACGATGTCGATGACGCGGCCCGTCTTGTCTTTGATCGTCGGGTCCTTCAGCTCCATGTTGAGCCAACGGGTCGGGTAGAGCGGCGTCAAATTGTCGAAATGGACCTTGTGCTTGATCTTCTCCGGGTCCTCGAAATTGATCGTCGTGACCTTGAGCAGCGCGAAGTAGCGCTCGCCATCCTTCGGCGACCGGATCGGGCCTTCCACGGTGTCGCCCGTGCGAAGGCCAAAGCGGCGGATCTGCGAGGGGGAGACGTAAATATCGTCCGGCCCCGCGAGATAGTTGGATTCGGGAGAGCGCAGGAAGCCGAAGCCGTCCGGCAGCGTCTCGACCACGCCCTGTCCCGTGATCTCCACATTGCGCTCGGCAAGCTCTTTCAGAATCGCGAACAGCATGTCCTGCTTGCGCATGGACGAGGCATTCTCGATTTCAAGTTCCTCGGCGAAGGCCAGAAGATCGGTGGGGGATTTGGACTTTAGGTCCTGCAGCTTCATCGCCTGCAGGCCGTCTTGAACTGTCATTGGGTACTTACCTGAAAATGGAGGTTGGGGATTTTCCCGCCGCGAGAGCCGCCGAAAATGACCGGTCGGGTGCGGGGCGGGAAGTTAGATGCCGCACCGCGCCGGCCTGTCCGGGTCCGGCCTTCGCGCAAGGGCGCGGGACGGATGCGATGCAAATGGGGAACGCCAGCTATATAGACCGATTTTGGAGCCTTGCAAAGCCCATCCTCAGAACGGCTGGACGATCACCAGGATGACGATCAGCGCCATCAGCAGCGCCGGAACTTCGTTGAGGATACGATAGAAGCGCTCGGATTTGTCGTTGGCGTCGCGGGCGAATCTCTTCATGCAGGTCGCGAAATATCCATGCAGGCCGGACATGATGATGACCAGCGCCAGCTTGGCGTGCAGCCAATGCTCTTCCAGAATTCCGGGGATCAGCCAGATCTGCAGAAGCCCGAAGACCCAGGTCGCAATCATCGCCGGATTGATGATCACGCGAAGAAGCTTGCGCTCCATGATCTTGAAGCGTTCGGATTCCGCTGAACCGATCGCCACCTGGGTGTGATAGACGAACAGCCGCGGCAGATAGAGCATGCCGCTCATCCATGCGATCACGCTGATCACGTGGAAGGCGCGGATCCACAAAATGTTGTTGGACAGAAACATCATCATGGGTTGCTTGCTCCGAATCCGCAGCGGGAGAATTCTTTCGGGCAGATGCGCCCCGGCCCGCAAGTGACGACAGCTTCGCCCAAAGCCGCGCGGGCGGCCAGCCCGGCAAGTGCGGCAATGAAGTCCGCTTCGGCGCCCACCGCTGGCACGCGAATGTAATCGGCCACGCCGGACTCGCGCGCCAGCCTGCCATATTCGATGTCGAGTTCGACCAGTGTTTCGGAATGTTCGCTGACGAAGGCAATTGGCGCGACGATGAGGCCTTTGCCTTCGGCGCCCGCTCGGTGGATTTCGGCATCGGTGGACGGGCCGATCCATTCCAGCGGCCCGACGCGGCTTTGATAGCAAACCTGCCAGTCGAGATTGTTTATCCCCAGCCTGCCCACAATCGCACGGGCGGTTTTCTCCACTTGCCATTGATAGGGATCGCCCCTGGAAACCGTGCGTTTTGGCAAGCCATG
>JAFECP010000068.1:2100-2471 GCA_018242105.1 Pseudomonadota bacterium
GCGATCAGCTTTGCCTTCGCGGCAATAAATCCGTCTTCCCACGGATAGCAGCAGATGCGCGTTGTGGAGACCATGATGCCGGCACGCTTCGCCGCTATCTGCCAGTCTTTCAGAGAAGAATCCGTCGTCGTCGTCGAAAATTGCGGATAGAGCGGCAGCAGAACGATACGATCCGGATTCCACGCCTTCACCGCCCGTGCGGCTTCATCCGCGAATGGTTTCCAGTAGCGCATGGCAATGAAGCAACGCGCATCGTGATTCCGCGCGCGCAATGCTGCTTCCAGCGCGGCGGCTTGTGCCTGGGTTTCCTCTACAATCGGCGAACGCCCTCCGATCTTGGCGTAGATCCCGCGCGCCACCGGCCCGCGCCG
>JAFECP010000068.1:2495-3063 GCA_018242105.1 Pseudomonadota bacterium
AACAGGTTTTTCAGGAATGGTTCGACGGCTTCCGGTCCATCCGGTCCGCCAAGGTTGAAGAGAACGACCGCCAACTTCACTTGCGGACGCGCGCGACCAGCGCGGCGACATGTTCCGGCGGTGTTTCCTGCAACACACCGTGCCCCAGATTGAAGATGAACGGCTTGCCGCGCATCTCATTCATAAGCGCATCTACGGCCTGTTCCATCGCCGGACCACCGGTCACAAGCAGCAAAGGATCAAGATTGCCTTGAACCGGTATGCCGAGTTCGGACATCCAGTCTTGCGGTGCCGAGGTATCAACAGAGATTCCATCCACACCGGTTTCGTCTGCGTAGAACTCATAGCCTTGCAATGTCGTCGCGCGGGGAAAACCGATGATCTTTGCGTGGGGTTTCACCGCACGGACTTTTTCCACGATGCGTTTCGTCGGTTCCACCACCCAGCGTTGGAAAGCATCGGCCGGCAATCCGCTCGCCCAGCTATCGAAAATCTGCACCGCATCCGCACCGGCTTCGATCTGCGCAATCAGATGCGCTGCCACGCAATCGCCAAGCACATCGAGCAA
>JAFECP010000068.1:3169-15160 GCA_018242105.1 Pseudomonadota bacterium
GCCAGATTGCCGGATCGTGCTCCAAGCCTTCCGCGCTGTTCACAGCATTCAGCGTCGGTCCAATATTTTCCTCAAACTTCACGGTACGCCCCAGCGCAAACGGAACGGTGAGAATATCCGAGAAGATAACCGCGGCATCAAAATCGAAACGCCGCATTGGCTGCAGGGTTATCTCCGTCGCCATGGCGGGATCGTTGCACATCGTCCAGAATGAACCGGCCTTGGCGCGCAACTCGCGATATTCGGGCAGGTAACGCCCCGCCTGGCGCATCAGCCACACCGGCGGAGGAGAAGTCGCCTCTCCGTTCAGAACCGAGATCAGTCTTTTCCCAGAAGACTTCAAAGAATAAGGACTCCTAGAATCTGATGAGGATGATGATTGGGCTGTGAAGTGTGGAGAAATCCGTGAGTCCGCTGTCTCTAGGCTGCAAGCGCTTGGGACTCAAGGGGAGTTGCGGTGTGACGTGGCACGATTCCGCCAACAGCTAGGCGGTGGCTATGTGCGCGCAAATGCCAAAGCTGTGGGATGTGTTCGCAGAACCGCATCTGTGTATCCTATGGGGATGAAAACCAGGCGCAGGAGCATGATTTTGTGAATTCTGAGAACCGTGAATTTCACGTCCATCTTGTATCCGATGCGACGGGCGAGACGCTGAATGCCATTGCGCGTGCGGCGCTGGCCCAATTTGAAGGGGTTACTGTCAACGAGCATTTCTATGCGCTGGTGCGCAGTTCGCGGCAGTTGCAGCGGGCGATCGAGCATATCCGGGAGGAGCCGGGATTAGTATTCTTCACCTTGGTCAACCCTGAACTACGAAGGGAATTGCTTGCTGCCTGCGCGACAATGTCGGTCCCCAGTTATGACGTGTTGGAAACACCGATCGGCGTCATGCGGCAGTTTCTCGGTGCGGCGGAAACGCACCGGCCCGGCGGGCAGCACGATCTGGACCAGCGCTACAACGAACGTATCGAAGCGCTGAACTTCACCATCGCCCATGATGACGGCCAGATTCTGGATCGTCTCGATGAAGCCGAGGTGGTGCTGGTAGGCGCGAGCCGAACCTCCAAAACTCCCACCTGTGTGTATCTTGCCATTCGCGGTGTGCGCGCAGCCAATGTGCCGCTGGTGCCCGGCATGCCGCTGCCGCGCCAGCTTCTGCTGGCGGCCAATCCATTGATCGTCGGTCTGTGGGCTTCGCCGGACCGGCTGGTTCAGGTACGGCGCAACCGCCTCAATACCTTGGGCGAAGTGCGCGACACAGCTTATGTGGATCTGGAGAGCGTGCGCGCCGAAGTGGCCGCGACGCGCAAGCTGTTCGACGCACAGGATTGGCCGGTGATCGATGTGTCGCGCCGGTCGGTGGAAGAAACCGCGGCCGCGGTGCTCAATCTCTTGGCCGAAAAGCGGTTGGACGCTGAAGAATGATCCTCGCTTCGGCCAGCAGAACCCGCGCCCGGCTGCTGCAGGATGCCGGCGTACCCTTCGAGATCGTTCCGGCGCGTGTGGATGAAGACGCGCTGAAGCAGTCGCTTCTGGCCGGGAAGGCTTCCCATCGCGATATCGCCGATGCGCTCGCGGAATTGAAAGCGCTGCGCGTTTCGGCCACGCATTCGGGCGCACTTGTATTGGGTGCCGACCAGGTGTTGAGCTTTGGTGGCGCACTGATCAGCAAATGCGAAAGCTTGGCGGAGGCACGCGAGCTTCTGCTGCGCCTGCGGGGCCAGACGCACGATCTGATCTCCGCTATGGTTCTGGCGAAAGATCGGGCGCCGGTCTGGCGCCATGTGGAAAAAGCGACGCTGACCATGCGCGATTTCACCGATGCGTTTCTCGACGATTATCTGGCGGCGGAAGGCGAAGCGCTGCTTTCCGGCGTCGGCTGTTACCGGCTGGAAGGACGCGGCGCACAGCTTTTTTCCCGCCTAACCGGCGATCATTCCACCATTCTGGGCCTGCCGCTACTTCCACTCTTGTCGGCGCTGCGCGAACAGGGTGTCATTCCCAAATGAGCATCAGCGGCAAGGCAAAAATCGCCGGCGTGATCGGATGGCCGATCGCCCATTCGCTGTCACCGCGGCTGCACAGCTATTGGCTCGACGCGCATGGCGTCGATGGCGCTTACATTCCGCTGGCGGTGAAACGGGAAGATTTCGCGCGCGTCATCCAAAGCCTGCGCCATGCCGGTTTTACTGGCGTGAACGTCACCGTGCCGCACAAGGAGGCGGCTTTTGCCATCGCCCATGAACTGGACGACGCCGCGCAAGCGGCCGGTGCAGCCAATCTGTTGATCTTCAGCGGCGGCAAGATCACCGGCCGCAACACCGATGCCAGCGGACTTGCGGCCAGCCTCACCGAAGCGCTCATGAAAAACGCGCTCGCAGGAAAGGACGCAGTGTTGCTGGGAACCGGCGGTGCGGCGCGCGCGGCGGTACTGGCTTTGTCGGAACTCGGCGTGCGGGAGATTCGCATTGTGGGCCGCAACCAAGGGCGCGGCGAAATGCTGGCCCGCGAATTTTCATCGCGCGTGAAAACGCCGTTGCGTGCGCTGGCGTGGGCTGATTGGGCGAAAGCGGCGGAAGGTGCTGGCGTGCTGGTGAACGCGACATCCGCCGGTATGTCCGGCAAAGACAAGCTCGATTTGTCGCTCGATCCCTTGCCGGTAAACGCGGTCGTGACCGATCTCGTCTACAACCCGCTTGAAACCGATCTGCTTCAGCGCGCGCAGGCCCGCGGCAATCGTATCGTCGATGGCTTGGGGATGTTGATGCATCAGGCTGTTCCCGCCTTCGAAGCCTTCTATGGCGAGCGCCCGCAGGTGACGCCCGCGCTGCGCACCGAACTCAAGAAGGCCTTGCGGCATGGCTAGGCCGTTCATGATCGGGCTTACCGGCTCCATCGGCATGGGCAAAAGCGAAACCGCCAAGATGTTCGCGCGGCTGGGAATCCCGGTGAACGATTCCGACGCCAATGTTCATGCGCTCTACGAACCTGGCGGTGCGGCGGTTCCGGGCATCGAACAGGCGTTTCCCGGCACTGTGCGCGAAGGGCGCGTGGATCGCGCGCTGCTGACGAAGGCGCTGGCTGCCGATCCGTCCGGTTTCAAGAAGCTGGAGGCTATCGTACATCCGCTGGTGGCCAAAACGCAGGCGGATTTTATGGCCAAGGCGGAAGCAAGCGGGGCCGATATGGTGGTGCTGGACATCCCCCTCTTGTTCGAAACCGGCGGTCATGCGCGTGTGGATGCGGTTGTGGTTGTATCGGCGCCATCCCATATACAGCGGGCGCGCGTGCTCGACCGGCCCGGCATGACGGAAGAGAAGCTGGACCAGATCCTTTCCCGCCAGACGCCTGACGAAGAAAAGCGTGCAAAAGCCCATTATGTGGTTGTGACGGACAAGGGTCTCGATCACGCTTTCGAACAGGTACAGACGATCGTCAGGGATTTGCGCGAAAAGATCGCCGCGAAAAAAAGCAATGTGTAAAAAGACCGATGCGTGAGATCGTCCTCGACACCGAAACCACTGGCTTCGATCCGGCGTCGGGCGACCGCATTGTGGAAATTGGCTGCGTCGAACTGATCGACCATTTGCCCACGGGTAGAAGCTTTCAGGCTTATCTGAATCCCGAGCGTCTGGTGCCGATAGAGACAACGAAGGTACACGGTCTCACCGACGAATTCCTCGCCGACAAGCCGCTCTTTGCCCATATTGTGGAAGAGCTGCTGGAATTCATTGGCGATGCGCCACTGGTGATCCACAACGCCTCGTTCGACATGAAGTTTGTGAACAGTGAGCTGCACCGCTGCGGCAAGCCGCCTTTGCCGCTGGCCCGCGCGATCGACACGATCGAGATCGCCAAGGCGAAAATCCCCGGCGCGCGCTATTCGTTGGACGAGCTATGCCGGCGTTTCGGCATCGATCTGTCGGTGCGCACCAAGCATGGCGCTCTGCTAGACGCCGAACTGACCGCGCGTGTCTATCTGGAACTTGTCGGTGGGCGGCAGACCAGGCTGGTGCTCGCGCCGGGCGATAGCATGGAAAGCGGCAATGCCGCCCTGTTGGTGGCACGCAGCCGCCCTGAGCCGCTGGCCTCGCTTGTCACGCCTGCAGAGCGCGAGGCGCACGAAACCTTCATTGCCAAGGATCTGGGCGCCGAGCCGGTCTGGAACTGGGGTTAGGAAGCACGAGTGGCTTCTCACCCTTCGACAAGCTCAGGATGAGGAGGTTGAGCCAAATCCTCATGCTGAGCTTGTCGAAGCATGAAGCAGCTCAACAGGTTCGTAATTCCTACGCCGAGGCGGTCGGCGAGAGAGCCTGCTGGTCTTTTTCGAGCTTGGTGCGATAGAGCGCGGCGAAGTCGATCGGCTCGATCATCAAGGGCGGCATACCGCCGTCGCGGATGGTGTCGGCCACGACACGGCGCGCGAACGGGAACATCAGATGCGGGGCTTCTATCAGAAGCACCTGCTGAGCCACCTCTTCGGGCACGCCCTGGATCATCATGATCGCAGCATAGGAAAGTTCCATCAGGAAGAGGGTCTTCTCTTCATGCTGGGCCGATACGCGCAGGCGCAGCTCGACTTCATAGTGGTCGCCCTCAACGCGGCGTGCCTGCAGATCGACGCCCAAATCGATGGCGGGGCGCACAGCCGGGTTCATCGGAGCGCCGGGATTTTCGAAGGACAGATCCTTCACATACTGCGCCAGGATCTGCATGCGCGGCGTGCCGGCGTCGCCGGAACCGTTGCCGTTGGGGGAGTGTCCGTCGCCGCTCATGATGCTCTTACCCGTCAAAAATCGCGGCTCGGCTATCACGGATTGGCGAGCGCTGACAAGCTGAACACGGTTTTGCCGCATAAGTGCCGCATCCACGCTCGCTTTTTGCGATTAACCTGTCGTTTGCGCCGCGGCGGATGCGCGCTGGACCCGTGAAGATCACGGGTTTAGGTTTGGGCGTTAACCGCGACAAGCGCGCGGGACGAGGTTTGACCGGCATCATGGCGAATTCCCAACTCATCGAAATCCTGCTTCTGGCGATGGTGGCCGGCGTGATCCTGTTCCGCCTCTACACCGTGCTGGGCCGCCGCACGGGCCATGAGTCCCAGCAAGAGCCCTATCGCGTGAGCGGCCCTTCGGAGCAGGCTGCCGACAAACAGGCGGCCGCTTTGCCCGCGCCGCGCGGCGCCGAGCTTCCGGCCGATCCGATCGCGCGCGGCCTTATGGAGATCAAGCTGGTGGATCGCAGCTTCGATCAGGAGCATTTCCTGTCCGGCGTGCGCCATGCTTACGAATTGATCCTCGGCGCATTCTCCGCCAACGATCGCGTGACGTTGAAGCCGCTGCTCAGCGACGAAGTCTATGCCGCCTTCGATGCGGCGATGCGCGGCCGCGAAGAGCGCAAGGAGAAAGTCACCTTCACCTTTGTGGGCTTCAAGGACAGCAAGATCGTCGAAGCTGTGCTTAAGGGCAAAGTGGCGGACATCACCGTGGCGATCACATCGCAATTCATTTCCGCGACGGCCGATGCGAATGACGTGGTGATCGAAGGCGATCCCAAATCCGTGCGCGAAGTGACGGATATCTGGGCCTTCGAGCGCAATACCCGCGCCAGCGATCCCAACTGGACGCTGGTGCACACTTCAGGCGCCGAGCCTTCGGCCTGACAATGGCGCGGGGGCGCCTTCTTCTCATCCTCGTCGTTCTCACCATCGCCGCGATCGTGGCGTGGTGGGCAATGCGTTTGCAGGCGCCATCTTTTTTTGTGGCGCGGCTGCGGCTGACGCCGGTGTCTTTCACCGATCTTCCAGGCTGGCGCACAGCCGATCCGCGCGCAGCGCTCATTGCGTTTTCACGTTCGTGCCAGGCGCTCGCGAAAAAGCAGCCGGCGGAGGCGATGGGCGGCATCGGCTATGCCGGCAAGGTTTCGGACTGGATGGCCGCATGTCGCGCGATTCCCGCGCGCGCCGCGAGCGCAGCACAGGCGCGCGAATTTTTTGAAAGCTGGGCACGGCCTGTTGCCGTCGGCAATGGTGGCGACCAGAACGGCATCTTCACCGGCTATTACGAAGCGCAGATCGCCGCCAGCCGCACGCAGCACGGCGCGTACCAAACGCCGGTCTATGGCACGCCCGGCAACCTGGTGAGTGTCGATGCCGGCTTGTTCGTGGACGATCTGTCCGGCCGCCATTTCACCGGCTGCGTGGACGGCCACAAGCTTGTGAAATGCCCCGCACGTGCGGAAATTGATGCGAACGGGCTGAAGCAGGCGAAGATCCTGTTTTACGCGAACGATCCGGTGTCGGTGTTCTTCCTGCACATCCAGGGCTCAGGCCGTGTGCAATTCGACGACGGCACATCGGCGCGTGTGAACTACGATTCCCAGAACGGCCAGCCCTATACAGCCATCGGCAAAACCTTGATCCGGATGGGCGTGCCGCGCGACGGCATGTCGATGCAGGTGATCCGCAAATGGCTGAAGGATCATCCCGCGGACGCGCAGCGCGTGATGGAAACGGACAAGTCCTTCATCTTCTTCCGCGAAGAACCCATCGCCGATCCAGATGCAGGGCCTGCCGGAAGCGAAGGCGTGGCGCTCACTCCGGCGGCAAGCCTCGCCGTGGATATGAAAGTGCATCCGCTGGGCGCGCCAATGTTTGTTGCCGCCAAACGGCCTGACGCGAACCCGGCGCGGGGCAATCACGACTTCGATCGTCTCATGGTAGCGCAGGATAGCGGCGGCGCGATCAAGGGCGCGGTGCGCGGCGATGTGTTCTGGGGCTTTGGAAGCAATGCAGCGTTGATCGCAGGCCGTATGAAATCGGCAGGCAAGCTCTATGTGCTGTTACCAAAAGCGCTGGCGGGCCGATTGGGCAAATCGCAGGATTTTCGCGTCCCATGACACGCAAGCGGCCCGTCAGCGACGAAGAACGAAAGCTCTTCGAGACCGCCTATCGCGAAGCCACGCCGCTGGCGCCCGCGCTGCTGAAGAAGATTGCACCGGAAGCGAAAATGCGCGCGACACCGGGCGGCTTGAATGGCCGCACCGCTGAGCGCCTCAATCGCGGCGAGGTCGAGCCACAGGCCCGGCTGGATCTGCACGGCATGACCGAACGCGCCGCGCATGGCGCGCTGATAACGTTCATTCGCAGCGCGTGGTCGCGCGGGCTACGGCTGGTGATTGTCGTCACCGGCAAAGGCGCCAAGGCGGCCGCGCCGGATGAACCCTTCGACATGGACAGCCGCCGCGGCATTCTCAAAAGCCTGACGCCACGCTGGCTGGCCGAGCCGGAACTGGCCGGACTTGTCGCGGACGTGCGCGGCGCGCATCGCAGCCATGGCGGCGATGGCGCGTTATATGTCTATCTGCGCAAGAACCGATGAAACAGAAATTTGACACGCTGGATGTGCGGACGAAAGGCCCCGGCCTTTATGACGTCACCAATGCCGCCGAACGCTTTGTCGGCGAGGCGGGCGTGGCGAACGGACTGCTCACCTGTTTCGTGCGCCACACCTCGGCCTCCCTGCTGGTTCAGGAAAATGCCGATCCAGACGTGCTGAAGGATCTGGAAGATTTCATGCGCCGGATCGTGCCGCGCGATCCCAAGCTTTATCGTCACACCACCGAAGGGCCGGACGACATGCCCGCGCATATCCGCTCGGCGCTGACGCAAACCTCCTTGTCGATTCCCGTGCGCGATGGAAAATGGCTGCTTGGGACGTGGCAGGGGCTTTATCTGTTCGAGCATCGTGACGCGCCGCACAGCCGGCAGATTGCGCTGCATATCATCGGGGAATAGGGGAAAGCGATATGCGATTTGCACGCTGGGTTTATGGGATATCGGGAATCTACGGCCTGCTTATTCTGGTGCCGGGATTCTTTCTGATCTCGCAGGTTGCCGCGCCGCCGATCGATCATCCCGAATTCTATTACGGCTTCTACGGCACCGCGCTGGCCTGGCAGATCGCTTTTCTGGTGATTGCCAGCAGCCCCGTTCGCTGGCGCGCGCTCATGCCGGTGACCTTCGTGGAGAAGCTAGGTTTCTTCGTGCCGTGTCTGTGGCTGCATCTGCATGGCCAGCTTCCTTTGGGCGGCCCGTTCTATGGCAGCCTTCTGGATGGCGTATGGCTGGTGCTGTTCATCATCGCCTGGCTGAAAACGCCCAGAACGGCGTGATCAGAGCAATCCGGTATCTTTTGCGAGCGCCTTGAGCGATGTCTCCGGCCGCGCGCCGTAATGCGAAATCACTTCCGCAGCGGCGAGCGAGCCCAACCGTCCACAATCGGCCAGATGCTTGCCGTGCGTGAGGCCATAGAGGAACGCGGCGGCATATTGATCGCCCGCGCCCGTCGTATCGACCACCTTGGCGACCGGACAGGCATCTACCACATGCACCTCATGCCGCTGCGCCACAACGCAGCCTTTCTCGGAGCGCGTCAGCGCGGCGACGCCATGCCAGTTTCTGAAATGCTGCAGCACATCGTCGAAGGTCTCGACCTCAAACAACGCCTTGGCTTCCTCTTCATTGGCGAAAAGGATGTCGATGCCGGAAGTCAGCAATTCGCGGAACTCGTCGCGCCAGCGCGACACGCAGAACGGATCGGATAAGGTGAAGGCGATTCTGCGGCCCGCTTTCTTCGCAGCCGCCATCGCCTTGCGGATCGCAGACTTCGCATCGGGCAGATCCCACAGATAGCCTTCGACATAGACGATCTGCGCGGAAGCAACTTCCTTCTCGTCGATATCCGACGGCTTCAACTCGCGGCACGCGCCCAGATAGGTGTTCATGCTGCGCTGGCCGTCCGGCGTCACCGCGATCATGCAGGATGCCGTGGCCGGGCCTTCTTCCGCGAAAGGAACCGCGAAAGTCACACCGATATCCTTCATGCTGCGCGAAAAGCTTGTTCCCAGCCGGTCGCGCTTCACCTTGCCGACGAACAGGCCTTTGCCGCCCATCGAGGCCAGCCCCGCCATGGTGTTCGCCGCGGAGCCGCCGCCGATTTCCGTCGTTGTGTTCAAGGCCTCGAAAAGCTGCGTGGCGCGGAATTCATCGATCAGCGTCATCACGCCTTTGGCGATCCGGTGCTCCAGCAGGAAGGCGTCGTCCACCGGCGCGATCACATCGACAATCGCATTGCCGATTCCGGCGACATCGAAGGAGGAGGTCATGGCGTGTCCGAAAAATTTGCCATTGGGGAAATAGAGTAGCACTCCGTGCTTCGCAAGCGCGCCACCGTTCCTGTAGGATGCCGCCACGCTCCGGATTTTTCAGGGAACTCCCGCATGAAACGCATCGCTTTCGTCGTCTTCTCCGCGCTCGCCCTTGCAGCCTGTGCGGGCGGGCCGGGAAAGCTTCCCGATGCGCCGCCCGCGGGCGAGCCCGCCGGTTATGCGGGCATCGATTCGGGCCAACTGCGCGTCGCCATGGGCAATCCCGCGTTCATGCGCAAGGAAAGTGGTGGCACCGAGATGTGGCGTTACGATGGAAAGGATTGCAAAGCCTTCTTCTTCCTTTATCCGAAGGGCGCGGCCTTATCGGTGCAGCATGTCGAGACGATCCCGCGCCCGCAGGATGCAGCGGCGGATGTGAGCTGCCTCAATCGGCTGCGCGTGGACGGGAAGGCGACTTCCTGATCGGCGTTTTGTCCGGTGTGATCTCACGTGTCTTGTCCTTGTAGCGGCACAGATCGCGCACGATGCAGGTGGGGCATAGCGGCTTGCGCGCGACGCAGGTGTAGCGTCCGTGCAGGATCAGCCAATGATGCGCGTGGAGCTTGTATGGCTCCGGAACGATCTTCTCCAAACCCTTCTCGACTTCGAGCGGATTCTTTCCCGGCGCCAGCCCCGTACGATTGCTTACGCGGAAGATGTGCGTGTCCACAGCGATCGTCGGCTCACCGAAGGCGACGTTCAGAACCACATTCGCGGTCTTGCGGCCAACGCCCGGCAGAGCTTCCAATGCATCGCGATCCTTTGGCACCTTGCCGCCGTGGTTTTCGACCAGCGCTTTGGATAGCGCGATGACATTCTTCGCCTTGGTGCGATAGAGCCCGATGGTCTTGATGTAGGGCGTCAGTTTTTGCACCCCGAGCGCCGCCATCTTCTCCGGTGTATCGGCGATCTTGAACAACGGCTCCGTCGCCTTGTTCACGCTTTTGTCGGTGGCCTGCGCGGAGAGTGCGACCGCGACGAGCAGGGTGAACGGATTTTTGTATTCCAGCTCCGTGCGCGGCTCCGGCATCTGCCGCTTGAGACGGGCGAAGAATTCTTCGGCTTCAGCTTTGGTGAATTTGCGCGCCATAAAAGTTCCATAACCGCAACTCCGCGCAAAAGCCACGATGATGAACGGAACGCCGCGGTTGTGGGACCGTTATCCACCAAACGTAAGGAGGCAGTGATGTCCATACGAAATCTCGCCGTCGTTGCTGCGACGGCTTCCATGCTGGTTCTCGCCGGTTGCGGCACCGATCCCGGCGATCGCGCGGCATCCGGCGCCTTGATCGGCGCGGGCGCCGGCGCACTTGTCGGCGCGGCCACCGGCAGTGCGGCCACCGGTGCCGCCATCGGCGCTGTTGGTGGCGCGGTTGTGGGCGCCGCTACCGATCCGTGCGATCTGGATCTCGGCAATCCGGTGTGGCGCGATCACGGTGGACGCCGCGCTTATGAAGAACGCTGCGGCCATCCCCCGCCGGACTAGCGCGAAGACAGCCCGCCTTGTGCGGGCTTCTTTTGTGACTTGCCAGCGGCGCTCTCCGATACGATCTTTTTGCGATGGAAGCCGAACCTGTCCTGCTCGATGAAACCTTGCGGCCGAGCCCGCCCATGGCGCCGCGCACCCTGCTCGCGATCCTCGGCGCCGTGCTGGCGTTTAACATCGCGTTTGCCTTGAGCTTCATCCTGCGCGGTGCATGGCCGATCGCGCCGTTCTTCGGTCTGGATGTGGCCCTGCTGGCCTGGGCATTCCACGCCAGCACCTTGGCGGCACGGCGCAGCGAACGGGTGACGGTGACGCCGTCGCTATTGCGCATCGAGCAGCGTCCCGCGAAAGGCGCAGCGACATTGGCCGAGTTCAACCCCTATTGGGTGCGTGTCGATCTGCAATGGCCGACGGAGTTCTCCAATCGCCTTTTCCTGCGCAGCCATGGCCGCGAGTTGCAACTGGGCGCGTTCCTTGCGCCAAGCGTGCGCGAAAGCTTCGCCAATACCCTGAAATCCGCGATTTCCTTGGCGAAAAGCCCGCGCTTTTGAGCCCGCAAGAAATGGGTCGATAATAGCGCTTAAACATCCCATCTTTGCGCCATGAGCGAACCGATCCATCTCGAAGACTATGAATCCACGCGGGACTGGCGGCGCGTCGGACGCGCCATCCATTTCCTCACCGAGCGCTATACCGAACAGCCGCGTCTGGAAGATGCCGCCGACGCGGTGGGGCTTTCGCCCTTCCACTTCCAGCGCCTGTTCACGCGCTACGTCGGCGTCAGCCCCAAAAGTTTCATCGGCCATCTCACACTGGAGCATGCCAAACGTGACCTTGCGAACGGCGCAAGCGTGATGGATGCGGCGATAAATTCCGGCTTGTCGGGGCCGTCACGCCTGCACGATCTTACTCTCAAGATCGAGGCGATGACGCCGGGCGAATATGCCAAAGGCGGGCGCGGGCTTTCGATTGAATATGGTTTCGCGGATTGCCTCTTCGGCCGCGTGCTGGTGATGGCAACGGCGAAAGGCGTTTGCGGTCTGGCGTTTGGCGACGAAGGCGAAGGCGAGCGCATGCTTGCCGACATGACATCGCGCTGGCCGAAAGCAAACTTCATCGAGAACAGGGTGCAGGCCGAAGAAATCGCAAAGATAATCTTCGAGCATGACGGCAAGACGGAGATCGGATTGCACCTGCTCGGCACGCCGTTCCAGATCAAGGTGTGGGAAGCGCTGCTCGCCATTCCCGAAGGCAAGATGACGACCTATGGCACGCTCGCCGCGCGGCTGGGCGATGC
>JAFECP010000068.1:15272-16828 GCA_018242105.1 Pseudomonadota bacterium
ATGGAAGCGGCGCGCAGCGAAGCGCGTCAAAGTCCCAGGACGTCTGCCATCGCATAAAGACCGGGCTTCTTGCCCTGTCCCCATCTGGCGGCGGTGAGGGCGCCGGTGGCGAAGATCGAGCGGTCCTCGGCGACATGGCGCAGCACCACGCGTTCGCCTTCGCCGGCGAAGATCACATCATGTTCGCCGACCACTGTGCCGCCGCGCAATGAGGCAAAGCCGATGGTCTCCTCTTCGCGCGCGCCGGTGTGGCCGTCGCGGCTTTTCACAGCGCTGTTCTCCAGCGAGATGTTGCGCCCTTCCGCTGCCGCACGGCCGAGCAGGAACGCGGTGCCGGACGGCGCGTCCACCTTCTTGCGATGATGCATCTCCACGATCTCGATATCGAAACCGGGCAAGGCCTTCGCCGCCTGCTTCGCAAACGCCGCGAGCAGGTTCACGCCCAAACTCATATTGCCGGATTTGACGATCACCGCATGGCGCGCGGCGGCGCGGATTTTCTCGTCATCATTCGCGGACAGCCCCGTCGTGCCCAGCACATGAACGATGCGCGCCTGTGCGGCAAGCGCGGCCAACTCCACGGAATATTGCGGCGAGGTGAAATCCA
This sequence comes from Pseudomonadota bacterium, assembly GCA_018242105.1. Taxonomy (GTDB): domain Bacteria; phylum Pseudomonadota; class Alphaproteobacteria; order Micropepsales; family Micropepsaceae; genus Rhizomicrobium. Next base: position 15,880 of record JAFECP010000068.1, read on the forward strand.
CCAGCACTTGTGCATCTTTCAGCGCCATCAGCGGATCGTCGCTGAGCGCCACGCCCATTGGCTTTAGGCCCGCCAGCGTTCCGGCATCGTTGCCGAGATCGGGGTGATCCGCGCGCTCCAGCGCGCCGTGCAGCGTGAAATCCTTCGACGCCGCGATAGCGCGCAGCAGCGTCTCGCCCATGCGCCCCGTGGCGCCCGCAACAACGATCTTGATCCTGGTCATATCCGCATCATGCAAGTTTGCCGCTCATTGTGCGAGATGCTCGATGGCGAATTGCACGACCGCCTGCCCAAACCATGGCACGGTGAGGATGAGCGCGGAGGCGCAGACACGGAACAGCGTCGTCTGGTCGAACGGCCATTCGGGCGCCGCGGCGATGCGTGTCTCATAGGCCAGCAATCCCTGAAGCCGCGTCGCCGCATCGGCATTGGTCACGGCGGCGGCGCGGACCTGATCGATCTCGCGGCGTACCCGTTCCAGTTCCACGGCCTTGGCCTCGCGGATTTTGTGATGCACGCGCTCCATCGGCCGGATGAACATCCAGACGCCCAGCGCCAGGAAGGTCGCCAGCATGGCGACGGTGAAGGCGTTGAGGCCGTTGCCGATGAAGAAAAGGCACGCCACGGCGCTCACGGTGAACCAGATCAGCGCGAAGCGCGCTGCCGAGCGCCCCCATACCGACAGAAGATCGATACGCAGCAGATCGACGACGAGATCGTGATCGATCGCCCGCGCCGAGCTCAGCGATCCGGCGCGCGAAAGCTCCACGCCGCGGGTGAACGATGTGATGAGCAGCGTGTTGACGATGAGGAACCAAAGGAAGGTCGCATAGGCCGGGTGCTCCGCCGTCAGCATCGCCCGTCCGAACAACGGCCAGCTCACCAGAATGCCGATCGCGATGCCGATGGCCGTGAAAGCGGGAAGCCGCGCGCCCGGCGGGGTGAGCGC
>JAFECP010000069.1 GCA_018242105.1 Pseudomonadota bacterium
GGCCGATTTTCTGCGCGCGGCGGCGGAATTCGTTGTAGAGCGGCGCGCTTAGACCGGTGTTCCGGTTGCGATTGGATTTTTGATGGGTTTGCCGGCCAAATATTCTCTTCTCGATCGTATCGACGAACCTTCCGCGCTCAGGCAGTTGCCGCGCGAGGATTTGCGCGTGCTTGCGGACGAGTTGCGCGCGGAACTGATCGACATCGTATCGGTCACCGGCGGCCATTTGGGTGCGGGTCTCGGTGTGGTCGAACTCACCGTCGCGCTGCACTATGTATTCAACACGCCCTATGACCGCGTGATCTGGGATGTGGGTCACCAGGCCTATCCGCACAAGATTCTCACCGGACGCCGCGACCGCATGCGAACCCTGCGCCAGGGCGGCGGGCTTTCCGGTTTCACCAAGCGCGCGGAGAGTGAATACGATCCGTTCGGCGCGGCACATTCCTCAACTTCGATTTCCGCAGGCCTCGGCATGGCGGTGGCGCGCGATCTGAAAGGTGAGCAGCGCAATGTCATCGCCGTGATCGGCGACGGCGCGATGAGCGCGGGCATGGCGTATGAAGCGATGAACAATGCGGGCGCGCGGCATGAGCGCCTCATCGTCATCCTCAACGACAACGACATGTCGATCGCGCCGCCGGTGGGCGCGATGAGCGCCTATCTCGCGCGGCTGATTTCAAGCCGTCCCTATCGCGGTTTCCGCAGCGTTGGAAAGCGGATCGCGAAATATCTCCCGCGCTTCATGGCGGAGCGCACGCGCCGCGCCGAACATTACGCGCGCGGCATGGCGGTGGGCGGCACATTGTTCGACGAGATGGGCTTCTACTATGTCGGCCCCATCGACGGCCACAACCTCGACCATCTCATTCCGGTCCTGGAAAATGTGCGCGATACGAAGAACGGGCCAATCCTGGTTCACGTCGTCACGCAGAAGGGCAAAGGTTATGCGCCCGCCGAAGCCAGCGCCGACAAATATCACGGCGTCGTCAAATTCAATGTCGCGACCGGCGTGCAGAACAAATCCACCGCCAAGGCGCCGCAATACACCAAGGTGTTCGCCGAAGCGCTGATTGCCGAAGCGGAAAAGGACAAGCGCGTTGTCGCCGTCACCGCCGCGATGCCGAGCGGCACGGGGCTCGATCTTTTTGCCAAGCGTTTTCCGGATCGTTGTTTCGACGTCGGCATTGCCGAACAACATGGTGTGACGTTTGCCGCCGGCCTTGCCGCCGAAGGCATGAAGCCGTTCGTGGCGATCTATTCGACCTTCCTGCAGCGGGCTTACGATCAGGTCGTGCATGACGTGGCGATTCAGTCGCTGCCGGTGCGCTTTGCGATGGACCGCGCAGGGCTGGTCGGCGCCGACGGCCCGACGCATGCCGGATCGTTCGACATCACCTATCTCGCCACGCTGCCGAACATGGTGGTGATGGCGGCCGCGGATGAAGTCGAGCTGATGAACATGGTGGCCACCGCCGCCGCGATTGACGATCGTCCCTCAGCGTTCCGTTATCCGCGCGGCGAAGGCTGGGGGCTGGAGCGCCCGCAAGCGGGGAGCGTTCTTGAGATCGGCAAAGGCCGCATCTTGCGGGAAGGCGCATCCATCGCGCTTTTGAGCTTCGGCACGCGATTGCAGGAATGCCTCGTCGCTGCGGAAAAATTGTCCGGCTACGGACTATCCGCCACGGTTGCCGACGCGCGTTTCGCCAAGCCGCTGGATGAGGACATGATCCGCCGCCTTGCGCGCGAACATGAAGTCCTCATCACCATCGAAGAAGGCGCCATCGGCGGCTTCGCATCCCATGTCATGCAGTTCCTCGCGCTGGAAGGCGCGTTCGACAAGGGCCTGAAGATCCGGCCGATGACATTGCCCGACCGCTTCATCGATCAGGATACGCCGGAGAAGATGTACGCGGCGGCGCATCTTGACGCCCGCTCCATCGTTGCCACGGCATTGGGTGCGCTGGGCCGCGAGAAAGAGGCGCTCGCCGCACGCGAGACCGCCTAAGCGCAAATGCCGTCGCCATCCGCGCGCGCCGATGTGTTCCTGGTCGAACACGGTTATGCGCAGACGCGCGCCGAGGCGCAGGAAGCCATCGAAGCGGGCAAGGTTTTCTTCAGCGGACGGCGTGTGATCAAGCCGTCGCAGACGCTGAACGAAACCGGCCGCATCCAATATGAGCGCGCGCATCCCTATGTTTCGCGCGGTGCGCTGAAACTGGCGGGCGCGCTGAATCGTTTCAAGCTGGAGCCGCACGGCCTTGTCTGCCTCGACATTGGCGCATCGACGGGCGGCTTCACCGAATTGTTGATCTTGCGTGGCGCCGTTCGCATTTATGCGGTGGACGTCGGCCACGGGCAGATGAATCCAAAATTGATCGAGGATCCGCGCGTTGTCCTTCTCGAAGGCGTCAATGCGCGCGATCTCGCGGCAAAGCAGATTCCACAGAAGCCGCAGGCTATCGTCGCGGATGTCAGTTTCATCTCGCTCAAGCTAGCGTTGCCCGCCGCACTGGAAATGGCGGAGAAGGGTGCCTGGCTGATCGCGCTGGTGAAGCCGCAATTCGAAGCCGGCCGGGAAAATGTCGGCAAGGGTGGCATTGTGAAGGATGAAGCCGCGCAGCAAAGCGCGCTCGCAGAAATTTCGCGCTGGCTTTCCGAAGATCGGAAATGGTCCGTGCTCGGCACGATGGAAAGTACGATCAAGGGCGGCGACGGCAATCGCGAATTTCTCATCGCAGCATGCAAGCCATGAAAATCTGCCGCCATTTTGGAACGTGTGGCGGTTGTTCGTTTCAGGACATGCCGGACGATGCCTATCGTTCCTTGAAGCGCAGCTTCGTCGTCGATGCGCTGGCGCAGAACGGGCTTGCGAATACCGAAGTGGACAGCGTCATCGAGGTGATGCCGCAAACACGCCGCCGCGCGGTGTTCAAGGCGACCAAACGCGGCGGCGAAGTGCAGATCGGCTTTCATGCCGCGCAGAGCCATGCCATCGTGGATATGCACGAATGTCTCGTCATCACGCCAAGCCTGTTCGCGCTGGTGGGAAGCCTGCGGGAATTTCTCGTCACTCTGCTGAACGACGGCGAAGATATTGAAGTCCACGCCACCGGCAGCGACACCGGCCTCGACATCGCCATGCGGTGGTCGCGCAAGCTGACGCCGGCTATTTCCGCCGGCATCGCGCGCTGGGCGCAGAAGAACAAGATCGCGCGCGTCACCCTGAACGGCAATATCGTGACGGAGTTCGGGGCCGTCACCGTGCGATTCGCAAATGCGCGCGTTGCGCTAGCGCCGGAGTCCTTTCTGCAGCCGACGCGCGAAGGCGAAGCGGCATTGCGCGACAAGGTTCTGGCAGGCGTGAAAAATGCAAAAGCGATTGCCGATCTGTTCGCCGGATGCGGCACCTTCACGTTCCCGCTGGCGCAGAAGGCAAAGGTCCATGCCGTCGAGTTGGACAAATCCGCGCTTGCCGCCATCGCCGCCGCCGCGCGCGCGACGCAAGGATTGAAGCCGATCACCACCGAGGCGCGCGATCTGTTCAAGGTTCCGCTCTCGGGCAGCGAGTTGAAGCCTTTCGATGCTGTGGTGATGGACCCGCCACGCGCAGGCGCGAAGGCGCAGGCCACGGCGCTGGCCGCATCCGCTGTCCGCCGCATCGTTTACGTTTCGTGCAATGCCGAAACTTTCGCCCGCGATGCGGGCATCCTCACGAAGGGCGGTTACAAGCTCGGCCCGGTCACGCCCGTGGACCAGTTCTTGTGGTCGTCACATATTGAATTGGTCGCCGCCTTCACGCGATGATGCAGCGGGGGGACGGCATGCGATTTGCGGCTTTTGTATTGGTGTTGGTGCTGGCGGCTTTTGCGCAGCCTGCCTGTGCGGCCGGATTTTCGGATTGGGGCGCCATCGTGGTCGCGGGCGATCATCACGCGCACGATGGCAGCGACAGCGAAGTGTTCGACAATGGCCGCCACGATATCGGCGAAGCGCTTCAGCGCATCGGTTTCGCGCGCGATAACATCGTCGAATTCTCCACGCAGCCGGAGAAATATTCGGCGCCCACGCCATTGAATTCCGATCCGGGCTCCATCGCCGACGGGCTTTGGGATCTTTCCAACCGCACCTCCGGTGGCTGCCTTCTCTATTTCACCTCCCATGGATCGCAGGACGGTATCGTCATCGGAAACGACATGCTGTCCCCCAAGGATCTCTCGCGCATGGTGCAGAATTCCTGTGGAGGCCGGCCCACGGTGATCGTCGTGTCCGCGTGCTTTTCCGGTGTCTTCATTCCCGCGGTCGCCGGCGCGAACCGTTTTGTGCTGACGGCGGCGCGCTCCGACCGCACCTCGTTCGGTTGCGGGCAGGCGGATCGCTACACTTTCTTCGACGAATGCTTCCTGTCCTCCATCGCCGTCACGCATGACTTCCGCGACCTTGCGATCGAGGCGCGGCGTTGCGTGGCCGCGCGCGAGCGAAAGGAGAAAATATCCCCACCGTCCGATCCGCAGGCCGCCATCGGCGACAATGCCGCAAGCTTTCCCACATGGTGACGGACGTGCGATGATGTCTGGCTGGCTGCGATCCTGGGTGCACCGGAGCGTGACCGGCCATGAAGCGCCGCCGCGGGAATCCCCGCCGCCGCAGGACGATTGGGCGCGAACGGGCAGGGCGGTCCGCAACATCGGCATCGCATGCGTGGCGGCGATCCTTCTGGGCGGTGCGGGCTGGTACGCGCTTTCGCAGCATCACCACAAATGGGCCGTCGTTGTCGTCGCCGGCGACTGGCACGCCGAAGACGGCGGCCCGAGCAAGGCGTTCGACAATTCGCGCCGCGATGTTTCCGCGGAGCTGCGCCAGGCCGGATTCGACGACGCTTATATGATGCAGTTTTCGGTGCGGCCCGATCTGGACAAGGATACGCATCCGCTGCCGTCCACCATGCAGAACATCGGCGATGAACTGGCGTTGCTCACCAGCGAAACACCATCGGGATGCATTCTCTATTTCAGCACGCATGGCGCACCGCAGGGCATGCTGCTGGGCAACACCATCCTGTCGCCCGCCGCCCTGGCGGGGATCGTGGACGGCACCTGCGGGAGACGGCCAACGGTAATCATCATCTCCGCCTGCTATTCGGGCGTTTTCGTTCCCGCGCTGCAAGGCGGCAACCGCATGGTGTTCACCGCCGCACGCGCTGATCGCACCTCCTTCGGCTGCACGCAGGATGCGCGCTATCCGTATTTCGATACCTGTGTCGTGCAGAATCTTCCGGCCGCGCATGATTTTCCCACGCTCGCCGACCGCGTGAAGGCCTGTGTCCGGAAACGCGAGCAGGACACCGGAATGTCGCCGCCGTCGGAACCGCAAGTCTCCATCGGCCGCGACGTCGCCGCCAATCTGCCCACTTGGTAACGGCCTGAGCCGGGCGCATAATCGCGTCATGGCCACCTCGCGCGCACAGCAACTTGCTTTCGCCGGATTGCAGACGGCGCGCGTCGCCTTTTACGGCGCGCATTATCTTGCCGCCCGACTGGCGGGGCGCGAAAGCTTCAGCGCCATCGAGAAAACCGAACACCCCGTGCCGTCCCTCGCCACGATGGCGCGCGCGATGACGGAATTGTTCGCGCAAGATTGGAAGAATGCGGAAGCCGGGCTTTATCCTGCGCCGCTGAATATCCTGAAGGAAGCGCGCCGTGCGCTGGCAAGTATCGACTATCTGCGCGACATTCCGGAAGTCGTGAACCGCCAGAAGCGCCACGGGCACAGCGAAGCGATGGCGAAAGCCGCGCAGGACAAGAAGTTGCCGCGCTACTTCCAGCAGAACTTCCACTACCAGACCGGCGGCTATCTCAGCGAAGACTCCGCGAAGATCTACGACTTTCAGGTCGAAGCGCTGTTCGCTGGCACGGCCGAAGCCATGCGCCGCCGCGCTTATGTGCCGATCGCGGAATATCTGGAAGGCCGCGATCCGGCAAAAGCCACGCTGCTCGATATCGGCGCGGGCACAGGGCGTTTCCTGTCCTTCGTGAAATCCGTGCAGCCGGAATTGAACGTCACCGCGCTGGATTTGTCCGCGCCTTATCTCGCCCGCGCCAAGCGCGCGCTGCGCCATGCAACGCGCACGAAATTCATCGAAGCCGCTGCTGAGGACATGCCGCTGAAGGATGCGAGCGTGGATATCGCGGTCAGCATTTATCTCTTCCACGAACTGCCGCCGAAAGTGCGCGCTGCCGCCGCGAAGGAAATCGCGCGCGTGCTGAAACCGGGCGGTCTCTTCATCCTCGCCGACACGATCCAATATGGCGACGCTCCGGAATTCGACGGCTTGATCGACGCGTTCCCGGAACTGCTGCATGAGCCTTACTACAAGACCTATGCGCGGACCGATCTGGCCAAGCTGTTCGGCGGCGTGAAACACGCCGGCGACGACGTCGCCTATCTCACCAAGATCAGCGTGTTCGAGAAGCCGAAGCGGAATTCACGCAAAAGATAGCGCGACTTTTCTCCCTCGTTTTACGGGGGAGTGCGCGAAGCGCCTGACGAAGGAGGTGACGGCAGCGGTGAATGCGCCATCGCCGCCAGCCCCTCCGCCTCACTTCGTTCGGCACCCCCCGGCAAACCGGGGGAGGAAAGATGAATTGCTAACCCACTTGCCCGCGATGGCGCAGCGCGTGATCGGCCAGCACGCAAGCCATCATCGCTTCGCCGACCGGCACCGCGCGGATGCCGACGCAAGGGTCGTGACGGCCCTTGGTGGTGATGTCCGTCTCGGCGCCTTTTTTGTCGATGGTCTTGCGCGGCGAGAGGATGGAAGAGGTCGGCTTCACGGCGAAGCGCGCAACGACCGGCTGTCCCGTCGAGATGCCGCCCATCACGCCGCCGCCATGGTTCGACAGGAACTTCGGCTTGCCGCCTTTGCCGGTGCGGATCTCGTCGGCATTCTCTTCGCCGGTGAGCGAAGCCACCGCCATGCCGTCGCCGATCTCCACGCCCTTTACGGCGTTGATGCTCATCAGCGCGCCCGCAAGGTCCGCATCGAGCTTGCCGTAGATCGGTGCGCCCAATCCGACGGGAATACCTTCGGCCACCACTTCGACGATCGCGCCGACGGAGGAGCCTTTCTTACGGACCGCTTCCAGATATTCCATCCATGGTGCAACCGCCTTGGGATCGGGGCAGAAGAACGGGTTCTTCGCCACTTCCTCCCATTTCCAGCGCGCGCGTTCGATCGTCTGCGTGCCCATCTGCACCAGCGCGCCGCGCACGGTCACTTTCTTGTAGAGCGCATTCAGGACCTTGCGCGCGATGGCGCCCGCCGCCACGCGGCTCGCGGTTTCGCGCGCGCTCTGCCGGCCGCCGCCGCGATAGTCGCGCACGCCATATTTGGCCCAATAGGTGTAGTCGGCATGGCCGGGCCGAAACTTGTCGCGGATGTCGTTATAGTCCTTCGAGCGGGCATCCACATTCTCGATCAGCAGCGCAATCGGTGTGCCTGTGGTCACTTGCGCTTTCATGCGCTCGTCCTGGAAGACGCCGGAAAGGATTCGCACCTGGTCCGGTTCGCGCCGCTGCGTGACGAATTTCGACGTGCCCGGACGGCGGCGATCGAGGTCGGCCTGGATGTCCGCTTCGGTCAGCGAAATGCCCGGTGGACAGCCATCTATCACACATCCGATGGCAGGCCCGTGGCTCTCGCCAAAGGTCGTCACGCGAAACAACTGGCCGAACGTGTTGAAGGACATGGGGAATCGTCATACCACGGGTTGTGCGCGCAGCCGCAATAGACGGCCCGGGCTGTGACCAACTTGTTGCGCCACCGTATTAAATTTGTCTCTTGTCTAAACAGGTGGGACGCTTAGGATTGTCGCGACAAGACGGTAACGCACACCCTGGGGGGAATTCGGGGGAGGGCTGGGCCGGTCTTACATCTTTTTCAAAGAGGAATATCCCATGAAGTTCACCGTTCTTGCCCTCAGCGCCGCCATGGCGCTTGCGCCCGTCGCCGTTCAGGCCGCTGACATTCAGGCTGCCCCGGCATCGCAACAGCAATCCGCTTTGGCCCCCGGTTCGGCCGCTGGCGTTCACCAGGCCCAGTCCTGGCAGGACAACCAGTGGACCTACATCCTGCTCGGCGCGGTTATCGTCGGCGGAGCGATCTGGGCCGTGTCCAGCGGTGGCGGCCATCACCATTCGACGAACAGCACGACGGGCAACCCGTAAGATCCGAACGGTTCTGAAACCTCCGTGCCGCTCAATAGCGGTGCGGAGGTTTTTCTTTTTGGCTAGCCGCCGAAATAGGTTTCTGTGCCGTGCGACAGGCGCATGATTCCGGCGTGCGGCGGCTTGTAGCTCTTGGTTTGCATCGGCGAGAGTCCGAGATAGTGCCCGCGGATTGCGCGCGCGGGGCCATAGTGCGTGACGATCACGGCGTTGCGTTTCAGGGTCGGTAGAAAACGTCCGACGCGCTCCTGCAAACCGGCCCAACTTTCGCCGTTCGGGCGCACATACTCCCAATCGTCCCTGTCATCGAGGCCGGGCAGTTGCGGATCGAGTTTCGCGATCTCCTCGCGCGTCATCCAAGTGTGATCGCCGAAATGGATTTCCATGAGGCGATGGTCGGCGCGGTAGCCGGTGGATGGAAGGCCCGCGCCTTCACGCACCAGTTCCATCGTGTTGCAGGTCCGGTGGATCGGGCTGGAGAAGAAATCGAAGCCGGATAAATCGCCGGCAATCTCTTCCAGAAGGCGGCCGTTGTCGCGGGCTTGTGCGCGGCCCGCTGCCGTCAGCGGCGAATCATCCCACGATGCAGCCCGGCCCCCGACATTGTGCTCGCATTCGCCGTGCCGGATGACATAGAGCGTGAGGTCGCGGAAATCGGCCATCGTCTATCCCGGCGGATCGAACCGTTTGATCGTATTGCCGCGTGCGCGGAAGAGCACGCCCTGTTTCT
>JAFECP010000006.1:0-22490 GCA_018242105.1 Pseudomonadota bacterium
GGCATCGACCGCGCCGTTGAAGGTCTTTTTCTCCTTCTTCTCCTCCGCCTTCAGAATATTCGCCGCACGCTTGTAACCGGCGAGAAGGTTTGAGCCTTCATCCGTCTTCAGGAACGACTGAAGCGCTTCGACGCGCGCGACAAGGCGGACGAAGTCATCCTCGTCACCAAGGGAGAAAACCGCATCAATTAAATCGTGACGTGTTCCCTTCTCGCGAAGCGCGACTTTGAGGCGATCGGCCAAAAAATCCATTACCTCGCTAAGGTAGGTTCGGAAAAATCCACGTTTCGCGTTTTCAATTGCTTCGAAGACGTGAGCGTCTTCTACTTTGCCATTGACGGCTAGTACCGAATTGCCACGGTCTCTTCCATGGAATGAAAGGCGCGTGACAAGTTCGTGGCCGCCCTCCACCGCTCTTGGCTCACCTTCTATTTCGAGGCCGTAATTCAAAGCGGAGCGAACGGCCGTGACTAAGTGCAGGTTGATCTTCTGTTCTAGAATTGCGCGCACCACCCCTAACGCCGCTCGCCTTAACGCATAAGGGTCGCTTGAACCGGTCGGCCTCTCATTCTCTGCAAAAAAACCAGTAAGCTGATCCAGCTTATCCGCCAGCGCGACGGCGACGGAGACTCTGTTCTTCGGTACGGCATCGCTCGGACCGACGGGTTTGTAATGATCACGGATGGCGTCTGCGACATCGGCGTCCTCGCCGTTGTGCAGCGCGTAGTAGCGGCCCATGACGCCTTGCAGTTCCGGGAATTCGCCCACGACGCCGGTGGTGAGATCGGCCTTTGCCAAACGCGCGGCGCGCTTGGCTTTCTTCACATCCGCGCCGATCTTTTCGGCGATCTCACCCGCCAGCGCCTCGATCCGCTCTACCCGCTCATATTGCGTGCCGAGTTTGGCGTGGAAGACGATATTTTTCAGATCGTCCACGCGGCTTTCCAGCGTGCGCTTGCGATCCTGGTCCCAGAAGAACTTGGCGTCGCTCAGGCGGGCGCGCAACACGCGCTCGTTGCCGGCGATGATTTCCTTGCCGCCGTCGCTCGCCACCATGTTAGAGACCAGCGCAAAACGGTTCGCCATCTTGCCGGTCTTTGGATCGCGCAGCGAAAAATACTTCTGATGCGTGCGCATGGAGGTCTGCAGAATCTCCGGCGGCACATCCATGAACTCATCCTGGATGGCGCCGACCAGCACCACCGGCCATTCCGCGAGGCCGGATACCTCGTCCAGCAGGCCGTCATCCGGGATCAATTCCAGCCCGCGCACGAACGCCGCCGCTTTCAACTCTTCGAAGATGATCGCCTTGCGCTGTTCCGCATCGAGAATGACATGCGCGTCGTGCAGCGCCTTTTCGTAATCCTCGAAATGGCGAACCTTGATCGGCTTGCCGTCCGACAGGAAGCGATGGCCCATTGTCGTGTTGCCGCTTGTCACGCCCGCGAATTCGAACGGCACAACCTCACCGTCGAACATGCAGACGATGCCATGCAACGGGCGCACCCAGCGCACCGGGCTACCCGGAAAGCGCATCGATTTCGGCCATGGCAGTTTCGCAAAACAGTCCGGCAGGATTTCCGCCAGCACCTCGATGGTGTCGCGACCCTTGCGGTCGATCACGGCGAGATAGACATCGCCCTTCGGCGTCTTCTCGAGTTTGAGTTGCTCTTTCGTCAGCCCCGTCTTGCGCAGAAAGCCATCCAGCGCCGCCGCCGGTGCATCCACCTTCGGGCCTTTGAGTTCTTCCCTCACGTCCGGCTGCTTGGTAGGCAAGCCGCTCATGGTCAGCGTCAAACGGCGCGGTCCCGAAAAGGTCTTTACGCCTTCAAACAGCAATCCGCGATCCGACAACGCGCCGACCACCAGCCGCTCCAGATCCTTCGCCGCCTGCACCTGCATGCGCGCGGGGATTTCCTCGGAGAAGAGTTCGAGAAGCAGATCAGCCATGTGTATTGCCAATCCCGAAATTGTCATCCCGGCCAAGCGAGCGGAACGCGAGCGCGAGCCGGGACCCATCGGGCAACCGGCTCAATGGGTCCCGGACAACGCGCTGAAGCGCGTTTCCGGGATGACAACCGGTGTTATTCAGCGATCGCATTTACACGAACCTCGGCTTGTAAGCGCCCATCGGCGTTTCAAGCCACGCTTCGCAGCACGCTTTCGCCAGCGCGCGCACCCGCGCGATGTACGCCGCGCGCTCCGTGACCGAGATCACGCCGCGCGCGTCCAGCAGATTGAAGCAATGGCTCGCCTTGATGCACTGGTCGTAAGCGGGCAGCGCCATCTTCTTGTTGGCGGCCAGAAGCTCGTTGCACTGCTTCTCGTAATCCTTGAAGTGCTGAAACAGGATTTCAGTATCTGCCAGCTCGAAATTGAACGCCGATTGCTCCTGCTCGTTCTGCAGAAACACTTCGCCATAACGAACGACCTTGCCGTCCGGCTGCTCCGCAAACGCCAAGTCGTAAACCCACTCCACGTCCTGCACATACATGGCGAGGCGTTCGAGTCCGTAGGTGATTTCGCCCGCCACCGGATCGCAATCGATGCCGCCGACCTGCTGGAAATAGGTGAACTGCGAGACTTCCATCCCGTCGCACCACACTTCCCAGCCAAGCCCCCATGCGCCGAGCGTCGGGCTTTCCCAATCGTCTTCCACGAAGCGGATGTCGTGAAGTTTCGGATCGAGACCGATCTCGCGCAGCGAGCCGAGATACAACTCCTGAATGTCCGGGGGCGCCGGCTTCATGATCACCTGGAACTGGTAATAGTGCTGCAGCCGGTTCGGGTTCTCGCCATAGCGCCCATCCTTCGGGCGGCGGCTCGGCTGCACATAGGCGGCGCGCCACGGGTTCGGCCCCAGCGCGCGCAAGGTCGTCGCCGGGTGGAACGTACCCGCGCCCATCTCAACGTCGTAAGGCTGCAGGATGAGACAGCCCTGCTTCGCCCAATAGGCCTGGAGCGTGAGGATGAGGTCCTGAAATGTCTTCTTCTTGGCCACGATTCGCCCGGTTTTCGGTGTGGCCGGAACCTATAGACGCGGCCTCAACCGGACAAGCGGAGCCTAGGCCGCGCGCGGACTTTCGCCGGGATGCGTTCCCGCCCGCTGCGGCAGCAGCAGCACCAGCGCGAGGATCGCCGCCGCCAGCACCGCCGATGCCACCGGCCGGCTCAGATCGAGGCCGCCGTGATTCAACGGCTTGTCGAGGAAGTCGCCCACCGTTGCGCCCAACGGGCGGGTGAGAATGAACGCTGCCCAGAACAGCAGCACGCGCGAGATGCGCGTCCAATAATAAAGCGCCGCGATGATCGCCAGCGCCGCGCCGAAGACGAGCGCGCCACCGAGAAATCCCACGCCCGCATCGTCCGCCATCCAGTCCCCCAGCGCGGTGCCGAGCGTTTGCGAGAAGGTGATCGTCGCCCAGTAAAATGCCTCCACGCGCGGCGTGTTCACCGTGTCCACCGACACCGTGCCCTCCGCCCGATACCAGATCGCGAGACACCCCAGCACGCAGGCGAGCAACAATGTCGAGCCGCCCGCATATCCGATGCCGAGCGAACGGTCGGCGAAATCTGCCATCGTCGTGCCTGCCGTCGTCGAAGCGATGATCGTGGCCCAATAGAGCAGCGGATGAAATTTCTTCGCCGCGATCTGCACGATCACCAACGCGACCAGCAGGCCAAGAAAGATTCCCGTCCCGATCAGATAGCCATTCGGATTGGCATGAGAGGTCGTCTCGCCAAGCCAGGTCATGGTCACGGTGTCGCCGCCCGTTTCACCCAGGGTGGTGGCGAGGATCTTGATGATCCAGAAGCCTAGCGTGACGGCCGGAACTTTGCTGGCAATTTTTTCAGGGGTCATATCGCGCATCGCCGGAATTTCTAAAACGTCATCTGGAGCGCCGCATACCAGGAGTAACGATCGGTCGCAGCCGCGTTTTGAATGCCCGGTCCCCACGATCCCATCAAGTGGTAGTTCGTTGAAAGATCGTATACCACGCCCAACCCGGCGCCGGTTGTGGCTTTGCCGCCGCGCGTGTCAGCGGTCTGCCGGTAGATCTCGGCGCCGATATTCAAGTTCGGCAGGACGTTCCGCGTCAGCGCCCAGCCCGCAAGGCAGAAATCTTTCGACCCGCCGCCATTGTTCAGCGCGCAGCCGCCGCCGCCGAACGTGTTCCAGTCTCCGAAGCTCCGCCCGATCCAGACCGGCAGGAGAAACGACGCATGACGGTCGCCAACATGGCCCGAGACGCTCGGCAGGAAGAGCCGCGGGAACACCGCAACATCCCAGCCAAAGTCATCCTCATGCAGAAACCGGTACTTCGCCGCCAGCTCGATATTCCCGACGCCGGCGAACAATCCTTTGTGATCGGGCTTTTGATAATCGAGCGGCATCACCGCCGTAAGCTGCAAGTCATCCGCGCCGCCATAGTTGAAATCGATCCCGGTTTGACCGCCGGCGCCGCCGCGCGCCGATGTTCCTGCATCGAACGCATAGATCTCGAAATGCCCCTTGTCCGTCGGCACAGGATCGTCCGTCACATAGGGCGGGCCGGCGAGCGCGGCCGGCGAAGCGGAAATCAGAAACGCCGCGCCGATGCAGGCAGCTCGCAGGGATAGTGCCGGGATCTTCAAGATTCTGTCTCAGCCGCCGTCGAGCGACGGCGTCCACTCGATTGCAAGAAAATAGGTGGACTCATCGGTCTGCCGCACGTTCTGCGCGCCGGTGCCGACGGAGCCCACAAGGTGCCAATGATCGTTCAGGTCGTAGATTGCGCCGATGTTCATGCCGGTGCTGCTCTCGCCGGATACGGTGTCGGGCGTCTGATGAAAGATCTCGGCCCCGATCGAGAGATTGGAAGTGACCTGCCGCTGGAGCGCCCATCCCATGAACCAATAGCTCCGGTCGCCTTTTCCCGGATTGATCCAGTATCCGCCGCCGCCAAACGTCGTCCATGGCCCGTAACTTTTCTGCATCCAGAGCGGCAGGAAATAGCGCGTGTGGCCGGAGGCAATGCCATTCGGCCGGTCGCTGTCGTCAATCGGGACTTCGGCAGACGGAAAGAAGCTCACCTGTGGCCGCCATCCATGATCGTCTTCCTGGATGAAGCGGTACTTCGCCCCGAACTCCGCCGCACCATAGCCATACAGCGTACCGTGTCCCGCCCCCTTGTCGTATGCGATCGGCAAAGCGACGCTGAGCTGAAGGTCTGGCGCTGCCCCATAGTTGACTTCGAGACCCGCAAGGGTGCCAGAGGTATCGCCGTCGGTATGAGTGCCTTCGGAATAAAGATAAATCTCGAAGCTGCGATAGTCTGTGGGTTCCGGATCGTCCGTCGCATAGGGCGGCCCGGCATAGGCTTGGGAGACTGTAATTAGGCAAAACGCCAGGGCCATGCAGAATTTGCGCAACTGACCGAGTCTCCCTTCCCGCCTCCCCATATAGCCAATTCCTGGCCGTCAGGACCACAGCATGCTCCGCGTCTTCGCCCTGTCTCTGTGCCTGTTCAGCTCCGCCGCCCTCGCAGGCCCATCAGGCTACCATCTGGAAAAGACGGTGCCGCTCGCAGGCGACGGTTTCTGGGACTATCTCGGCTTCGACACCGCCAACCGGCATTTGTTCGTGACCCATGGCACGCATGTGATTGTGCTGAACGCGGACACGCAGGCCATCGCGGGCGATATTCCCGATACCGCGCGCGTGCATGGCGTGGCCGTGGCGGACGATCTGGGGCGCGGCTTCACCAGCAATGGCGGCGACAACACCGTCACCGCCTTCGACCTGAAAACGCTGAAAACCATCGCCCGCTACCCGACCGGCACCGGACCGGACAGCATCGCCTACGATCCGGTGACGCATCGCGTGTTCACGTTCGATGGAAAGAGCAACGACGCCACGGCGCTCGACGGTACGACCGGTGCAGTTGCCGGGACCGTTCCGCTGGGCGGCAGGCCGGAAACCGCCGTGGCGGATGGCTTGGGCAACGTGTTCGCCAATGTCGAAAGCACCTCCGAGATCGTGAAGATCGATGCGCATGCGCTCAAGGTCACCGCGCGCTGGAAGGTTGCGCCCTGCGAAAGCCCCTCGGGTCTCGCCATGGATACGGCGCATGGCATCCTGTTCACCGGCTGCGACAACAAGATGATGGCGGTCATCGACGCATCGAACGGCAAAGTTCTCGCCACGCCGGCCATCGGCGATGGCGTCGATGCAGACCGTTTCGATCCGGACACCGGCTATGCCTTTGCATCGACCGGCGGAGGCATGCTGACGGTCGTACACGAGGATAGCTCGCGCAAATTCTCCATCGTCGAGAACGTGCCGACGCAGAAGGGTGCGCGGACGATGGAAATCGACCCCCGAACGCACACGGTGTTTCTGGTCACGGCGGACCGCACGCCAACGCCGCCCACGCCGGACAATCCGCATCCGCGCCCAACCATCGCACCCGGCACGTTCCGCCTTCTGGTTTATGCGCGCTGAAACTCGAGTGCGCGGCCGTCGCGCAGGATCGCGTTGGCGGCGCGGGTGTAATTGCTTCCCGCTTCATGGAGCACCAGCCCGGGTAGCAGCGTAAACGGCGCGCGCGATCCCTTTACCACACGGACGAGAATGCGCTTCGCCGCCTCTCCGGCGCGCGGCCAGAGCGGGAAAACCGTCGCGCCACGCCCGCCAAGCGCTGTCAATGCTTCGTTCATCCGGTCCGCGCGCAGGATGGCGGTGAAGGTGCCGTTGGAAACCACGCGCTTCATGCCGCCGGTCAGCCAGTCGGTGAGCGATCCGCGATCCTGCAAGGCCAACGCCCTGCCCGCATCCGGCGATGTCTGCCCGTCCTCGTCATGAAACGGCGGATTGCACATCACATGCTCGAAAGAGCGCCGCAGCTCTGCGGGCATGTCCAGGACGTCTCCCGCAATGAAATGCACGTGCTCCGATAGATCGTTTTCCGCCGCGTTCTCATCCGCCAGCGCGGCGAGCCCAGGGTCGATCTCGATTCCAAAAACGGAACAGCTCACCCGGCGTGCCAGGCAAAGGCTCGCGGCCCCTGCGCCAGCGCCAAGTTCGAGAACCTCCTCGCCCGCTTTCGCCGGGATCGACGCCGCCAGCATCACCGCATCGAGGCCGGAGCGGAATCCGCTGCCCATCTGGCGCACCACGACGCGTCCGCCGATAAATTTGTCGGCGTTCACATTCATGCGAGCGGCGATGGCGCTGCGAAAGCGTCCCTCAGGATCGCAAGCGCGCGGTTCTCATCCTCATTCGCCACCATCAGGCGTTGCGGCAAAATGACCATGCTGCCGTCCATCACACTCATATTGGCGTCGAATACGACAGCTTCTATTCCCGCATCTTTCAGAACCACCTGTGCAAAGTTCAACTCCACAGGGTTGTTGGTCTTCAGGATTTCCCGCACGGTCCCGCCCAATCTGCAACACCCGGTCACATTAGACCGGCCCGTCCTTGACCCGCCACAGGGCCGCTCCCTAAATGTCCCCCAGTATCGAGGCGGGCAGCAAAAGTTTGGGAATACGAGCGAAGATGAGCACGGCGGAAGCACTCAAGATTCCGGATACCGCGCTATCCCCCGTGGACCGGCTGCATGCGCTGGTTGCCGCCGATATGACGGCAACCGATCGCGCCATCCATGACCGTTTGGGCAGCGCCGTCAGCCTGATCCCCGATCTTGCAAAGCATTTGATCGATTCCGGCGGCAAGCGCCTGCGCCCGCTGCTCACCCTCGCCGCCGCGCGCATGTGCGGCTATGGCGGCGACCGGCATGTGCGCCTTGCCGCCGCCGTGGAGTTCATCCACACCGCCACCTTGCTGCACGACGACGTGGTCGATGCCAGCGAGCTGCGCCGCGGCAAGCTCGCCGCCAACCTGGTGTGGGGCAACAAGCCCTCCATTCTTGTCGGCGATTTCCTGTTCAGCCGCGCGTTCCAGCTCATGGTCGAAACCGGAAAGATGGATGTGCTGAACATTCTCGCCGGCGCATCCGCCATCATCGCCGAAGGCGAAGTGCTGCAGCTCAAATCGGCGAACAACCTGAAGACATCCGAAGAAGATTATCTGCGCGTGATCGAGGCGAAGACCGCGACGCTGTTCTCCGCTTCCGCCGAATCGGGCGCGCTGCTTGCCGGCGCGCCCGCCGGGCAGATCGCGGGCCTGAAGGCTTATGGCTACAATCTCGGCATCGCATTCCAGCTTGTCGATGACGCGCTCGATTACTCCGGCCGCGCGGCGCAGATGGGCAAGTCGGTGGGCGACGATTTCCGCGAAGCGAAAGTCACGCTGCCCGTGATCCTCGCCTTCAGCCGCGCCGACGACGAAGCGCGGATTTTCTGGGCGCGAACCATCGAAACCGGTCCGCAGCATGAAGTCGATCTGAAGCGCGCCATCGCCTATGTCGAAGAGACGGGCGCGATCGCCGACACGCGCGACATGGCCCGCCGCTATGTCGATGCCGCGCGCGATGCGCTGGCGCCGCTGCCCAAGGGCGAAATCCGCGACAGCCTGTTGCAGGTTGCGGAATTCAGCCTCGGCAGAGCTTCTTAGGATTCGTCCGCTTTCGCGAGGATCGCCGGTTTCACCCACCATTGGGCATGATCGCGCGCGATTTGCGTTGCAGCCGCCTGCGCACTTGCCTGATCCGCGAACAGGCCAAAACAGGTCGCGCCGCTGCCGGACATGCGCGCAAGGCGAGCGCCGTCCGCATCGCGCAAGACCTTCAGCACTTCACCGATCGCCGGAGCGAGCGACAGCGCGGGCGCTTCCAGATCGTTGCCGACGGTCTTCAGGAACGCAATCACCTCGTCCGCCGATGCAAAGCCTTCCGGCCAGTGCAATTTGTCCACACCCGAACGGCTGGTGAGCTTTGAAAAAACATCGCGCGTCGCCACCGACATGCCGGGATTGACCAGCACGGCATGAAGCTCCGGCAGGTCGGTGCGTTCGATGCCGTCGCCGACGCCATACATCCATGCCGAATGGCCGAAGAAGCACACCGGCACATCCGCGCCCAGCGTCTTTGCTAGCTCGACGAAATCGGCAAGGCGGATTTCTTCCTGCCGCCATTCCAGCAGAAACGCGCGCAACGTCGCCGCCGCATCGGCGGAGCCGCCGCCGATGCCGGACGCCACCGGCAGGTTCTTGGTGAGCGTGATACGCCGTGGCAGGTCGTGCCCCGCCAGCGCTGCGACGCCATGCGCGGCCCACAATATGAGATTGTCGCTCTCGCCCGCCAGCGCGGCACCAAACGGGCCGTCCACCGTGAGCGAAAGCGCGCCGGCTTCCTCGAAAACGAGATCGTCCCCCACATCCGCGAAGGCGACGAGGCTTTCCAGTTCGTGATAGCCATCGGCCCGTCTGTCGCCGACATGGAGAAACAGATTGATCTTCGCGGGCGCAAAAACGCGCGTCATCTATTTCCCGGCGCGGGCCTGGGCCGCGCTCATGCCGTCTGCGAGCTTCTTCTCGATTTCCGGTTTCAGCTTCGGATCGGTGTTGAACGCCAGCGCGTGGTTCCACTGGAAGCGCGCATCGAGCCTGCGGCCCGCCATCCAGTAAGCGTCTCCCAGATGCTCGTTGATGGTGGGATCGCCCGGCACCAGCAACACGGCGGCCTGCAGCGCCGTCGCGGCCTCCTTGTATTTGGCCATGCGGAAATAAGCCCAGCCGACGCTATCGACGATGTAGCCGTCATAGGGGCTGAGCGCACGCGCCTTCTCCAGCAGCGCCAGCGCCTCCGGCAATCTGCGATTCTGATCGACCCAGGTGTAGCCAAGGTAATTCATCACCTGCGGCTGATCCGGTGAAATCTTCAGGGCCGTCTGCAGGTCGGCTTCCGCCTGCGGATATTGCTTGAGGTTCTCTTCCGAAACCGCGCGCGCGAAATAGAGCTGCCAGTCGTTCTTGTCCGGCGGATTGGCCAGCGCAATCGCCTTCGAATAGGCGTCGATGGCCTGGGTGTCCTTGTTCGCCGCGCGATAGGAATCCGCCAGCGAGGTCCAGGCTGCGACGTCGTTCGGGTTCTTGTCCGTAATCGCCTTCAGATCCGCGATGGCCTTGTCGTTGAGGTTCAGCCTGCCTTCGTCGATCGCGATCTGAACGGCGGCCGCCGCGTTATACGGCGATGAATCCGGAATGGTGCGATAGACGGCGATGGCGTCGTCATATTTCTTCAGCGTTTCGAAGCGATCCGCCAAAACGATTTTCGCCAGATCGAAATCGGGCTGCAGATAGAGCGCGAACCGCAGATAAAGGATCGCGATATCCGCGCTCGTCGCGTCGCTGAGCGATACCGCGATGCTGAACAACCCTTCGGCAGCGCCATCCTGCGCGCTGTCCACCAGCCTGCCGGGCTTGGTTCCGGCCGCGATGCGCGCGAGGCCCGCCGTGGCAATGGGTTGCAGGCTGCTGTCGGCCTGCGCCTTGGTATAGAGCGCCTTCGCTTCCTCGATACGGCCCTGCCGCTCCAGAAAACGGCCATAGGCCTCTGTCGCGCGCGGGCCGTTGGCGCTCTGCTGCAGAACCGATCTGTAGGCGGCATCGGCATCCGCGACACGCCCGGCAAGATCGAGGATCAAAGCCTTGTGATATTCCACGAGCTGCGGCGTGCCACCGGCGCCGCTGAGGGCGTCCATGTCCTTGAGCGCGGCATCGGTATCGCCGTCGCCTTCGGCTGCCCAGCCATCCACAAGCAACAAGGTCAGCGTCGTGAAAGGCCCATTGCCGGAATGCGAGAGCTGGTCGCGCGCCTTCGAATAATCGCCTCGTTTCATCGCGCCGATGGCGAGCGCCAGACGTGCGGCGCGATCGTCCGTGCTGTTCTTGACAACTTTGTCGGCGAGCGCGATCGCGCCATCCACGTCGCCGGACGCCGCGGTGTAAAGAAAAGCGCGATTGGCGATCTCCGAATTGCCGGGATCGTCCGCAAGGCTGGATTGATAGAGACGTGCAGCTTCGGAAAGGTCGTGCTGCCCGGCCGCAACATGCGCCGAGAGATAGGTTCCGAATTGATTATCGCCGCCCGTGGGATCGGCCTTCACGCTGGCGCAGGCGCCTGCTGAGAGTGCGACGGACAGGAAGGCGGCGGACAACAGCAGCGACTTGCGCAAAGGCTTGCCTCACATATTGATGTAGTTGGGGCCTCCGCCACCTTCCGGCG
This sequence comes from Pseudomonadota bacterium, assembly GCA_018242105.1. Classification (GTDB taxonomy): domain Bacteria; phylum Pseudomonadota; class Alphaproteobacteria; order Micropepsales; family Micropepsaceae; genus Rhizomicrobium. Next base: position 11,169 of record JAFECP010000006.1, read on the forward strand.
TCACCCAATTTATATTCTGTTCCGGATCCTTGATATCGCAGGTTTTGCAGTGAACGCAGTTCTGCGCGTTGATCTGAAATCTGGGACCGGAAGCTTCCTGCACAATCTCATAAACGCCCGCCGGGCAATAACGCTGCGCCGGTTCTGCATATTCCGGCAGGTTCACCCGGATCGGAATAGTCGGATCTTTCAATACAAGGTGAACCGGCTGGTCTTCTTCGTGGTTAGTGTTCGACAAGAATACCGACGAAAGTTTGTCGAAACTGATAACGCCGTCAGGTTTCGGATAATTAATGGGCTTGCATTCCGAGGCGTGCCTGAGCGTCGCATAATCCGCCTTGCCGTGGTGCAGCGTGCCGAAGAGGGAAAAACCGAAAAGCTGGTTGGTCCACATATCCAGCCCCATGAGCGGCAGCGACAGCACACTGCCGAGCTTGGACCACAGCGGCTTGATGTTGCGCACGCGCCAGAGATCTTTCCAGACCACGCTTTGCTTCACCGCCGGCTCGTAATCATCGAGCACGTCGTTGGCGCGGCCCGCGGCCAGCGCGGCGAACGCGGATTCCGCACCCATGATGCCGGTGAGGATTGCGTTGTGGCTTCCCTTGATGCGCGGCAGATTCACGAAGCCGGCCGCGCAGCCGATGAGGGCGCCGCCCGGGAATGCCAGCGTCGGCACCGATTGCGCGCCGCCTTCGGTGATCGCACGCGCGCCATAACCTACGCGCTTGCCGCCTTCGAGATATTGGCGGATCAGCGGATGGGTCTTCACGCGCTGGAATTCGTCGAATGGCGAGATGTATGGGTTTGAATAGTTGAGATGAACGACGAAACCGATAGAGCAGAAATTCTCGCCCCAGTGATACATGAAGAGGCCGCCGCCAGTGTCGTTCGACAGGGGCCAGCCCATTGTATGCGCCACAAGGCCCTTCTTGTGTTTGCCGGGCGCCAGCTCCCACAGTTCTTTCAGGCCGATGCCGAATTTCTGCGGGTCGTGGCCCTCATGCAGGCTGAATTTCTTTATGAGTTGCTTCGAGCAGGACCCCCGCGCGCCCTCGGCGAACAGGGTGTATTTGCCCAGCAGATTCATGCCGGGGGTGAAGTCGGGCTTGTGATGGCCATCCTTCGCCACACCCAGATCGCCCGTCGTGACGCCGCGAACCTCGCCCCTGTCGCCATAGACAACCGCTGCCGCCGGGAAGCCGGGATAGATCTCGACGCCAAGCGCTTCTGCCTGTTGTCCCAGCCACTTACAGAGATTGCTTAAACTGACGATGTAATTGCCGTGATTGCTCATGAACGGCGGAAACAGGAAGTGCGGGATGCGGATCGAGCCCGAATGCCCCAGAAAATAGAAGCGGTCGTCGGTGACAGGCGTGTCTGCGGGGGCACCCTTCTCTTTCCAGTCCGGAATCAACGCCTCGATACCGACCGGATCGATCACGGCGCCGGACAGAATATGCGCGCCGACCTCGGAGCCCTTTTCGAGAACGCAGACCGAGACTTCTTTCCCCGCCTCCGCCGCAAGCTGCTTCAGGCGGATCGCCGCGCTGAGACCGGCCGGTCCCGCGCCCACGATCACAACGTCATATTCCATGCTCTCGCGCTGAACGTCTTCGGCCATCCCAAAAATCCCAAGATTCTCTAGCTCTGTCTCGGTTTATGGGGCTGAGGCCCAAGCGGGGTCAACCGATGGGCTGTCACCGCCGCAACGGCATCCTATAAGATGCACCTATGGCCGAACTCGACCCTCTTTCCGCCCTCGCCTGGCTTGTGGATGCCGGGGCGGACGAGGCTATCGGCGACGAGCCCGTCAACCGGCTGGTGGCGAAGGCTCCGTCCAACCCTTCCCCTGAGGGAGGGTCGAAATTTGCGCAGCAAATTTCGGGGAGGGGTCAAGCTGCAACCTCTGGCAATTACCCCTCTCCGAAAAACTCTTCGCTACGCTCGAATTTTTCGACCCTCCCTCAAGGGGAGGGTCGAAGGCCCGCGCCAACGCTCGCACAGCAGGCGCGCACGCCCGCACCAGCCGTAGAAGGCGACGACATCGGCAATGCCATGGAGATCGCGGCGCGCGCAACCACGCTGCCGGAACTCAAAGCTGCGCTCGAAGCCTATGATGGCTGCGCGCTGAAGAAACTCGCGGCCAACACGGTGTTCGCCGATGGCACGCCCGGTGCGCGCATTCTCTGCATCGGCGAAGCGCCGGGGCGTGACGAAGACAAAGCGGGACTTCCTTTTGTTGGCCGCGCGGGAAAGCTGCTCGACAAGATGCTTGCGCCCATCGGGCTCGACCGCACGAAGAACGTTTACATCATCAACGTGCTGCCCTGGCGCCCGCCGGACAACCGCAATCCCGATCCGGTCGAAGTCGCCAAATGCATTCCGTTCCTGCGCCGCCACATCGAACTGGCGAATCCGGACATGATTGTCCTGCTGGGCGCGGTCGCGGTGCGCAATGTCATGGGCAAGACCGATGGCATCATGGCCACGCGCGGCAAGTGGCTCGAATATCATGTGAACGGCCGCATGGTTCCCGTGATGCCCACACTGCATCCGGCCTATCTGCTGCGCCAGCCTGCGCACAAGAAACTCGCCTGGCGCGATCTTCTGGCGATCGGCGATAAAATTAAATCTCTTCAATTACTTGAGGCGGGCCGCGCGAATCTTTAACCTGCCCCGCGCTTCAATCCGTACCAGCGCCGAAGGGAAATAGACCGCTTGAAACGCGCGCTCTTGCTGACCGCAGCCATTTTTGCGCTTGGATGCGCGAATGCGCTCGCCCAATCCGTTCCCGTCGCGGTGCTGTCGCCCGACGATGTGCAGCGCTATCGCCAGATTTTCGCGGATGAGCGCGGCGGGAACTTTTCCGAAGCACAGTCGCTGGTTGCACAGCTCAACGACAAGTCGCTCGTCGGTTACGCGCAGGCCGAACACTACCTGTCGCCATCCTCGTCGAAAACGCCCATTTCCGACATCGTCGCATGGATGAACGAATATAACGATCTGGGCGTTGCCGAACGGATCTATGACCTGGGCATCAAGCGCGCGAGCGTTCCGATCAGGCGGCATCACCGCGTTGTCGGCATCCGGCTCACCGCCACGATCCCCTCGCCTGCGCCGCCGCCACGCAAAGTCGGTGGCGGCACCTCCGAGGAAGCGCCGCCCGGCGATCCGCCGCTGTCATCCGACATCGCGCGCAGCGCGTTCCAGTCGATGTTGGCCTCGGTGAAAGCCGACCAGCCCGCGCAAGCCGAAGCGCAGATGAACGCGGCCATCGCGCAGGGCATTCCGGGCAGCGATGCAGCGCGGCTCGCGCAAAAAGTTGCCGCGTCGTACCTCGCCGAGAACCAGGACTTCGACGCGTTCCGCATCACCACCAATGTGAACGCCATCGATCGCAAATCCGCACCGATGCTCGACTGGTATGCGGGCCTCGCCTGCTATCGGCTGGGCAATTATGCCGTCGCCGCGCAGCATTTCGAAACGCTGGCGCAGGTGGGCTCCACGCGCATGGGCACGCGTTCCGCCGCTGCGTTCTGGGCCGCGCGTTCTTATATGCGCGCGGGCAATTCCCGCCGCGTCATCACATTGCTCGTCGCCGCCGCGCGTTTGGAGCCGACATTCTACGGCCTGCTTTCCGAGCGCATTCTGGGATGGGACAGCCAGACAGGTTTCTCCAACGCCGTGCTGAGAGCGCCGGACTTTGCCGTCATTTCACAAGTTCCGGCGGCCCATCGCGCAATCGCGCTCTATCAGATCGGCGAAACGCAATATGTCCACGGCGAGATGATGCGCGCGCTCGCCTCCATCGACGACGGCCAAAGCGAAGGCTTCGCGGCCATGGCGCATCAGATGAATCTTCCCGATCTCGAATTGCGCGCGAGCGAGCTTGCGGTTTCGCAGGGCAAGCGGCTGACGGGTCTGTTCCCCGTGCCATCCTATCAACCGGCGGGTGGCTATCGCATCGACCCTTCGCTGGTGCTGGCCTTCGTGCGCCAGGAAAGCCGCTTCCAGCAGAAAGCGGTCTCCAGCGTCGGCGCCACGGGCCTGATGCAGATCATGCCCGGCACTGCGGCTTATATCGATAGCAGCGTCAACCGCGCGCAACTCAAGGATCCGACGACGAGCCTCGATCTTGGCCAGCGCTATATCGCCGAACTTCTGGACAAGATGAACAACAGCCTGTTCCAGACCACGGCCGCATACGATGCCGGCCCCGGCAGCGTGTGGCGCTGGATGGATCGTCCGAGCACGGACAAATCCGATCCGCTGCTTTTCCTTGAAACCATGCCATCGCCCGAAGCGCGCGATTATGTGCGCCGCGTGATGACCTATTACTGGATGTACAACCGCCGCCAGGACGAAGAGTCCCCTTCGCTCGATCAGGCCGCGGCGGGCGATTGGCCGAAATACAGGCGCCCGGCGATCATGCAGGCCCGTCCCACCCCCGCGCCGCCATCTCCACCGCCGGCGAACACGGTTGTCAGCGATGCCTCTTATTGATGACAGCATAAAGTTCGTTCCCGTCCGCATCGCCGTGATGACGGTTTCGGACACGCGCACCCGCGAAACCGACACCTCCGGCGATGCGCTGGCAGCCCGCATCGCAGATGCGGGGCATCGCCTCGCAGGCCGCGTGATCGTCAAAGACGACATTCCGGCGATCAGGGCGCAGCTTCAGCAGTGGATCGATGACAAGAGCGTCGATGCCGTCATCACAACAGGCGGCACCGGCCTCACCGGGCGCGATGTCACCGTGGAAGCCATGAAACCGCTGTTCGAGAAGGAGATAGACGGCTTCGCAGCCGTGTTCCACCGCATCTCCTTCGACAAGATCGGAACATCGACTTTGCAATCGCGCGCTTGCGCGGGCGTCGCCAAAGGCACCTATCTCTTCGCTTTGCCCGGTTCGACCGGCGCCGTGAAGGACGGCTGGGACGGAATCCTGAAATATCAGCTCGATATCCGTCACAGGCCCTGCAATTTCGTGGAAATCATGCCGCGGCTGGAAGAACACCGGAAATAATCCGAATATTTCTCCGCCGCCTGTCGAAATCGGTCCGCGCCATTCGTCATCGGAACAGCCGATGATGGCTTGCGACGATGGAGGAGAATTCCATGAAATACATGCTTCTGATCTATGCCGATCCCGATGGCTTCGCGGCGCTCAAGCCCGCCGAAGCCCAGGCTGCCATGGCCGGATACAACGCCTTCACCGAAGCGCTGGAGAAGGAAAACGCGCTGGTCCATTCGCAGCGCCTGAAGCCCGCCGGCGAAGCCACCACGATTCATGTCGAGAACGGCAGGAACAAGGTGCTCAACGGCCCCTACGTCGAAACCAAGGAACAACTCGGCGGCTACTATGTGATCGAGGCGCCGGATCTGGACGCAGCGCTGAAATGGGCCGCGCGCTGCCCCGGCTCGCATCACGGCAGCATCGAAGTCCGTCCCGTTTGGGAAATGCGATGACATGAGCGAACGCGATGCGCTTGCCCGCGAAGCCGCAGATGCGGTTGCGCGCCGCAGCTACGGCAAGCTCGTCGCGTTCCTCGCAGCCCGTACACGCGACGTGGCGGGCGCGGAAGACGCACTGTCGGAAGCTTTCGCCTCTGCCCTCGCGCACTGGCCCGCCGAAGGCGTGCCGGACAATCCGGAAGCGTGGCTTCTGGCGGCGGCGCGCCGCAAATCCATCGACGCCGCGCGCAAACGAAAGCGCGGCGAAGATTCTACGGATCGTCTGAAACTCATGGCCGATGAACTCGCGGATACAAACGACAACGTCGTTCCCGATGAACGCCTGAAATTGATGTTCGCCTGTGCGCATCCCGCCATCGAGAAATCGATCCGCGCGCCGCTTATCCTGCAAACCGTCCTTGGCTTCGACGCGGCGACCATTGCGTCCGCCTTTCTGATTGCGCCGTCTTCCATGAGCCAGCGCCTCGTGCGCGCGAAAGCCAAGATTCGCGGCGCGGGCATTCCTTTCCGGATGCCGGAACCGGACGATCTGGCCGAGCGCCTCGAAACAGTGCTCGAAGCGATCTATGCAGCTTATGCCGAAGGCTGGTCCGACCCTGCCGGCACCGATGTTCACCGCCGCACGCTTGCGGGCGAAGCCATATGGCTCGGCCGCCTCGTGGCGATGCTGCTGCCGGATGAGCCGGAAGCCCTCGGGCTCCTCGCGTTGATGCTGCACAGCGAAGCGCGCCGTGAAGCCCGCCGCAACGCGCGGGGCGATTTCATCCCGCTCACCGAACAGAATATGGAATTGTGGAATTCCGCGATGATCGAAGAAGCCGAAGCCTTGCTTCGCCGCGCGGGAGGCATGAACGCCATAGGCCGCTTTCAACTCGAAGCGGCCGTACAGTCGGCTCACGCCGTGCGCCGCTTGTCCGGCCGCACCGACTGGCCGGCCATATTGAAATTGTACGACGCGCTGTGGCGGAAGACCGGATCGCCGGTGGTGGCTATCAACCGGGCCATCGCCTTGGCTGAAACAAAAAGCCCCAAAGAAGGCCTGGATGCGCTCGACGAGTTCGCCGAAGACAAGCGCCTTTCGCAATACCAGCCCTATTGGGCCGCGCGCGCCGAACTGCTCGCACGCAGCGGAAATATCCATGAAGCCGATAACGCGTTGGGACACGCGATAGGCCTCGAAGCCGATCCCGCCGTGCGCCGCTTCCTGTTGGCCAAGCGCGCGCGATTGGACCGCTAGCATTGCCGTGTTATCAGTCCGGCATGGACACCGCTGCGATCGAACAGAGTTTTGAACTTGCCGCCGAACGTGCGGGCGACATCACGCCGCGGGTCTATGAAAAACTGTTCGCCAAATATCCGGAGATGCAGCCGCTTTTCGTGCGCGACACCACGAGTGCGGTGCGCGGCGAGATGCTGACGCGCACCATCGAGGCGGTTTTCGATTACATCGGGCCGAATGCCTTCGCGGAGAATTTCCTGCGCTGCGAAGTCGTCACGCATGATGGCTACGGCGTGCCGCCGGAAATCTTCTCAAAATTCTTCGACGTGCTCGCCGAAACGCTGCGCGATATTCTGGGCGCGGACTGGTCGCCCGCCATGGCGCGCGCATGGCAGGCGATCCTCGCCGACTTCGCGCGCTTCACCGCCGCGCCGGAGCACATCGTCTGACGTCAGGCCGGAACGCTGTCGTCCTGGCCCTGATACATTGAGATGTCGCCGTCTTCGTCCTGATCCTGGTTCGCCTGCTGCGCACCGGATTGAGCATCCTGATCGTCGCCATCCGGATTGATGATGAAGTCGGGATCGGAGACCCGGTTGGGGATCACTCCGCCATCATGATCGTTCACGAACAGAGGGCGATTTTGCTGGATTGGCTCCGCCAATGCAGGCGACGCCAGCAGAAGACACACAGCCGCTGAGCCCAGGCCCAGCCCCATAAGACGCATGCACCACTCCTTCGACACACACCATCCGCCCAGCGTGATTCATATCATATTTTTGAAGGACTTACCGCGGTTGCGTAAAATTTATTTTCGCAGCGCACCATAAATTGAAATTTTCGACGCGCCTTCACCGAAGGTTGCGCCACCGGTTCTGGCGATTCGGCCTGTGGAACGCTCCTCCCCGCGCCCGGGTTATCCATTCAACAGGATGCGGTAGCGCCTGTGGCCTTCGCATCCATATCTCGTACTTGTATGTTCTTTTTTTGTTCTTATCTTGATTGGCATGACGACAGTTCTGGACAGCACAGCAGACACCAGGCGCCTTCGCGGACGCGGCGCCGTTTCGAACGCCGCCGGGCGCTTCGAGAAGGAACAGCGCGTTCTTGTCGATGATGGCTGGACCAATGACGACGGCGAAGAGCCGTCGCTGAAAACCGAGATCCTGCGCGACAGCGCGCGCACGATCATCACGCGCAACAATTCGCCGGATATTTCCTTCAGCCAGTCGATCAATCCCTACAAGGGGTGCGAGCATGGCTGCATCTATTGCTTCGCGCGGCCGACGCACGCCTATCTCGGCTTCTCGCCCGGCGCGGATTTCGAAAGCAAGATCTTCACCAAGCCGAACGCGGCGGAGCTTCTGCGCAAGGAGTTGTCGGCGAAGAATTACGTGCCGAAGGTTCTGGCCATCGGCACCAACACCGATCCCTACCAGCCGATCGAGACGAAACTGCGCATCATGCGCTCCATTCTGGAAGTGCTGTGGGAGTACAAGCATCCCGTCGGCATCGTGACGAAGAATGCGGGAATACTGCGCGATATCGACATTCTCGCGCCGATGGCGGAAGCCGGATTGGCAAAGGTCGCGCTATCGGTGACGACGCTGGATCGCAAGCTTGCCCGCACAATGGAGCCGCGCGCGTCCACGCCGCCCAAGCGCATCGAAGCCATCAAGACGCTCGCTTCCGTCGGCATTCCGACCGCCGTCATGTTCGCGCCGATCATCCCTGCGCTGAACGACGACGAAATGGAATCCGTTCTGGCCGCGGCGAAGGATGCCGGCGCTCGCTCGGCAGGTTATGTGCTGCTGCGCCTGCCGCTGGAGATCAAAGACCTCTTCCGCGAATGGCTGGAAGCGAACGAACCGGGCCGCGCCAAGCATGTCATGTCGCTGATCCGCTCTATGCGCGGCGGCAAGGACTATGACGCCCAGTGGAACACACGCATGCGCGGCACCGGCCCCTATGCCGACATGATCGCCAAACGCTTCCGCATCGCCGTGAAGCGCCTCGGCCTCAACGCCGACCACCGCCCGCTGGATACCTCGCAGTTCAAACGTCCGATCCAGGCCGGGCAACAGCTGGAATTGTTGTAGGATGAAAGATGAATAAGCGATCCGTCGCACGGACTCAGTGAGTCACAAGCGTGCGGCAGACCGCTTACGCAGATAGTTATTACTTGAAGTGTTCGTTGTGTTCGATGTGTTGAGCCGCCTGCAAAAGCTTGAAGCGCGGGTGGTTACATCCGCGGCAAGGCGGGAACTTCTTACCAAACACGCATGTCACGTCATGAGGCTGTGCATGCGTAGCGTCATGGATAACTCTGTAGATTCCTGACGCCTCGACTTTATCTCCAGGCTTAAACACATCACCGATACTAACCATTGGTCATAGTTCCTTTGTTCCCGCTTGCCTGTGGCAACCCGGGTTAAAAAGGAGCGTTGACCTAGGGAGTCGGATGGCCGATATTTGGCTTTACCTACTGACTCACTACCGCGCTTCGCTCCGTTGGGCGAGGACACAAAAATACAGAGCCGTCCGGGGTCGCAAACCGGCGGCTCTTTTTCTTTGCGCGATCGAATCGAACTCTGCGCTAATAGTTCCTCAGAGTCAAGATTTGGTGGTAAATATTTCGTAAAACGCAAAACCGGCGACAGTATTCACGAAGACGAATATTTAGATGTCTTTATATGCTGAAGCTGGCCAGCCATGACGATCAGGCTGTTTCCCGGCCTGCATCCAAACAGCACCTTGCCCGCATCTGACCGGTAACGGGGCCATTTTGGCCGCGAGGGAGCAGACAATGATTGTCACGCATGGAAACGGGCTTCTGATCTCGGCGATCTTCTGGGGCGCCATCGTTCTGATCGTATTCGTTAGCAATTTCTTCGGTTATCGCGAGCGCACCAGCCGTCATCGCATGATCGAGAAGCTGGCCGAGAAAGGTCAGCCCATCCCCCCGGAACTTCTGAGCGGTAACGGCTATCGCTATTCCGATAGCTATGGCTATCGCGGCGGTTGGCATCGTTATTCGCTGGCGGGCGGCATTTACATGATGTGCGTCGGCGTCGCGCTTTTCGTCTTCCTGTGGGCGATGACGACGGGCGATTTCAACAATTTCTTCGGTGGCGATAACGGCTTTCAATGGAGCGGCCCCGGCTGGCTGCCCTTTGTCGGCATCTTTCCCTTCATGATCGGTTTCAGCCGCGTTCTGGCCTATTTCTTCGACCGCCCGCGCACGCCGCCGCAATGAGACGCTATGCTGCCCTGGGATGAACGAGTCCGATCTGATAGCGCGGGCCGCGGGTGGAGACTCCGCGGCCTTCGGCGTGCTTGTGCGGCAGAACCAGTCGCCATTGCGCGGCTTCCTGCGCCGCCTTACCCGGGCCGATCACGCGCTGGCGGACGATCTGGCGCAGGAAACCTTCATCGAAGCGTGGCGCAAGCTTTCGCAATATCGCGGCGAAGGATCGTTCACAGGCTGGCTCACGCGCATTGCCTGGTCGCGCTTTCTCATGGAAGCGCGCAAGCGCAAGCCGGAATTGATGGAAGACCTGCCCGAACAGAGCATCGAAACGTCGCCCGATGCGGCGCTCGATCTGGAGAGCGCGATGCGTAGGATCTCCGCCGCCGAACGCGCCACGCTTACGCTCTGCTACGCGCTCGGCCATTCCAACGAGGAAGCTGCCGCGATTTTGCAGATGCCGCTCGGCACCGTGAAATCGCATATACTGCGCGGGCGCGAGAAGCTGCGCATCCTGCTGGGAGACGGGTCATGACGGCCGACCTGGATACTCTGCTCTGCCAACCGCTCGCTCCGGTGGCCGACAGCGGATTTTCCGCGTCTGTTGCAAGGCGCGCACTGGCGCTGCAGGAGCGCGATAAGCTGTTGGACCAACTGGTCCTTCTTGTGACAATGGCCATCGTTCTCCTCACCCTGCCCCTCGGCCATATCGTAGCCGCGATTGAAACAGTCACGGTGAATTTGGGAAACTTGCTCCCGGTCGCCATCGCGGCGCTGGTGCTGACCGCGTCTTTCGCGCGGCTCGCGGTGGACCGGCCTGAGTGAGCCTGGAGTGAGCAATGGGCAGAGAGAGGCGCAAGTTCTCGCAGGCTGAACGCCCGCGGGGGCGGATCGGACGGATATTTGGCGTATTGATGGCCTGGCTGAACAAGCCCGCCTATCGCTGGACGGTGGATCAGCTTCGTTCCGTGCAACCCAACGCCTATCTCGAAATCGGCTTCGGCACCGGCCATCTGGAAAAGCTTGTCGCCAAGAAACTGAAGCCTGTGAAACTTGCCGGCATCGACCCTTCGCCACTGATGGTCGAGACAGCGCAGAAGAAACTGCGCCGCTTTCGCAAGATGATGAAAATCGAGCTTCTCGAAGGCGACGATACGCGGCTGCCGAAAGATGGCCCTTACGACGCCATCGCCGCGCTCCACTCTTTCCAGTTCTGGGCGCACCCGGCGGCGACACTCACCGAAATCCGGTCGCTGCTCGCGCCCGGCGGCAAGTTCGTGCTGGTGCTGCGGCTGCACGGAAAGCGCTCGAAAGCGCCCAATCCGCTGAGCCGCAATGGCGACGAAGTCTCCGCCGCCTGCAAAGCGCTGCAGGATGC
>JAFECP010000006.1:22535-56558 GCA_018242105.1 Pseudomonadota bacterium
TCCACGCGGATGCATGTGCCGGTCACGAAATCCGACGACGGCGACACCAGATAGAGCAGCGTGCTGTCGAGTTGCGCCGGATCGCCGATGCGCTTGCGCGGGAAATGCTGGCTGATATCGCCGATGCGCGACAGCATTCCGTCCATCATCTCCGAAGAGAATGCGCCCGGCGCGATCGCGTTCACATTGATGTTGAACGGCGCCCATTCCACCGACAGCGCCTGCGTCATGCGGACCACCGCGCCCTTCGTGGTGGAATAGAGCGCTGCGCCGTTGCCGTTGTATTCGAAAGCCGCGCTGGACGCGATGTTGACGATCCGCCCCGGTTTCTTCGCCGCGATCAGCCGCCGCGCGACTTCGCAAGACAGAATATAAGGCGCGCGCAAATTGGTATCGATCACCCGGTCGATCAGATCGACGGACATCTTGACCGCGCGCTGCGCGTCGGGAATGCCGGCATTGTTCACAAGGATGTTCACGGTGCCCAGCGCAGCCTCTGCCTTGCCGACGACATCCAGAAGCTGATCGGCCTGTGTCACGTCCAGTTGCAGCGGCAACACTTCACCGCCTTCCGCGCGAATTTCCTTTGCCAGTGCTTCCAGCTTTTCCATGCGCCGCGCCGTGATCGCGACTTTCGCGCCGCATTGCGCCAGCACCTTGGCGAACCGCACGCCGAGCCCGGCGGATGCGCCGGTGACGAGTGCAACCTGCCCCTTCAGATCGGTTCCGAAATTGATTGCGGTCATCGCTCCATCCCCATGCCGTCAACAGTTTTGCCGCGGCGCAGGCGCTGCACCTTCGCACGGGCCGCGCTATAACGCGGCCGATGCCACACTACATCTACGAGTCGCGTCTGCTGAAGACCATGACCGGGCCCATTTGCGGCGTGGATGAGGCCGGCCGCGGCCCGCTCGCGGGACCTGTCGTAGCGGCAGCGGTCATTCTGGACCGCAAACGGATGCCCAAGGGCCTGAACGACTCCAAGCAGCTCGACGAAGAGACGCGCGAGAAACTGTTCCCGCAGATTATGGAATGGTCCATCGCGGTGGGCGTCGGCATCGGCAGCGTCGATGAGATCGACCTCATCAACATCCGCCAGGCTACGCATCTGGCCATGGCGCGCGCGGTGCGCGAGCTGAAAGTCGCCGCGATGTTCGCGCTGGTGGACGGCAACGATGCGCCGGCGCTGCCCTGCCCGTGCGATACGCTGGTGGACGGCGATGCGCGTTCCGTTTCCATCGCCGCCGCCTCGATCGTCGCCAAGGTCACGCGTGACCGGATGATGAGGGCGCTGCACGACGAGCATCCGCAATACGACTGGTTCAACAACAAAGGCTACGGCACGCCGGAGCACTATAAGGGCCTCAAAGCCCACGGCCCCTGCCTCCATCACCGCAGAAGTTTTGCGCCTATCCACAATATGTTGTATCCACAGGAGCCTGTGACTCAAGACGTAACGCTTTGATTCACCAAGACTCTTGACGCACGAATCACCTCGAATCACTTTGCCTGCCTGTGGACTGATTCGGGCGGGCGATGAGCACCTACAAACTGGACCTGAACGACGCGCTCGACCGCGTCATCGAAGGCGACTGCATCAAGAGCATGAACGCGCTGCCCGAAGGCTGCGCCGATCTCATCTTCGCCGACCCGCCTTACAACCTTCAGCTCCAGGGCGACCTGCACCGCCCCGACCAGTCCAAGGTCGATGCCGTCGATGACAAGTGGGATCAATTCTCCAGCTTCGCCGACTACGACAAGTTCACCCGTGAATGGCTCACCGCCGCCCGCCGCGTGCTGAAACCGAATGGCGCGCTTTGGGTCATCGGCTCCTATCACAACATCTTCCGCGTCGGCGCCACGCTGCAGGATCTCGGCTTCTGGATCATGAACGACGTGATCTGGCGCAAGACCAATCCCATGCCGAACTTCCGCGGCAAGCGCTTCACCAACGCGCATGAAACCATGATCTGGGCCACGCGCGATCAGAAGCAGAAAAGCTACACCTTCAATTATGAGGCGATGAAGGCGCTGAACGACGACCTGCAGATGCGTTCGGACTGGACGCTGCCGATCTGTTCCGGCGGCGAACGCCTGAAGGATGAGAAAGGCGAGAAAGCGCATTCCACGCAGAAGCCGGAAAGCCTGCTGCATCGCGTGATCCTGTCGTCGTCCAAGCCGGGCGACGTGATCCTCGATCCCTTCTTCGGTTCGGGAACGACGGGCGCGGTTGCGCGCCGCCTCGGCCGTCACTTCATCGGCCTTGAGCGCGAGGCGAAATACGCCAGCGTCGCGCGCCGCCGCATCGCGAGCATCGAGCCCGCGGACAAAGAGGCTATCGAGGTCACAAAATCAAAGCGGAGCGAACCGCGCATTCCTTTTGGGTGGGTTGTTGAACGAGGGTTGTTGCCGCCGGGTACCATCCTGCGCGGACCGCAAAAGCGCCATCAGGCGAAGGTCCGCGCGGATGGAACATTGGTCTGCGCCGACGCCACCGGCTCCATCCACCGCATCGGCGCGCATGTGCAGGGCCTCGAAGCCTGCAACGGCTGGACGTTCTGGCAGTACGAAGACAAGGGCAAGCTCATCCCCATCGACGTGCTACGCCAACGCTTGCGCGCGGATCTGGTGTGAAAGCCAAAACCTATCGCGGTTCTTGTTTGTGCGGCGACGTGAGATTCTCCTTCGAGGGAACGCTGGAGGACGCTTACTTCTGTCACTGCAACCAATGCCGAAAAAATTACGGCATGCACGGCGCATTCGTCGGCGTCGCGCGCGATGCGCTTGTCATCAACAAATCGAAAACTCTGAAATCCTACAAATCGTCGCCCAGCACTATCAGGCAATTCTGCGGCAAATGCGGCTCGCCGATTTCGTGGGACCGCAAAGGCTATGAGAACATCTATGTCTGCCTCGGCCTGCTTGACGGCAAGATAACGGTGCCGAAGGTCACGAACATCCATACGAAGAACAAAGGCGCATATTACAAGCTGGATTAGCTATCCAAACCCGTGCGAAACGATTTTTCGCATCACGGTTGGTAGCGCGACGTCTTTCAGTTTTCGCTCTTCCACCCAAAACACGCCGCTCTTCTTTCCTCCCCTGTTTACGGGGGAGGAGGCGTGCGCAGCGCGCCGGAGAGGGCGCGACTTGCCCCCTTCGCCGTCTTCGACGGCACTTCCCCCGTGAACGGGGGAAGAAAATGGCGGGCGTGCTTCCACGCCGGCAACATAGACTTCGATCTCCAGTTCAAAATGCGTGAAGCCATGGCGCACGACGCCGACGCGCTTCTTCCACTCCGCCTTGAACGGCGCCTGCTTCATCGCTTCGGCTTTGGACGGAAAATCCTCCGTCCACGGACCAAGCGGGGGCTGCAGCATGCCGCCGAGCAGCCCCTTCTCCGGCCGCTTCATCAGCAATACCGCACCGCTCGCATCGCGCACGACGAACGCGGCGCCACGCTTCAGAGGGCGCACCGCTTTCGCGCCACGCGCGGGCAGTTGTTCCTGAATGCCAAGCTTGCGCGCTTCGCAGCCCTCCATCCACGGACAGCTCAAACAGGCTGGTTTCTTCGGCGTGCAGATCGCCGAGCCCAGATCCATCAATGCTTGCGCGAAATCCCCAGCCCGCTTCTGCGGCACCAGCGCCTGCAATGCCGCGCGCATCGCAGGCTTGGATTTCGGCAATGGCTCTTCGACACCGGCATAGCGCGCGATCACGCGCTCGGCATTCGCATCCATCGCGGCATAAGGAAGATCGTAAGCAATCGCCGCAATCGCGCCCGCCGTGTAGTCGCCGATGCCCGGCAGTTCGCGCAGGCCTTCATAAGTTGTCGGAAACACGCCGCCCATTTCGGCTACGGCCTTCGCCGCCTTGTGCAGGTTTCGCGCCCGCGCGTAGTAGCCAAGCCCGGCCCACGCCGCGAGCACATCGTCCTGCTCCGCTTTCGCGAGCGCCTTCACCGTTGGCCACTTCTTCAGGAATTTCGCGAAATACGGACCGACAGCCGGCACCGTTGTCTGCTGAAGCATGATCTCCGACAGCCAAACGCGATACGGGTCCTGCACCTGCCCCTTCGGCGCGCGCCACGGCAGCACGCGGCGATGCCGGTCGTACCAGGCGAGCAATGCAGCGGCAGGCGATGTCACGGGCTTCTTCATCCTTCGACAAGCTCACCATGAGGATTTCAGCTATTTCTCCTCATGGTGAGCTTGTCGAACCATGAGAACGCTGGAGCGACATCGCCCCAAATCCGTCCTATAATCCCACCATGCCGCAACGAGGCGACGACAAACAGCAGCAATTTGCGCGCCGCAATCGCAGCGAGCCGGTCGCGCGTGAGGCGGGCAATCTGGGCGCGGCCGCGCTTGCCCGCATGGGCTTTCGCGATCCCACGCTGGTTCTGCGCTGGAACGATATTGCCGGCAAAGACATTGCGCGCATCGCCCGCCCGATGAAATTCTCCGAAGGCGCGCATGGCGGCACGCTCACTTTGCGCGCCGAGCCGGGCGCCGCCCTGTTCCTGCAACACGAAACGAGGCAACTCTGCGAACGCATCAACGCCTATTTGGGGCGCGCCGCTGTGACCAAGCTGCGATTCGTGCAGGGCCCGCTTACCCCCCAACTTATCCACAACCCTCCGCCCAAGCGCGCGGCGCATGTGCCGCCGGGCGACCCGGCGCTGTCTTATAACGGCCCGGAATCCTTGCGCGAAGCGCTGGTTGGCCTGGCCCGGGCGCGCGCGCCGCGAACGCCGTCGCGTGGGAATTGAACGGCGCGCTTTCCTCTGTCACAAGCAAGATCCGCGGCCCCCATTCTGAGCCCTCCATGAACCGCAGACAGCTTCTTACCGGCCTGATCGTTCTGGCTGTTATCGCCATCGGCGTCATCGCCTACATGGTCTTCTCCGCACCCGCCGATGACAGCGCGTCGCTCGCGTCCGGCGGGCAGAAATATGCGGTTACGATCACCTCCTACGATCGCACGCAGGGCAATCCGAAGGCGCCGGTCACCATGGTCGAATACGCCGCTCCGACCTGCCCGCATTGCGCGCATTTCAACGAGGCGCTGTTCCCGTTCATCAAGCAAAATTACATCGACACCGGCAAAGTCTATTATGTGTTCCGCGTCTTCCCGCTGAGCCAGGTGGATGTCGCGGCGGAATCCATGGCGCGCTGCCTTCCCGCCGGCAGCTATTTCCAGTTCATCGATCTGCTCTTCCGCAACCAGCCCAAATGGGACCCGGACGGCTATCAGATCCCGGATGTTCATGCCGCGCTGGTCGATATGGGCCGCATCGCCGGCATGAGTTCGGATCAGGTCGATAAATGCATCAACGATCAGGACGCGCAAAAACGCGCCACCGATGTCGGCCTCTTCGCGCAGAAGACCTACAACATCAACGGCACGCCGACCTTCATCGTCAATGGCGAGATGGCGCCGCCGTTCGAGTCCACGGACGACATCAAGAAATATCTGGATGCGGTTCTCGCCAAGAAGTAAATCCCGGCGATAAGCCACGGAGCGGGCAAAGATTTGTCTGCGGATAAGTCTTGGCCGTTCGTTGACCCGCTTTGCGGGAATCAGCCCAAATGGGCGCTGGGTAACAGTGCTGCCGTCGATAAAGTGACGCCAGAAGTTTTAGCGATAAGGGCGCGTTTGCGTTGAAGTTCAACAGGCTCAGGATTTCCGGTTTCAAGTCATTCGTGGAGCCCACCGAGCTTCTGATCGAGCCGGGGCTGACGGCGGTCGTCGGCCCGAACGGTTGCGGCAAGTCCAACCTCTTCGATGCGCTGCGCTGGGTCATGGGCGAAACCCGCCCCACCTCCGTGCGCGGCACGGAAATGGACGACGTGATCTTCGCCGGTTCGGCGGGCCGCCCCGCGCGCAACCAGGCTGAAGTCATTCTCCATATCGACAATTCGGACCGCAAAGCTTCGCCACAGTTCAACGATTACGACACCATCGAGATTTCGCGCCGCATCGAGCGCGAAGCCGGCAGCGTCTATCGCATCAACGGCCGCGACGTGCGCCAGCGCGATGTGCAGATCTTTTTCGCCGACGCCTCTTCGGGCGCCGGTTCGACCGCCTTCGTTCGCCAGGGCCAGATCGGCCAGCTCATTTCGCAGAAACCGCTCGCCCGCCGCGCCATTCTGGAAGAAGCCGCGGGTATCGGCGGATTGCATCAGCGCCGCCACGAAGCCGAGCTTCGCCTGCGCGCCGCCGAAACCAATATGGGCCGCCTCGACGACGTGATCCGCGAAGTCGAAGCCGGTTTGCAGAATCTGAAGCGCCAGGCGCGCCAGGCGTCGCGTTATCGCAACCTCTCCGGCCACATCCGCAAGGCCGAAGCGCTGGCGCTGCATCTGCGCTGGCTCGCCGCCGAAGCGCAGACCAAGCTGGCGCAGGAAGCGCTGGAAAACGCCAACGCCGCCGTCGCCACCTGCACCGATCACGCGGCGCAGGCGACCACGCTGCAACTGGAAGCGGCCTCCGCCGTGCCGCCGCTGCGCCAGCGCGAAGCCGAACGCGCCGCCGCGCTGCATCGTCTCACCGTCGAACGCGAAGCCCTCGATGCCGAGGAAGAACGCGCGCGCGAAGAAGCGCAGCGCATGCGCCAGCGCATCGGCCAGAGCGAACAGGATATCGCGCGCGAGAAAGCGCTCGATGCCGACGCCAATGCCGCGCTGGAAAGACTTTCCACGGAAGCCGCCGATCTGGAATCCGCGCAGGCCCACGCCAAGGACGATCTCGAAGCCGCGCAGGCGCGCGCCGTCGAACTCGCCGAAGCTTTGGCAGAGCGCGAGCGCACGCTGGAGCGCCTCAACGCCGAACTGGCGGAATGGAACGCGCGCAAGAACGGCCTGGAGCGCCAGCGCGAAGTCGCATCGGCCCTGGCGGAGACCAGCGGATCGCAACTGAACGAAGCGCAATCGCGCCTCGACGCGGCCATGGAAGGCGCAACCCAGTCGCCGGATGCGCAAGCCGCTGAAGCCGCAACCGAAGCGGCGCGCACCGCCGCCGCAGACCTGCGCGCGGCCTTCGAAGCGGCGCGCACCGCGCTCGAGCACGCCGAAAGCGTTGAAGGAGAAGCGCGCAAACCGCTTCAAGAGGTCGAGCGCCGTGTGCAGGAATTGTCCGCAGAAGCGCGCGCACTATCCAATCTGCTGCGCCCACAGGGCGACGATCTTTTCCCGCCGCTGGTCGATGCGGTGAAAGTGCAACCCGGCTACGAAGCCGCCTTCGCCGCGGCGTTGGGCGACGATCTGCGGGCGCCGCTGGATGAAGCCTCGCCGCATCACTGGCGCAATCTCGGCGCGCTCGCCGATGCGCCGCCGCTGCCGTCCAGCGCCGAACCGCTCAGCAAATTCGTGGAAGCGCCCGAAGCGCTGGCGCGCCGCCTGTCGATGGTCGGCGTTGTCTCCCACGATCAGGGAAGAAATCTTCAGACGGCATTGAAAGCCGGTCAGCGCCTGGTCTCGGCGCGCGGCGATGTGTGGCGCTGGGACGGCTACTCCGCCTCCGCCGAAGCGCAATCGCAGGCCGCGGTGCGTCTGGCGCAGCGCAATCGCCTCGAAGATCTCGAAGGCGAAATCGCGAAAGCCAAGGAACAGCAGAGCGAAATCTTCGCCGCCTATTCCGCCGCGCGTGAAACCTCGCAAACAGCGCGTGAAACGGCGCGCACCGCCGATCACAAACAAAGCGAAGCCAGCCGCGCTTTGATCGCGGCGCAGGACGAAGCGGCGAAAGCCGCACGCGCCGCTGCCGAGCGCATGTCGAAGCTCGCGTCGCTGGAAGCGGAAATCCGCCGCCTCACCCAGACGCGCGACACCGCCATCGCCGCCGAAGAAGAAGCCGCCGGCGCCCTCGCCGCTTTGGCCGATGGCGCCGCGTTGGCCCAGACCGTCGCGCAATCGCGCAGCGACACCGCCGATGCGCGCAGTGCCGACGCGGAAGCGCGCGGCGCCGTCGAAGGCCTCACCCGCGCGGGCGCGATGCGCACGCTGCGCCTTGGCTCGATCGCGGAGGAAAAATCGCGCTGGGGATCCCGCCGCACTGCCGCGACCGCGCAGATCGAGGAGTTGAACCGCCGCCACGCGCAGATGAGCGAAGAACTCGTCACGCTGGAAGGCGTGCCGCAGATGCTGGCCGAGAAGCGCGTCACGCTGCTCGATGCCATCGCCACCGCCGAAGCCGCGCGCAAGGAAGCCGCCGATCTGCACGCCGAGGCCGAACAGGTTCTCGCCGCCGCCGACAAGGCGCTGAAGGCAGCCGAAGGCGCGCTATCCTCCGCGCGCGAGGAACGCGCCCGCTCGCAGGCGCTGTCGGAATCCGCCGCCACGCGCATCGAAGAACTGAAGACGCGCATCCGCGACGAACTCGATGCCGCGCCCGAAGAACTGGCCGAACGCGCCGAACTGAAGGAAGGCGAAGAGCTTCCCGCGCAGGATTATGCCGACAAGCGCGTGGAGAAGCTGAAAGCCGAACGCGAGTCCCTCGGTGGCGTGAACCTGCGTGCAGAAGAAGAAGCGCAGGAACAGGAAGCCCGCCTCGCCGGCCTCACCACAGACCGCGACGATCTAGCGGGCGCGATCGACCGTTTGCGCCGCGGCATCTCCTCGCTAAACAAGGAAGGCCGCGAACGTCTTCTCGAATCCTATGAGAAGGTGAACCAGAACTTCCAGATGCTGTTCACCAAGCTCTTCGAAGGCGGCGAAGCGCGGCTGACGCTCACTGAATCCGAAGACCCGCTGGAAGCAGGCCTCGAAATCTTCGCGCGCCCGCCGGGCAAGCGCTTGCAGAATCTCACGCTGCTTTCGGGCGGCGAACAGGCGCTGACAGCGATGGCGTTGATCTTCGCGGTGTTCCTGGTGAACCCGGCGCCCGTCTGCGTGCTGGACGAAGTGGACGCACCACTGGACGATTCCAACGTCGAGCGTTTCTGCAATCTGCTCGATGAGATGACGCGCATCACCGACACGCGCTTCCTCGTCATCACCCACCACGCGCAGACGATGAGCCGCATGCACCGCCTCTTCGGCGTGACAATGCAGGAACGCGGCGTCAGCCAGCTCGTTTCCGTCACCCTGAAAGAAGCCGAACAGGTCGCGGCGGCGGAATAACAGGCAATTTCAGCCGATTATCGGAAGGCTGCTTTTTAACAGTCTTCTGATACAATCGGTTCATGAGCGATTTGCTGTCTCGTATCACGATCAACCCTGCACAATGCCATGGGCGCCCTTGCATTCGCGGGATGCGCATCCGTGTGGCTGATATTCTTGAGATGCTGGCAAATGGCGCTTCGGAAAAGGAAATCCTTACCGACTTTCCGGACCTTGAAGCAGATGACATACGCGCCAGCCTTGAATATGCCGCGCGTGTTATCGGCCATCCTATTGTCGTAGCGGCGGAATAAGTTGAGGTTTCTCATCGATGCGCAGATGCCGCCGTCTTTGGCGGAATGGATTCGCACACGAGGTCATGAAGCTTCCGCGCTGCGTGAAATCGGGCTGCGTGATGCGCCCGATACAGATATCTGGGCTTACGCTTGCGCCAACAACTCTGTCCTGATCACAAAGGATGAAGATTTTCCGTTGCTGGCCGAGGCGCGTCCCGGACCTCCCATCATTTGGGTCCGCACCGGCAATTTGCTGAAACGCGCTCTCTTTGTGCGGTTCGAACGAGCATGGCCAGGACTTTTGCAGCACCTGGACGCAGGTGCGTCCGTTATTGAGCTACGCTGACGATTCTCCCTCACTCGACAACATTCTTGCGCGCATTTCGCCGCGCTGCGATTTTCATCAATGAAACCAAGTGTTTACAGCACTTTAACATTCTTGACAGCTCATGGGTGCGTCCCTATGTTCCGCGCGCCTTCGGGAAGCCGCGAAGGCCCAGCAATTGCGCGCAGTTTTCGCGATCGGGAAGCCAATGAGCGACACCGGACCCGATGACCTGAAGCGCCTGGGAGCGCGGCTCGACGACGCCCAACAGCGACTGGCGCCGCGGAAGACCGAGCCGCCGCCGACGCAATCGGGTATCGCCTTCCGTTTTTCGACGGAGCTGGTGGCCGCGCTGGTGGTTGGCGGCGCGATGGGATGGGGACTGGACTGGCTTTTCGGCTATTTCGGCATCCACACCAAACCGTGGCTTATGATTGCGTTCGTTGTGCTTGGAATGGTTGCCGGTATCCGCAACGTCATGCACGCGGCAAAAGAGATCAACGCGCAGGTGGCGGCCCAGGGGCCCGCGCCTGCCGCAAGAGACGACGAGGAGAGTTAGCACCGTGGCGATGCATCCCATGGAGCAATTCGAAGTGAAGCCGCTCATTGAGCACCCGCTCTTTCAGATCGGCGGTCACGACATCTATTTCACCAACCAGTCGCTTTTCATGGTGATCGTGGTTGCGGTGGCGTCGCTGTTCTTCACGCTGGCGATGAGCGGTAAGCGCATGGTTCCGTCGCGCACCCAGTCGATGGCGGAAGTTTCCTACGAATTCGTCGCCAACATGATCCATTCGGCGGCCGGCGACGACGGCCTGAAATTCTTCCCCTTCATCTTCACGACGTTCGTCTTCGTGCTGTTCTGCAACGTCTTCGGCATGGTGCCGTGGTCGTTCACGGTGACGAGCCAGATCGCCATCACCTTCGCGATGACGGCCTTCATCATCTCCATGGTCATCGTCGTCGGCTTCGCAAAGCACGGCCTGGGCTTCCTGAAGCTCTTTGTGCCGGAAGCGCCGATCTATCTGCTGATCCTGCTGGTGCCGATCGAGATCATCTCGTTCTTCACCCGCCTCGTCAGCCTTTCCGTCCGTCTTTTCGCCAACATGCTCGCCGGCCACACGATGCTGGCGGTGTTCGCGGGTTTCGTCGTCATGCTGGGCGCCGCGGGCGGCATCCTCTCCATTCTTTCGGTCGGGCCGATGCTGATGATCATCGCGATCATGCTGCTGGAATTGCTGGTGGCGGGCCTGCAGGCCTATGTGTTCGCGATCCTCACCTGCATCTATCTGAACGAAGCGCTTCACCTCCACGATCATCACTGATCTTTTGACCAGAAGGACTTAAAGACATGGAACTTGCAGCAGCGAAAATGATCGGCGCGGGCCTTGCCTGTATCGCCCTCGTCGGCGCCGGTATCGGCATCGGCAACGTGTTCGGCTCCTACCTCTCGGGCGCGCTGCGCAATCCGGGCGCCGCCGCCACGCAGACGACCAACCTGCTCCTCGGCTTCGCGCTCTGCGAAGCGACCGGCCTGTTCGGCCTGGTGATCGCGCTCATCATCCTGTTCACGTAATCGACAGACGATGATCGACGCCGGCTCCATGAACGCGACGACGGAGCAGCCCGCCTCCCATGAGGGATCGGGTGGTTTTCCGCCGTTCGACACATCGACGTTCCCCAGCCAGATCTTCTGGCTGGTGGTGACGTTCGCCTTCCTGTTCGTGGTCATGTGGCGGGTCGCTGGCCCGCGCATGAACGGCGTCATCACGACCCGCCGCAACAAGATCAACGGCGACATCGCCGAAGCGCAGAAGCATCGCGGCGATGCCGAAGCTGCCTCCGCCGCTTATCAAACGGCGCTGGCCGGCGCCCGCGCCCGCGCCAATGCCCATGCGGAAGAAACCCGCAAGCGCATCGGTTCGGAGATCGACAAGGCGAGAGCCGATGCCGATGCCAAGGCGCATGAAGCCACGGTGGCGGCGGAAGCCCGCATCCAGGCCATGCGCACCGAAGCCCGCACCTCGATGACGGCAGCGGCGCAGGATGCGGCCATCGAAATCGTGAACCGGCTTACCGGCGAAACGGTTTCGGCGAGCGATGCGGCGGCGGCCGTCAAAGCGGCCAGCGGGAGCTGAAGATGGAATTGCTCACGAACCCCGAATTTTGGGTTGCCGTCGGCTTCGCCGTCATGATCGGCATCCTGCTCTATGCCGGCGCGCCGAAATTCATCGGCAAATATCTCGACGATCGCGCCGCGGCCATCAAAGCCGAGCTGGACGAGGCGGCGCGCCTGCGTGCGGAAGCGCAAGCCCTGCTCGCGGACTACAAGCGCAAATCCGCCAACGCCGAGGCCGAAGCCGCCGCCATCGTCACCGAAGCGAAAGCCGATGCCGAGCGCATGGCCGCCGAAATGCGCGCCGCCCTCGCCGCGCAGATCGAGCGCCGGGGCAAGCAGGCGCAAGACAAAATCGCCCAGGCCGAAGCCGCCGCGATGGCTGAAATCCGCGCACTCGCGGCCGATGCCGCTGCTGCCGCCGCCGAAAAGCTCATCGCTGCCCGCCTCGATGAGAAGCGCGCCGGCGCGCTGATCGAGACAAGCCTCAAGGACCTCGGCGCGAAGCTGAACTGAGCGAAGTGCATTCAGATGGATACGCGGTCCACCCTTCGGCAAGCTCAGGGTGAGGATGTCGCGCAAATCCTCATGCTGAGCCTGTCGAAGCATGAGCCCGCCGGAACATGAAAATTGAATGATGGGTTGGGTTTTTGACGCTGCTTACCGCGCGCCGCCCTCTGCCACTATCATCGTCTAACGCAGGTGGGGGATTGCGGCAATCCCCCCCTCCCCGTTTCAGAACGCGGCCCTCGATTCACATGAGGGAGTTGAAATCGATGCCCGACCGCAAATTTCCGGAAATCTATTATCACGGCACGCGCGCCGATTTGAAAACAGGCGACCTGCTCTCAGCCGGCTACAATTCCAATTACGGCGCGCGCAAACAGGCGTCCTGGATCTATCTCACCGGCACGCTGGATGCGGCCATCTGGGGCGCCGAACTTGCCGCGGGTGAGGGACGGCAGAGGATCTACATCGTGGAGCCGGCCGGCCTCATCGAGGACGATCCCAATCTCACGGACAAGAAATTCCCCGGCAATCCGACACAATCCTACCGCTCCCGCGAACCGCTCCGCATCACCGGCGAGATCGTGGAATGGCAAGGCCACTCACCGGAACGGCTGAAGGAAATGAAGGATTTTCTCGAACGCCTGAAAGCGGAAGGCGTCGAGGCGATCGACTAGGGGTGAAAAATAATTTGCAAGGGACGTCCAATTTTCGCGCGGGAGATCGTCCTTCCGCGCGATTTTTTTGACGAATCCAATGTGGATTCAGGGTGTTAGAACAATTTNNATTCTCTTGACACCGTGACGGTCACACCGTACATTCCTTCCAATTCTCGAACTGCGCCCGAAATTCCGGACCCGCCAGAAATGGCGGGTTTTCTGCGTTTTGGGCCAAGAGAAAATCTCACGCAGAGACGCAACGGGAGTGGCGTTCGTGGTGAGCAGGAATGCCTCGCTGCCGAAATGGTCTGGCGCGCTCTGCGCGCCAGGGAAAACACATCGCCGTTAAAGCGCGTTCAGCGCTGCTCTCTCTGCGTCTCTGCGTGAGTCATCTTTTTTGAAGGAAACCACCATGCCCAAGCTCTAACTTCGCCCTCGCCCTGACCGGGCGTGGCGGTTGGGAGAGATTCTTCTGGAGAAGCCGAGATCNNTGGGTCCAGGACGCCGAACCGGGAGAGGTCCCTCACGACCGCCACGTTCAAGGTCACGCCCCTCATACAGCGCCGATGACACAATTCCGGCGTGGGCGGAAAAGGTGGAGGGAAGCCCCAGCAAAATGAAATTCAAATACCAGCGCTCAAAACCGCCAGCGAACAACCACAACATCCGGATTCGCGCGCGATTTGGCCAAGGCAAAATCGAAGAACAATCGAACGGCGTTTGTTCAATCGAAACAATGCCATTTCGCCCAAATCGCTACTTCTGCGCGAATAGAGCCATCTTTACTTCGCCTCCGGCATCACCACGCGCAGGTGCAGTTCTTTCAACTGCTTCGCATTGGCCGGCGATGGAGCGTTCATCAGCAGATCCTGCGCCGACTGGGTCATGGGGAACATGGTCACCTCGCGCAGGTTTTCCTCGCCCGCCAGCAGCATCACGATGCGATCGATGCCCGGCGCAGTGCCGCCATGCGGCGGAGCGCCATGGCGGAAGGCGTTCAGCATGCCCTTGAACTTCTCTTCCGTCTCCTCGCGCGCGTAACCGGCGATCTCGAACGCCTTGAGCATCACATCGGGATCGTGGTTGCGGATCGCGCCCGACGACAGCTCATAGCCGTTGCAGACGATATCGTACTGATACGCCTTCAGCCCCAGGATGGTGTCCTTGTCGTCCTTGTCGAGCGCGAGGAATTTCCCGCGATCGTATTGCGGCATGGAGAAGGGATTGTGGGAGAAGTCGATCTTCTTCTCCTCCTCGTTCCATTCGTACATGGGAAAGTCCACGATCCAGCAGAACTTGAATGTGCCGTCCTCGATCAGCTTGAGTTCCTGGCCCAACCGGGTGCGCGCCAGCCCCGCGATTTTCGCGGCGCGATCGTCCTTCGCGTCCGCGGAGAAGAACAGCGCGTCCCCGGCTCCGACGCCGCAACGCTTCGTCAAGTCCGCGAGCGCTTCTGCCGGGATGAACTTCGCGATCGGCCCCTTGCCCGTGAGTTTGCCACCTTCGTCTTCGAGGATGATGTAACCCAGCCCCGCCGCGCCTTCGCTGCGCGCCCAGTCGTTCAGCTTGTCGAAGAACGAGCGCGGCTGCGGCCCTGCTCCCGGTCCGGGGATGGCGCGCACGGTCTTGTTCTTGAACGCCTTGAACTCGACATCGCCGCGCGCGAACACATCGGACACATCGGTTATCAGGATCGGGTTGCGCAGGTCCGGCTTGTCCGTGCCGTATTTCAGCATCGCCTCGGCGAAGGGAATGCGGATAAAGGGCGGCTTTGTCACCGTCTTGCCGTTCGCGAATTCCTCGAACACGCCGGCCAGCACCGGCTCGACCGCGGCAAAGACGTCGTCCTGCGTCACATAGCTCATCTCCAGGTCGAGCTGGTAGAACTCGCCCGGCGAGCGGTCGGCACGGCCATCTTCGTCGCGGAAGCAAGGCGCGATCTGGAAATAGCGGTCGAAGCCAGACACCATGATCAACTGCTTGAACTGCTGCGGCGCCTGCGGCAGGGCATAGAACTGGCCGGGATAGCGGCGCGAAGGAACCAGGAAGTCTCGCGCGCCTTCCGGCGAACTGGCGGTCAGGATCGGGGTCTGGAACTCGGTGAAGCCCTGCTCGATCATCCGGCGGCGGATCGAGGTGACAATATTGGCGCGCAACATGATGTTCCTGTGCAGCCGTTCGCGGCGCAGATCGAGGAAGCGGTATTTCAGGCGAACGTCTTCGGGATAATCCAGATCGCCGAACACCGGCAGCGGCAATTCCTGCGCCTGGCTTTGCACCTTCAGCGAGCCGATGCGGACTTCCACTTCACCGGTGGGCAGATCCTTGTTCACCGTTTCCGGCGTGCGCGCGACCACTTTGCCGGTGATCGTCACCACCCATTCCGAGCGAACCTTGTCCGTTTCGGCGAAGGCGGGTTCATCCGGCTCGATCACCGCCTGGGTGATGCCGTAATGGTCGCGCAGGTCCAGAAAGATCAACCCGCCATGGTCGCGGCGGCGGTTCACCCAGCCCGAGATGGTCACGGTGCGGCCGACATCGGCAGCGCGCAGGCTGCCACAGCTATCCATGACGCCCTTGGCGTTGCGGGAGCGATAGGGATGGGCTTCAGACACCGGAGATTCCTCGAAAAACGGGCGGTATGTGGCGGGTTAGCCCCCTTGGGGTCAAGTCCGGTTTTCGGGCTTCAAATGTCGCAAACAACCCCTAGTCTGGGCCTGTCAAATCAGGGGAATCGGACATGCGTTTCATCCGCCTTGCTGCCGTTCTGGCAATCGCCGTCGCGGCGGCCCTGCCCGCCGAAGCCCGGCACCATGCGCCGGCCAAGCCGCGCAACGTCCTGATCTTCGTCGCCGACGGCCTTCGTTATGACAGCGTTACCCCGCAGACCGCGCCCACCATGTGGAAGCTGAAAACGCAAGGCGTGGACTTCACCAACAGCCATTCGCTCTATCCGACGATTACCACCGTGAACGCTTCCGCCATCGCCACCGGCCACTACATCGGCGACACCGGCAATTTCGGCAACATGCTCTACACCGGTTATCCCGTGACAGGCGCCAACGGCGCACCGATCACCTTTCAGGAAGACGACGCGCTGCTCGGCGCGCTCGCCGCGCACTACAACGGCAACTATCTGAACGAAACATCGTTCATCGCCGCCGCGCGCGAAGCCGGATACGCCACGGCCGTCATGGGCAAGGTCGGACCTACCGCCATCCAGGACATCACCCAGCGCGACGGCACTGGCACCATCGTCATCGACGATGCGATGAACACGCCCAAGGGCATCGCGATCTCGCCGCAGATCGACGGCGCCATCAAGGCCGCAGATCTCTCGCCCACCGCGCCCAAGACGAACGTGCCGAATACCGAGCAACAGCAATATCTGATTGCCGTGGCAACCAAGGTGGTGCTGCCGAAACTCGCCGCGTCGGGGCATCCTTTTGCAATGCTGTATTGGTCGCGCGATCCCGATGCATCGCAGCACAGCGCCAAGGACAGTTTCGGCAAGCTGACGCCGGGCATCAACAGCGCCAGCGGCCGTGCCGGCATCAAGGATGCGGACGACACGCTGGCGGCGCTTCTGGCCGCCTTGAAAGCGCAAGGGCTCGACAAGGCGACGGATGTTTTCGTCACCGCCGATCACGGATTTTCCACCATCGACCGCCACAGCAAAACCAGCGCAGCGGCGAAGATCGGCTATCCGAAAGTCATTCCGGGTGAAACGCCGCCCGGCATCGTCGCCATCGATCTGGCCGAGGCGCTTGCCATGCCGGTCTACGATCCGTTCAACCAGAACAGCCCGGTCGACTACAAATCCGGCCAGCTTTCGTCTTTCGGCAGCGCGGTCCTCGGTGCCGACCCTGCAAACCCGGATGTTATCGTCGTCGCCAATGGGGGCTCGGATCACATCTATCTGCCGGGCGCGAACGCCAGAGATCTGGCGCCGAAGATTGTCGATGCGTTGTCGAAGGAAGATTACATCAGCGGCATTTTCGTGAACGATGCCTTGGGCGATGTTCCCGGCGCGCTGCCGATGAGCGCCGTCAATCTTCGCGGCTCCGCGCTGACGCCACAGCCGTCGATCATCGTCAGCTTCGCATCGCATCCGATCCATGGCTGCAAACCGCTGTTGATGTGCGCCGCCGAGATGGCAGATACATCGCTCGATACCGGCCAGGGCATGCACGGCTCGTTCAGCCGCGCCGACACCCGCAACTTCATGGCCGCGGCCGGGCCTGACTTCAAAGCCCACTTCGCCGATCCCGCGCCGGTGAGCAACGCCGACATCAACCCAACCCTCGCCCATATCCTTGGCCTCGACATTCCAGCGAAGGGGAGCCTCAAAGGCCGCGTGGCGACGGAGGCTCTGAAGGGCGGCAAGAAGGTTACCGTCACCAAAGGCTGGCAATCCTCGATGCCCGCCCCCAACGGCCAAAGGACGGTTCTCGAATACCAGCGGGTCGGCGGAACCCGCTATTTCGACGCCGCGGGCTTTCCGGGCCGGACGGTGGGTCTTTCGCCGCACTAAACCGGGCATTTCTCCGGCGCGACAGGCCCCAGAATCCGCTATAGGCGGAGGATGCGGATTGTCACAGATACAGCCGGTCTGAAGGCCCTGATCGGCGAATTGGAGGGCGCCCCCTACCTCGCGCTCGATACCGAATTCCTGCGCGACCAGACCTACTGGCCGAAGCTTTGCCTCATTCAGGTTGCTTCACCCACGGCCGCCGCGATCATCGATCCATTGGCCGGCGGCATCGACCTGAAACCGTTCTACGAACTGCTCAAGAAACCCAATATCGTAAAAGTGTTTCACGCCGCGCGGCAGGACATCGAGATATTCCAGCAGCAAGGCGGCGTGATTCCGAACCCGCTGTTCGACACGCAGGTCGCCGCAATGGTGTGCGGCTACGGAGACGCGGCGTCATACGAAACCCTGGCGCGGCGCATTGCCGGCGTGGAGATCGACAAGTCTTCGCGCTTTACCGACTGGAGCCGCAGGCCGCTGTCGAGCAAGCAGCTCGAATACGCCATTGGCGATGTCACGCATTTGCGCAAGATCTACGAAGTGCTGGATGCGGAATTGAAGAAGACCCATCGCGAAGCCTGGATCGCCGATGAAATCTCCGCGCTGCAAAGCCCCGAGCTTTACGCGATGAACCCGGCGAATGCGTGGAAGCGGCTCAAGGCCCGCACCAGCAGCAAACGCTTCATCGCCCTGCTAGCAGCGATCGCGGAATGGCGGGAGCGCGAAGCGCAAACGCGCGATATTCCGCGTGGCCGCGTGCTGAAAGACGAAGCCATTCTGGAGATCGCGGCCCATCCGCCCGAAAGCGCCGATGCGATTGAGCGAATTCGCGCGATCCCCAAAGGCTTCGCCAATTCGCGGCTGGGAAAAACGCTGATGGAGGCCATCGAAGTGGGCCGCCACGCGCAGCCGCCCGAAGGGATTGAGCCGGAAAAACCGCGCCGCAAACGCGAACCGTCCCAGGCCACGATCGATCTGCTGAAGACATTGCTGCGGCTGCGCGCGGAAGACGCGAATGTTGCGCCCCGCCTGATCGCCAATGCCGACGATATCGAAAGCCTTGCCGCGGCCGAAGACGAAGGCGTCGCGGCCTTGCATGGCTGGCGTGCCGAGGTTTTCGGCAATGACGCGCAAGCCTTGCGCAAAGGCGAACTGGGGATCGCATTGTCGAAAGGCAAAGCCGTCGTGGTCAAACTCGACGGTGTGGATAAAGCCTGATCAACTCGCCAGCGCGAGATATTGGGGCGTCCCGATTCCGAAGCTGGATTCGAACCCCTGAAAGATCACGGCCAGTTCTTCGGCATCGACGTGCGGGGGCTGCCCTTTCGGAAACCGGTATTGCCAGAAGCTGGCCATGTGGCTGAGAGCGCCAGTTTTTTCGCCCAGTTCGAGGAACATGCGCGGCGCATCCAAAAGGAAAGAACGGAATGCCTGCGGATTGCTGCTGTCGAGCAGATCGGCATATGCGTCGTCGTAAGTCTTGAGCGTGCCGGCAACATCACGGCCCGCCTGCTGCACGGCCTCCGAGATCCGGACTCTCGCTTCTGTCAGATATTGCCCCTGCTCCGCCGACCGGGTGTTGCCGGCGCGAACGGAACGAACTTCGCGCAGAACCGACCGGATCTTGGGTGCAAAGTCCGTCATCGACCATTTGTAATAAAGAAAGCCTCGCCAACTGAACACGCCTTCGCGGAAATCGCCGCCCGCAAGGCCAAGCGTGTGCCGCAACGGCTCCAGTTTTTCATCCACTTCCGTGGACAAAAGCGCCGATACGAGTTTTTGCGTCGAAAATGCATAGGAATTGGACGTGCCGCCGGCCGCGCGCTGAATCAGGCCTGCGATACATTTGGCAACGTACTCATACATGCGTTTCCGGTCGCCCAGTGAAATCTCGAAATAGGCGCCGGCGACATCGAAGCCGTTGATGCGCAAA
This sequence comes from Pseudomonadota bacterium, assembly GCA_018242105.1. GTDB lineage: Bacteria > Pseudomonadota > Alphaproteobacteria > Micropepsales > Micropepsaceae > Rhizomicrobium. The sequence goes on from JAFECP010000006.1 coordinate 42,007, forward strand.
TGCTCGCGCAACAGGAAGGGATCGAGCGACGGCACGCTGTCGATGAGGCGCAGCACTTCCTCGTCGCGGCCCGCGGCATGATCGTCACGGTAATTCCCGATCTGCTGGAGCGTTTCGGAATAGCCAGTCTGTCCGACGAAGAAGGAACGCCCGCCCAACCGCAGTTCCTGCTCATCGAAGGGAACGATGATCTTCGTCGCGACGGAGCGCGGCGTGGCAAACATGTAGATCTCGTCCGAGCGAATGCGATGACGCAGCAGGATCGAGCGATTGAGCGCGGCAGAGATAAAAAGGGGCTTGGCCTTGTGGTCGGGATTATCCACGTTGTTGCGGGCAATCGACATGAGGTTGAGCACCCGGCTCGTCGAAGCCCCGCCCAATCCCGTCAAATGCCGAACGGAACGATCTACCGCCGTCACGCGCCCTAATCCCCACCGCTAAACCCGAAGACTGCCAGAGGGGGATTAACAGGGGGTAAGGGTTGGGGCGGCCGAAGCGGCGAAACCGGCCTTAAAGTGGCTCTGGACCGCCGGTGGAGAGTTCCGGCTGCTCATCCTCGCCCTCGATATAGGGGTCTTCATCGGGGCCGAGCTGGTCGGACGGATTGGGCACGTCGAAACCGGACGGCGGCAGCGCCTCTAGAAAGCCGGCAGCTTTGAGTTCGTCGGTCCCCGGCAGATGGCTCACGCTCTCCAGCCCGAACTGGACAAGGAAGGCCTCGGTGGTGCCATAGGTCACGGGACGGCCTGGGGTCCGCTTGCGGCCGCGGATCTTCACCCAGCCGATCTCCATCAGAGCGTCAATCGTGCCCTTGGAGAGCATCACACCGCGGATATCTTCCACTTCGGCCCGGGTGACCGGCTGGTGGTAGGCGATGATCGCGAGGGTCTCGATGGCGGCGCGCGACAAGCGCTTTTGCTCCGGCTGCTCCTTGCGCAGAAGGAAGGCCAGATCGGGCGCTGTCCGGAATTGCCATTTTTCCGCGACACAGACGAGGGTTACGCCACGCTTCTCATAGATCGATTGAAGTTCCTTCAGGAGCAGCGGGATGTCCGCGCCATCCGGCAGGGAGGTGGCAAGCGCCTTGGTGTCCAGCGGCTCGCTCGCGGCGAAGAGCAGCGCCTCTGCCATGCGCAAATGCTCCGGGTTGATGCCGGTCACATCGCGGGGGGCTTGCTGGTCATCCCTGTCAGGCACGAGTTCGATCTCTTTCTCAGCTTCAATCAGACGCACGATGCGGTTCATGGAACGGCCTCCAGAGCCGGCGGAACCATCCGGTCCTTCACATACACTTCGTCGAATGGCTTGAGCTGCCGGATCTCGACGCGACCGTCGCGGGCGAGTTCTAGGCAAGCCAACAGGGTGCTCGCAAGGGCCGAACGGCGCCTTTCCCCGCCCGACCACTCGAATGGCAAAAGCTTGCTTAATCCGCTCCAGTCGCCGATGCGCCCGAGCATGCGCTCCAGCCGCTCACGCGCCTCCTCGATGAGAAGAACCGGCGCGTGCTTCGGCTGATAAGTCTTGCCGCCGAGCTTCTGAACCCGCTGGGTCGAATAGGAGGTCAGCAGATCGTAAAGCGTGTCCTTGTAGGTGCGCAGTTTGATGACGTTGACCGGTTCCGGATCGCCGCGTTCGAAAACCTCGCGGCCGAGACGGTCGCGCGCCATGAGCCGCGCCGCGGCTTCGCGCATCGCGTTGAGCCGCTGCAGGCGCCAGCGCAGGCGCGCGGCCATTTCATCTGCTGTAGGCTCACCTTCGACTACCTGAACCTGCGGCAGAATGAGCTTGGATTTGAGATAGGCCAGCCATGCCGCCATCACCAGATAATCGGCCGCGAGTTCCAGATTGATCCGCTTCGCGCGCTCGATGAACTCCAGATATTGGTCGGCCAGCTTCAGGACGGAAATCTTGGCAAGATCGACCTTCTGGTCCCGCGCGAGCGAAAGCAGCAGGTCGAGCGGGCCCTCGAACCCATCGACGGCCACCATCAGGGCCTCGTCCGGCGCCGCCAGCACATCGATGGCTTCAAAATTGTCGTCGGCTTCGTCGGTCAAGAACGGGTTCCCAAGAGTGCCGCAAGGCGTGCTTCGCCTGCTTGAATATCAAATTCCGCCGGGGCGCTCAGGTGTGCAAGCGCGGCCTCGGCTCTTTTCAGGTGGATATCCTCCAAAGGCTTCAATTCGGTCGATATTTCGCGCATCTCGGCAAGATTTCCGTTGCAGTGGAGCACCACATCGCAGCCCGCAAACAGCGACGCTTTGGCGCGGTGGTCCAGCGATCCCGAAAGGGCCGCCATCGACAGGTCGTCCGACATCAGAAGGCCTTCGAATCCCATCTCTCCGCGAATCACATCGCGGATCAGTTTGGGGCTGGTAGTGGCCGGCCGCTGGGCATCGATCGCTTCGTAAACCACATGCGCCGTCATCGCGAGCGGGCAGTTGTTGAGGCTGCGGAAAGTGACAAAATCCGACGCGCTGAGCTCTTCCGCCGTCGCCGAAACGCGCGGCAGCGAAAGGTGGCTGTCGGCCGCAGCCCGTCCATGACCCGGAATGTGCTTCATCACCGGGAGGACGCTGCCGTCGATCATTCCCTCGATGACGGTGCGCGCCAGATCGATGATGACGGAAGGATCGCGCCCGTAAGCACGATCGCCAATGATGTCATGCGCACCTTCGACCGGAACATCGAGCACCGGCAGGCAATCGACATTGATGCCCAGATCGGTCAGGTCGCGCGCGATCAGCCGGGCATTGAGATACGCAGCTTCACGCGCTTCTTCCGGAGCGGCGGCATGAAGGTCTGCAAAGCGCTGCGCGGGAGGGCGTTCTTTCCATTGCGGCGGTTTGAGCCTGGCGACGCGCCCGCCTTCCTGATCGATCAGCACAGGTGCCGATGGATCGTTGACCGTTTCCCGCAGAGCACGCACGAGACGCCTTATCTGCTCGGGCTCTTCGATGTTGCGGCCAAACAGAATGAAGCCCCACGGCCGGGTATCGCGAAAGAAATCGCGCTCTTCAGCCGTCAGCTCCGTCCCCGCACACCCGAAAATCGCGCGTGAGCGCGGCGTGCTCATGGTTTCGCTATTTCGCTACAAGGCAGTTACCGCCATCGGACTTCAGCTTCTCGCAGAACGACGCTGCTGCGGCTTTGTCCGTGAACGACCCCATGCGCAGGCGATACCAAGTGCCTTTGTCGCCGAGATCGGCCTTGCGGACGTCTTCCGAATAGCCGGCGGCCATAGGATGCTTCGCTTTGAAGGATTTCCATGCCGTATCGGCATCCGCCTGAGACTTGTAGGCGCCGATCTGCAACACATACGCGCCCCCAGCGGTTGATGCAGCTTCCGCGGGTTTCGGCGTCGTTGCCGGAGGCGGGAGTGTTGCGGTTTCAACTGCCTTCGACTGCGCGGCCGGTGCCTTTGTTTCCATGGGTTTCGTTGCCGCAGGTTTCACAACAGGCTTGGCTTCGGGCGCCTTCACGGCTTCGGCGGCCTTGGCTGCGGCAGCGGCGGGCTTGGTCACCGGTTTGGTTTCCGGTTTTGTGGCGGTTGGCGGCGGCGCAGGCTTGGTGACCGCGGTGGGCGGCGGCGGAACGCTATCGCTATCTGCCAGATCGTCTTCCGCAGGTGCCGGCTGTTCGTAGATTTTCAGCGGGTGAGCCATATCCGTGCTGCCGGCAGCAGCCTCTTTCACCGGGCCCGGCGCCGCGACGATCATCCGCGGGGCGTCCGCGCGGCCACGTTGAACGCCCTGGCTGTAGGCAAGCCAAACCACGCCGCCAAAGGCAGCGAGCACAAGCAGCGCGATCACGATGAGAAGCGGGAGGCGCGAACCCTCCTCATCGATCTCCTGCTCGTCTTCGTCGAAGACGCGGACATCGTCGGATTTCGGCTCGTAAACGCCGCGCTCAAAGCTGGGCATGGGGCAGTCCTCGGCGAATCTGGAACACAGCGAACCTAGCACCCGAATGGGGCCGAATCACGATACCGAAAATGTTAAAGCGCGATCTCCTTGTGGAAGACACGGCCATATTCGAGCAAAGCATAATTGTCCGTCATCCCGGCGATATAATCCCGCACCACGGATGCGGTTCTTCCGTCGTTTGGCGCGCCGCAGGCCCTCGTCCAATCCGGCGGCAGCTTTCCGGGGTCCGAACTGAAAGCTTCAAACAGCGCCGTCACAACATCCTTCGCCCGGTTCATCGAACCCATCACATGAGGATGGCGATACATCCTCTCAAACATAAAGGCCTTGAGCGCCCTCACCTGCTGCCCGAGGCTTTCCGAAAACCCCGCCATGGCGCACGGCTGGGCGCGGATATCGGCCACGGAACGGAACGGCTGTGCAGACAGCCCGCGGCCAGTCTCGGAAATCAGATCGACAATGAGCGTGCTCATCAACTGCCGGACGATCTCTCCGATCGTCCGGCCTAACTCAAGATCGCCGTATCGCGCGACGATCCCGGCGACTTGCGGTCCTACGATTGGGGCCTCGCGCAGATCGTTGACCGTAAACAACTCGGCGCGCAGACCATCGTCGATATCATGATTGATGTAAGCGATGTCGTCCGCCATGGCCGCGACCTGGGCTTCCAACCCAGGCCATGTCGAAAGATCGAGCGGCCATTTCGCGTTGAAGGAAACAATCGGACCGGGGATCGGTTTGGCGCCCGCCGTGATCGGCCCGTTATGCTTGACCATTCCCTCAAGGGTTTCCCAGGTGAGATTCAGACCGTCGAATTCCGCGTAGCGATGTTCGATCTGCGTCACGAGTTTCAGCGCATGCGCGTTGTGATCGAATCCGCCGAAGGACGCGGTGGCGGCATTCAGCGCCTCTTCGCCGGCATGGCCGAACGGTGTGTGGCCAAGGTCATGTGCCAGGGCGACAGTCTCCGCGAGGTCTTCATCCAGCGCCAGGACGCGCGCCACGGAGCGCGCGATCTGGGCGACTTCCAGGGAATGCGTGAGCCGCGTGCGGTAATAGTCGCCTTCATGCTGCACGAAGACCTGTGTCTTGTGTTTGAGCCTGCGAAAAGCGGTGGAATGGATGATCCGGTCGCGGTCGCGGCTGTAACAGGTCCGGGTCGCGCTCTCCGGTTCCTCGAAAAACCGGCCGCGGCTGTCCGCAGGCCGCGTCGCATAAGGGGCGCGTTCCGTCGGAGGCTCGAAAAGCGGCGGCAAAAGCCTGCCCAAAGGCATGCTGGAAACCTCGATTCAACACGACTACATATAAGCCATGATTGCAGACACCGCCTCCCCCGTGACCGTTTCGGCCAGCGCCGCAAAAAGGATCGCCCAGATCCTGAAGGCAGAGGCCGCACCGGCCATGCTTCGGGTCGCCGTGACCGGCGGCGGCTGTTCCGGGTTCCAATACAGCTTCACCATTGACGACACCAAGCTGGATGACGACCTGGTGGTTGCCCGCGATGGCGCGACAGTGCTGGTCGATCCGGTGTCGCTCGATTTCCTCAAGGGCGCAGAGATCGACTTCGTGGACGATCTGATCGGCGCTGCTTTCAAGATCAACAACCCCAACGCAACTTCATCCTGCGGCTGCGGGACGAGCTTTTCGGTCTGACCGCCCGTGAAAATCGCAACCTGGAACGTGAACTCCATCCGCATCCGCGTGGACGCCGCCGTGGCGTGGCTGAAGGAAGCGCAACCCGATGCGGTCGCGCTGCAGGAACTGAAATGCACCGACGACCAGTTCCCGAAAGAGCCTTTCGAGGCGCTTGGTTATAATTGCGCCGTACACGGACAGAAGACCTATAATGGCGTCGCGATCCTTTCCAAACGCCCGATGGAAGATGTCACGCCGCGGCTGCCCGGCGGCGATAGCGACGATCATGCCCGCTATCTCGAGGCGATCGTTCCCGGTGAGAAAGGTGTCGTCCGCGTCGCGTCGATCTACGCCCCGAACGGCAATCCTATCGGCACCGAGAAATTCACCTACAAGCTGGGCTGGCTCGAGCGGTTACACGCACGCGCGAAAGACCTGCTCAAGCTCGAGGAGCCGGTTGCCTTGATGGGTGACTACAACGTCATTCCAATGCCAGACGACGTTTATGATGCGAAGGCCTGGTTGAATGACGCTCTCTATCAGCCGGAATCCCGCGCGGCCCTGCGCCGCCTCGCCAACCTCGGGTTCACCGACACGATCCGCGTATGTCATCCGGAGCCAAATCTCTACACCTTTTGGGACTATCAGGCCGGCGCCTGGCAGAAAGACCATGGCATCCGCATCGACCACATCATGCTGTCGCCGCAGGCCGCCGACCATCTGAAATCCAGCGGCATCGACAAGCATGTGCGCGGCCGCGAGAAGCCGTCCGACCACGTTCCGGTCTGGTGTGAACTAGATATCTAGCGAAGCTCTTCCGACGGATCGCGCTCGAACAAGGCTTCGAGGCTGGTCAGGTTCATGCCGTGCTTCAGCCAGTTATAGGGCGTCAGGTTCACGGACTTGATCATCGTGCGCTCGATCTCGCCATCGGCGCGCAAATCGAAATCCAGCACATTGATGCAGCCGGTGTCTTGTTCAAACGCGCCCGTGGCGTTCGGACCCGCGCCGCACGCCCAACTCAGCAGAAGGCGGTTGATCCCTTCATGGGCCACAACAAGCGCCGTGTGCCAATTCGCTTCGCGCAGTAAGCGACGGATGGATTTGACGGCGCGAACCTGTGCGGCTTCAGCGGGTTCCGCGCCTTCAATCGCGCGATCGCCCGGCTGGGTCACACCTTCCCCGCTGAACTGACCGCGCATCAATTCGACCAATTCGGCGCGGCTGTTCACTTTGGGAAACTTGCCGTTCCCCCGTTCGACCAGCCCTTCGTCGATCTCAAGCGCCGGCGGATGCTCCTGCGCTGCCAGCACATAAGAGGCGGTCTGATGCGTGCGCGGATAGCCTGAGCAAACCGCACGGTCGAACTTTACATGCGCCAAGGCCGCGCCGGCCGCCTCTGCCTGCAGCCGCCCGCGATTGGTCAGCGGCACGACATTCACGCCGCCTGTGGCGACGACATGTTTGGCAAGATAGTCCACATGCCCGTGGCGCATCAGATAGATGCGTTTACGCGCCTGCGTGCCCGGCAATGCCATCATCGTCAGAACGCGCTCGCCGCCTGCAAAGCTTCGATATCGGACTTGGAAACACCCCAAGCCGCGAAAGAGCCTTCATTGTCCACCGGAACTACGGGCTTGGTTTCCGGCACGGTGCGCGAGAAGCGCGGCGCAGGCGCCGGTTGCGTCACGCCGCCGACCTGCACAAAAGTCTTTCGTGCCGCATTGTGGGGATGCTTCGGCGCTTCAGCGAGCGAAAGGACCGGCGCGTAGCAGACATCGCTGCCCAGCATGATCGCATCCCACTCGTCGCGGGTTTTCGTCTTGAGCACGGCAGCAAGCTTTTCCTTCAGCGCGGGCCACGCGCTGCGATCCATCTGTGCGGTAAAAGCCGGGTCGGTGATGCCAGTCTTCTCCATCAGCTCTTTATAGAACTGCGGCTCGATCGATCCGATGGCAACATACTTGCCATCTTTTGTTTCATAGGTGTCGTAGAAGTGCGCGCCGGAATCCAGCATGTTGGACCCACGTTGGTCCTGCCAAAAGCCAGATGCAGACATGCCGTAGAACATCGTCATCAACGATGCAGCGCCATCGGTCATCGCGGCGTCCACCACCTGCCCTTTGCCTGAGCGCTTGGCTTCGATGATGCCGCACGCGATGCCGAAGGCGAGATAGAGTGCGCCGCCGCCGAAATCGCCAACGAGGTTGAGCGGCGGAACCGGCTTCTGGCCAGTGTTGCCCATCGCATGCAGCGCGCCGCTGAGCGCGATGTAGTTGATGTCGTGGCCGGCGGCGTTTGCCAAGGGGCCGGTCTGGCCCCAACCTGTCATGCGGCCATAAACAAGCTTCGCATTGCGCTTGAGGCAAACATCCGGCCCGAGCCCCAGGCGTTCCATCACACCGGGACGGAATCCTTCGATCAGTGCATCGGCCTTCTCGATCAGCTTCAATGCAGCCTCGACGGCTTCCGTTTTTTTCAGGTCGAGAGCCACTGTCTTGCGTCCGCGCAGATAGATCTCCATCTGCGACGGAGCACGGCCGCCCTTGCGATCGATACGGATCACATCCGCGCCCATGTCAGCGAACAGCATGGCGGCGAACGGGCCCGGCCCGATGCCTGCAAATTCCACGATGCGAATGCCTTCCAGCGGGCCCATGTGCTTGCCTCATCTAAATTGTGCCGTAATTTCCTCATAGCTGGCGTGCTGGGGGCAGGTAAACAGAGAGACGTTATGCGGCATCGAACTTTTGCGGCTTTGATCGCGTGCAGCTTTCTCATCATTGCAAATACAGGCCCTGCCGCTGCGGCAGGCCAAAAACCGATCTACAAAGTCGATAGTGTTGCAGCTTCCATCCAGGGCAGGAAACTCACCATCATCGCCGCTGGCGCGGTTTCAACGGGTGGCTGGACCAAGGCGCGCCTTCGCCTGAAATCGCATAAACCCGAAGCTGACACACAGGAATATGAGTTTGTCGCAACGCCGCCACCGCCGGACGCGATGGTCGTGCAAGTTCTCATTCCTGTCACCACGACTCTCGTCACCAAATTGCCGCCCTATGGTGTGACGCAGATCAAGGTCGATGCCGACAGCAACAGTACCACGGCCGACATCGCGCACTAAAGTGATTGCGCTTCATCGACATTGAACAGTGCGCCTGTGATCGCCTTCGACGCATCTGACGCCAGCAGTAACAAGGTGCTGTCCAGATCTTCCGGCTTTTGCAGACGGCGTTTCGGGAAGGACTTGACCTGTGCCCTTCCCTTTTCCGTCTCGAACCATTCCTCGTTCAATTCGGTTTCGATGAATCCGGGGCAGATCGCATTCACGTTGACATCGTAGCGCGCCCATTCCCGCGCCATGCACTGGGTCATCATCGCCAGCGCCGCCTTGGACATGCAGTAAGGCGCGGAACCTGGCAACACGCGAAAGGCCGTGATCGACGCGATGTTGATGATCCTGCCGCCCCTGCCGCGCGCGATCATGCGTTTGCCGATCTCCTGCGCCAGCAAAAAGGGTCCCCGCAGATTGGTGGACATCACGGCGTCGAAATCGGCGACGGAGATATCGGCGACCGGACCGTCGGCGCTCATCCCCGCGTTGTTGACCAGAATGTCGATAGCGCCGAGCGCGGACACTGCTTTGTCGAGGGCAGAAGCAATTTGACCCGCCTGCGTCACGTCCAGCGCGATCGCCGCACACTTGCCGCCCGCGGCTTCGATTTCCTTGCGTAAAGTTTGGAGCCGATCTTCCCTGCGCCCCGAAATGGCGACCGCGGCGCCAGCCTTGGCGAGAACGCCCGCAAAGTGACGGCCGAGTCCGCTTGTCGCGCCCGTCACAAATGCGACGCGGCCTTTCAGATCGAATTTCATATCTGGGTTCCGGTTTTGCAGCCGGGATCGTGTGAACAAGCTCTGCTTGCGTCAAGGCGCTTGCGCTCCCATATCCATGGGATAGCCTTTGCGCATGCAGATCGACATTGTCTCCGACACAGTTTGTCCGTGGTGCTTCATCGGCAAACGCAGGCTCGAGCGCGCGCTGGCGCTTCGCCCCGACATGGAATTCGACATTCGCTGGCGCGCTTACCGCCTCGATCCGTCCATTCCGCCCGAAGGCGTGGACCGAAAGCAGTACATGCAGGCGAAGTTCGGCAACAATCCCAACCGCCAGTCGATGCAGGATGCCCTCAAACAGGCCGGTGATAGCGAAGGCATCGCATTCGCCTTCGACAAGATCGCACGCTCTCCCAACACGCTCGACTCCCATCGCCTTATCCGTTGGGCTGCAACGGCCGGCGTGCAGAACGACATCGTCGAACGCCTCTTTGAAGCCTATTTCGAAGAAGGCCGGGACATTGGGAACGCCGATGTGCTCATCGAAATCGCTTCCGAGGCTGGGATGGATTCCGCAACCGTCGCCGACCTGCTCGAACAGGGTGCGGATCGCGAATTGATCGAAAACGAAGACGCGATGGCGCATCGCCTCGGCATCACCGGCGTGCCAACCTTCATCTTCCAGAACAAATATCTCGCGTCCGGTGCGATAGATCCTGAAGCCCTCTTGGAGATCATCGACAAGGTTTCGGCGCTTGCCACGGAAGAGCCGGCCGAAGACGAACAGAGCGAAAGCAAAGAACCTTAAGCAGCCGCCTTGATGACCCGATTGCGGCCTTCGCGCTTGGCGCGATAGAGCGCCTGATCGGCACGATGGAGCAGCTTGTCGGCGTTGTCGTCGCCGCCCAGCGATGCCGCGATGCCGATGCTGATCGTGACTTTGAGCGCGCCCGGCGTCCGGCTGATCTCGAACGGCGTCGTTTCCACGCTGTGGCGCAGGCGTTCGGCGATCGTGTAGGCAAAATCGACATCCGTGTCCGGCATCACCACCACGAACTCCTCGCCGCCATAACGGCACGCCAGATCGATGCCGCGAATGTTCGCGGAGATCCGGTTCGCGAACTCGCGCAGCACTTCATCCCCAATATCGTGGCCGTGCGTATCGTTGACCGACTTGAAGTGGTCGATATCCATGATCAGGAACGCCAGCGGCTTGTTCGACTTCTGCGCATTGCCAATCAGGCTATCCAGGTGACGCGCCATGTAGCGGCGATTGTGCAGACCCGTGAGCTGATCGGTGATCGCCATTTCCAGGCTGAGCTGCACATTGTGGCGCAGGCGGTCCTGATAACGCTTCTTGCGAAGCTGAGTGCGGACGCGGGCCGTTAATTCGTTCTTGTCCACGGGGCGCGTGAGATAGTCGTTCACGCCCATTTCCAGCGCCTGTGTGAGCTTGCGGCGGTCGCCGTCGCTCACCAGCACGAGGATCGGCACGTTGCGGCCTTCCGGCAGCGAGCGGAGCTGCGAGCACAGGCGCAAGCCATCGAAGCCGCGCAAGCCGAGGCTCACGACGATGAGGTCGTAGTCGCCGCCGCGCACGCGCACCAGCGCTTCCTCGAAACTGTCGGCGGACGAGACTTCATTGGCCGGCGACAAAGCCGTGGTGAACCACGCGACGGATTCCGGGCGATCCTCGATGATGAGAATGCGGCCCGTCGGGTTGTTGTCGATCAGTGTCTGCGCCGGATCGATCAGCCCCATGCTCTGCCCGGTGGACTCGCGCATGCGCAGCTCGTCTGTCATCAGCTTCAGGCGCACCAGGCTGCGGACACGGGCGAACAGCGCCGCATCGTCCACCGGCTTGGTAAGAAAATCGTCGGCCCCAGCGTCGAGACCGGCCACGCGGTCGCTGGGCTGATCCAGCGCCGTCACCATCACCACCGGTACATGCGCGGTCTTGGGGTTGCCCTTGATGCGGCGAGCGACCTCAAAGCCGTCCATGCCCGGCATCATGACGTCGAGCAGGATTATGTCGGGATCGCACTCCTCCACCTTGGCGAGCGCTTCAATGCCGTTGAACGCGGTGACAACTTCGAAATACTCAGCCGTCAGTTTCGCTTCGAGCAGCTTTACGTTCGAAAGGATATCATCGACGACGAGAACGCGTGCTGTCATGGCGTTCTACTACCCGATGAAACGGCGCACGGTGTCCAGGAAGCTTACAACCGAAATCGGTTTGGAGATATAAGCCTCGCAACCACCCTGACGGATCACTTCTTCATCGCCTTTCATGGCGAAGGCCGTGACGGCGACAACCGGAATGGCTTTCAGCGTGTCGTCTTCCTTGAGCCACTTGGTGACTTCAAGACCAGACACTTCCGGAAGCTGAATGTCCATCAGGATCAGGTCCGGATGATGTTCACGCGCGATGTCGAGCGCTTCCATGCCATCCTTGGTCTGGAGGATGTTGTAGCCGTTGGCGTCCAGCAAATCGTGGAAGAGCTTCATATTAAGCTCATTGTCCTCCACGATCAGGACCGTTTTTGTCGCTGCATCCATCACTTGAATCTCCGCGGCCCCGAACGCTCAACCGGTATTTGCTGGAGAAATCCCCAGCCGACTCATTCCGGTTTCTGGCTTCCGCTAGTATTAGGTTGGATGTCTTAACGCTCCCTTGACGATGCGCCCCAAAATGACCCCCGCAAACGCCGAAATCCTGGCCCTCAAAAGCCTGGCCTTTCTGGCAAATTCCGGCGAGCCGCTGGACCGGTTCATGGCTCTTTCGGGGGCCGGAGCCGACGAATTGCGGGACCGGGCCGGTGAGCCGGAATTTCTGGCGGCCGTGATGGACTTTCTCCTGTCAGATGAGGCGCTTCTGACAGCTTTCTGCGATGACGCATCAATCGATCCGCGTGAGTTCCAAATGGCGCGGCAGGCGCTTCCTGGTGCATGACGCGAACTTTTCACACTCACCCTTCGACGGTGCCGCTGGACGCCGAAAAGCCGCTCCTGATCGTGGACGCTGACGAAGTGATTCTGCGCTTCGCGGACGGCTTCGACCGATTCCTCGCGGAGCGCGAATTGTTCCTCGATCTCACAACTTACCGTCTCCATGGCAACGTGAAGCGAAAGGATAACCGGGCGCCGGTTCTGGATGTCGAAGTCACCGCCCTGCTCGATGAATTCCGTGCCGATCTGGATTGGCTCGATGCGGTGGAAGATGCCGTTGATGTTTTGCGCGGGCTGGAGCCGCTGATGAACATCGTGGTCCTTTCCAACGTGAGTGAAACGCAGGCTCCGGCGCGGCTGCGCAATTTCGAAAAACTTGGTCTGCCCTTTCCGCTTATCTCCAATAGCGGGCCAAAAGGGCCGTTCGTGAAAGCCCTGGCGGCACGTGCGAAACACCCTGCGTTCTTCATCGACGATATTCCCATGCATCACGCATCCGTTGCCGAGGGTTCGCCCGGCGTGCTTCGCATTCATTTGATCGGCGATGAACGGCTCAAATCGCTGCTGCCGGTGACGCCACATGCGCATCTGCGGGCCGAGACCTGGCGCGACGCCGATGCGTTCATCCGCGCGAAACTGGCGGAGGCGCCCTGATGCGCTTCGGCATCGATCTCGGCGGCACCAAGATTGAAGTCGCGGCGCTGGCGTCCTCCGGCGAGATCGTCTTGCGCGAACGCACGCCGACGCCGCGCGGCGATTATGAAGCGATTGTGGCGGTGATCCGCGATCTGGTCGCAGGTGCGGAGAGCAAACTTGGTACGCGTGGCACGGTTGGCGTGGCCATTCCCGGCACCATCAGCCCGAAATCGGGGCTGGTGAAGAACGCAAACTCCACCAAGCTGATCGGTCATCCGCTCGACAAGGATTTGAGCGCCGCGCTGGGCCGTACCGTCCGGCTCGCCAACGATGCGAATTGTTTTGCGCTATCCGAAGCCTCCGACGGCGCAGCGGCGGGCAAGCCAGTCGTGTTCGGCATCATCGCCGGCACGGGCGTCGGCGGCGGTATCGCTGTCAACGGTCAAATCATCATCGGCGCCCATGCCATCGCGGGTGAATGGGGCCACAATCCCCTGCCCGGCGCGCGCGCGGACGAAATACCCGGCCCGCAATGTTACTGCGGCAAACATGGTTGCATCGAAGCCTGGTGCTCCGGGCCGTTTTTCGAAGCGCAATTCGAAACAGCCACGGGCCGCAAGCTTTCGGCACGCGAGATTGCCGCTGCCGCAGAGACCGGCGACGTGCAGGCCAAAGCCGTCATGGAACGGTGGCTTGACCGCTTCGCGCGGAGCATCGCCACGCTGGTGAACATCCTCGATCCCGACGCCATCGTGTTCGGCGGCGGGCTTTCCAATATCGATGCGCTCTATCGCGAATTGCCCGCTCGCGTGGAGCACTATGCGTTCATGCCAGAAGGCCAGACGCTCATTGTCCGGAATCGCCACGGCGATTCCAGCGGTGTGCGCGGCGCGGCGTGGCTCTGGCGCGAGGGTGATCCGGAAGGCTTACCCAAGTGAGCGCGTTCTGCCGCGACTGCCTGACCGACGCGGCCGATAGTGCCAAACGCTGCCGCAAATGCGGCGGCCATCGCATCCTTGCGCATCCCGAACTGGAAACGCTCTCCATCGCGCATATGGATTGCGATGCGTTCTACGCCGCCATCGAGAAGCGCGACGATCCTTCGCTGCTCGAAAAGCCGGTGATCGTGGGCGGCGGCAAGCGCGGGGTGGTCTCCACCTGTTGCTATGTGGCCCGCCAGTATGGCGTGCGCTCCGCCATGCCGATGTTCCAGGCATTGAAGCTTTGCCCCAAGGCCACGGTCATCAAGCCGGACTTCAGCAAATACACCGAAGCCAGCCGCAAAATCCGCGCGATGATGCGCGATCTGACACCTTTGGTCGAGCCGCTATCGCTGGACGAAGCTTTCCTCGATCTTGCCGGCACGCAGCGTATCCACGGGCATAGTCCGGCGAAAACAATGGCGGCGCTGGCGAGACGTGTGGAGAACGAAGTTGCCATCACCATCTCTATCGGCCTTTCCTACAACAAGTTTCTCGCCAAGCTCGCCAGCGAACTCGACAAGCCTCGCGGCTTCGCGGTGATCGGCGAAGCGGAAGCCAGAACCTTCCTGCGCGACAAGCCGGTGGGCTTCAT
>JAFECP010000006.1:56683-60896 GCA_018242105.1 Pseudomonadota bacterium
ATGAAAACGATCTCATCGGAGACAACTTTCTTCGACGATCTTTCCAAATTCGAGGACCTCGAAAGCGTGCTGTGGCGGCAGGCTGAACGTGTGTCCACGCGCGCCAAGGATCACGAACTCGCCGGACGCACCGTGGTACTCAAACTCAAGACGGCAAATTTCAAACTCAAGACCCGCAGCGCTTCGCTCGAAGCGCCGACACAGTTGGCCGACCGCATCTTCCGCGTGGCGCGCGATGCGCTGAAGCGCGAGGCAGACGGCACGAAGTACCGCCTTCTCGGCGTCGGCATTTCCAATCTGGCGCCAGCGCATCAGGCCGATCCGCTAGACCTCATCGACCGCGGCGCGGACAAGCGCGCGGCGGCGGAGCGCGCGATCGACAAACTGCGCGGCAAATTCGGCGCCGCAACGGTCGGTAAGGGACGCGGAATCCGGCTGGACACCCGCGCCAAGAAATAACGGGCCACCGTGCGTTCTGCCGAATTGAATGTCGATTTTGGCTTCGCGCGAATGACGCAAAACACAACATCTTGTGGTTCAGGCATGGGGCGGGCAGTCGTTTTCACGAATCCGATCACCCCCTCCCCCCTACCTCCCGTCGTGGCCACGGATAGGGCCGTAGAGGTCCGGGCGGCGGTCGCGGAAGAGGCCCCAGCTCGCGCGCGCTTTTGCGATCTCATCCAGATCAAATGAGGCGGTGCAAACGCCTTCATGCGTGCTGTCGAGTTCGGCGGCGATTTCGCCGGTGGGGCCGGCGATGAAGGATGTGCCGTAGAACGTCATCTCCCCCGCGCTGCCTTTCTCCGTGCCGATGCGGTTGCTGGCGACGAGCGGAACATAGTTCGCGCCCGCATGGCCTTGCATCACGCGGCGCCAATGGTGGCGACTGTCGACCGGCGGCGCGGGCGGCGGTTCGGTGCCGATGGCAGTGGGATAGAACAACGCCTCCGCGCCCATCAGCGCCATGCTGCGCGCGCTTTCGGGAAACCACTGGTCCCAGCAGATCGCCGCGCCCATTTTGCCGAACTTGGTGTTCCAGACTTTGAAACCGGTATCGCCGGGCGTGAAGTAATACTTCTCCTGATAGCCGGGACCGTCCGGGATGTGTGACTTGCGATAGAGGCCGAGCACGCTGCCATCCGCATCTACCATCGCCAGCGAATTGAAATGTGCGTAGCCCGCTTTCTCGAAGAAGCTGACGGGCAGCACGACGCCAAGTTCTTTGGCCAGATCGGCCATTTCCGCGATCAGTGGATTGTTTTCGAACGGCTGCGCCAGCGCGAAATGATCCGGCGACTGGTCCTGACAAAAATATGGCGTCTCGAACAATTCCTGAATCAGGATCGCATTCGCACCTTTCGCAGCGGCGGCGCGCACAAGCTCTTTCGCTTTGGCGACGTTGGCGCGCTTGTCCCACGAACAGGCGTACTGCGTGGCGGCGAACGTGATGTTGCGCATCAAGAGGCTCCGTTCGTTTTCCTCCCCCGTTTACGGGGGAGGTGCGTCGCGTCAGCGACGTGGAGGGGGACTGTGCGACACTTGCCCCCTTCGCCGACTTCGTCGGCACTTCCCCCGTAAACGGGGGAAGAAAGAAAAGCGCGCGCCATCATGCAGGCTCCTGTTGCGTGATGCAGTGGATGCCGCCGCCGCCTTCGACGATGTCTAGGGCATCCACCTGAAGGATATCGCGGCCGGGAAAGCAGTCGGCGAGCACGGCGCGGGCTTTCTCGTCGTTCAGATCGTTGAAGCCGGGCATGACGATGCCGCCGTTCGGCAGATAGAAATTCACATAAGATGCCGCCAGCGGGCGGCCGCGCGTATCCAGCCGAGCCTCTTGCGGCTGCGGCAGCTCGATCACTTCGATGGCGCGGCCCTGCGCATCGCGCGCGTCTTTCAGGCGGCGCTTGGCATCCTGCACCGGCTCGTAATCCGGATGGCTCTTGAATTGCGGCATGCCGAGCAGCACCTGGCCTGCGCCCGCGAAGCACGCGATGTTGTCGATATGACCGTCGGTTTCCTCGTCCGAGAACCCATCGCCCAACCAGATCACCTTGCGGATGCCGGTGCACAGCGACAACGCTTCCTCGATCTCCTGCCGTGTGAGTTCGGGATTGCGATTTGCGTTCAGCAGCGTCTGCTCGGTGGTGAGCAAAGTGCCCTCGCCGTCCACATGGATGGCGCCGCCTTCGCACACCAGCGGCGCGCGATAGATCTTCAAGCCTTCGCGCTCCAAAACGCGGCTGGCGAATCGCGCGTCGTCCGCGAAGGGGAAATATTTGTTGCCCCAGGCATTGAACTGCCACTGCACACCGGCGCGTGCGCCATCGGGACCGGTGAGCATGGTGGGGCCGCTGTCGCGCGCCCAGCTATCGTCTATCGCGACTTCGAAGATATCGACCTTGCCCGCGGTGGCGAGCTTCACCTCGGAGACATCTTGCGGGCGCGCCGCGATCGTCACCGGCTCGAAGGTCGAGATGGCGCGGGCCACGCGCGCATAGGCCTGCTTCGCGCGCAGCATGCCTTCGGGGCCGTCCCACGCCTCGACACGGCAGGGCCAGCACATCCAGGTGCGCCTGTGCTGTTCCCATTCGGCGGGCATGGAAAAACCGTCGCGCGCGGGACAGGGATCGTTTGCATCCATGCGGCTGTATAACTGTTTGCCCGGCATCACGAAACGTGGTTCTCATTCAACCACCCTCCCCTTGAGGGAGGGTGGTTACGCGATAACTCGGAGAAAACAATGTCAGGAAAAATAGACGCGCGGCTGAAAGAGCTTGGAATCGAACTGCCCACGCCGCCCGCCCCCGTGGCGAGCTATGTGCCGTATGTCATCAGCGGCAAGCAGGTTTACATCTCCGGTCAGGTGACGATGGAAGGCGGCGCCCTCAAATATGTGGGCATCGTCGGCAAGGACATTTCCCTCGATGACGCGAAGGCCGCGGCGCGGCTGTGCGCGATCAATCTTCTGGCGCAGTTAAAAGCGGCGGCCGGCGGCGATCTCGACAAGGTGGCGCGCTGCGTGAAGCTGGGCGTGTTCGTGAATTGCGTGCCGGGCTTCGACAAGCAACCGGAAGTGGCCAACGGCGCGTCCGATACCATCGTCGATGTTCTGGGCGACAAGGGCCGCCACGCCCGCTCCGCCGTGGGTGCCGGATCGCTGCCCCGCAACGTCGCCGTCGAAGTGGATGCGGTGTTCGAGCTGGCGTGACGCAAGACAAGATCATCGCGCGTATCGCGGGTGCGGCGTCGGAGATCGGCGCCGAGGCGTGGAATGCCTGCGCCTTTGGTATTTCTGGGCCCGACGGCTCCGACGATCCGCATCCCTTTACGCGTTATGAGTTCTTCGCGGCCTGCGAGGAAAGCAAATCCGCCACCGCGCGCACCGGATGGCGGCCCTGCCATCTGGTGATTGAGAACGGCGGCGCGATCGCCGGCCTCATGCCGATGTATCTGAAGTCGCACAGCCAGGGCGAATATGTGTTCGACTATGGCTGGGCCGATGCCTTCGAGCGCGCGGGCGGCGCGTATTATCCGAAATTGCAGGCGAGCGTTCCTTTCACGCCGGTGACGGGGCATCGGTTGCTTGTCGCCGCCGGCGCGCCGCTGGAAGAGACGCGCAATGCGCTCTTGGCGGCGGGAGCGACAGCGGTAAACGAGTTTGACGCTTCGTCGCTGCACATCACCTTCATGACGGAGCGCGAATGGAAGGATGCGGGGGCGCTCGGATTCCTGCAGCGCAACGACCAGCAATTCCATTGGCAGAACGATAGCTACACCTCTTTCGACGATTTCCTGAGCCGCCTCTCCTCGTCCAAGCGGAAGAACCTGCGCAAGGAACGCGCGGCGGTGGCGGCGGAAGGCGTGACCTTCGAATGGCTCTCGGGCCGCGACATCACCGAAGCACATTGGGACACCTTCTTCGAATTCTACATGGACACCGGCGGGCGCAAATGGGGCCGCCCTTACCTCACCCGAGAGTTCTTCAGCCGCGTGGGGCAAAGCATGGGCGAGCAGATCGTTCTCATCCTCGCCAAGCGTGCGGGGCGGCACATTGCGGGCGCGCTGAATTTCAAAGGACAAGGCGTCCTCTTCGGCCGCAACTGGGGTTGCACCGAGAACATTCCGTTTTTGCATTTCGAGACCTGTTATTATCAAGCGATCGACTACGCGATCGCGCACAAATTCACCCGCGTCGAAGCCGGCGCGCAGGGCG
>JAFECP010000070.1:0-4480 GCA_018242105.1 Pseudomonadota bacterium
TTCGTTTGGAATCAAAGCCAAACGCCCCATCGCGCGAAATTCGCGAGGAAATTCAACGGGTGCTGTTCAGCGATGCACCACCACCAGCAGGATCGCCCCCGTCAGAAGGATCGCGATGCCGGCATATTCGCGTGGTGTCGTGTGGTGCCTGAAGACGAAGCGCGAGACAGCTTGTGCGAAAACCACGTCGATCAATCCCAGCGTGCGCACATTCGCCGCCGAAGTGAGCGCAAAAGCGAGGAACCAGAATTCCGACGCCAGCGCGCCGAGGAAGCCTGCCGACAGGGAAGGCCGCCACAGCCGCATCATCGCCGCAAGGGTTTTCGGATCGCGGATAGCGAGCCACAGCGAAAGCGCGGCCGCCTGGATGACAAGCCCAACAGCGAGCGTGAACGTCGCGGGCACCACATAACCGGGCAACGCCAGCGACAGGATCGCACCGCGAAAGCCGATGGCCGCGATGGCGAAAGCGAGGCCGGAACCCAATCCCAGCATCGCGGTATGCAGGTCGGCATAATTCGCCTTGGCGCTAAAGGAAATGACGATCACGCCTGCGGTGGCGATCAGGATCGATACGAACATCGGCAAGGTGACCGGATCGGCGAGAAACAAAAGCCCGAACAGCGCCACGAACACCGGCTCGGTCTTGATATAGGCGGTGGCGACGACGAAAGAGCGCTGCTCCATCGTCATCAGCATCAGGGCCGTGCCGAGAATCTGCGCAAGCGCGCCGGCTGCGATCCAGAGCCAGAATGCCGCGTTGGTATGCGGAAATCCGGCGTGGCTCGTCACAAGAACCGCAACGAGAAAGAGGATCGCGAAAGGCGTGCCGAACAGGAAGCGCACATGCGCCGCACCGACCGCACCCAGCGCTGCCGTCAATTCGCGCTGCAGCGCGTTGCGGCCGGTCTGAAGCGCGGCGGCGAACACGGTGAAGACGATCCAGAACCAGGCGGGCGCCGTCATTTATCGCGCCAGCGCCCCGCTGCGCGATCGTCGGACTCGCGCGCCTCGACCCATTGGGTTTTGCCGCCGCGCTCTTCCTGTTTCCAGAAAGGCGCGCGGGTCTTGAGGTAGTCCATGAGGAATGCGCAGGCTTCGAACGCGGCATGGCGATGTTGCGCCGCCACGGCGACCAGCACGATCTTGTCGCCCGGCAGCAGCCGCCCGATGCGATGGACGATCGTCACGCCCAGAAGCGGCCAGCGCGTCTGCGCATCGCCGGCGATGCGCGCGATCTCGCGTTCGGTCATCTGCGGATAGTGCTCCAGCGTGAGCGCCGTCAGGTCGCCTTCCTTGCGCACCTTGCCGGTGAAGGTGGCAACCGCGCCGGTGTTCTCGGCATCGAGCTTTGCGATCTCGGCGGCGATGTCGAAGTCGCCGGTCTGGATTCGGATCGCGATCATCCGCCCGTCACCGGCGGAAAGAACGCCACTTCGTCACTGTCGCGCAGCGGCGTGTCCCAGCCGCTGTGATCCTGATTGACCGCGACGCGGAGGCGCCGCAAATCGGCGAAAGCGTCTTCAAATCCGCCGCCGCGTTTTTTGAGGAAGAGGACGAGATCGGAAACGGTCTTCACATCCGCTGGCAGGGAAAGCTGTTCCTCGCCGCGGCCGGTCTTCTGCCGCAACCAGGCGAAATAGAGCAGCGTCACCCCAGATCCCCGGGCGCCTTTAGCGGCGCAATGTGTTTCATGCCTTCGCTGAAATAGGCCACGCCGGTATAGACGGTCAGCCCCGCCGCCACCCACAACGCGGCATAGGCGAAATAGGCCGCACCCGGCAGGAATTCGTCCGCGATCGGCCCCAGGATCATCGCGCCGATGGCGATCATCTGAATGGTGGTTTTCAGCTTCGCCACCGCCGTGACGCGAATCTTCACCTGTGTCTCGCCGAGGAATTCGCGCAGGCCCGACACCAGGATCTCGCGGGAGAGAATAATCAGCGCCGGGACCAGCTTCAAAAGACTGTGAAGGCCGGGCTCCAGATTGAACTGTTCGATGTTGCCTTCGGCCACCAGCATCATCAGCGCCACCNNCACCGCCACCAGCACCTTGTCGGCGATGGGATCGAGCATGCGGCCGAAATCCGAACCCGCATTGAACTTGCGCGCAGCGAGCCCGTCCAAAGCGTCGGAAAGGCCTGCGATGCAGAACACGCCGAAGGCCACAAGGCGCCAGCCATTGCCCGGCAGCACGAAGGCCACGACGAAGACCGGAACCAGGACGACGCGCAGGATGGTGATGGCGTTGGGGAGGCGATACATGCGGCTACTCTATCACTCAGCCGGTGGGGTGGAAGAAGTCGTAGACCTTTTTCGCCAGCGTCTTGCTGACGCCGTTCACCGATTCGAGATCGGCAAGGCTCGCTGCCGACACCGCCTTGGCGGAGCCGAAATGCTGGAGCAGGGCGCGCTTGCGTCCCGCACCCACGCCCGCGATCTCATCCAGCGGATTGGCGCCGATGGCTTTGCTGCGCTTCTTGCGATGGCTGCCGATGGCGAATCGATGCGCTTCGTCGCGCAGGCGTTGCAGGTAGTAGAGCACGGGGCTTTTGGGATCGAGGCGGAAGGGTTCGCGGCCCGCCATGTAGAAATGCTCCCGCCCCGCATCGCGGTCCGGCCCTTTGGAGATGCCGACCAGCAGCACGTCCTCCACGCCGAGGTCTTCCAGCACCGCGCGCGCCACGGAGAGCTGGCCCGGCCCGCCGTCGATCAGCGCCAGATCGGGCCATTTCGCTTTGGCTTCGTCTTCGCCTGCTTCCTTGACGAGGCGGGAGAAGCGGCGCGTCAGCACTTCGCGCATCATGCCGTAATCGTCGCCCGGCGTGAGGTCCTGCGATTTGATGTTGAACTTGCGGTATTCGCCCTTTTCGAAACCGTCCGGGCCGGCCACCACCATGCCGCCGAGCGCGTTGGTGCCTTGGATGTGGGAGTTGTCGTAGATCTCGATGCGGCGTGGCGGGTTCTCCATGCCGAAGGTCTCGGCAACGCCTTCGAGCAATTCGCGCTGCGCGGAGTTCTCGGCCATGCGGCGTGCGAGTTGTTCGCGCGCATTGGTGAGCGCCATCTCCACGATCTCGCGCTTCTCGCCGCGTTGCGGCACCGCGATCTCGACGGCATGTTCGGCTTTCAGGCGGAACGCTTCCTCAATGAGTTCGCGATTGGCGATATCTTCGGAAAGATAGATCGCTTTGGGCGCAGGCCGCTCGTCATAGAACTGCGCCACGAAGCTTTCGAGAACCTCGGCGCAGGAAAGCTCGCGCGGATGGCGCGGGAAATAGGGCCGGTTGCCCCAGTTCTGCCCGGCGCGGAAGAAGAACACCTGGATGCAGGTTTCGCCGCCTTGCTGGTAGGCCGCGATGACATCCGCCTCCGCGAAGGTGGTCGGATTGATGCCTTGTTGCGACTGGACATGGCTCATCGCCTTGATGCGGTCGCGGAAGCGCGCGGCCGCTTCGAAGTCGAGTTGATCGGAGGCGGTATTCATCTGCCGGGCCAATTCGTCCTGAACGTTGCGGCTTTTGCCGTTCAGGAATTCCTCGGCTTCGTGCACCAATGCGGCATAACCGGCTTCGTCCACGCGGCCAACGCAGGGCGCGCTGCAGCGCTTGATCTGGAACAGCAGGCACGGCCGCGTGCGGGATTCGAACACGCTGTCCGAACAGGAGCGCAACAGGAAGGCGCGCTGCAAGGTGTTGAGCGTGCGCGTCACCGCACCCGCGCTGGCGAAGGGGCCGAAGTAAACGCCTTTGGTCGATTTGGCGCCGCGATGTTTCAGAAGCTGCGGGAAGGGATGATCCCGCCGCAGCAGGATGTTCGGGAAGCTTTTGTCGTCGCGATACGAGACGTTGTAACGCGGTTTCAGCCGCTTGATGAGATTGGACTCCAGCAGCAGCGCCTCGATCTCGCTCGCCGTGGTGACGAAGATCATCTCGGCGGTGTCCGCGATCATGCGGGTGAGCCGGTCGCTGTGCACCGCGCCGCGCGCATAAGAGGTGACGCGCTTCTTCAGGCTCTTGGCCTTGCCGACATAGAGCACATCGCCTTTGTCGTTGAGCATGCGATAGACGCCCGGCGCATCGGGCAGCGTCTTCAGATACGCCTCAATGCGCGCAGGGCCTTTCAGCGGCGCGTCTGTGGGGGAGCCATTCATGCGGGGATATTATACAACAGGCGTCAAGTTGGGTCCCGGCTCGCGCTTCGCTGCGCTCTCTGGCCGGGACGGGTTCTAAGGGCGGTTCCGTTCGATTTCGACACCGGCGGATTCCGCGCCAGGCAAGGCATGCAGCTTTTCCACGCGCACGCGGGCGGATTTTACGCGGGGATCGTCAAAGCTCGTTTCCGCGATGCGTTCGGCCAGCGTTTCGGCAAGATTGATGTGGCCCTTGGCAATGATCGCGCGGATACGCTGCTCGATGCTGGCATAGTCCACCACCTTTTCGAGCTTGTCTTCCACCGCGATCACGTCCTCGACCGCGAG
>JAFECP010000070.1:4510-23211 GCA_018242105.1 Pseudomonadota bacterium
TTGCGGATGAAGACATGGCGGATGCCGCGCGCGGCGTCGGCGATGCGAAGCGGCTGGACTTTGCTGGTGCTGCTCATGTCATTCCACCACGTTCACGTCCGGCGTCTTCCACGCCAGATGTTGGCCGCCGTCCACCGCAATCATCTGCCCGGTCACGGCGGGAGCGTCGAGAAGATAGCGCACCGCGTCGCAAATATCCTGCGGCTCGGCCCCCGATTTGAGCATAGTGGCCTCGCGCTGGCGGCTGAAATCCGCCTCGCTTTGGCGCGCATTGCGCATGGTGGGGCCGGGGGCCACCGCATTCACGCGGATACGCGGCGCCAGCGCCTGCGCCAGCGTGGTGTTCAGCCAGTGCAACCCTGCCTTGCTCAGGCTGTAGGACAAGAACTGCGGCGTCGGCTTCAGCACGCGCTGGTCGATGAGATTGACGATCGCGCCCTTCTGGTCGCGCGGAAGCTGCTTGGCGAAGGCTTGGCTCAGCACGAAGGGCGCACGGAGGTTCACCTCCATGTGCTTGTCCCAGCTTTCGCGCGTGGCGCTGACCCATTCGTCGTTCTCGAACAGCGACGCGGAATTCACGAGCGCGGTGAGGGGCCCAAGCTCCTTCGCCGCATGGGCGACAAGGGCAGCCGTTTCGCTCTCGCGCATCAGCTCTGCTTTGAACAACCCAACTTTCACGCCAGCCGTGCGCGCATCTTCGCAAGTGGCGCGTGCTTCTTTCTCGGAGGAATTGTAATGCAGTGCGATATTCCAGCCGTGCCGCGCCAGATCGAGCGCGATAGCGCGGCCCAGCCGTTTCGCCGCGCCGGTGATGAGAACGGTTTTGATCCGGTCTGCCATGTGGATTTCTATAGCACGGTCTTCATCAAAAATATGAATGTCATGGCCCGCCGGAGTGCGGGCCACCCAGTTGAAATCCTGCAAATCTGAATGCCGAAAAATGCGCCGGCGCTTTTACTTTCGACTCCCGTAAAGGTGTCACCTGGGTGGCCCGCACTCCGGCGGGCCATGACAAGGAGGAATTAAACGACGAAGCCCACGACTTTCTTGACATCGTGCATGATCGGCTCCGCCACCGCGCGCGCTTTTTCCGCGCCCGAGCGGAGAATGCGATCGATCTCGGCGGAGTCCGCCATCAACCGGCGCATCTCGTCCGCGATCGGCTTCAGCTTCTCGACCGCCAGTTCCGCCAGCTCGCTCTTGAAGCCGGAGAATTGCTGCCCCGCGAATTGCGCGATGACATCCTTCATTGGCTTGTCCGCGAGGCCGGCATAGATGTTGAGCAGGTTCTCTGCTTCCGGCCGCCCCGCCAGACCCTTCTCGTTCTCCGGCAGCGGATTGGGATCGGTCTTGGCGCGGCGGATCTTGTTCGCGATCGTATCGGCATCGTCGGTGAGGTTGATGCGCGAATTGTCGGACTCGTCCGTCTTCGACATTTTCTTGGCGCCATCGCGCAACGACATCACGCGCGTGCCTGGCCCGGTGATCACCGGTTCGGGCAGCGGGAAGTAGTCTGGCACGGCATAGTCGTTGTTGAACTTCTGCGCGATATCGCGCGCCAGTTCGAGATGCTGCTTCTGGTCTTCGCCGACCGGAACATGCGTCGCTTGATAAACAAGAATGTCCGCTGCCATCAGCACGGGATAGGTGTAGAGGCCGACCGACGAGCGTTCCTTGTGCTTGCCGCTCTTTTCCTTGAACTGGGTCATGCGATCCAGCCAACCGAGCCGCGCCACACAGTTGAAGATCCACGCCAGCTCCGCGTGCTCCTTCACCATCGACTGCGCGAAGATCGGCGTGTGCTTCGGATCGACGCCCGAGGCGATGTAGGCCGCGGCCACTTCGCGCGTGGCTTTGCGCACGTCAGCGGGAAGCGCATAACCGGACTCCTGCGTGAGCGCGTGCATGTCCACAACGCAGAAGAAGCAGGGCATCTGGTTCTGCATGCGCACCCAATTCTTCAGCGCGCCCAGATAATTGCCGAGGTGCAGCGTGTTCGTCGGCTGCATGCCGGAAAGGACGAGTTGCTTATGGGTACTCATGACGGGCCTCTAAAGCGCAATCCGGAAAATTGTGAAGCGGTTTTCCGGGCAAATCGCGCGAAATCGAAGGATCCGGGCATGACCCAAGGTCATGATCGGAGGCGCGGTTTATGCCCGCAAAGGCTCCTGCCCTTCAAGAGTTTCCTCGGAAAGCACCTTTAACAGCCGTGCTTCGACGCTTTTCAGGCGCTCCGGGTGGGTGATCTTGTGGCCGAAACCATCGCGCACATAGAAAACGTCGATGGCGCGCTCACCATAGGTGGCGACGATGGACGAGGAGATCGACAGGCCGGATTCGAACAGCGCCTGGGTAACGTCATAAAGAAAGCCCTGCCGGTCGAGTCCCTCGACCTCCACGACCGTCGCGGTCATGGACGCTTCGTTGTCGAAACCGATGCGCGGCTGGATGCGGAATGCCGCCATGCGTTTCTTGCGGGCCGGGCGCCCCGCCAAAATGCGCTTGGGCAGAATTTCGCCGCTAAGGGTCTTCTCGATGGTCTGGCGGAGCCGCGCGATCCGCGCCGGGTCGCCGAACGCTCCACCCTCCGCGTCTTGCACGGAAAATACGTCCAGCGCGAAGCCATCGGTGGTGGTGAACGCTTTTGCATCGACGATCGATCCGCCGGACACCGCAATGGCGCCGGCAAGCTTGGAAAACAGGCCCGGATGATCCGGCGTGTAAAGCGTGATTTCGGTAACGGCACGGAAGGCATCGCTTTCCGTGGTCATGGAGAGAAGTTTGCCGTTGCTTTCGGCATCTGTGACCAGCCGCGCCTGCTGCTCGTAAGTCTCCTCGTCAAATGCGAGCCAGTAAGGATCGTAGTGCCGCGACACCGCGCGTTGCCGAACAGTGTCGGGCAGGTCGGAAAGGCGTTCACGCAGCGCGGTCTTCGCGGTTTCGATGCGCGCGGATCGGGCAGGGGTCGCATCGCCGCCTGACATCGCCGCTTCGGCCTCGTAGTAGAGTTCGCGCAGCAACTGGCCTTTCCAGCCGTTGAACACGCCAGGGCCGACCGCGCGGATATCCGCAACGGTGAGAACCAGCAACAGCCGGAGCATCTCCGGCGATTGCACGGCGGCCACGAAATCGCGAACGGTCTTGGGATCGGATAGATCGCGCTTCTGCGCGGTATCGCTCATCACCAGATGGTCGCGTACCAGAAAGATAACTGCCGCTGTCTCCGCGGCAGACAGGCCAAGGCGGGGGCACAGGCTTTCGGCGATGTTGGCGCCGACTTCGGAGTGATCGCCCGGCAAGCCCTTGCCGATGTCGTGCAGCAGGATAGCGACATAGAGCGCCGCGCGAGCATGCACGCGCTTGATGACTTCCGTCGAAAGCGGATGCTCACCCTTCAACTCGCCGCGCTCGATCGCGGCGACATTGCCCACGGCGCGGATCAAATGCTCGTCCACCGTGAAGTGGTGATACATGTTGAACTGCATCAATCCGACGGCATGATCGAAGGCAGGGATGAAGCGGCCCAGCACGCCCGCTTCGTTCATCCAGCGCAGGGCGCGTTCCGGGTCGCGGCGCGAGGTCAGGATTTCTAGGAAGAGGCGGTTGGCTTCCCGGTCGTTCCGCAAATTCTCATCGATCAGATCGAGCGAGCGGGTGATTGTGCGCAGTGCCGCCGGATGCACGTCAACGCCCTTGGCATCCGCCATGTGGAAGATGCGGATGAGGTTGCCCGGATCGCGCTTGAACGCATTGGGCGGGGCGTTCAGGCGGCCGTTCTCGACAAAAAAATCCTCGGTTCCGATGCGGGGCTTCAGGAAGCCAGGCAGCAGGCGTGCAAGAGACGGTCTGGGTTTGCGATTCTGCTCTTCCAGTGCGGCGCAGAAGATTCGCGTGAGATCGCCCACGTCCTTTGCGACAAGGAAATAGGCGCGCATGAACTTCTCCACGGCGCGGCGCGGGCTGTCTCCGGTGAAGCCCATGCGGTCTGTGAGTTCCGGCTGGATGTCGAAGGACAGGCGCTCTTCCGCCCGGTTGGCGAGATAGTGAAGTCTTACGCGAACGTCCCACAAGAAGGCTTCGGCTTGCTGGAAGGTTTGCAATTCCTCGCGGGTATAAACTTCGCCGACAAGATCGGCAGTGTCGTCCGTGTGATAAATGTATTTGCCGATCCAGTAGAGCGTTTGCAGGTCGCGCAACCCGCCTTTGCCTTCCTTGATGTTCGGTTCGACGAGATAACGGCTTTCACCTTGGCGAACGTGGCGCTGATCGCGCTCGGCGAGCTTCGCCTGCACAAAGTCCTGTCCGGCGCGTGTATCCGCTTCGGCCCAGAACGTCTTGCGCATTTCATCGAAGGGGCCGCGATCGCCCCAGATGAAGCGCGCTTCCAGAAGGGCGGTGCGAATGGTGACGTCCTGCTTCGCCAGCCGCGAACATTCGGCAAGCGATCGCGTCGCATGGCCGACTTTCAGGCCAAGGTCCCACAGCATGTGCAGGATGAATTCGATGACGCTCTCACCCCACGGCGTTTCCTTGTAAGGGCGCAGGAAAAGCAGATCGACGTCGGAGAACGGCGCCATCTGCCCGCGCCCGTAGCCGCCAGTAGCGACGATGGCGATACGCTCGGCCTGTGTTGGGTTCTGTGCGTAGTAGAAGTGCTTGGTCGCGAAATCGTAGAGGACCTGCAGCAGGACATCCTGGATGGCGGACAGTGCGTGCGCGGCGGCCAGGCCTTGCATCTCGCCGCTATCGACATGTGTTTTCACCTGCGCGCGCGCAGCGTTGAACACCGCTTTGATATGCACGAGCGCCAGCTTGCGCAGCTTGGCAGTGTCGGAATTGGCATGGGCAAGCGCGGTCAGATCGCGCCGTAGCGCGTCACCGTCGATCAGGTCGATCCGAAGCGTGGGTTGCAGACCCAAAAAGTCACCTTGCCTTGCCTGAGCCCCATAGAAGGATGCGGCCCAGGCAAAGGCAAGGAACGAAACTGCCTACATTTTACTCTGCAGCGGCACGAGCGGTTCGTTGGCAAGCCAGCGGTTGACGACGCCCGCCAATCCACCGCCTACCAGTGGCGCCAGCCAGAACAGCCAAAGCTGCGAAACCGCCCAGCCCCCCTGGAAGATCGCCACCCCGGTGGAGCGCGCGGGATTGACCGACGTGTTGGTGACTGGAATGGAGATCAGGTGGATTAGTGTGAGCGCCAGGCCGATGGCGAGCGGCGCGAAGCCCGCCGGTGCGCGCGGCGACGTTGCGCCCAGAATGACGAGCAGGAACATGAAAGTCATCACGATCTCGCAGATCAACGCCGCTTCCATCGTGTAGCCTTGCGGCGAATGTTCGGCATAGCCGTTGGATGCAAAGCCTGCTGTTGCGTCGAACCCGGCGTTGCCCGATGCGATGGCATAAAGCACCGCGCCCGCAACGATGGCGCCGGCCACTTGCGCGATCCAATAGGGAATGACTTCGCGGAACGGCATGCGGCCGGCTGTGAAGATGCCGAAGGTCACCGCGGGATTGAAATGCGCGCCGGAGATATGACCGAACGCATAAGCGCCGGTCAGCACGGTCAGCCCGAACGCCAGGGCGACGCCAGCATAGCCTATGCCGATATCGGGGAGCGCGGCAGCGAGCACGGCGCTGCCGCATCCGCCCAACACAAGCCAGAACGTGCCAATGAATTCGGCCACAAGTTTGCGTGTTATGTCCATTTGGAAAATCCCTCCCGGTGAAGCGTCGAATCGCGCTCCGACGGAAGAAGCCTACAACGGGCCACGACACCCGTTATGCCGGCCGAAAGGCCCGCAGCCGTTTTCTCAGAGCGGAACATAACCCGGTTGCGCCGCAACACGCGCCATCCATGCGTGGATCGCGGAATATTTCGCGAGGTCGAAACCGCCTTCATCGGCGCAATGGGTGTAGCCATAAAGCGCGATGTCAGCGATCGAGTAGCGGCCACCGGCAAACCAGTCGTTCGACTTTAGATGCTGTTCCATGACGGCAAGCGCCGCATTTCCCCGTTCGATGAGCATGGGCCATTCGCCTTTGCGCCGCTCTTGAATGTCCGGCGTGCCGTAACGTTTGATGAAGCGCGCGACGGCGATGTAAGGCTCGTGGCTGTATTGCTCGAAGAACATCCATTGCAGCGCCTGCGCACGGCCCCACGCATCCGAAGGCTGAAGCTTTGTGCCTTCGCTCAGATACCAAAGGATCGCGCCGGATTCCGGAAGAACACGCCCGTCTTCGAACTCCAGCAACGGCACGCGGCCATTGGGGTTTTTCGAGAGGAATTCGGGTTTGCGCGTCATCCCGTCGTGAAGCGGATAATCCTTGAACTGTAGCGATATGCCGAGCTGCCGTGCGGCGAGACGGATTTTGTAGCAATTGCCCGATACCGGCATCTGATGAAGTATTGGCATGGCGCTCCCCTGATTTGGCGAGCCGGACAATGCCAGATTCGTCCATGCGTGCTTCGCGCCCCCCTTCTGCGGCGGGACTGGGCGCGGAAATGCTTTGATTTCATACGCTTTTCGAAAAGCGCATACCCCTGCCGCGAACAACGGGGAACCAAAGTTCCCATATTCACGTTTGATGTGCGGGGAGCGGCGATGCCGCGCCAATGCTTGGAGGGTTTTATGAAATTCGTTCATCTTGCGATCGCTGCGGTTGCGCTCGGCGCCACGGCAGGCCTGATCTGGCCCGCGAATGCCGATCCACTGCCGATGGATCAGCCGATCACCGTCAACGGCATCGAAACCGCGTGCAGCGGTATCGGCGATGCGGCCAAGAGCGATCCGCGCTGGGCCGAATATCCGATCCGCGTCGAATTCTCGAATGGCGGCGCACAATATCTCGCCGGTGCGCACGTCACGCTCAGCCAAGGCGGTAAGGCACTGGCGACATTCGACTGCTCCGGCGCCTGGGTGCTGTTCAAGAACCTGAAGCCGGGTACCACCTACAAGATCGCCGCGACAATGACCGATCAGCCGGGCGCTGGCGAGAAGAGCGCCACCTTCACGCCGCCATCCAGCGGACAGAAGCGTGTTGTCATCCAGTATCCGATACCGCCGGGCCAGTGAGGCGGCTCTCAAAAAGAAACGGACGGCGGGAGCGATCCCGCCGTCCGTTCTGTTTCAACTCGAAGGCTCCTAGAGGGCCTTGAGATTGACAGCCTTCGAGCCGCGCGCATCCGGTTGGATGTCGAACGAGACCTGCTGGCCTTCGTTCAACGTGCGCAGACCGGCAGCCTGCAGCGCCGTCACATGCACGAACACGTCCTTGCCGCCGCCTTCCGGGGAGATAAAGCCGAAGCCCTTGGTGGTATTGAAGAACTTCACGGTTCCAGTCGTCATTTCACGTCTTCCTAGTCACTTGATGGATTTCACGCACGGCGACATGCCGTTCGTGAACGCTGGCGACGCTTCTCATCGGGAAGGGGTTATTCGATCGTCTCGTCCGGGCGCGCACATCAGGCGTGCAGGATTCAAACAACGAGTGCGCTTCTTCCGTGGCGTGACGCCGTCTGCGTTTTACCCCTATACGCGGCTTGGGGATAAATCGCAATCGGGCGGGAAAAGCGGCTCTGAAGGCCCGAAAATCAGATCCATCAGCCGGTTTTGATACGGCGAATCTTCGCAACTTTGGGTTTCACGGCTGGTGAGGGTTCTTTTTCGGCCGCAATGCGGTCTTCCTCTTCCTTTGCCATGCGCAGGGCGCGCAGCTTGGCCGTCTTGGCATCGGTGGCGGCGCGTTCGCGGGCGAGCTCTTCGCGGACGAGAACGTCACGCTGCTCGGCCTTCGCAAAATGGTTCTGTGCGCGGGTTCGGGCGGCATCGCGCTCCTGCGTCGATCTTGTATCGGCCATAGGGGCCTCCTTTCGCGGGCGAAGGCGGATGGCGCGCCAAGGGGCGTCATCCGCCGCCCTGTTCTCAGACGGCCTTGAGATTGGCCGCTTTGGCGCCGCGGGCATCCGGCACCACATCGAACGAAACCTTCTGGCCCTCGTTCAGCGTGCGCATGCCCGACGCTTCCACAGCGGTCGCGTGGACGAATACGTCCTTTCCGCCGCCTTCCGGCGAGATGAAGCCAAAGCCCTTTGCGGTATTGAAGAACTTCACGGTTCCGATCGTCATTTCAGGTCCTTAAGTCATTGAGTGCCGCGCACGCGGATATCGCGTTCACGAACGTGGAATACGGAAGTCTCAGGCTTGGAAGAGGTCCGTTTGGTTCGGCGCGCAACGAAGCGGGTCGTATCAACAGGAGCGCTTCGTCGGTCAGGGACGTAAGAACCACGTAGAGCCAAATATAGGTCCGCCGCCTTCCCGAAACAATGATAATTCGGAACTTTTAGAGAACAAATTGAGCGGCGGAATCGGTTAGGTTTTGGCATGGAACAAACGGCCGCGCATTTGCCAGACGCATTCACGCATATCCGGCTGATTCTGGGTTTCGTGATCAGCTTGAGCCTGGCGCGGTTGCTTAGCGGCCTCGTTCGTTTCGTGCAGCATCCGGAGACGCTGAAACCGGATGCGATCCACCTGATGTGGTCGTTCTCGGTCCTGCTCTTGTTGATCCATTTCTGGTGGTGGGAATTCTGGCTGGGCGCCATCGCGATCTGGACCTTCGCACTTTATGTCTTCCTGTTGATGTTCGCGCTGCAGCTTTTTCTGCTCACTGCATTGCTCTATCCGGACAACGTTTCCGAATATGCCGGTTACGGCGATTACTTCATGCGTCGCAGAGCCTGGTTTTTCAGTGTTCTGGCCAGCGTGAATCTGTTCGATGTGGTCGATACGCTGATCAAGGGGGCGCATCACGCGGCGCAATATAGTTGGGATTATTGGGTGCAGGCGCCGGCTTATGTGCTGCTGTCGCTGGTGGCGATCTTCACCGCCAACCGCAAATTCCATATTGTGTTCGTGACCGCCAATCTCATATGGCAGATATTCTTCATTGCCGAAGCGTTTAGCGTCCTGGGATCATGACCGTCACGATTCACCACAATCCGGGTTGCAGCAATTCGCACAGGGCGCTGGAGATTATCCGCGCGCTGGGTATCGAGCCGGTTATCGTCGAATATCTGAAGACGCCGCTTTCGAAAGCCGAACTCGCAGCGCTCGTCAAAAAGCTGGATGTGCCGCTGCGCCATATCGTTCGCACAAAAGAAGCTGTCTATGCCGAACTCAAACTGGCAGATGCGGGCGATGATGCCGTGCTGGATGCGGTCGCCGCCCATCCCATCCTGCTCAACCGGCCCATCGTGGTGACGCCGAAGGGTGCCAGGCTCTGCCGCCCGCCGGAATTGGTGCGCGACCTGCTGTAGCCGAAAAACGAAACAGGCGGCGAGGATTTCCGCGCCGCCTGTTTTATGCATTCAACCGAAAGCGATTAAACGGCCTTCAGGTTGACCGCCTTGGCGCCCCGCGCGTCCGGCTGCGTGTCGAACGAGACCTTCTGGCCTTCGTTGAGCGAGCGCATGCCGGCGGCTTCGACGGCTGTGGCGTGGACGAACACGTCCTTGCCGCCGCCGTCCGGCGCGATGAAACCAAAGCCCTTGGAGGTGTTGAAGAACTTCACGGTGCCGATGGTCATTTGCGTTTTCCTTTGCATCATCGGGTTGCGTGCACACGACTGTGTGAACGCGCGTGGAAAACTTCAGATCATCAGTTTGGCGAAAGAATTCCGTTTCGTCCGGCGCGCTGCAAGGCGAGTCGTATTCACTGGAGCGCTTCGTCTGACGGACATAAGAACCACGTGGCCGCTCTATAGCCGCAAAGCCCTTAAATAACAACGCACATGCGACGGGCGTTGCCTTATTCTGCCATAATTAGCCCGGAAACCTTGAATTTCCGGGCTTTTCCCGCTATTGCTTTCTCACACCTTAACGAACAGCGGCAGCCTCGATGCAATGCGCGCGGATTCGCCACCTTGCGCAGGAATGCATCGTGATGGAAAAGCAACGCCATGACCTACACCGATATGCTCGACCGCACCCCCTCGCGCATGCGCGCCGACCAGACTCTGCTTCTGGATCTCATTGCGGTTCTTACTGCCAACAAGGCGGGCCTTCGCCGCTGGAGCGTGATGCGGGCGATGCGCCAGCGCGCCGAGAAAGCCAATCGCGAAGTGACCCCGAAATTCGAGGACGATGTGGAGCGCGCGTTCCGCAAATTCTGCGAAGGCGACGCGGTGCGCAGCGGCAATGCCAATCCGGCGACGGCGCTGTTTTTCCGCCCGAAGGAGAAGGCCGGCGAAGTCTGGGCCATCTATCCGGAGAAAGCCGAAGCCTGGCTGAACGGGGCCAGCGAAGCGGCGTAAGCGGTTGGCTTAAATGAGCGGCCGCGCTAGCCGGGTTGTTTGCCGGTTTTTTCGATTCCGTTTTCTCCTCTTTTCAACATCTTGTGGTTTGGGAGCGGGCAGAGCAGTCGTTTTCACGGTTTGCGATACCCCCTCCCCCTCTCCCCCTGCTTCTCCGGGAAAATATGCGCGAGCACATCTTTCCCGCTGCCGGACCCCGCAGGTTTTCGGCACAAACGAAGATCTCCGAGTGTAAGAACGAAAAAAGAACAAATCAAGGGGTTCGAGCGCAGGGTAGTGGGTCAGTTTGGGTGCCAGATTTTTTGAAGGCGCTGCACAATGGCTGTGACGGTAAAAACCAACAGCGCAAACCCAGCCGATGCGAAGCCGACGAAAAAGGGGAAGAAAAACAGGAGAAGCCAAATGTGCGGGCGGGGAGTGCCCAAAAGTTCAAAAGGGGCGGCTATCAGAGAACCAAAAACTCCTAGCCCGAACGCGAGGCCAAATATCCTAGGAAGGCTACGGAAATCCTCCCATTTGACCTCTACATATCCGAAGCTGTTTGGGCTTTTTCCCATTCTTCGATCATAGCAACCAAATCGGGCATTTCCCAGAGCTTGCCAGTAACTCCGACCTTCATGGCCGGGGTCATGCGGTGCGCGCCGCTGATCTTCACGAAATTATGGTACATCGTGTGAAGGGCGAAGGCGTAAACATGGTTTTCGATCTTCTTTGAAAATGCCTGCGTGAGACGCGCATAGCGTTTGCAGTGCTGGCGAATGATGCCGTTGTTACGCTCTGCGTATGACGTGCTGACCTTTGATAAATCGGGCTTTCCTTCAATGCGCTGTTTCTTTGCGCCAAGGCATTCGGCGGGGCTGTAGCGGCGCTGCGGGCCTTCTGGCGAGGGGCCGTAAATCTTGACCAGCATCGCATAATCAATATCTGCGCCGAATGCACCTTCGACCGCTTCAATGTATGGTTTGTGGCCGTCGCTTGTAAGTTGGATGCGCTGCGCTAAACGCTTCGCCAGATTGTCCATGAAGGACATAGCGGCTTCGCTGTCGCGGCCTCCGATATACCACGCGGGAACAAGTTTGCTTTCGGCGCAGATCGCAACCCACGTCCAAACGTCACCCATTTCATCTTGCTTGCCTTCGGGAACGTTCTTTTGCTTTGCCCCTACAAAACTCCACAACTCATCAACCTCAATCCTTTTGCAGTTGAGATTGACCAGAACGCGATCCTGATAGGCCATGCAGGCTTGGCCTGCCGTGGCCAGAAGTTTCGCGATTGTGTTCTTGGAAGCGCCTGTGAGCCGCACAGTGGCGCGGATCGAATTGCCTTCGCAAAGCAGGTGGAGAATGCGCGCGCGATCTTCGGAAGAGAGCCTGTTCATGCCCTCTCAAATGGACCTTTCATGCTTGTCTGTCAAGCATGAAAGGTCAGTTAGCCCACGGCTCTCCAAGTGGGATGGGATCGCTTGAATAAGGCAAGCGCACTGCTGGCTCCTTTTCAGGGGCCGAAGAAACATCCATTTTATCAACGCTTTCAAGCAGTTCCTTGAATGCGTCGTCCCCTAGACGCCCTTTGAGGGCTTCAAGCAAATCTGAAAAGCGATTCATGACAGCCTCCTCAATCCACGCTTGGAATGTAGCGCACTCGTATGGCGATTTTTAGCCATGTAGTCCGTCAATAACCCATAGTACTGCGAAAGGTTCTGATTGAGTGTTGCGTTTTCACCGAAGTTTTTAACTTTTAATTTTATCAAATCATCCGTTAACTCTTTGATGCCAACGCCTCGACCATGAGAATGCCAATGCTTGGCATTGCCGAGGGCGTCCGCGATCTCATCCGCACGCTGCTTGCGGTCCGCATCGGTGACCGGCGCTCCAGAAGTTTCCTTAACCGTCCACGCCTTGAACTTGTATTTTGGCAACCAGTCACGAAGCAGCGCCTTTGAATGCTCGATTGCTTGCTCGATCGTGAACAAATTTGCCGGATCAAACCGCTTGATGAGATAGGCGGTTTGCGCGCGAATTTCGTCCGCAGATTTTGACGTGTCGTTGATCTGAGAAACCAATTCCTCGAATTTCGCCAAATATCCCATGCCAGGAACGCTAGCGTTGCCATCGTCAGAGCCAATCTGTGGGTCAATCGGCCCTAAGACGGAATAGTAGTCCATGTAGAGTTCGTCGCCAGACAGAACCAAGATTGTGCCTGCAGAATAGGCATAATTTGGGACCACATATTCGACAGATGCATAGTGCTGTCGGAAAACGCTCACGATCCGCTCAACGGTCTCGACATAGCCGCCGTTCGTTTCAACAATTACGGTGAGTTTGTCCTTCGACTTATCCTTACCCTTCAAGGCCTTCATTTCTTCAATCTCGTGCTTCACCGCATCGTCTAGCGGTGGGTACATCGAAGATTTGAGAAAGAGGACATCGGAGTCGAAGATCTTGCCAATGGCCACATTGCCTTGGCTAAGCATCATTTCAATGACGCCGTTACATTTAATCGTGTCCACGCTTTGGCCCCCAGCGGCGCTTGGCCGCTTCCCGGGCAATACTAGAACGTGTCTCTTTATCCAATGCAACTGCCCTAGCTTTACCGCCCTTGAGACCACCTTTCCTTGCGAACTCTTGGGCGGCTGAGAGGTTTGTGGCTTCGGGCTTTGATTTATCGCCGGTCGCCATGTCCAGCAGGGTCTTAGCCCGCTGGCTGGGGTCTTTGGGAAGGCTGGGGCGGCGGGGCATGGCTGCATGGTCCCAAGTTTGACGGTCAAACGTGGGCGCAGGCTTTGTGCTAAGTCAATCCCGGCCATTTTCAAACTGACCCACTACCGAGCGCAGAAATCGCCCATTTGCGTGTTGCGCGAGCTCGCCGCCCGTTCATCCAGATGAACGCGCGTGGTCCGCGCGCTCTGCACCCGCATCACAACTTTGCCCAAAAATCGTAACCGGGAACCGCGGAACGCGGCGCGGGAAACCGCGTCGTTAGCATGGGAGGCGGGTAAGCGTGAGAAGAAAACGGAGACGCGTTATGAAACACGTTCTGAAAACAACTGTCCTCGCCGGCCTGATGGGCCTTGGCGCCATCGTTGCGGGCACGGGTTCTGCATCCGCGGCCTACACCACCACGCGCTGCTTCGGCGATTCCTGCCGCGTCGTGCGCTGCGATGACGACGGCGATTTCTGCCGCACGATCTCGGTTTACGACCGCGACGATTACCGCCGCCATTACTACACCGGCAGCGCCTATTGGCGCGATCGCGACTACCATCGCACATGGGTCTGCGACGAAGACGGCGACAACTGCCACTGGTCGTATTTCTAGAGCGCAATCGGGTGAAGCGGTTCACCCGCAAATCGCGCGGCACGCAAAAAATCTGGAGCATGATCTGATTCAACGCAATCAGATCATGCTTTGGAGGAATGGCGGCGATCTTCATTCCGCTGCGGCCAAAGACAGAAAGGGCGCGAGCATCTCGCGCCCTTTTTTGCGCGCGCGGCCGCCCTCAGCCGCGAATAACAGAGAGGCTTTTGCGGACGCTCTTTCCAGGCCCGTTCAACCCGCTTTCAGCCTGATCTCAATCTTGCTGCCGGTGGCCTTGGCGTATTTGCGCAAGGAGGCCATGGACGGCGCACGCCCGCTCTCCATCCGCGCCACGGCGGATTGCGAGGTGCCCATGCGCTTGGCGACCTGCGCTTGCGTGAGCTTCGCGCGCGTGCGGGCCTTGAGCAGTTCGCCGATCAGGGCGAACTCCTCGTCCAGCGCGTCGTATTCTTTCTTGAACTTCGGGTTCTTGAGTTTTTCCTTGAGCCAGGTCTCGACGTTTTTCATTCCAAAATCTCCTTCATCCGCTTCATGGCGAGTGCGATCTCGCGCGGCGGCGTTTGCTGGGTTTTCTTGAGGAAGGTGCGCAACACGATCGCGCGTTGACCCGACGCCGTGACATAAATCGAGCGCGCGATACCGTCTCTGCCCGATATCCGCATTTCCCAGAGTTTTCCGGTCAGATGCTTCACATAGGGTTCGCGCATCGCCATCAGGCCGGATTCCGCGATCAATCGCGCGATCCGTCCAAAGCGCATCTGCATGTCCTCAGGCAGCGCGTTAACTTCTGCCTCGGCCACGTCATTTGCGAAGACAACCGTCCAGCTCATTTTTGATATATCTCATAAATGAGATATCGCCGTCAAGCCTGCGTGAGCATCACCGTGACGCGCACCGCGCTGGCGAAACGCGCCTTCGGCCGCGAACAGCTAAAGCCGTGGCGCGGCGTGACCGACGGCTCGCCGCAGGCCGAACTCGATTTCAAGTTCACCCGCCAGGCCACCAACAAGATCGGCGGGATCAGCGAGGAGGCGGGGAGGTTTTTGGGAAGGCTTTTTAGAACGAAGTGACATTTCGTTGGGATCCTATGCCGCAACCAAAATCGCCCTCCGACAAACTTTGCACGACGCGCGCCGATAGCTTTTCCTTTGCCAAAGCGGAGCCAGAAAATGCTCTTCATCAATTACTATCGCTGTCCGCGTTGCGAAAAAGATTGGACCGATATGTGGGATGCGACCTGCGACGACGATTGTCCGCATTGCGGATGTCGGCACATATCACCGTTTCATAGCGAAGATGTGCCTGCGGCGAAGCCGCAACAAAATCAAACACCGCCTAGCGCGAAGCGCTAAGACGGTAGTGACCACGCGATACGAATTCCAGATAACCATTGTCGCGCAGCACTTGTAGTTGCTGCCTTATCTTGGGCTTGACGTTGTTGTTGTGCGGATAGATTTGGCTCAGTCGCGTCTCAAACGCATAGACTCGTTCCAAATCGAACTCGCGCTTTCCAATCAGATCGACGCATTTCATAACCTCGATCAACCAACCTCGTCCCTCCATACTTTCGTTGCGGAGGAAAAGCGTTTGCCGCCATTTGTCGAGGACACTCTCTTTTGAAAGCGGTTCTCCGTTTCGGACGAAAAATATCTTTCCGGACTCCGGAACGCGGTTGAGCAGGATGTTGCAGCCCACCCATCCTGCGCGCCGTGCCGTCGGCGCGAGCGGCTTGCGTTCTTCGATGATGTCCCGCACGAAGAAGTGCTTCGGAACGACGCAGAGATTTTTCACGCTGAGGGATTTCAGGTCATAGCTCATCAGCATGAGATTTGGATTGTCGCTCGCGGCCAACCGCTCACACATGGTGCGGTAGGCTCCGTCCACGATCTTCGCGCCAAACGGCGTCTTCTGACTCTTGAGTTCGTATTCCTCGCGGCATGAACCACAGTGGAAATCGGCGACTGGCCGGTTGTTTTCGTATTTGCTGAGGCTGGGTTGCCCGCAATTCGGGCAATAGACTTGATTGTGAACCCAAGCCTCCGTCCAGAAGCGAGCGCTTTGAGAGCCGCTTTGATAGTGCGTTGGGGCTTCTTCAAATCCGAGCTTCATAGTCCAAATAAATAGCCAACCCGAATGCCCGCGTCGAAATAAGTTCGCTCTCGCCGGATTTCGGCCCGGCCAAGTGTAATGCACAAGTAAATCGCCGATCGGCCTTAAAAGTGGTGGAACAAACACAGTACATTCATGATAATCGCTGAGTCTGAATTATTTTTTGAAGGTGATTTATGTCCGAGCCAAGTTCTCCAAGCCAATCAGGTGCGAATTCCATAGGGCCTGAACTGCAGAAAATTCTTGAGGACGCTCAATCGAAAAAGTCGAGTTTTGATGCAGCATTTTCTAACGTACAGAACTCGTTAGTAGAGGGCGCAAACAAAGCCAACGCACTTATTGCAGAGACCGATGCCCTCAAAAGCGATGTTTCTAATACAAAGACTGCCCTCGAAACTGATCGCGGCGCAATTGCGTCAATTCTTGAAAGTGCGCGGCAAACTCAGACTGAAATCGATACGACGAAAACAGCTGTTGCGACTTCTAAAGGGAGCATCGAAACTCTACAGCAATCCTCAATTGCCGATCAGGCAGTAATTTCTCAGGCAAAAGGCGAAGTAGATTCGCTTAGAGCGAGCGCGCAGCAGTTATCAGAAAAGCTCGCTGGCGAACATGCTGATGTCGCTAAGCAGATTTCAGACTTGAAATCTCAAGCGGATGAAGTTCGCGCAGCATCCGAGGATATCGCAAACACAAAACAAAACTCTGAAAGCGATGCCAGCGCCATAAAAGCGTTTTTGGAGGAAGTTGGGCGCACTAAGGAAAGATTTGCGAATCTCAATTCGACTTCCGGCGAGCAGTATGACGCGCTTGTGAGGAAGCAAGCGGAACTGGAAGGCAAGATAACAGAGATCAACCAGTCGCACGAGGAAGTATCGGCCCTACGTAGAACTCTCCTGGAGACGTCAGATGATAGAAAGAGTGTGCGCGATGAAGTTATAGAACTGCGGGCTCAAATCGATGCAATGCTCGGCGAGGTACGGAAACACAAAGATGAGTCCGTTCGGTCCATCGATGATTTTATGGCAGCCACCTCGAAAGAGGCCTCCTCGCAAAGAGGCGAGTTTGCGGTGAGTTTTAAACAGCTATATGACTCATTAAAGGACGAGGTTTTAAGATTGCTGCCGTCAGCAGGCGCTGCCGGATTGGCTTGGACCTACTTCGACGCCAAAGCGCGTTACGCTCCAACGCCTATGCGGCAGGATGTATCTGCTACCGAAAAGTTGAGCAGATGGAACAAGTGGTTTGGATACAACCCTTGGGCTTGGGTTTCGACTTTATTCTTTTATGTGCTGTTTATGGGGCCGCTTATTCTGTTGGCCAAAGGCACATGGGATTTGATCCAGCAAATTGAATTTGGCCATATGCCCATTCCTGATGCGCGCTTGATAGCTCTCAGATTCCTAATTGCCGTTCCTCTGGCTACATTAAGCGCATTCGGTTTTGCCTCTCTGAGACTCAA
Source organism: Pseudomonadota bacterium (assembly GCA_018242105.1). GTDB lineage: Bacteria > Pseudomonadota > Alphaproteobacteria > Micropepsales > Micropepsaceae > Rhizomicrobium. Next base: position 21,714 of record JAFECP010000070.1, read on the forward strand.
TCGAAAACTCTATGAACAGTACAACCACAAGCAACGTGTGATGGAGCTCTATATGAGCTTCAAGAAGGAAATTGAAACGAATGGCGACGACGAACAGAAGAAGAAGCTGCTAACGATCATGTTAGATTCCGTTGCGGAAAAGGCGTGGCGAATTGAGTCTCCGGATGCAGATGAAGCGGAAGACGGAAATATGCTAAATCTGGCGAAGCTCACGGACCTTCTGGGGAAACTAGGAGTCAAAGCCGGCGGATAGCTCTTGATCCAAGCTTGAGCGATTACCTGCTCCTACTCCCAAACGTCTTCGGCACGCCCGGCCTACTCGCGCGCTGCAGCCGCTTTCGCGAACCCTTTCCGCGTGAGGCTTTCCCGCCGTCGTCGCCCGCACCATCGCGCACCGCGCTGAGGAAGGCGTCGTCCACCGCCTTGTCCACGGCGCTTTGTCTTGCGAACGGGTCGTCGGCGATGGCGAGTTCGGTGGCTTGAAGCCGCTTGAGTTCGTCGCGCAGGCGGGCGGCGGTTTCGAATTCGAGGTTGCCGGCGGCTTCGCGCATCTGCTTTTCCAGATCCTGGATATGCGCCTTGATGTTGTGGCCGATGAACTCGCGGCTCTCGTCGCTGAGGCCCGCATCCACCATCACGTGGTCGCGCTCATACATCGAACCCATAATATCGGCGATGTTCTTCTTCACGCTTTGCGGCGTGATGCCGTGTTCCTTGTTATACGCTTCCTGCTTGGTGCGGCGGCGGCTGGTTTCGGCCATCGCGCGCTCCATCGAGCCGGTGATCTTGTCGGCATAGAGGATCACCTTGCCGTCCACATTGCGCGCGGCGCGGCCGATGGTCTGGATCAGCGAGGTTTCGCTGCGCAGGAAGCCTTCCTTGTCCGCATCCAGGATCGCGACCAGCGCGCATTCGGGAATGTCGAGGCCTTCGCGCAACAAGTTGATGCCGATGAGCACGTCGAACGCGCCGAGNNGATGATCTCGATGCGCTCCAGCGTTTCCACGTCGCTATGCATGTAACGCACGCGGATGCCCTGTTCGTGCATATATTCGGTGAGGTCTTCCGCCATCTTCTTCGTCAGCGTGGTGACGAGCGCGCGATAGCCGCGCTTGGCCAGCGTGTGACATTCGGCGATGAGGTCGTCGACCTGCGTTTCCACCGGGCGCACCTCGACCGGGGGATCAATGAGACCGGTGGGGCGGATGACCTGTTCGGCGAAGATGCCGCCGGTGCGCTCCAGCTCCCACGGGCCGGGTGTGGCGCTGACATAGACGGTGGCGGGGCGCATCGCGTCCCACTCCTCGAATTTCAGCGGGCGGTTGTCGATGCAGCTCGGCAGGCGGAAGCCGTATTCGCTGAGCGTGAACTTGCGGCGGTAGTCGCCTTTGTACATCGCGCCGATCTGCGGAACGGTGACATGGCTTTCGTCGGCGAAGACGAGCGCATCGTCGGGGAGGTATTCGAACAGGGTCGGCGGCGGCTCGCCGGGTTTGCG
>JAFECP010000070.1:23276-23789 GCA_018242105.1 Pseudomonadota bacterium
GCGGAAGTCTTCGAGGCGGACGATCAGTTCCTGCTTGATGCCCTTCATCGCCTGCGCCAGCGTGGGCCGCGGCGTGACATAGTGCGAGTTGGCATAGACTTTCACGCTGGGAAGCTGCCCCGCGTTCTTGCCGGTCAGCGGATCGAACTCGCTGATATTGTCTACCTCGTCGCCGAAAAGCTCGATGCGCCAGGCGCGGTCTTCATAATGCGCGGGGAAGAGGTCGATGGTGTCGCCGCGCACGCGAAAGGTGCCGCGCGCGAAGGCGGCGTCGTTGCGGCGGTATTGCAGCGCGGAGAGATCGCGCATCAGCTCGTTGCGGTCCAGCCGCTGGCCCTTGGCGATGGTGACGGCGGTGCCGCTATAGGTCTCGACCGAGCCGATACCGTAGATGCAGGACACCGACGCGACGATGATGACGTCGTCGCGCTCCAGGATCGCGCGCGTCGCCGAATGGCGCATGCGGTCGATCTCTTCGTTGATGGAGGAGTCCTTCTCGATATAGGTGTCGGT
>JAFECP010000070.1:23852-26171 GCA_018242105.1 Pseudomonadota bacterium
AGCTGCGCCGCCAGCGTCTTGTTCGGCGCGAGGATGAGGGCGGGGCGGCCCGTCGCCTCGATGATCTTGGCCATCGTGAAGGTCTTGCCGGACCCGGTGACGCCGAGCAGCACCTGATCGCGCTCGCCGATGACGCCGTGGTTGACGACATCGGGGTTCTTCAACCCGCCGACGAGTTCTTTAATGGCCGTTGGCTGATCGCCCGCGGGTTCGTATTCGCTGACGAGCTTGAACTTCTTGCCGCCTTCGGATTTCGCGGGCCGCGCGGGGCGATGCGGCACGAAGCCAGCCATCTCCGCGCCCGTCCCGCCATGCATCGGCAGATCGAGTCCGGACGCGGCGGGCGGGGCAGGATCGTACGCGGTTCCCGCCGCCGGGATCGGCACATGCTCCACCGCGCCGCGGAACTTGCGCGCATTGTCGGACAGACCACGCTCCGCCTTGCTCCGCTTGTTGCGGGGAATCATGCCGTTGTTGTGCGCCATGCCCGCAATATAGGTGAGATAGGCCGCTTTTGCAGCCCTTCTGCTGCCATGCTCCTGACACGGCGTGTCAGCAGCGTCGGGCGGCAGGTCTAGCATTCTTTAACGGCCCCGAAACCGCCGCAGCGCGATAGTTTCCGCTTCTGCTGGGGAGTGGGGGAGCGCCATGGTCATGTTGCAGGCGCGGGGCGCCGAACGCGCGCGTAGCGGGTTGGAGCACCGGATCCGGGGCATCAACGTGCCGATGCATCCCTCCACGATCCGTCTCATCGCCTATTGGCAGGCATGCGAAGCCCGTGGCGGTTTGCGCATGGGCCGCGACGTTCCCGCATCTGGCATTGCGCCACTTCTGCCCGATCTGGTGGTGGCCGAACCGGTTCGCGACTGGGCCGACGCGCATATCCGTCTGGCGGGCTCGGCGATGGCGGAATATTTCGGCCGCGATCTGGATGGCGCGCGCATGTCGGAGATTTTCGCAGGCGAGCCGCGCGACGGCGAAATGCTGCTGGCCGGCGCCAGAGCCGCGATCGCGCGCAACCGGCCGGGGATCGTCGAGCAGATACTGGTCGGGAACGGCCGCGAAATCCTGCGCCAGGAAGTGGCCGAGCTTCCGATCTACGCGCCGGACAGAAATGTGCGCTGGATTTTGACCAGCACGTTCAGCTTCTAATCATCGATACCGCCGCACTGACAAACTCTGTCAGGAGTGACGTCTGGGGATATTGCCGAGGATAACAATCTTTGGCAAAGTCTGTCTTCGCCACTTCAAGGCTAGGAAAGAAGTGCCATGAACGTCTCCCTCACGCCCGCGCTGGAAAAACTGGTGCAGCAAAAGGTCGAATCCGGCCTCTACAACAACGCCAGCGAAGTTATCCGCGAGGCGTTGCGAATGATGAAGGAGAGCGAGGAAATCCGCCGCGTGAAGCTCAAACGGCTGAAAGCCGCGCTGGTGAAGGCCGAAGGCGATATCGCCGCGGGCAAGGGCGCGATCCTCAACGATGAGGCGGACATCGACGCCTTCTTCGCGCGTCTCTAAATGCGGCTTATCGTTTCGCCGGATGCGCGCCGCGACCTGAAGGCCATCGCGCGTTACAGTAAGCGGGAATGGGGTGCGAGAGGCGCGACCGCTATCTCGCGGCGCTGCGCGAACGCTTCGGAAATTTGCGCCAGTGGCCGGAGTTGGGTGCGCCGCGCAACGATCTTGGCACCTCCTATCGCTGCCTGCCTGTTGGGCGGCATGTCATCTTTTACCGTGTGGCGGGCGACGCGCTGCATATCCTGCGCGTGCTGCATCAGCGCATGGACGTGAAACTACATTTGTAGATTTCGACTCGACGGAGCGCTTCAAAAAAGAGATGTCGTTCAATCTTCATCTTTTACGAGCGTCCAGATAGGTTTTAGCGGCAAGTCTTTCCGAATATCTCCCGGCAAACGCTCATAGTTTTCCAAAACGGCGCTTATCAAATCACCTGCGTCCCAAAGCCGAATCTTGAAAAAGTGCCTGCGCGATTCCTGCAAAACGGATCGCTTAAATCCTCCCCAAGAGACTATGAGGCCCAGCTCGGCTCCGAAGGTCGATAGAACACCCTGCATTTGCCGAAGCACGCTCACGTCAGTGGGCCCATCGCTGGATTTTACTTGTACGCAGATTCTTGGCGCTTCCAGACCGAGTGGACCTTTGCCGCCGACAATATCCACGCCGCCATCAGCGCCTTCCGGTGCCAGTTGTGTCGTAAAGCCCTGTGCGGCGAGCACAGCGTCAACCAATCGCTCAAGCGCGTGACCCCGAAAACGGGCATCAATTCGTTGAAGGATTTCGTCCTGAGCAATCCGCTCG
>JAFECP010000071.1:0-4416 GCA_018242105.1 Pseudomonadota bacterium
TCGCCCGCCGTGCGCCAGCGGGCTCGCGACATGGGAATCGAATTGCAGTTCGTGCCGGGCAGCGGCCCCGCCGGGCGCATCGGGCACGAAGACCTCGACGCTTACATCCAGTCCGGCGGCAAGGGCCTCGGCGCACGCAGCGGCGGCTCGGCCTATGTGCAACGTGACGGCGTGGACGAGGTGAAGGTGATCGGCCTGCGCCGCAAGATCGCGGAGAGCATGCAGAATTCCAAGCGCCGCATCCCGCATTTCGCTTATGTCGAAGAAATCGACATGACGGAGCTGGAAAGTCTGCGCGCCCATCTCAACCAAACCAAACGCGCCGATCAGCCGAAGCTGAATGTGCTGCCCTTCCTGATGCGGGCGCTGGTGAAGGTTCTCCCCGCATATCCACAGATCAACGCCCACTTTGACGACGACGCCGGTGTGGTGCATCGCTATCACGCCGTTCACATCGGCATCGCGACGCAGACGGCCAACGGCCTCATCGTGCCGGTGGTGAAGCATGCGGAAGCCCGTGATGTGTGGGATTCGGCGCTGGAAGTGGCGCGCGTTTCCACTGCGGCGCGGGAGAACAAGGCGGGCAAGGATGAGTTGACCGGTTCGACCATCACTATCACTAGCCTCGGCACACTTGGCGGCGTGGTCACGGCGCCGGTGATCAACTATCCGGAAGTGGGCATCATCGGCCCCAACGCGATCATCGAGCGGCCGGTTGTGCGGGGCGGCCAGATCGTGGTGCGCAAGATGATGAACCTGTCCTCCTCCTTCGATCACCGCGTGGTCGACGGTTATGACGCCGCGGAGTTCATCCAGAAGATCAAGGCGCTGCTGGAGCATCCGGCAACGCTGTTCATGGAGTAAGCGAATAGGGAGTAGCGAATAGCGAGTAGGGTTTCTTTTTCTTTTATTCGCTACTCGCCATTCGCTATTCGCCTGAAGCAAGTAAGGTCTGAAATGTCGGAACGTATCAACACCAAGGTTCTCATCGTCGGCGGCGGGCCGGGCGGCTATGTCGCCGGTATCCGTTGCGGGCAACTCGGCCTCGACACGGTTCTCGTGGAAGCGGCGAAGCTTGGCGGCACCTGCCTCAACATCGGCTGCATTCCGTCCAAGGCAATCATCCATGTCGCGGCGGAATATGAAGCGATGGCGCATGCGGCGCAGAAGCCGCTGAACGGCATCTCGCTCAAAGCCGCGCCGTCCATCGACTTCGCCGAAACGGTGAAGTGGAAAGATGCGATCACCAAGCGCCTCAACATCGGCGTTGCGGGGTTGCTCAAGCGCTCCAAGGTGAAGGTCATCGAAGGCTGGGCGACGTTCAGCGACGGCAAGACCTGCACCGTGAAAACCAAGGACGGTGAGCAGACGATCACTGCCGAGCACGTCATCCTCGCCACCGGCTCGGTGCCGGTGGAGCTGCCGTTCCTGAAATTCGGCGGCAAGGTGATCTCCTCCACCGAAGCGTTGTCGCTGCCGACAGTGCCGAAGAAGCTGGTCGTCGTCGGCGCGGGTTACATCGGCCTCGAACTGGGCATCGGCTTCCGCAAGCTGGGCAGCGAAGTGACCATCGTCGAAGCGCTGGATCGCATTCTGCCGCTTTACGATGCGCCGCTGGTGCAGCCGGTGGTGAAGTGGCTGGAGAAGAACGGCGTCACGGTTCATCTCGGCGCGAAAGCGAAAGGCGCGAGCAAGACCGGCCTCGACGTCGAAACCAAAGACGGCAAGGCGCTCGATCTTCCCGCCGACAATATCCTTGTCACAGTCGGCAGGAAGCCGCTCACCGAAGGCTGGGGCCTGGAGAACATGGCCGTCGATATGGCGGGCCGCCACATCAAGATCGACGGCCAATGCCGCACGTCGATGAAGAACGTCTGGGCGGTGGGCGACGTCACCGGCGAGCCGATGCTGGAGCATCGCGCCGCCACGCAGGGCGAGATCGTGGCGGAGATCATTGCCGGTCACGCGCGCGCTTTCGATCCGGCCACCATTCCCGCCGTCTGCTTCACCGAGCCGGAGATCGTTTCCGCTGGCATGAGCCCCGCCGAAGCGGGCGAGGACGCCATCGTCGCCATGTTTCCCTACATGGCGAATGGCCGCGCGCTGTCCATGGACGCCGGCGACAATGGCGGTTTTGTACGCATCGTCGCCCGCAAGTCCGACCATGTTGTGCTGGGCATTCAGGCGGTGGGCAGCCATGTGAGTGAGCTGTCGAACGAGTTCTCGCTGGCGATCTCCATGGGCGCGGTGCTGGAAGATATTGCCGGCACCATTCACGTTCATCCGACCTTGGGCGAAGCGTTCCACGAATCCGCGTTGCGCGCGCTGGGGCACGCCATCCATATTTGATGAAGTTTTGTTTGGGGTGAATCCGCTCATACCCAGGCCGTCATGGCCGCCCTTGTGGCGGCCATCCATTTTCCAGAAGCCGTGCAGGATATGGCTGCGGCCTCTGGAAAATGGGTCACCGGGACAAGCCCGGTGATGACGGGTTTGATATAAAACAATCAGAACAGTTCCGGGGAAAAGCAGATGACCTACCGCGCGCCGCTGACCGATATCGCCCATGCGCTGAAGGTGGCGGGGCTGGACGAACTCATCGCGACCGGCGCATTCGAAGGCGCGGACCAGGAAACCGTCACGGCGGTTCTGGAAGCGGCGGGGCAATTCACCGAAGGCGTGCTCGCGCCGCTCAACCGCAGCGGCGATGCCGAAGGCGTGCGGCTGGAGAACGGCAAGGTGCGCAGCGCATCCGGTTTCGCCGATGCGTGGAAGCAATATGCGCAAGGCGGCTGGACGAGTGTCGCCGCCGATTCCGCGTTCGGCGGGCAAGGCCTTCCGAAAGTTCTGTCGCTGGCCGCGTTCGAGATGGCGCATGCCGCGAATATGAGCTTCGCGCTGTGTCCGCTGCTCGGTGAAGGCGCGATTCATCTTCTGTCGCTGCACGGCACCAAGCGCCAGCAGGATCTCTATCTGAAGAATCTCGTCTCCGGCACATGGACCGGAACGATGAATCTCACCGAAAGCCAGGCCGGGTCCGATCTGGCGCTGGTGCGCTGCAAGGCGGAAGCCGATGGCGCGAACTACCGCATCACCGGGCAGAAGATCTTCATCACCTGGGGCGATCACGACATGACGGACAACATCGTCCATCTCGTGCTGGCGCGCCTGCCCGATGCGCCGCCGGGCGTGAAAGGCATTTCGCTCTTTCTCGTTCCCAAAGTTCTCGTCGGCGATGACGGCAAGCTCGGCGCCGCGAATGCGGTGCGCCCGCTCTCCATCGAGAAGAAGCTCGGCATTCACGCCTCGCCCACCTGCGTGATGGGTTACGAGGGCGCTTATGGCGAGATCGTCGGCAGGCCGGGCGATGGGCTGGCGCTGATGTTCCTGATGATGAACTCGGCAAGGTTGAATGTTGGAATGGAGGGCGTGGGCGTGGCGGAAGCGGCTACGCAGAAGGCGCTGCAATACGCGCGCGAGCGGCGGCAAGGGCGGTCCCCGTGGTCGAAGGACCAGACGGCGTTGATTGTCGATTTGCCGGATGTGCGGCGCATGCTGGCGCTGATGACGGCCAAGACGCAGGCCGCGCGCGCCATCTGCTACGCCACGGCGGTTGCCTCCGACATGGCGAACCATGCCAAATCCGAACATGCGCGCGACGCCGCCAAGCTGCGCGAGGATATTCTGGTGCCGATCGCCAAAGCATGGAGCACCGATGTGGCGGTGGAAGTGGCGTCGCTCGGCGTGCAGGTGCATGGCGGCGCGGGTTTCATCGAGGAAACCGGCGCGGCGCAATTCTATCGCGACGCGCGCATCACGCCGATCTATGAAGGCACCAACGGAATCCAGGCGATGGATCTGGCGGGCCGCAAGCTGGGGCTGGAAAACGGCCAGGCCGCGCGCGATCTGCTGATCGAGATGCGCAGCACCGCGATTGCCGACAAGAAACTTGCCGCGCAACTGCACGACGCCATCGCCGCCTGCGAACGCGCGACGGACTGGATGCTCGCCAACCGCGGCACGCCCGGTGCGCTGGGCGCGGCGGCGACCTATCTCAAGCTGATGGGCGACACCGTCGGCGGCTGGCTGCTGGCGAAAGGCGCGGATGATGAGGCCCGCGCGCAACTGACACGGTTCTATGCGGCGCAGGTGCTGACAGGCGCGAACGGGCTGGCCGATGCGGTGGAAGCGGGCGCGGCCGGCCTCGAACACGCGCAGTTCCTCGGCAGTTGATTGGCGGATTTTCGCCGCGCGCGCGTGGGCGAGCGCCGCGCAGAGTCTCAGTTCGCGGATGACGGCGCGCGCCTGGCGGCGCAGCGCGATCGTGCGCGCCGTGCGCGTGCCGGATTTGACGGCGTTGCGGTTGCCGCGCGGGGCGCCGCCGCGATTTTTGCCGGTGCTCATTCCGGCCATGCG
>JAFECP010000071.1:4485-15065 GCA_018242105.1 Pseudomonadota bacterium
GGCGCGGGTGACGTCGATCTTGGCGGCGGCAAGCTGGCGGTGCGTCTGCGCCTCCTCCAGCCGCGCGATGGCGGAGGCGGCGAGCGCAGCCGCCGACGCCAGCTTCGCCGCGGTGGCGGCGGCCAGCATCTGGGCCGCGCTGGTTTCCTCGCGGTCCCCGGCCACGCGGGCGCAATCGCCCAGCAGCGATTCGCAGGCCGCGAGGGCTCCGCGCACCCGGGCGGAGTCGGAAATATCTTGGGAAACAACGGGTTGGTTCAGTACCGGGCCATCTCCGGCTGAGGCGAGGATCATAGGCATGTCTGGAACATAGTAAGAACGAATAAGAAAGTAAAGCCCAATGTAGGAAAAATAATAAACCACTGATCTTGCAGGAATTTCACGCCCGGCGGCGTCCAGCCAAGGGGGCAGCCTCGCGCTGCCATGGCTTCCTGCTCTATCTAGGATGGGCGGACGGGGGGCATCGCGCATCACATGGCAGAAGAAGAGGAAGACCTATTGTCTTCCAGCGGCGCCGATCCGGCGGCGGTGGGCATCGGCTTGTCCAATGCCAGCCGTGAACGGGCGGACGACTATCTGCGCAGGCAAAGCCGCCTCGCCGATCTGCAGATCGAGAACCTGCAGAAGCTCGACGCGTTCGAGACCTCGCATCTGCGCTGGCGCCGCTTCAACGAGCAGCTCTCTGGGGCGTTTCGTATCATTCTGGTGATCTTGGGGCTGGCGGTGCTTGCGGGTCTGGCCGCGCTTCTGTGGAACGCGAGCGAGGCGGATGGCCTGGTCGTGGATTCGTTTTCCGCGCCGGCCGACTTCGCCGCCCGCGGCATGGGCGGCGACGTGCTGGCCAACGATCTCGTCAACCGCCTGTCCGAGGTCCGCAAAGTCACGCTCGCCCATTCGATCAGCAACACGAGCGACGTGAGCCTGAACGGCAATGACATCCGGGTCGATATTCCCGACACTGGAATTTCGCTCGGCGAAGCGTGGCGGTTGCTGCGCCGCTGGCTGGGCCACGAAAAGCATCTGACCGGTTCGCTGCGCGAGTTGCCCGATGGAAAGATCGCGCTGCACGCGGGGTTCGCGGATGGAACGCGGCTCGATGTATCCGGCCCCGCCGGCGATCTCGACAAGCTTGAGCAGGACCTCGCTGAACAGGTCTTTACCCATTTCGACCCCAGCAATGTCGTGCTCTATCTGTGGGCCACCGGGCGCCCGCAGGAAGCGTTGAAGCAGGCGGAGCGCGATGCGCTGACCGTGACTGGGCGCGAAAGGCAGGCGGATAGCTATTCGTTATGGTCCAATTTGACGCGCTCCATTGCCGGCGACATTCCACTTTCCATCGAGCGCATCCGCATTTCGCTCGCGCTCGACCCGAAGATCGCGGCGGCGCACAACGAATATGCGGCCGAAGCGCATTTGCTGGGCCACACCGAACTTGAGCTGGCCGAACGGCGCGCGACGATTGCGCAAAGGGACAGCGATCAACCCAAGCCGCTGCAAGGCTCGGGGTATGTTCTCATACACAATCTCGCGACTTACCGCGTCGCCGCGTTGCTGGGCGATTTTGGCGCGGCGGAAGCGGCGGAATGCGGCGCGACGTGCTTGCCGAACAATCTTTCTGCTGGGGCGCTCTACGCGGCGCGCCGTCATGATGTTGCCACAGCACGCGCGCTTCTCGCGTCCGCGCGTGCTAGCGGTCAATCGGACCCGGAAGAGTCCACCGATGCGGCCTATTACATCGCTATGAGCGAGGGAGACGGCGCAGCCGCGGTCCGTGCCGCGCGCAGGCATGGGCATACACCTGGGCAGGCCGGTGGCGAGGCTTATGCCGCGGTCGTCGATCGCGTGGAGACGAAGCCGATGCTCGCGATGGCGCTGGCGCTGGCAGGCGATGCGGCCAGTGCGCGCAAGATCGCGGACACGACCCCCGCCGATTGCTACCCGTGCCAGATCGCGCGCGCATCCGCGGCCGCCGCAGCAAAGGATTGGGCGCGTGCCGATTACTGGTTCGCCGATGCCGTGAAGCAGGCGCCCTCGATCCCGTTCGCCTATGCCGATTGGGGCGCAATGCTCATGCGCAAGGGCGATCTCGATGGCGCCATCGCGAAGTTCGCGAGCGCCAACCGGAAAGGCCCGCATTTCGCCGATCCGCTGGAGATGTGGGGCGAAGCGTTGATCGCCAGGAACCGCTCCGATCTGGCGCTCGCCAAGTTCGAAGAGGCCAATAAATACGCGCCCAACTGGGGCCGGTTGCATCTGAAATGGGGCGAGGCGCTGCTCTGGTCCGGCGATCGCGATGGCGCGAGGAAGCAATTTGCCGCGGCGCGCGCATTGCATCTTGCCGATGCGGAAAAACGCGAAGCCGCTAAACTCGCCAAAAGGCTCTGAGGAAAAAGACCATGAAACTCACCGGCGGATGTTATTGCGGGCAGTTGCGCTATGAGGCGGAAGGCGAGCCGATGCTGAAGGCGCAGTGCCATTGCCGCGAGTGCCAGTATATCACCGGCGGCGCGCCGAACATGTTCATGCTGATGCCGGTCGTGGGATTTCGCTACACCAAGGGCGAACCGAAAAAATTCTCGCGCAGCGATCTGGAGAAGCCGGTGACGCGCGAGTTCTGCGCCAATTGCGGCACGCATATCGTCACCCATCCCAACGGCGTGCCCGGCATGCTGGTGCTGAAAGTGGGAACGCTGGACGACCCCAAGCAATATGACGGCCCGCGCATGGCGATCTACACCATCGACAAGCAGAGCTTCCACATGATTCCCGAAGGCATTCCGGCCTTCGAACGCGTGCCGGGATAGCCGGCCGCCTCCAACATGGAGAATTTGTGTAACGGCACGGGGTGACGCGCCTGCCATGCAATGCGATGCTGCGCGTGTGCGAGCGTTCCTCCCATAAGGTCCCATGACAATGCGAAAGATTTTTCTGGCCTGCGCCGTCGCTGCGGCGATGACGGCCGGCGGCGCCGATGCCGCCTCCTACAAGATCGTCAAGACAGTGCCGCTCGGCGCACCCGATCATTGGGACTACCTGACATTCGATGGCCCCTCGAACCGGGTCTATGTCTCGCATGGCGACCGGGTGACGGTGGTCGATGCCGCCAGCGGCGCGATCGTCGGCAACATCACGGGCATGCCAGGCGGCACCCACGGCATCGCCATTTCGCACGCGACGCATCAGGGCTTCACCGATGACGGCAAGGCCGGCGAAGTGGCCGTGTTCGATCCCGCCACCCTGCAGGTCACCAAACGGATCAAGGCCGAGCCCGACGCCGACGGCATCGTGCTGGATGCGCCAACGGGGCACATCTTCGTCATGGACGGAGATTCCGGAAAGATCACGGTGATCGATCCCAAAACCGATTCCGTCATCGCCACGATCGACGGCGGCGGGGCGCTGGAAGCGGGGGTGAGCGGCGGCAACGGAAAGCTCTATGTCGATGGCGCGGAGAAGGGCGAGATCGTCCGCGTCGATACCGCCACCAACGCGGTGGATGCGCACTGGCCGGTGCCGGGCTGCACCACGCCGCGCGGCATCGCCTTCGACGCGGCGAACCATCGCATCTTCGCCTCCTGCGCCAGCAAGGTGATGGCGGTCATGGATGCGGATAGCGGAAAGCTTCTGGCCACGCTGCCGATAGACCAGGGATCGGACGGCGCGGGCTTCGATCCCGGCCTCGGCCGTGCGTTCAGCTCCAACTTCGCCGGCACGCTTTCGGCGATCGCGGAAAAATCGCCGGCGAATTTCGCAGCGCTGCCGCCGATCCCCACGCAGTTCGGCGCGCGAACGATGACGCTGGATCCGAAAACCCATCGCATCTTCACCGTCGCCGCCGACATCACGGTCGATAAAACCGCGGCGCCCACCGACTACCGGCACCGTTTCCACACCACGCCGGGCACGGCGCGGCTGCTGTTTCTGGACCCGGTGAACTGACGCCCTTTCGGCGGGACGGCCGCGCGCCCGTGAAAGCCCTCGAGGTTCTGCTGATCTTCCTGCGGCTGGGGCTCACCTCGTTCGGCGGGCCCATCGCGCATATCGGCTATTTCCGCGAGGCGTTCGTCACGCGGCGCAAATGGCTCGACGAAAGCGAATTCGCCGATCTTGTCGCGCTATGCCAGTTCCTGCCCGGCCCCGCCAGCAGCCAGGCGGGTTTCGCGCTCGGCATTTCGCGCGCCGGGCTCTTGGGCGGGCTTGCGGCATGGACGGGCTTCACCTTGCCGTCGGCGATTTTGCTGTTCGCCTTCGCGCAAGCCGCGTCGTCGCTCAGGGGCGTGGTGGCGCAGGCGGCGATCCACGGCTTGAAGATCGTCGCCGTCACGGTGGTGGCGCAGGCGGTGTGGGGCATGGCGCGCACCTTGACGCCGGATGCGCGGCGCGCGGCCATCGCGGCGATTGCGGCGCTGATCGTATCGTTCGCCGCCGGATCGCTGGCGCAGATCGCGGCCATCCTGATCGGCGCAAGCGTGGGGTATTTTTTCTGCCGCCAGGCGATTGCGGCGCCGGTGGGACATCTGTCTTTCCCGATAAAGCGGCGCTTCGGCGTGGCGATGTTATGCGTGTATGGCGCGTTGCTCGCAGCGCTGCCACTATTTGCCGTGCAAAGCCATGCGGCCGCGGTGTTCGACGCGTTCTATCGCTCCGGCGCGCTGGTGTTCGGCGGCGGCCATGTCGTGCTGCCATTGTTGCGCGATGCGGTGGTGAGCAAGGGCTGGGTTTCTCCGGATGTGTTTCTCGCCGGATATGGCGCGGCGCAGGCCGTTCCCGGCCCGCTATTCACCTTTTCCGCGTTTCTCGGCTCCGTGCTCAACGTGCCGCCGGACAATCTGGCCGGCGCGGCGCTCGCGCTGATCGCGATCTTTCTGCCGGGCATGCTGATCCTTCTGGGCGCGCTGCCGTTCTGGGATGGCTTCCGCAAGCGCATGGATGCGCAGGCGGCGATGCGCGGCGTGAACGCCGCCGTGGTCGGCATCCTCGCGGCCGCGCTCTACAATCCGCTCTGGACGGCGGCGATACTGGGGTGGAGAGATGCCGTGCTGGCGCTTGCGGGTTTCTCCGCGCTCGCTTTCCTCAAAGCGCCGCCCTGGACGGTGGTTGCCGGAACGGTGGCGGCGGCGGTTGCATTTCAACTGATGCGCTAGAGAGGGCTGACAGCATGCGGGGAACAAGGTTTGCATCGCTCGCAGCGATGCTGGCGTTTTCTTCGCCCGCGCTGGCCGGCCCGCCGTTCCTCACCGACGATCCGGTGCCGGTCGATTATGGGCATTGGGAAGTCTATGGATTCTCGGCGGCGACGCATGCCCAGGGCGATACCGGCGGCATCCTCGGCGGCGTCGAAGTGAACTATGGCGCAGCGCCGGACCTTCAGCTTCATGCCATCGTGCCTGTGGCATTCGACGATCCTGCGCATGCGCGCATGCAGACAGGCCTGGGCGACATCGAGCTTGGCGCCAAGTACCGGCTGATCGGCCCGGGCCGCGACGGCTGGCAGGTGGGCGCCTTCCCGCTGCTGGAGATACCGGCGGGCGACGCGAATCGCGGATTGGGGACGGGCCATCTGCGCGCCTATTTTCCGCTGTGGCTGCAGAAGGATTGGGGCAAGTGGACCACGTATGGCGGCGGCGGGTACTGGGTCAATCCCGGCGCCGGCAACCGGAACTACTGGTTTGCCGGCTGGCTGCTGCAGCGCCAGGTGACGGACAATCTGGCGCTGGGCGGGGAGATCTTTCATCAGACGGCGAACGCCGCGGGCGGGCGGGATGCGACCGGATTCAATATCGGCGCGGTCTACGATTTCAGCGCGAACTACCACCTGCTGCTCTCCGCGGGACGCGGATTGCAGAACGCGCAGACGGCGAACGAATTCTCCTATTATTTCGGCGTGCAGTGGACGAATTGAATCGCCTTCGTCACATCCCTTTTTCGATCGGCTTTTCGATCGCGCCGCCGCTTTCGGCCCAATCCTTGAACCCGCCCATGTTATAGACGTTGGCGTAGCCCATGTCCTTCAGCGCCTTGCCGCCCAGCGCCGCGCGCCCGCCGGACGCGCAATAGAGGATCACGGTCTTGCCCTTCGCGAAATTCCTGTCGTGATAGGGCGAATCCGGGTCGGCGCGGAATTCCAGCATGCCGCGCGAGACATGGATGCTGCCCGCGACCTTGCCGGTGGTTTCCACTTCCGGCGCATCGCGCACGTCCACGACGAGCGTGCCGCCTTTCGCCATCATCTCGCGCGCCTGCGCCGGCGTGATCTTCGGCACCGCGGCGTTGGCGGATTCCATCATCTGCTTGAGAGACGTGGCCATCGATACCTTCCCTTCAGGCCGCCTCGAACGCGACCGGCAGTTTCTTCGGGCCGCTGACGAAGACGCTCTGCGAATTCTTCGGCTCGCCGTTCAGCTTCACCGACTTCAGGCGCGGCAGCAATTCTTCGTAGAGAATCCGCATCTCCATCTTCGCCAGATGCTGGCCGATGCAGACATGGCCGCCATAGCCGAAGGCGAGGTGCCTGTTCGGGCTGCGGGTGGCGTCGAACGTGTTGGGATTGGCGAACACGTCTTCGTCGCGGTTGCCCGAGGCGTAGCACAGCATCAGCCAGTCGCCCTTGGCGATCTTGCGGCCACGCAGTTCCGTGTCGGCGGTGGCCGAGCGCATGAAATGCTTCACCGGCGTGGTGTAGCGTATGGATTCGTCGATCAGGCCGGGGATCAGCGACGGATCGGCTTTCACCTTGGCGAACTGCGCCGGATCGTTGCACAGCGCCCACATCGCGCCCGCCGTGGAGGACGAGGTGGTGTCGTGCCCCGCCGTCGCCACGATCACATAATAAGAGAGGGCTTCGAACTCGCTGATCGGCTCGCCATTGACCTTGCTGTTGGCGATGACGGATGCCAGATCGTCTTTCGGATTGGCTCTGCGGTCCGCGGTGATCTTGGCGAAATACTGGTAGAAATCCATCAGCACGCCCTGGATGGCGGCGAGCGCCTTTTGCGGGTCTTCTTCCTGCGGCGCGCGGCCGAGATCGGGGTCGGTCGAGCCGAACAATTCCTGCGTCAGCATCAGCATGCGCGGTTCGTCTTCCTCCGGCACGCCGAGGATTTCCATGATGACGTGCAGCGGATAGCCCATCGCCACTTCGGTGACGAAGTCGCATTGGCCGTTCTTCGCCAGCATCTTCTCCACGCTCGCGCGCGCGATGCGGCGGATGCGCTCTTCCAGCGTCCTCACGTTCTGCGGCAGGAACCAGCTTTGGGTGAGGATGCGGTATTTGGGGTGATCCGGCGCATCCATCTGCACGAGGCTGCGGACGAGGTGCGGCGAGCCGCCCGTCATCTCGCGCACCTTGCGGTCGCCTTCCTGATTGGTGAGCGTGGTCTGCCGGTCGCCATTGTGAAACAGCGCGTTCTGACGGCTGACCTCCAGAATGTCGGCATGCTTGGTTACCACCCAGAACGGATCGTAGCCTTCCACCTCCGCGCGACCGAGCGGATTGTTGGCGCGCAGCCATTTGTAGGAATCGTGGATGGTATGATCCGCATAGGCGGCGGGCGTCACCAATGTGATCGCAATATCATTCGGAATGGTTTCGGCGGTCATTTCTTTTGCTCCAGCCTGCTATCTAATTTTGTCGTTCAGTCAACAATCTGCGCTTGTAAAATATGGCCATCCTTCGGGTCCAAATAGATATATGTCCCCCGTGTGTCTGACGGAGATGACATTATCTGTCGAACTTCCCAAGTGTTGCCATCGAATTTCGCGGAAAATTCCTTTCGCCACTCATCGAGTCCGCCAATGCCAGATTTTGGATACTGCGTTTTCCAATCGTTATACGCCGTATCAACAGCATCTTGAGCATTTCGTATCGCATGCGGTTGCGCGGCGGGCGTGCTCGGAAGTTGCGCAGAAGCTTGGGCGACTAGGGTCACCGCAAGAAGCTTTGAGGCGATCGCGCTCAATTCACTCTCCGCTCTTTGCCGGCCCAGAAGGGCTCGCGCAGTTCACGGCGCAAAATCTTGCCCGACGCATTGCGCGGCAAAGCGGGGATGAAGTCCACCGATTTCGGCGTCTTGTATCCGGCCAGCTTGCTGCGCGCCCAGTCGATGATGCTTTGCGGGTTGGGCTTGGCGTCCGGCTTCAGCACCACCATCGCCTTCACCGCTTCGCCCCATTTCTCATCCGGCACGCCGATCACCGCGACATCGGCCACATCCGGATGGCCGTAGATCGCGCTTTCGACTTCGGCGGGATAGACGTTCTCCCCGCCGGTGATGATCATGTCTTTCACCCGGTCGTGGATATAGACGTAGCCGTCTTCATCCATGTACCCGGCATCGCCGGTGCGCAGCCAGCCATCCTTGTCGATCGTCTTCGCCGTGGCTTCCGGCAGATTCCAGTAGCCCGCCATGTTCCACACCGAGCGCGTGGCGATCTCGCCCACTTCGCCGGTCTTCAGCGTGTTGCCCGCCTCGTCGATGATCTTGATCTCCACGCCCGGCAGGGGCTTGCCCGCGGCGCGCATGCGCGGGCCGCCTTTCATGTCGTGATCTTCCGGCGGCAACGCCACGATGGTGCCGGTGGTTTCCGTCATGCCGTACATCTGCGCAAAGCCGCAGCCGAACACTTCCACCGCCTCGCGCAGCAATTCCAGCGGAATGGGCGAAGCGCCATAACCGATGGTCTTCATGCGCGAATAATCGGTGGAGCGGGCGCGCGGATCGCGCAGCACGATCTGGATGGCGGCGGGCACGAGGAAGATCTTGCTCACCCTGTCGTTGCCGATGAAGTCCAGAACTTTGCCCGGATCGAATTCGCGCGCCACGATTCCGGTCGCGCCGTTGCGAAGGCCCATCAGGCCCCAGCCCGATCCGCCGATATGGGCAACCGGCATGGCGACAAGGCTGATGTCATCCGGCTCCCAGCGATTCCAGTTGATGTCCGCCTTCTTCATGATCTTGTTGGTCTCGATGAAGTTGGCATGCGTCAGCATCGCGCCCTTCGGCCGCCCGGTGGTGCCGGAGGTGTAGAGCTGGATCGCGATATCGCGTTCGGTGAGCTGGACGTTCGGCGGCGAATCGGACGCCGCGTCGCGCCATTGCTCGAACGTCTTCCACTCCGGCGCGCCGCCTTCCATGGCGATGACGGTCTTCACCTTTGGCGCGTCTTTCAGCACTTGCTTCGCCGTGCCGATGAATTCGGGGCCGACGAAGAACATCGGCGCCGCGCTGTCGTTCACGATATAGGCGATTTCCGGCGGCGCGAGGCGCCAGCCGACGGGCGTCGTCACCGCGCCCATCTTCGCCGCACCGAGGAACAGCTCGAAATAATGATCGCTGTTCTTGCCGAGATAACAGATGCGCTCGTTCTTCTTCACGCCGCTGGCGATGAGCGCATTCGCCACCTGATTGGTGTGGCGGTCGAATTCGAGGAACGAGGTGTGGCGGCCCTCGAAGGAGAAGGCCGTCTTGTTCGGCTGCGTCAGCGCGAAGGTGCGCGGGATGTCCGCGATGGTTTTCCAGTCTTGCTCTTTCATTCTGTCCACCAGGGATAACGCGAGGGCATGTCGCTTGAGACCTTGCCCGGAAATTTCGGTTTGCGTTTTTCGAGAAAGGCCGCGACACCTTCCTTCACATCGCCGGAGGCGCCCAGATCGACAGCCAGCGGACCATCCACCTTCAGCAAGCCGAACGGATCGTTGTCGCCGGAGAAGCGCCACAACATTTGCCGCGTCAGCGCGATGGAGACGGGCGCGGTTTCCTCCGCGATCTCGCGCGCGATGGCCTGCGCGGTGGCGAGAACTTGCTCAGGCGTTGTCACTTCGCTGACAAGGCCGCCGTCCAGCGCTTCTTCAGCTGTGAACATCTTGCCCGACAGGCACCAGCGCATCGCCTGGCTCATGCCGACAATGCGCGGCAGGAACCATGCGCTGCCCGCCTCCGGCACCAGCCCGCGGCGGGCGAAGACGAAACCGAATTTGGCATTGTCCGCCGCGATGCGGATATCCATCGGCAAGGTCAGCGTCAGGCCCACGCCGACCGCCGCGCCGTTGATTGCGGCTATGGAGGGTTTGCGGCAGTTGAAGATCGCGCCGACAAAGCCCGCGCCGTTGCTGCGCTGGCCGCTCGGCTTCGCGCCGCCGCCGAAGAGTTTCGCGCCTGGGCCGGTGGCGGAGGTGTCGAAGCTGGAGGCGCCGCCGGAAATATCCGCGCCCGCGCAGAACCCGCGCCCCGCGCCGGTGACGACGATGGCGCGCACGTCGTCGTCCTCGTCCGCGCTGAGGAACGCATCCTCGATCTCGCGGCCCATCTGCGCGGTGTAGGCGTTGAGCTTTTCCGGGCGGTTCAGCGTGATGGTCAGCACGCCGCCGGAAAGATCGGTGAGAAGGGTTTCGTAGGCCATTGTTGCTCCCCGGTTTTGGACATCTCTTCTGGACGTCTCAACCCAAATTCACCCTCGCCCCCACGAATGTGGGGGAGAGGGCAGGGTGAGTGGGTGTTTCCGCATGCACAAAGTCGAAAGTCTTCGGCGATACCGTATCTCTCCTGAAAGAGATCGTCTGCGGCACCGCCCCCTCACCCTGC
>JAFECP010000072.1:0-7109 GCA_018242105.1 Pseudomonadota bacterium
TCGCCATCGCGGGTCAGCCCCGCGCCTTTGACGATCTCATCATCCCAGTTGAGCGCCAGTGCGCCCGACTTCTTGTCCACGATCAACGCAACGAAGTTGAAGAGATTACGCGCATAGAGGCTCGACGTATCCGATGCCAGACGCGCGGGCAGATTGGTGTAGCCCATGATGGTGACGCCGTGGACGGTCACGACTTCATCGGGCTTGGTGAGCGGGGTGTTGCCGCCCTGCTCCGCCGCGAGATCCACGATCACCGATCCCGGCTTCATGGTCTTGATCATCTCTTCGGTGACGAGCACCGGCGCCTTGCGGCCGGGGATCAGCGCGGTGGTGATGACGATGTCCTGCTTCTTGATGTGTTCGGCGGTGAGCGCGGCCTGCTTGGCCTGATATTCCGCCGACATCGGCTTGGCGTAACCCGCGGCGGTTTCGGCCTGCTTGAATTCTTCATCCTCGACGGCCACGAAGCTCGCGCCGAGCGAGACGACCTGCTCTTTCGTGGCGGGGCGCACGTCGGTCGCCGTCACGATGGCGCCGAGGCGGCGCGCGGTGGCGATGGCTTGCAAGCCCGCAACGCCGACACCCATGATGAACACGCGCGCCGGAGCGATGGTGCCCGCCGCCGTCATCATCATCGGGAAGGCACGGCCGAACTGCGCGCAGGCGTCGATCACCGCCTTGTATCCGGCAAGGTTGGCTTGGCTCGACAGCACGTCCATCGCCTGCGCGCGCGAAATGCGCGGGATGAACTCCATCGCGAAAGCGTTCACACCCTGCGCGCCGAGCTTGCCGATGGTTTCCTTTTCGGAATAGGGCGCGAGAAGTGAGGCATAGACCGCGCCCTTTTTCATCGCGGAAATCTCGTCGGGCTCGGGCCCGCGCACTTTCAGAACGATGTCGGCATCGCGCAGCAGCGCCGCCTTGTCCGGCGAAACCGTTGCGCCGGCCACGGTGTAATCCTTGTCGAAGAACTGGGCCTTCTCGCCCGCGCCCGATTCCACGGCCACTTCCAGCCCAAGGCCCTTGAGCTTCTTCGCCGTTTCCGGCGTGGCGGCGACGCGGGTTTCACCCGCGCGACGCTCCTTGAGGACGGCGAGCTTCATGCGCTGGATATGCTCAGCCGTGTGTGCGGAAAATGGCGAGCAGGATCATGATGACGGCGATCGAAATCGACATCCACTTCACGAAGGCCACGAAGCCATGCCATGTGTTCAGATGGTCCTTCAGGTCCATCGCGCTGGTCCGGCCGCCGCCCTGGTGGAGGATTTCCTCGTCCGTCTCGCTCATTTATGTCCCCAGTGATGTGGCGGATTTCAAACTGGATGGGACTATAGCAAAGGCCCTCTGCCCGGCAACCGCGACAATCTTGCCTATACGCGGCGGTTGGGGACCGAGTGGTTCCAGTCGGCCAGAAGCGCGTTCAGCGCGGAAACGAAAGCCAGGGGCTGGTCCAGCATGACATGATGCCTGGCCTCGGGGATCGTGACCACCGGCGCGGCGCGGCCCAGAAGGTTGAACATGTACTCGCCGATCTCCGGCGGCATGAGGATCGATTCGGCGCCGCGGAAAATGCCGATCCGGCATTTGGTGGCTTTCAGGCGCGAGGCGGTGTCGCCGATGGAGAAGTCCTGCCAGATGAAAGGATCGAACTTCCAGGTGAACCCGGTTCGACCGTTTTCTTGGGCCACCTTCTTCAGCGAATGCCGCGCCACCCAATCCACGATGTAGAGATTCTCGCAGCCCTGCGGTGGCATCAGCCGGAAACGCGAAAGCGCCTGGGCCATGCCGGGATAGACACGATGCGGTTTGAAGGTGCGATGCGGCGGGCCGCCCGGGCGGCCGGGCGGATTGACGGGCGAGTCCACAATCACGGTGCCCGCAAGCCTGTCTCCATATTGCGCGCCGGTGAGCATGGTGATGAACCCGCCGAAACTGTGCGCCACGATCACGGGCGGTTCGGAATGGGCAAACATGCCGGCGGCTTCGCAAACAGCGAGTTGCTCCTTGGCGAACACTTCGGCCGAATAGTTTTTGCGCCAATCGGAATCGCCCATGCCGGAGAAATCCATCGCGGCGACATTGTAATCCAGCGCCAGATAGGGCGCGATGAAACTCCACCAATAGGCATGCGCGGCATTGCCATGGACCAGCAGCAGGCCAGGCTTCGTGCGATCGCCCCAGCGCAGATAGTGGATCCTCGCGCCTTCGACATCGACAAACGCGCTTTCGGGCTGAACGGCGACGGTGCGCGTGAACCATTCGGGCGACGGCGGCACTTCGCCATTGAACGGCGTCAGCGGGCCTTCACTCGCCATATAGGCCGCGATCTGGGCCGCGCGATCCTTCTGCTCCGCCATCGCGGTTATTTCCGGGGCGGGCGTTTGCCCAATGTCTTGAAGATGCCGGTGCCGGTCATGATCGTGCGGTCGCCGCACCAGATGCGGCCCTGAATCGTATAAATATCCTCATCGACGCCGACGACCTGTCCGCTGCCTTCCACCCAATCGCCGAGTTTCGCGGCGGACAGAAAATCGGTGAGCAGGCGGATCGTCACCCAATAATGATCCTTCGCGCGCATCGACACGGCATGGCCGAACGCCGTGTCGGCAAAGGCCATCAGCATGCCGCCATGGCAATTCATCATGCCGTTGGTGTGATGCTCGCAGACGAGAAAAGCGCGCGTGTATTCTTCCCCGGGGCCGAGCTTTTCATAAAGCGGCCCGATCTGGTTTCCAAAACCGCGAAACCAGTTCATGCGCTGAAAGCCCGCGGGGATCGGCGGCGCGTCGTCGTCGTCGAGAAGGTCGTCGGTCATCGCCGCCAGTCTAGCCACGCTCCATGCGGGTGGCAAAGCGCGAGGGTTTGCGCGTCCCGGATGCCGTCGTGGTAGCAGGTCATTTCAATGGTGTTGCTGCCGTCCAGCCCGCCTTCGATCCCGATTCGCCAGATGGGGCGGCGCAGGCCGGCCAATGTCAGAAGGCTTTCCAGCGCTTCCTTCATCTCCCTCGAAAATTGATAGACGGCATAAGAGTGGTAAACGCAGACGCGCCGGTCTTCGGGAATGGCGCGCAGGGCATCGGGCAAAAGGTCCAGCGCGCTGCCGATGCGGATTTCCGGCCGGTCCGAGGCATAAGCCTTGAGCGCCGCTTCGAGACGCTCGAAACGGCCGCGCGTATCGGGCCACACCAATGCCCGCAACCAGTCGCGCTGCGTGGGATCGTCGAGATTGACCGGATTAAGTTCGAGGCCGACACGGCTGGCGATCTCCGGCGTGGGACCGAGCGGCGGATTCCTTTCACCACGCAATTCGCAATCGATGATGAGCGCCGGGTTCTTCACCGGCAATTCGAAGGTTTCGCCGCCGCGATGGTAGCGCACGCCGTAACGGTTCCAGATGAGATTAAGGCCCGCGCTGGGACCGATCTCGATCAGGTTCAGCGGTTCGCCCCCATCTTCGGCAACCGCGCGGAACGCAGCGTGCAACAAGGATGAGCGGCCCACTTCGTTGGTGTTGGTGACCTTGCTTGCGATCAGCGATGCAAGCGCGTCGCGATGCCTGCCGGCGAAATCGATGAAGTGCGGGAAAGGATCGCCTTCGATGCGCGTGCCGCCGTTCAGATTGGGATAGAATGCGCGCAGCGGATGATCCGCGCCGCGCAGCAGAAGATAATGCACAGCGCCGAACAGGATGTTCGCATGCGGCTGGCCTTTCTTCGCCTGCGCCGCGAAAGCGCGCAGTTCGGGATTGTCGCGCACGCCTTCGGACAGACGCACATAAAGAGGACTATCCGCGCGTTTGGCTTCGCTGGTGAAGAAGTCCCAATAATCGAATGGCTTGCCGGTCATTTGGGCAACGGCACTCCGGCCTCTTTGAATGCCGCGCGCTGGCGGCTGGCGAGCGCATCCACATCGAAATCGGCGATCTCTTCCTCGAACAATGTGTGGAAGTTGAGCTGCGCGCCAAGGCGGATGAGCACGCCGCCCAGGCCGATGGCGGCGCGATCCATGAACACGAATTCGCGCGGCGGGCGGATGCCGCCCATGGCTTTCAGCTTCGCATGCACCTCGTTCGCCTGCTTGATTCCATATTCCGCCGCGGGAACGCCGTTATCGACCACGCGCACGCGGTCGTCGAGCAAGGGATCGAAGATAAAGCCCGCCCACATGTTCAGGATCTTCACCATCTGCGGTGTCGGCTGTTTGAAACCCCAGGCGGAATAGGATTTCGCGGCCAGTTTTTCATCCTTCGTCTGCAGCGCGCGATAAAGATCGATCACCCCCGCAACGAATTCCGGCGTGAAGGTGCGGATGCAGCCATAATCGAGCAGATTGATGCCGCCATCGCCCCGCACGGCGTAATTGCCCAGATGCGGATCGCCATGAATGGCGCCATAGCGCGCGAACGGCCGCCACCAGGCCTTGAACAGCGCCGTCGAAGCGGCGTTGCGGATTTCCAGTTTCGCATTTTCAAATTCGGCGACGGGGCGGCCATCCAGCCATGTCATCGTCAGAAGCCGCCTGGTGGAGAGCGAAGCGACAGGCTCGGGCACCGCGATGTCGCCCCGGTCCTTCAACATGATCGCATAGAGCTTCATGTGCGCGGCCTCGCGCGCATAGTCGAGTTCTTCCGTGAGGCGTTCGGCGATCTCCTTGCCGAATTCCGTCGTGTCGATGGTGCTATCGAATCCGCGCTGGAGCATCAGCGCGGTTTTCAACTGCCGCACATCGGCATCCACCGCCGCATCCATCGCCGGATATTGCAGCTTGCAGGCAAGGCGCGTTCCGTCTTTCGCCACCGCGCGGTGCACCTGGCCCAGAGACGCTGCGGCGGCCGCTTCCCTGTCGAAAGATTTGAATTTCTTTTCCCAATTCTTGCCGAGCTCCGCTTCCATTCGGCGGCGCACGAAACTTGCGCCCATCGGCGGCGCACTCGTCTGCAAGGTGAGCAGTGGCGCAGCGACTTCGGGCGGCAACACGCCAGGCACGGTGGCGACGAATTGCGCGACCTTCATCACCGGGCCGCGCAAATTTCCGAGCACGCGCGTAAGATCGGCGGCGTTTTGCGCGGAAATCGTTTTTGTGCCGCCAAGAGATCGCGCGGCGCCGCGCGCGGCGACGCCCGCCAATCCGCTGGAAACACGCGCAAAACGCGTGATGCGCCTGCCGATTCCATCTTCGCGATTGTTCATCAGGCCTTACCGCTCAACACACGCGCTAAGAGTTCTTTCACCATCTTCACCGCCTTTGCTCAGCAATCCTCGCTGCAAATGCTTTTGTCGTCCATCCGCGAGGTGTCGCAAAGCGAGACCTTAAAGCGGATTTTACCATTGAGGGGCGACACTCGATGCGCCAGGAGGGCCGACGGAACATGGCGCAGACAATCCTTATCGTTGACGACGATCCCGTGCAGCGCCGCCTGCTCGAAGCCGCGATCACGCGCTCGGGCATGACGGTCGTGACCGCGCCGGGAGGCCAGCCCGCGCTCGACCTGCTTTCCGGCCCGCGCGGCGACCAGGTTTCGCTCATGCTTCTCGACCTCGTGATGCCGGACATGGACGGCCTTCAGGTGATGGAGAAGATGCGCGGCATGCATCCGGATCTTCCGGTCATCGTGCTGACGGCGAAAGGCGGCATCGATTCCGCCGTGGAAGCCATGCGCGCGGGCGCCAGCGACTTCCTTGTGAAGCCGGCAAGCCCGGAACGCATCACCGTTTCCATCCGCAATGCGCTGAAGATCGGCACGCTGTCGAATGAAGTCACGCGCCTGAAGAAGAAGACCGATAACCGTCTGGTCTTCGAAGATCTCATCGCCTCCTCCGGTGAGATGAAGCAGGTCATCCGCCTGGGCCAGCGCGCGGCGCAATCCAACATTCCCATCCTCATCGAAGGCGAAAGCGGCGCGGGCAAGGAATTGATCGCGCGCGCGATTCAGGGGTCCTCCGAACGCGCAGGCAAGCCGTTCATCACGGTCAACTGCGGCGCCATTCCGGAGAACCTGATCGAATCCATTCTGTTCGGTCACGAGAAAGGCTCGTTCACCGGCGCCTCCGACAAGCATCTGGGAAAATTCCAGGAAGCGGATGGCGGCACGCTGTTCCTCGATGAAATCGGCGAGCTGCGCCTCGACATGCAGGTGAAGCTGTTGCGCGCGTTGCAGGAAGGCGAAGTCGATCCGGTCGGCTCGAAGCGCCCGGTGAAAGTGGACGTGCGGATCGTTTCCGCCACCAATCGCGATCTTGCCGAGCGCGTGCGCGAAGGCCAGTTCCGCGAAGACCTTTACTACCGCCTGAACGTGTTCCCCATCTTCGTGCCGCCGCTGCGCCAGCGCCGCGAAGACGTGCCGGCGCTCGCCCGCCACTTCATCTCCCGGTTTGCCGCGGAAGAAAACAAGGCCGTCGCAGGCCTGACGCCTGAGGCGACCGATCTCATCGAGAAATTCAGTTGGCCAGGCAACGTGCGTCAGCTCGAAAACACGATCTTCCGCGCTGTGGTGCTATGCGATGCCACCGTGCTCGATGTCTGCGACTTCCCGCAGATCGCCTCCACCATGGGCGTGGAGGTGCATGCGCGCCGCTCGCATATGGCGCCGATGACAGCGCCCGCCGCGGCCTATGCGCCATCCGCGCCTGCGCACCACCCCGCACCCGCGCATGCCTCGCCCTATTCGCTCGCCGCAATGGATGGCGGCGGACATATGCGCAAGCTGGAAGACGTCGAATCCGAAATGATCCGTTTGGCGATCTCGCACTATGAAGGACACATGTCCGAAGTGGCGCGCCGCCTGGGCATCGGCCGCTCGACGCTCTATCGCAAGCTGAAGGATCTGGGCCTCGAACAGCACATCGAGGAAAGCGAAGAGGCGAAGCGCGCGGCGAGCTGATCCTTCGCGGCGCGCTCAGCGCGCACCTCAGGATGACGTCATGGTGAGGTGGCGGCTAGCCGCCCTCGAACCTTGATTACTCGCGGCCCATGCCCAATGCGCTGAGATAAAGATCCAGGATCGCGTCCTGCTCCTGACGGTCGGCTGTGTCGAGTTTACGCAGACGCACGACCTGGCGCATGATCTTCACGTCGAAACCGGTGCCTTTGGCTTCGGAATAGACTTCGCG
>JAFECP010000072.1:7155-12389 GCA_018242105.1 Pseudomonadota bacterium
TGCTCTTTCGCGAAGCCCGTTTTGGACATTGCCGTCTCTTTTCTCGTGAGGGCGCGGACGCTAGCCCGCAGGGGCTGCACGGCGCAACGGGCGCGACGGCGCTTAGTTGTGAGTCTTATTGGCCTTGTCGAATGCGGCTTTTTGCTCCGCCGAAGCTTCCTTCTGGTAGCGCTTTTTCCACTCCGACGGCGGCATGCCATAGACAATTTCGCGCGCCTGATCCTTCTCCAGTGCGATGCCCTTTTCCGCCGCCGCCTCGCGATACCAGTCGCCCAGGCAGTTGCGGCAGAAGCCGGCGAGATTCATCAGGTCGATGTTCTGAACATCGCTGCGTTCGCGCAAATGCGCGACGAGACGGCGGAACGCGGCGGCTTCCAGTTCGGTGCGGGTCTTCTCATCCATCGGTGTTGCTCCATTCGGCGCGGCGAGCGCGCGGGTGTATTGGATCGTCGCAGGCCCCATCGCCTGCAAGGCCTCGTCGATGATCGGCTTCAGACGTGCGGCGAATTTCACCGCCGCGTCCTGCGTTGCGATCAGATCCTGCCGGATCTCGATCAGCGCATGCGGCAAGCCGTTCAGCGAGCCGTGCCTATACATGCAATCGCCTTCGAGTTCGCCCTTGTAAGGTTCATTGTCGCCCACAATGAACCCGGCGCGTTTGAGCGCTGCCATGAGCGGACGCGCGAGGCGGCCGTCCTTGTCCCACAACACACCGACCTCCCATGGCCGTTTGAAGCCTTTCCAGACCGGGGTGAAGCTGTGCATCGAGACGATGGTGGGAATAGCGCCTGCGTCGCGCAGCTTGGCGATCTGTTCCGCGACCGCCGCGTGATAGGGACAATAGAAGAGGTCCAGCCGCTGTTCGACTTCCGCATCGTCCGCGTGCCGGTTGCCGGGGATAATCCGCCCATCCGACAGTTTCATGACGAGGGTGGGATCGTCCGCACCCCGATTGAGATCGATCAGCAGGCGCGACCAGCGGGCCAGAACCGCGGG
The DNA here is from genome assembly GCA_018242105.1 of Pseudomonadota bacterium. Lineage (GTDB taxonomy): Bacteria > Pseudomonadota > Alphaproteobacteria > Micropepsales > Micropepsaceae > Rhizomicrobium. The sequence continues at coordinate 8,152 of JAFECP010000072.1, forward strand.
AGCGCCATAGGCCGCCGCCAAGGCGCGGGCAACCTCCGCCGCACCAATGTCATAGGCGATGTGCGCCGCAAAAGCGCCCTCTTCCAGGCCCAGCGTGCCATAGGCCTTCGGCACCGCATTGGACGCATGATCGCAAACGAACAGCATGGCGGCGTGGCGTGTGGCGGGCGTCAGAAGCTCGAAGGCGGATTCGTCCATGCGCACAGCATAGCGCAACCTTGCGTTGACAGGACCGCGCGCCTGCGCGACATGCTGACCATGCGCTTGCTCCTCCCTTTTTGGGCCGCCCTTATCGCCCTGACGCTTCTGCCCCCGCCCGCGCATGCCGCTCTCAATGTCTGCAATCGCACGGCAAAAGCCGCGCGCGTGGCGGTGGGCCGCTTCGATGGAACCGCATGGCTGAGCGAGGGGTGGTGGGCCATCGCGCCCAATAAATGCGAGGCCGTGGTGCCGGGACGGCTGAAGGCGCGTTACTACTATCTCTATGCCGTCGATGGCGGCGCGGGTTCCTGGGACGGCGCGCGCAAGTTCTGCGTCGGCATCGGGGACGGAAGATTCCAGTCGCGCGTGCGTAGCCACTGCGCAGCGCGCGGCATGGACACAAAAGGTTTCTTTGCGGTGGATACAAAAGACGCCGCCGACTACACCCAATCACTTTCGGACTGACAGATGAGACGCCAACGCAAAACAAAAATACTGGCGACATTGGGACCGGCTTCGTCCGCCCCCGATCAGATGAAAAAACTGTTCGAAGCGGGCGCGGACGTGTTCCGCATCAATATGAGCCATACCAGTCACGATCTGCTGAAGACCCTGCACGCCAGGGTGCGTGCGCTGGAAGAGGACGAGAAGCGCCCCATCGGCATCCTTGTCGATCTTCAGGGGCCGAAGATCCGGCTCGGCACCTTGCCGGGCGGGCAGATCACGCTGAGGGAAGGCCAGCGGATCAAACTCATTCGCGCGGATTCTTCCACCGATCCCGATGTGCTGCCGATCCCGCATGGCGAAATCTTTTCCGCGCTGAAGCAGAAGCATGTGCTGCTGATCGATGACGGCAAAGTGCGGTTGCGCACCTTCGCCTCCAAACCCGACGGCGCGGAAGCCTTCGTGGAAGTGGGCGGTGTGCTGAAAGACAAGAAGGGCGTGAACCTGCCCGACACGCTGCTGCCACTCTCCGCCATGACCGACAAGGACAAGGCCGACCTGGAAGCGGCGCTGGCATTGGGCGTGGATTGGGTCGCGTTGTCATTCGTGCAACGGCCAGATGATGTTGCCGAATTGCGCAAGCTGACACGCGGGCGGACGGCCATTCTGGCGAAGATCGAAAAACCCAAGGCGATTGAATCGCTGGAAGCGATCCTGGAATTGTCTGATGCGCTGATGGTGGCGCGCGGCGATCTGGGCGTGGAGTTGCCCCTGGAGGCGGTGCCCGGGCGCCAAAAACAGATCACGCGCGCGGCGCGGCGAGCGGGCAAGCCCGTGGTCGTGGCCACGCAAATGCTGGAATCCATGATCAGTTCGCAAACGCCGACACGCGCGGAAGTCTCCGACGTTGCAACCGCGGTGTTCGATGGCGCGGACGCGGTGATGCTGTCGGCGGAAACCGCTTCGGGCTCTTACCCAGTGGAAGCAGTGACGGTGATGGACCGCACGGCCTTCGCGGTGGAGAACGATCCGCTATATCAGACGCTGATCGACGCGCAGCGCGACACACCGCTGGAGACCACGCCGGATGCGATCATGCAGGCCGTGCATGACGTAACGCACACCATTCATGCCAAATGCATCGTGAGCTGGACGAGCTCCGGCTCCACCGGATTGCGCGCGGCGCGCGAGCGGCCGGAAGCGCCGATCATCGCATTGACGCCGTCCATCGAAACCGCACGGCGGCTTTGCATCGCATGGGGATTGCATTGTGTTCTCACCGAAGATGCGCACGATCTGGACGATGTGGTGGAGCGTGCGGCGGAGATCGCCTATCGCGAAGGCTTCGCCAAAGCCGGCGAGCGCATCGTCGTCACCGCCGGTGTGCCGTTGGGAACGCCCGGCGCGACGAATCTTCTTCGTGTGGCGTTCGTCGGCGGCAAGTGATCAGGAACTGAGATCGCAGCTTGGCACTTTCGAGGACGGCGTGACGCGGATGTCCTTGAAGACGATGTGCCCGTAACGCTCGACCGCCGGGCCGGACACGCTTTTATAGATCCAGGCGCGCCCGTCATTCGACGCGGTTTGGTAGTCTTCGATATCCAGCGTCCATATCCCGTCGCGCGCTTCGGTGATCATGCGCAGCCTGCCGTTCTCATAGGTGTAATGGCCAGTGTCGGTATTATCGAGTTCGCCCTGCACCAGGCATTTGCGGAATTCGACGGCGAAGGTGCCATCGCTGCGGAAATGCGAAATGGAGATGGTGCGGTAGCCGCCATAGACTGCTTCCTCATACCAATCGCCGGCGATGGTAGCTTCCGCGGCTTGCGCCATGTGTGAGAGGAGAAGACCCGCGATCAGCGCAAAGCAAACAGCACGCACCTAGATCTTCTCGCCTTCGACCTGGCGCGCGAGTTGCTGCACCTGCTTGTCGAGGCCATCGTAATAGGGATCGAGCGCCAGCGCCTTGCGGTAGTATTGGAGTGCCTGCTTCTTGTCGCCATATTCGGCGAGGATTCCAGCGAGATCGGCATAGGCCTGAAACTGGCGCGGGTTCAGCGTGATCGCGCGGTTGAGATAGACGATCGCGGTTTTGTCGTCGTCCGCATCGGCGGCCATCATGCCGCGCACATGCCAGGCTTCGGCGAAACCGGGCGCGATATCGGTGATGGATTCCAGAAGCTTCGCGGCGGTGGCGTTGTCGCCGCCATGCGCCGCCGCGGCGGCGCGCACCATCAGAAGATCGATGCTGGCGCTGCCGGACTGGTTGAACAGCACCAGAATCTGCGACTCGATCGGCTTGGCGGCTTCCGGCGATCCGGCCTTGGCGAGCCTGGGCATCAGCTTGTCGAGTTGCCTGGCCGCGTAAGGCGCAAGCTGCGGCGGCGCATTCGCCGCGAGAACGGGCGATGCGAAAACAAGTGCGGCGGCGGCAACAAAGAAGCGCATGGGCGGATTGTAACGCGGGCATTTCAGGCGCGCCATCACGCTCGCGCGATTTGGTGAAGCGCCGCAGGTTTCGGGCCGCCTTCCGCCCAATCCAGCAATTCCGCGACATGGACGATGGGTGTCCCGCCGGACAGGTGTTCCAGACATCCGATATTGGCGGTGGCTATCACATCCGGCTTCACCGTGCCGATATTGGCAAGCTTGCGCGCGCGCAGGGCTTCCGCGAGATGGGGCTGCAGGATGGAATAGCTGCCCGCCGAACCACAGCACAAATGGCCTTCGGGGATGGCGGCGACATCGAAACCCGCCGCCGTCAGAAGCGTTTCGTTCGTGCCCGGTAAGCGCAGGCCATGCTGCAGCGAGCATGGCGCGTGATAGGCAACGCGCAATCGGTTGAGATTTTCCGCAGCGCGCGGCGAGATGAGTTCGGAGAAATCCTTCATCTTTGCGGCGAAGCGCAAGGCGCGCGGCTGCCATTCCGCATCGCCGGCAAAAAGATGCGGCAAATCCTTCAGATGCGACGAGCATCCCGTCGCGGTGATGAGCACAGCCGCGAAATCGCCGCCAGCGCGTTCGAAGCTTTCGATGGCGCGTCTCGCCCATGCTTTCGCTTCGTTCTCGCGGCCCAGATGGTGCACCAGCGAGCCGCAACACCCCGCACCCTCCAGCGGCACCAGCGCATAGCCGCGCCGCGCGAGCAGCCGCGCCACCGCTTCATCGATCTCCGGCGCCAGCGCCTTCTGCACGCAGCCGGGCATCAGCGCGATGCGTTTTGCGCCGGATGAAGTTTCAGCCGGCGATGGGGACACATGGCCAAACCTCATCGCGGCGCCTTTGCGCGCCATCACGCGCAAGCGGCCAGGCAACAGAAAATGTAGAGGCGCGGAAGCCTTCGCCAATCGCAGCATCGCGCGGGATAGGTCAGGACGCGTCAGCACCCTGGCGATCAGCCAGCGCAACGCGCGTTCGTTCCATGGGCGCGCATAATGCGTTTCGACATGCGCGCGAGCCGCGTCGATCAATCTGGGATAATCGACGCCGGAGGGACAGGCCGTGCGGCAACCGAGACAGGAGAGACAGCGATCCAGATGATGCACGGTCTCCGGCGCCGGCGCGGCGCCGGATTCCAGCATGGCCTGCATCAT
>JAFECP010000072.1:12411-43254 GCA_018242105.1 Pseudomonadota bacterium
GGGCATGTCGCCGTGCAGATGCCGCAATGCACGCAGGCGCGCAGATTCTTCTCAACATCCGCCAGATGCGGATCGGCAAGCTGCGCGGGCAGGAAATTTGTGCGCATCAGACCGCCTTCCACATGCGGCCGGGATTGAAGATGTTCTGCGGATCGAACGCGGCCTTCACTGCTTTCGTCACCGCACGGCGCGCGGGCGATTCCGGCGAGAATGGCGCAACGCGCTGGCGGGTTTCTTTATCGGCCTTCACAAGGGTCGCCTGGCCGCCCGCACATTCGCAAAGCGCACGCAATTCCGCGCCATTGCCGCCGGCTTCGAGGCCAATCCAGATAAATCTGCCGGCCCAATCGGCGGCGAAGAGGGGCGATCCCATGTGGCGGACGATACCGGCCGCTTCAGAAGGCGGAACGGATATACGCCACAGATCGCAGCTCTGCTCCGCGAATATCGCGCCACTGGAAATCGCCTCAAAGAAACTGGAAGCCTCGATCTGCTGCGCTGCAGGGGCGATGGCGAGCAGCGCCGCGATCTTTTCCTTCAGCGGCTCATGCGCGCCTTCCAGGCGGATCAATGCCGCGCCTTCGCCGACATAGCCCAGTTGCGCAAGCGGCAGCGATGCCGGAATGTAAGCAAGAGCCGTTGCTTCGAGCGGGCTTTGCCACACGCGCCGCAACAGGGCGAAGCCGTCTTCCACATTCACATCGCGCACGATAATTGAAACGCTTTGCGCCGGTTTGGGATAAACCCGCAGCGTCACTTCGGTGAGCACGCCCAGCGTCCCCAACGCGCCGCATATCAGCTTGGGAAGGTCGAAGCCGGTGACGTTCTTCACCACCTTGCCACCGGCTTTGTAGGCTTCGCCCATCCCGTTCACCGCGCGCACACCGAGCAGGGAATCGCGTGCGCGGCCATAGCGGATGGCGGCGGCGCCGTTCACATCGGCGGACAGGACACCGCCGATCGTCGCGTTGCCTATCGGCGTGCCAAGCAACGGTCCCCAATCCGCAGGCTCGAAGCCGAGGCGCTGGTTTTTGGACTCCAGCAGCGCCGTGATTTCCGCGACCGGCGTTCCGGGAAGCACCGTCAAAAGCAGTTCGGCGGCCTCGTATTTCACGATACCGCTGAGTGTGGAGACATTGAGCACGTCATCGCAGAACATGGGCCGCCCGTAAGCGCGCTTGGTGCCGGCCCCGGTAATCTCCAGCGTGCGATTCATGGCGCGTGCGGCGCGCACGGCATCGATCACATCGGCTTCGGTTAGCGCAGATATCATCAGAAGCGCGGAAGGTTCGGGAACGGCACGCGGCCACTCTTCACATGCATGTGGCCAAGCTCGACGCAGGCCGACAAAGACGGAAACACCTTGCCGGGGTTGAACAGCCCTGCGCCGTCGAACGCGCATTTCAAGCGCTGCTGCTGCGCCAGATCGGCATCGGAGAACATCACTGGCATCAGGTCGCGTTTTTCCACGCCGACACCATGTTCGCCGGTGAGGACGCCGCCGACTTCGACACATAACTGCAGGATTGCCGCACCGAAGGCTTCGGCGCGCGCCAACTCTCCCTCCTTCATCACATCGAAGATGATGAGCGGATGCAGATTGCCGTCGCCGGCATGAAAGACGTTGCAGAAACCGAGGCCGTATTCCTTCGACATTTCCGCCATGCGCACCAGCACGCGCGGCAAAGCATGACGTGGGATGGTGCCGTCCATGCAGAGCATGTCCGGCGCGAGGCGGCCCATCGCCGGGAATGCGGCCTTGCGGCCCGCCCACAACCGCGTGCGCTCGCTTTCATCGCATGCTTCGGTGACGGCGCTGGCGCCCGCCAATTTCGCGATTTCCGTGACGCGTTCGGCGGCGTGCGCCGCTTCCGCTGCAACGCCATCCACTTCGATGATGAGGATACCCTCGGCATCGCGCGGATAGCCCGGCGAACAATAATCCTCCACCGCGCCGATGCAGTTCCTGTCCATGAACTCCATCGCTGCGGGAATGACGCCTGCGCCGATAATGTCCGCCACGCATTGCCCCGCATCCGGCACGGATCGGAACGCCGCCATCAGGGTGCGCGTGACCGGCGGCCTGGGCAAGATGCGTAACGTCGCTTCCACAACGACGCCCAGCAAGCCTTCGGATCCTGCGACAACCCCAAGCAGATCCAGACCGCCATCGCCGGCTTTGCCGCCCAGCTTCACGCGCTCGCCGCCCGGCAACGCGATCTCCGCGCCGAGAAGATTGTGCGTGGTGAGGCCATATTTCAGGCAATGAATGCCGCCGGAATTCTCCGCGACATTGCCGCCGATCGTGCAGGCGATCTGCGAGGATGGATCGGGCGCATAATAGAAGCCGCGCGCTTCCACCGCGCGGGTGATGGAAAGATTGGTCACGCCCGGTTCGGTGACGACGCAACGGTTCTCGTAGTCGATCTCCACGATCCGGTTCATGCGGCCCATGCCCATGAGGATCGCATCGGCCAGCGGGAGCGCACCACCACTGAGCGATGTACCTGCGCCGCGCGGCACGATAGCGATGCCCTCTTCAGCGGCGAATTTCAGAACGGCGGAAACTTCCTCTTTGTTTTTGGGAAGAACGCAGGCCAGCGCCTTCTGGCGATAGGCCGTCAACGCATCGCCATCGAATGCAGTGAGGCCCGCTTCATCCGCCACGACGCCGTCCGGCGCCAGCACGCGCAGCCGCCGCACGATGGAATCGCGGCGCGCGAGAATCTCAGGCTTGGGTGCGGGTAAAAGCAAAAACGCCCCGGAAGTGATTTCCGGGGCACTCTATTCGAAACCAAACGCGGCGCGGGAGATTATCCCTTCTCTCAGCCCTGGCGGGCCTTAAAGCGCGGGTTCTTCTTGTTGATGACGTAGGTGCGGCCTTTGCGGCGGATGACGCGGCAGTCCTTGTCACGCTTCTTCAGCGAACGGAGCGAGTTGCGGATCTTCATGGGACTTACGCCTTCAAAATGCCGGGAAAAGGGGCTCAAAAGAGGCGCGGAAACTAGTGGCCGGGGGAGCGCCTGTCAACGGGCTGCGATCACTTCCGGTATTGGTCAAAAACGTAGATTTTACAAGGGATTACCATGGATTTGCGGACGGGGAAGGTTTGGATGGTTCGGGGAACAGGGATGGCATTGGCCTTGTCGCTGGCAGCCTGCGCCACGCAGGTACCGGTTGAAGCGCAGCACCAGAGCCGCGTCGCACAGAACACGGCGCCGTCCACATCAGCGGCCATGAATGCCGCCGACGCGAAGTTCGCGGCCTTCATCCGCGACTTTCGCGCCACCGCCATCGCCGCCGGAATCCGCCCCGACATTTACGATCGTTCTATGGCCGGCATCGCGCGCAATGCCAGCGTGGAGCGGGCGAACACATCGCAGCCGGAATTTGTAAAGCCGGTGTGGAGCTATCTCGACAGCGCGGTATCCGATGACCGCGTGTCGATGGGCCAGCAGATGGAGGCGACCTATCCGGGCATGCTTTCCGGCCTGGAGAGCCGTTATGGCGTGTCGAAGGACATTCTGGTCGCCATCTGGGGCATGGAAAGCAATTACGGCCGGCAAATGGGCGGCTACAACATGTTCGAAGCCTTGGCGACGCTTGCCTATGATGGACCGCGCCAGGAATTCGCCCGCCGCGAATTGATCGCCGCGCTGAAGATGGAGCAGGAAGAAGGCCTTTCGCCCAAGCAGATGACATCGTCATGGGCCGGGGCGTTCGGACAGACCCAGTTCGAACCCACCGCTTTTGCAAGCCATGCCGTCGATGGCGATGGAGACGGCAAGCGCGACCTATGGCATTCGCCCGCCGATGCGCTGGCATCGAGCGCAGTGCTTCTCAAGAACGCGGGATGGACGACAGGCGCGCCCTGTTATGTGGAAGTAACACTGCCTGCGGGCTTCGCTTATGAGCAGGCCGACGCGGATACCACCAAGCCGGTTTCCGACTGGAAGGCATTGGGTGTGAAACGCGCGAATGGCGCGGGCCTTCCCGTGGGCGCCGGAAACGCCGCGATCTACCTGCCCGCAGGCGCGCGTGGGCCGGCCTTCATGGCCTTCGACAATTTCCGGACAGTTCTGAAATACAACAATGCGGCGAGCTATGCGCTCGCGGTGTGTTACCTGGCGGATCGCCTGCACGGAGGTGCGCCGATCATGGCCTCTTGGCCGCGCGACGAGCAGCCGCTGACGAGCGATCAACGCACGCAATTCCAGACCGCTTTGCAGGCGCTGGGCTATGATGTCGGCGCCATCGACGGCGTACTGGGCCGCAAGACCCGCAACGCGCTGCGCCAATATCAGAAGGCCCATGGCCTGGCCGCCGATGGCTTTCCTACAATGGAGATGCTGGGGCGCCTGAACGCAGAGCTGAAATCGCGTTAAGCCGCAGCCGTCGCCGGCTTGCGCAGAGAGCGAAGCATCAGCACGAAGGCGACGATGTGCGTCCAGAACAGGGCGGGCACATAGAGCATCGGGATCGCATAAGCAGCGCCAAGCTCTCCGGCCACATTGGGCAGGCCAAGGCGAGATGCGTTCGCTGTATCGATGATGAGATCGCCGAGGCCTACGATGTTGAACGCAACAACCAGAAGCCAAAAGAGCGGCCGTATCCGGAACGTCAGCAGCGTGAGGATTGCGAGCAGGCCCGTGGCTATATCGCCATAGGCCGCCGGCGCCGCGAAACCTTGCGGCAAGTGCTGCCCGACAAATCCCGGAAGCAGGAAGACCAGGCCGAAGAACCGGAAGCTGTGGAACGTGGCGATGATGCGCTGCGCCGCAGCGCCATCCATCGCCTTCAGCCACGGCCAGACATAGACCGCGATGCACAGCGCCCAGGCGAGATAGCCCAGACTCATGTCGATCAGGAAGATTGCTTGCGGCGCCATCGGGGCCTCCATAAAGCTGTATATGCAGATATATAGGATGGAGGCCGGCCAGCGTCCAGAGCGGAGCAGCTATCCGGATTTGCGCAGCTTTTCCGTGGCGAGCCCGAGCAGGCCGGTCAGCGCGAGCTTGGTTTCGGCGCCCATCGTGCGACGAAACTCTTCGTTGGCAGCGCGCCAGAGTGGCATCGTCCGTTCAAGGCGCTTGCGGCCTGCGGCTGTTATGTGAATGCAGCGCGCGCGACGGTCGTTCGCGTCCTGCACGGTGCGGATGAGCTTCTCCGCTTCCAACGGCTTCAACGTGCGATTCAGCGTTGTCGGGTCCATCCCCACCGCATTCGACAGCGCTTTCATTGTGAGCGGCGAACCGGCAACCGAATGGGCGTAGATCTGCGTCAGAAGGCCGAACTGCCCGATCGTCAGACCGGCCGATTGGAGATGCGCATCGAAAATCTGCGTTGCCATCCGGCCTACCCGGCGCAAACCCAGGCAGGTGCAGACCGCGACTTCGCGGCAATCGATTCCATTTTCGCTCGCTTTCGCGGCCATCGCGATTTCCCTGCATATACATATATAAGCGCAGCACCGGAGCGTCTATTACCGCACAGAAGCCTAGTTCTCCGGCACCGGCGTATCGGCGGTATCTTCGATCTCGTCTGCATCCGTGGGCAGCTTCCCCGCCTCGCGCAGCACGCGCGAGATGAACTGCGCCGCCAGGAGCATCAGCATTGCGATCACGCCGAACATGTAAGGCACGCGCGGCGAGAATTCGTAGAGCCAGCCGATCAGCGGGCCGAAAATAAATCCGGCTGCGCCCGCCGCGTTCAGCAATCCCGCCACAGCACCCTGCTCATGCGGCGCGACGGCCAGCGACGCGCCAGAGGTGAAACCGGGCCGCGCCATGCCGAAGCCCAGACCCGACATCATCATCGCCAGGATCAACGTGGGGAAATCCTGCACGAAGATGAACACCGCGTTGGAGAGCACGGTGGTGCAGATGCCCGCGATGGTGAGCGCGCGCGAAGAGAAGCCCATGCGCTGCACGACAACGAATTGCGCGAACAGCGCCGCCATGTCCGATGCCATCAGGCCGATGCTCGTATAAACGGCGGTCATGTGCGCGTTCAGATGCAGAACATCCTGGAAGAAGAAGCCGGCAGTCTGGATGGGTATGGCGCCGATCAGGCTGAGCACCAGGCCGAACGCCATGAACGGAAACATGCGCGGCTCGTACCAGCGCAAGGTTGTCTTGCGCACGGTTTGCGATCTGGGCGGCGTGCGCTCGGGCAGGAAATACCAGATGGCGAGCCCGCTCACGATCGCCCACCCCGCGATGAAGTAGAACGGCACATAAAGGCCGAACAGCGTCAGCGAGGAGCCGATCACCGGGCCGAAGGTGGTGCCGAAGGCGAATGCCATCGAGATCATGGAGATGCCGCGCAGGCGCTCATGCGGCGCTGTCCGGTCGGCGACATAGGCTTGCGCCGACGCGCTCGTGCCCGATCCGAAGGTGCCGTAGATCGCGCGCGAAAAAATCAGCGCCGGAAAGATCAGAACGGCGGGCAACCAGTTGTTGATGCCGGCGTGCATCACCGTTGCAAAGCAGGCAAAGGACACCGCGAAAGCGGCAAGACCTTGCAGCATCACGGGCTTGCGGCCCCAGCGGTCGCTGCGCACGCCCCAGAACGCGGAGGTGAATATCCAGATCACCGCGCTGACAGCGAAGATCGTGGTGATGTTGGTGGGGCTGAGGCCGAGTTGACGGCCGAGCGGCGGCAGGATGGTGTAGATCACCGACTGGCCTGCGCCCATGCAGACGAGGCTGACGAAGAGAATGAAGAAGGCGCGCTTACGCTCCGCCGGTGTCGTCACCACATTGGTGGCGTTTCGATAACCTTTCGGATGCTGCTGCGCGTGCGGATCGGGCATGAAAGAGCTATGGCGCGACTCTCACCCTTCGACAAGCTCATGCTTCGACAGGTTCAGCATGAGGATTTATAAACCCTCCTCGTCCTGAGCCTGTCGAAGAATGAGGGCCACACGCCTAACGCAAGTGCTTAAACCGCACCTCGGATGCATCGCTGCGGCCGCTGGCGTCCACCACCACGATGCGCGCGAAGCCTTCGCCGGGCGGCGAGACCAGCACCGGCTGAAAGCGATCGAAACTGCCGATAAGACGGCCATTGACCAGCCATGTCAGCGGACCTGAGCCGCCATCGGCTTTAAGCTGGATGTCCTTGTCTTTCGCACCGGCAGGGGGCAACGGAACGGTCGCACCGTTGGGCGGGAAGCTGATGGTGGGCGGCGGAACATGGGTGGGAACTGGAACGGCGGCTTGCTGAATTTCACGGGTGAAGACGCGAAGCCCGGGTGGCAGGGCGTCGGTTGATGCTGCGAGAATGGTTCCGGTGGGCGGCGCAGGATCGGGCGTCCTGTCTTTAGGCAGAAGGCCGAATGTCTTGAGCAGGATCGGACCGGCGGCTTCGCGGCCCACGCTGCCGACACGTGGCGCGCCATCCGCGCGCCCAACCCACACGGCGACGGTGTAGTCGTTCGAGAAGCCAGCCGACCACGCATCGCGGAAGCCATAAGAGGTGCCGGTCTTGAACGCGATGGTGCGCTGTTTGGAGAGGCCCTGCCCCATCGCCCAGCCTTCCGGCAGCGCGACCCCCGCCAGAATCTGGCGCAGATAATACGCGGCAACCGGTCCGAACAATTTGTGGCGCTCGCCGCTGGGCGCGTATTTCACATAACGCAAGGGCCGCGCGATGCCGCGATCGGCGATGCCGGTGTAGAGCATCGCCATATCGGCAAGGCTGATGCCGAGGCCGCCGAGCGCGACGGGCAAGCTGGGCATGTCTTTCGTGGGAAAGGCAAGACGGGCGCCGGCATTCTGCAACGCCAAAGTGAAGCGCAGCGGGCCGACACGATCCAGCACCATCACGGCGGGCACGTTGAGCGACATGCGTAGTGCGTCGCGCGCCGTGACCGCGCCGACGAAGCCGCCCGAGAAATCATGCGGCGCGTAATCGCCGAAGATCGTCGCCTGATCTTCCATCATGGTGGAGGGGTGCAGGATGAGATCGTCGAAGGCGAGGCCGTAGATGAAGGGTTTCAGCGCAGAGCCCGGCGAACGCGAGCGGCGCGCGAGGTCTATCTGTCCATTCTTGCCCCAATAATCGGTGCCGCCGACATAGGCGAGAACATTGCGCGTGCGGTTTTCCACCACGACGATGGCGAGCGAGGCGTGATCGTCGAAATAGGCGCTCTCCTGCGCCGCGAGGCGCTCGATGGCCTGCTGCAGATTGGCGTCGATGGTGGTTTGGATGTGCGTAGCCTTGGCCTGCTGCGCCAGATGATAGGCCAGATGCGGCGCGATCAGCGGCATGGCGAGGCGGATGGATGGCACGCCTTCATGCTCGGCGACGGCGGCATCGCTGGCGCTGATGACACCTTCCGCGACCATTCGGTCCAGCACCTTCTTGCGGCCCGCGATGGCGGCAAGGCCGTGGCGATCCGGCCGCAGGCGTGCGGGGCTTTGCGGCAGCGCCACCAGCACGGCACTTTCCGATAGATCGAGGGCTTCCGGCTCCTTGTTGAAATAGGCGAGCGCGGCGGCGCGCACGCCTTCGAGATTGCCGCCGAAGGGCGCGAGCGTGAGATAGATCGAAAGGATCTGATCTTTCGAATAGCGCTCTTCGAGCTGCACCGCGCGCACCATCTGCAGCGCCTTGGTGACGAGCCCGCGCGGGCGCGGGGGCTCCAGCAGACGCGCGGCCTGCATGGAAAGCGTGGACGCGCCGGAGACGATGCGGCCTGCTGTCAGATACTGCACGGCGGCGCGGATGACCGCCGCAGGATCGACGCCGAAGTGCTCATCGAAATGCTTGTCTTCGTAAGCCTTGAGGATTTTCAGATAACGCGGATTGACTTCGCGCACTTCCGTCTTAAGGCGCCAATAACCGTCTTTCGACAGAAACGGCCTGAGCAGAGTGCCGTTCGACGCCACGACTTCCGGCGACAGCGTTTGATAACGTGTCATATCCGGCGGATTGGCACGATCGGCGACAGCGAGCGCGCAGGCGATACCGAACAGCGAGAAAGCGGTGACGATGATCTTTTTCTGCGCGGGTTTGGAGAACATCGGCTTTCAGCGATGCTGCTTTCCGTGCCAGATGCTCAGAACATCAATCCGATCGCCATTGATCTTATAGACGATCACATAGGGCCACACCGTCGTAAGCTCGCGTGTGCCTTCGATAAGGCCGGGCCGCCCGCGTTCCGGAAATAGTTCGAGCCGGTCGCAGGCCGCAACGAGTTCAACCGCCATTCGTGAAGCGGCTATCGGGCTCTCCGCGCCGATATATTCGCGTATATGTGCAAGATCACGGAGCGCGCGCCTTGTGAAGGTTACGCTCATTGCGGCGGCGGCAATTCGCTCTCGCTGCCCCAAGACAGAAGCCAGCGCCGTACCTTCTCATAAGGCGTCACGCGCTGCGCCACAGAGTCGGCAAGCCCTTCACGCACAGCCACTTCGAACGCTGCGCGCTCCTTCTCGTCCTGTTCCAGAACGGTTTCGGAATGAGGATTGCTCATATCCCGATCCTATCGCAACGGCGGAGCAAAATCACGCCCATAATCCCTATTTCTCCGCGCCGATGGTCACATTGCCCATGGCCGAGCGTGCATGGACCTGGGGGGAATACATGTCCTCCACCACCGCGGCGGGCATCGCGAAGGAGCCTTGCGTCACCGCGCGCGCGATATAGGCGATGTGATAGCTCGGTGGAGGAGGCGGTGGCTTCTTCGGGTCCGGCTTCTCCTGATATTGCGAGCCGATGGTGAAAGCGGCGACGAAACGGTCATCGCGCGCATCTTCCATCGACACATCGCTCAATGTGTCCAGCCACGGATAAGCTTTGCCCGCATCGCCCGCGATCGGCGCTTCGATCTCGAGTCCCGCCGGCAGCAGATCGATGGCGCCCATCTGGCGGTAGTAGTTGTTCTGCATTTGCCCATCGATGGCGATGATTACCCGGTCGTTCTGCTTGAGCGCGGAAAGATCGGCGGGCTGGCCGGACATCGTCCACACCGTCTTCTTGATGGTGAGGCCGTTGGCTTCTTCCGGCAGCGGGATGGACGGCGTGCCTTGCACCGACACCGTGCGCCACACGCCGCCATCGCCGCGGTTGAGGATCGCAATGCCCTTCTGCAACTGTGCGAGGCTTGGCGACAGGCGCACGGCGCCGTCGCGCGGCGTTTGCGGCTGGCCGTTGACCACGATGTCGAGCGGCAGCCGCTGCTTGGACAGCTCATAGGCCGCGCGCAGCATCCATGCCTTTTCCTGCGTGGTGGTGGCGTTGAGGCGCATGTTCACATCGTTCACGCGCTTCATCAGCGCCGGAACGATCTCCGAATCGCCGCCTTCCACGGCGAGCGCCGTGGTGCCCGCCAGATCGCGCACAAGCGAGCCGTAATCATCCCTCGAATAGGTGAGTGGATCGGCGGCCATGATGAGGTTCTTCGCGCGGTTGAAGGCGTAATTCGCGCGGCTGCGATCGCCAGCCTGCGCGGCGGCCGCGCCGGTGAGCGCCGCGGCGATGGCGTTGTTCCATTCCGCGCCGCGCGTATCGGAGAAGTAGCGCAGATCGGACAGGTTCACCTGCCCCATCTTCGCCAGCACATAGAAGGCATAGGCGCGCACGGCGTCGTCATTGGAATCCGACGTCGCCGTCTGCTTTAGCCAGCTTGCGCCGCGCTTCAGCGACTCGTTGGGAACGACATAGCCTTTGGGCTTCGCCTGATTGAGGAAATCGAGCGCGAAGACGCTGATCCACGGATCGGCGTCGCTGCCTGGACCCCACATGCCGAAATTGCCGGCATAGTTCTGCATGTCGAGGACGGTGTTCACCGCTTCCTGGATGCGGTCGTGCAACGCCTGATCCTTCGGCAACCCGGCAAGGCCGGCCAGATCGTTGAAATAGAGCAGCGGCATGGCCCGGCTCGTCGTCTGCTCGATGCAGCCGTAAGGATATTTGTCGAGCCAGCGCAGCAGGCCGGGTACGTCGTTGTAGCCGTGGCTCGACGAAATGTTGATGGAGGAAACCAGCGTGTTCGGCACCACATCGCTCACCAGTTGCGCGTTCGCCGTGAAGGTCTGATGCGGCTTCTGCAACTGGATGTCGTCGCGCGCGATGTCGAGTTGCGGCGCGCGCACCTGGATCGGCCACGAACGCTGCACCTTGAAACCGCCGGGGCCGGTAACCTTCAGCGTAATGTTCGCGATGCCGAGACCGCGCCCGTCAAGCTCCACCGGCACAAGGATGCGCTGGCCGCGCTTGAGGGCGCGCGTGATGACGGTCTGCCCGCCCGCCGGAACGCCGACCGGGCCGGATGTCGTCACCGTCGCGGTATAATTGCCGTTCGGGCCTTCGACATTGTTGATATTGAGCGCGGCTTGGCTTTTGTCGCCGGGTGCGAGGAAGCGCGGCAGCACGATATCGGCCACCACCGGATCGCGAACGGTGAGCGGACGGTCCGCGTGACCGAGCTTGTCCTTCGTCCATGCCACCGCCATCAGGCGAAGCTCGCCGTTGAAATCCGGCACATCGATCGGGATCTGCGTGATGCCGCCCGGACCGACTTTCACAAGACCAGAGAACAGTGCGACGGTCTTCGTCGGCACGACCGCGAGCGGACGCCCGCCGAAACTGTCGCCGCCTTCGCGAAGCGAACCGACAGGGGCTTTCTCGGCATGGATCAAGCGGCCGTAATCGTCATGCATGCCGACGCCGAGTTTGCGCTTGCCAAAATAATAGGTGACTGGATCGGGCGACTTGTAATCGGTGAGTTGCAGAATGCCTTCATCGACCGCCGCCAGCGTGAGATACGCGTCCTCCCCTTCGCTCGCGCCTTTGATCGTGACCGGAAGATTGATGTGCTGGCGCGGCAGCATCTTCTGCGGGCCGCCAATAGTGGTGACGAGCGTGCGCTCGGAATTGTCCACGCCGAGCCAGGCCACGCCGATGGAGCGCACGGGCTCGCGGCCTGTGGAGTCGTTCAGCGGGCGATAGTCGGTGACAAGGACATAAGCGCCCGCACCCCAATCGGCCGACACCGGAATATCGATGCTGGTGCCGCGCGCCGGCGCATTGATGAGCCTGGATGAGAACACCTTGTCGCCTGCGACGACAACCAGTGCTTGCCCGTCCGCATCTGGCTTTATGGAAACATGCGCCGTAGTGCCCGGCTTGTATGCGGGCCTGTCGGCGGCAACGGGAATGCGGTCGGGACGGTCGCCGTTCGCACTGGCGGACCAGCCGGAATAGAATCGATACGAACTCGCCGCGCCCGACTTCGGATCGGTGATGGTGAGGCGGTATGTGCCCCATGGCATCTGCTGCGTGAGCCGCGCGGGCTTCACGGCATCGATGGCAAGCGAACCGGAAGAAAGAAGGCGGTCGCGCGTGACGGCCTGATACTTCCACTCGCCGTTGGTCTGGTACCATTGATAGGTCGTGTTCTCTTTCACCCATGTATAGGTGAGGCCGGAGAGCGCGATGCGCTTGCCGTTCGCGTCCACCGCGATGGCTTCAAAGCCCGCAGGCGCATTTTCCGCGACCGACCCACTGTCGAAATCCGGCAGTATACCGATGGACACATCGTGTGTGCGCACCGGAATATCGACAGACTTGTCGGTGGTGCGCCCGCCCGGCTCGTGGATGGAAACCGTGATCGCAGCCTTCAGCGGAAGCGTCGTGTCGGCGATGTCGCCGATGGAGCCGGTGGCGGTGGTCACACCCTGCTCGTCCGTGTCCGGCACCGTCACATCCACATTCACATCCGCGAAGGAATCGTCCACGCGGCCGAACTGATATTTGGAGAAGGCTGGGAATGGATTGCTGTCCGTGGTGAGCTTGGCCGTGCCTTCGCCCGACAGGCCTGAGGCAGGCGCGCCATAGAGGAATCGGCTCTCCGCCTTTACATGGAAATCCTGGTTCGCGTGCAGAACTTTCTCCTGCGCGGTCAGAGTGACTTTCAAACGTTGCGGCACGAAATCGGCGACATCGAACTGCACGCGGCCGACGGCAGCGCCCTTGGGATCGATGAAGGCGGCGATCTGCCAGCGGCCATGCGGCGAGGTCTTGCGCAGCGCAACATTCCACGTCGCGGTACCGGCCGCTAGCGACTGGCCCGGAACGGTGGTGCGCGCGAATTCGACACCATCGGGACGCGATGCGACCAGAGTGAGCGGCGCGACGACCGCGGCGCCGACGCGGTCGCGTAACATCGCCGTCGCGCGGATCGTTTCGCCGGGGCGATAGACGCCGCGCTCCGTATACAAATAAGCGTCGATCGGGCCGGGTGTGTCGCGGCCGCCGACACCGCGGTCGGTGAGATCGAAAGACGGTCGGCGCAGGTCGAGGAAACTGAAATCGCTGTTTGCGCCATAGGCCATCACGACGACGGGTTCGTCACCGCCTTTGCCGTTGAACAGGCCGGCATCGAAATCGGCGCGCCCCTCTCCGTTTGTCGAGACAGTGGAGAGCACATTGTTGTTGCGCGCCACCAGGGTCAGCTTCACGCCTGCCAGCGGTTTCGCTGTCGCATAAGAGCGCACGAAGACCGCCATGCCGTTCGCGCCCTGGAACGTGGTGATCGAAATATCGGAATCGATCACCCATTGGCTGGCAAGCTGGCTGGAATCGTAATCGTCGCTGTTGTCGTCCGCGGCTTTGGCTTTCGCCGCATCCTGCGCCACCAGCACATAGGCGCCCGGCGGCTTGCCTTTCAGGATGTCCCGGATGGGGATCAGCGTGACGACGCTGTCGTTCTTCACATTCGCTACATCCATCGTGCCCTTCCACACGACAGAGCCCTGGCTGTTTTCAAGCTGCGCCTCGTCGTAGGAGTAGAGCGTCGTCTGATCGACCGTGCCGCTTTCGATCTGCGACAACAGACGGTCGCCGACACGGATGATCTTCAAGTTGAGCTTGGCGATATTGACGGTGGTGACGGGAACGCCGTCGGCATTGTCGCGCGGCAGCACGATGCCGCCGGAGAAGCGCACCAGCGAGGGCTTGTCGCGCAGCTCGACCGGCACGGTTTCTTCTTCAACGAGTTTTTCGCCCGCCTTGTCCGGCAACCCCTTCTTGAGCGTGACGGTATAGGTGGCATTGAAGCTGAGGCCGGCGATGCAAAGCCGCCGATCCAGCGGACGGACGACGATGCGCGTGTCCGGATCGATTGTCAGATAGTCTTCGTAATGGGTGTGGCCGGACGTATCGAGATCGCGGGTGAAGACGAGACAGGCCTGCGGCTGCGCCTTGGAGGTGTCGATTTCGAGCCGGTGGAAGGCGAATTCCGGCGCGGCCGCCATCTCCTTGGGCGTCTGGGTGCCGGTGACGGCGGAGACGCCATCCGCGATCCGCCCGAAGAAGCCCGTATTGGGCGCACTGTGCTTGCCGCCGAGGATGAAGAAGAGGCCGAGCACGAGAATGACCGCGCCGGCAATGGCCGCGCCGATGATGTGATTCCGATTGAACATGATCGCCCCCGAGCCACCGCGTTCTGCAGCGCCTCAAAATCTATCGCCGGACTGCGATTCCGGCAATTCGGGACGGTCACAGAAGATGTTGGCGGAGCTGTGTCGGGTTTGCGGAAAACCGGCGTCGAACGCGAATTATTCCGCTGGCGCCGGCATCGTTCCGGCGGCGGCTTTCGCCATGATGGCGCGGCGGATGACGGCGCGCATCGTCACATACTGGATGACAAAGAGCATCAACGGGCCGACCGTCGGCACGAAGGCATTGTACGGCGCCCATTCTTTCAACCCGAACCGCCACGAGATGAAAAGATTGCCGGCCGCCATTGCATAGTAGAGTGCTGACCAGATGTAGCCCCACATCACCAGGAACGTCTCCGGCGCGTTTTCTTTGACGATGGGCGGCATATAGCGGAGTTGCCAGCCCCGCTGGAGCATCACCGTGGCGATGGCGAAGCCCGCGATGCTGGGCTTGACCATCACAAAACGGGGATCCCTGGTCAGCAACGTCGCCGTGCCGAGCACAAGCACCAGTGCGAGGCTGGCATATTGCATCGGCGCGAAATCGTGGCGGCGGAATTTCAGCCAGAGAAACTGCACGATACCGGTGACGATGCCGGCGCCGGTGGCCGTGATGATGTCATCTGTGACTTCATAGATCGCGATGAAGATGATCGTGGACAAAAAATCCCCGACCAGCGGCCGGAAGGCCCTGAGCAAATTCATCATCGCTGAAACTCCGATCGCTTACGCCGGGCGCCAGTTGCCGTGGAAACCGAAGGGCACGCGGCGCGGCAGCATCGCCTCGCCGACCGGGCCTTTCGCGACATCCTGGGCGTCAAAGACCGCGAAGCCGCTCTTATCGGCCGAGGGATGATAGACGGTGGTAACGAGCCAG
Source organism: Pseudomonadota bacterium (assembly GCA_018242105.1). Lineage (GTDB taxonomy): Bacteria > Pseudomonadota > Alphaproteobacteria > Micropepsales > Micropepsaceae > Rhizomicrobium. The sequence goes on from JAFECP010000072.1 coordinate 27,739, forward strand.
CCATCCCCCTCTCCGGCATTGGCAGAACGCGGCACGAAAACAGGCTCACCCGGCATCCCGTCCTTGAAGGTGTAGACGGCTTTTTTCCCCGTCCCAAAATCCATATGGGCGATGGAGTCGAATTTTACATCGGTGCCATAGCGGGAATTGGCGGCGAAATAGCCGTGGCGGTATGCGAGGCCCGCATGGCGCTCATCGAGGCGCGGAAATTCGCCCGGCAGATCGTCGATATATTCGCGCTTGATGGTGTTGGAATTGTCCGCCAGATCGAAGGTCCAGCGCGACAGGCGCGCCCCGGCCTGCTTGCCCGGCGAGCCGTCCGCATTGGGGAACAGCGGCGCGGTGTCGTACTGCATGACATCGACATGAATCTTGTCGCCGTCTTCCCACATATTCATGGGGTGGAAGACGTAGCAGGCATCCGTGGTGAACCAGCGAATGGACTTCACGTCGCCGTCGCGGCGCATCACGCCGACATGGCTGCCCTTGTCGGGCTCCCACGCGAAAGCAGGCTTGCCGTTCATCGCGCGGTCGATGCTGCCGGTTAGCGGCAACACCGGGAACAGCACGTAATTCCGCGTGACGAAGAAGTCGTGGACCATGCTGCAGAACGGCGCTTCGAACATATCGAGCCGCGTGACCTTGCCGGTCTTGTCGGCGACGCCATAGGCCAGCTTGTTCGAGAAGAAACCAGGGCCGGCGGAATAACCGAAATAGACCATCTCGCCGGTTTCGGGGTCCATCTTGGGATGCGCCGTAAAGCGCAGCGCCTCACGCGCATAATCGCGATAGCCGCGCGACTCCAACGTGACAGGATCCAGCTCGAAAGGATTGTGGCCCTCTTCCAGCGCCAGGAGGCGATTGCCGTGCCACACAATATTGGTATTGCCGACGCCGCCATCCTTGCCAACCACCGAAGGATCGGATGTCATCGGGTTGCCGAAGGTGCCGAACAGGGAACGCCCGGCTTCTTTCTCCATCAAATATTTGTTCGTGTGCACATAGCGGTTCAGGTAGGAAACCTCACCATCTGCGATGTGAAAGCCGTGGATCACGCCGTCGCCCGCGAACCAATGGTGGTTTGCGTCGCGCGGCTCAAATTGGGGATTGGGACCGTTGCGGTAGTAGCTGCCGCGCAAAGTTTTGGGGATTTCGCCGATGATGGAGAGTTTGGGGAAATCGTCTTCGCTGCGGACCGGCGCGAAATTGCCGGCGAGATACGGATTGATGCGGACAGGGGCGTTCATGGCGGGCCTCCCAAACATCTCATTTTCATTTTACTGTGTAAATCTATAAGATCAGTGATAGGTGGTTTCAACCCCCGGACGAGGAAATTTTTATGCCCCGTACCCTCTCGACCGCAGAAGTCGCGGATTTTCGCGAAAAGCTCTGCGATGTAGCGGCGCGCATGTTCGCCGAGCGCGGCAAGGACGGCTTCACGATGCGCGAACTGGCATCGGAGCTGGGCGTCAGTCCGATGACGCCCTACCGCTATTTTCATGACAAGGACGAGATCCTCGCCGCCGTTCGCGCGCGCATTTTCCTGCAATTTGCCGTGACGCTGGAGCAGGCTTACGGCGCGCCGGGCGACGCGGGCGAACGTGGACAGGCGGCGGGCGAAGCTTATGTGCGTTTCGCGCTGGAGAACCCCGCGTCTTACAAACTCATGTTCGACATGAGTCAGCCCGAAGACGGGAAATATCCGGAACTCGCGCAGGCCGCCGCGCGCGCGCGCAAGACCATGACGCGTCACATTCCCGCGATGATCGAAGCAGGCATGTTGCAGGGCGATCCCGAAGTGATCGGCCATGTGTTCTGGGTGATCCTGCACGGCGTGGTGACATTGCAGCTCGCCGGCAAACTCGATCCAGAATGCGACATGCGCACGATTCTGGACGCCGCGTTCAGTGCCGTCACCAAGGGCCTGCACCCCGAGACGAAATGCTAGTTGTGATAGGCGGCGAAGAGCGCGGCAAAGCCCGATAGCGGGCCGATGATCGAAAGTGCGTCCCAGAACATGCTGGATTCGATACGCACGACATCGCCCGGATAAATCGCTGCCGGACCATTCGCCGAGACATAGGTTTCCTTCGTCTCGCCGGCATGGCGCACATAGAAGCCGCTCTCGATGGCCTTCTCGGTATAGCCGCCCGCATCTGCAACAGCGTTCTGCACGCTCATGCCATCGACATAGGGATAGGCGCCCGGGCGGTTCACCTCGCCCAGCACATAGAACGGGCGATATTGCGTGACTTCCACATTCACGCGCGGCTGTTTCAGAAACCCGTCCGCGAATTTTGCGGTGATGGCGCGCTCGACGTCATGGGCCGAAAGACCGGAAACTTTCACCTGGCCGATGAGCGGCAGGCTGATGAAGCCATTGCCATCGACATCGAATGTGCCGCCGAGATCGTCTTCGCCATAAACGATGACGCGCAGCTTGTCGCCGCTGCCGAGCTTGTAGGTTTCGGCGATGGATGCCGGCGGCTGGAAAGCTGCGGGCTGTGCCGCCGCATCCTGCGCGCGCGCTTCGCCGATGCTCGCAGCCGCCGCAAGCGTCACCGCCGCGGCCACCGCCAGATGCCGGACAATGCCTGGAATCCGCGCCCTTCTCATGGCGCCAGAATAAGGTGGAAGGACTTGATAAAATCCTACGGAAACCTTGCGGTTTCCGTGCCGTTTTGGGGCGGAATGGTGGTCTGCCTACGCCAAGGCTTCGGCAGACACACCACCCTTCGCTGCTGCGCAGCGCAGGGTGGTGGGCGCGACAGGGATCGAACCTGTGACCCCTTCCATGTCAAGGAAGTGCTCTCCCGCTGAGCTACGCGCCCGTCCAAACGGGGCGGCACGTATAGCCTCCGGCTCCTGAACAACGCAAGCCGGGCGGTCCATTGGGACCGCCCGGCCGTGAGCGGCAAAAAGGGCCTTTTTAATGCGCCTGTTTCAGGTCGAATTTGACCGCGGCCTGCGTGCTCGACGGCACCGCGACGCCGCCTTGCATGGCCGGCTTGTAGCGCCAATGCGCCTTCACCCAGCTGAGTGCTGCCTGATCCAGCTCAGGCACACCGCTGGAGGTGGCGATCTGCGCCGCCGAAACCGAACCGTCTGCCGCCACCGTGATCGCGAGGATCACCGTCCCCTGCTCACCAAGCCTGCGCGCGACCGGAGGATAAGGCGGCGCGGTGTGTGTATTCATAACGCCAGCCGCGGATGCATCGGCCTGAACCGGCACCTGCTGTTGCGGCTGGACCTGGATGGTTTGCGCGTTGGTATCCGGTGCGATCTGGATCACCGGCTCGGGCGTCTGCTCGGCCGGGATAACCTTTTCGATCTGCGGAGACGGCGGCGGCGTCACGGGCTTGGGCTGCGCTTGCGGCGTGTCGATGACCTTCGTTTCGAGCACTGCCGGAACGTAAGTCGTTATCTTGGTCGCAAGACCGTTTGCCAATGCCCAAATCAGAAGACCGTTCAACGCCAGCGTCAGCCCGATGCCGATATAACGGCCCCATCCGGCATTGGTCTGTTGGATAGACGTATGAAACGCCAAAGCGGGGTTGTTCATATATTGCTCCCGTTCAAAATTGCGCGGGCCGCTGACCACACCGGAACTTTCTCCCGGCGTGACCGCGAGACCCTGCAAGTAGAACGCAGGAATGTGGCGATTACCGGGTTTTTGGACGGCGCTTCGGCGAAAGTTCCGAGGCAGAAATCACCCGATGTCTTGCACCGCCCTGTCCGAAGCTAGCGTGCGAAGCGCAGATCGAACTTCACATCCGCCAGAACGGAAGACGCAACAGCCTTGCCGTTATGCGTCGCCGGCGTGTAGCGCCAATGTTTTGCAACCCAATCGGCGGCCGCCTCGTCCAGACGCGCGCTGCCGCTCGTTTTTTCGACATCGACATTGCGAATATGACCGCTGCTATCGAGCGCTATGCGCAAGCGAACAGTGCCCTGCTCGCCCAGACGCAACGAAACCGGCGGATAGGGAGGAATCGTATGTGTTCCGGCAACGCCGTGCGCGGCAGTCGGTGCAATGGCGGCAGGCGCCGGTTCGGCGGGCGCGGACGGAGCGGATTGAGGTGCATTGGATGGATGCGCAACCGCAATGGCCGTTATGGCGTGCGGCGATACAGGCGCGTGATGGGCTATCACGATCTGCGGAACAGGAATTTGCGGGACATTGGGGGCAGCCAGTTGCGGCGCGGGCGGCGCGGCCACGGGCTCCACAATGCGCGGCGGCTGGCTCACCACTTCCACTTGCAGCACGGCCGGGAGTTTTTCGACGAATCGAACGGCAAGGCCGGTTACGAATGCGTAGATCAGAAGGACGTGGATCAAGCCCACGAAAGCGACGGCCACCCAGCGCGACGCCCACGCCGTACTTGTTGACGATGGAACCGATATAGTCCGAACCCGCAGCATCGCATCCTCCAGGCGGCGTTTGCTGGGGGAATTCGCACCGTGCGGTCCGCCCGAAGCGCCGCCCTATCGTTCCTCTGGATGTGGGAATCGAAGCGCAAAAATTCAAGTCTTCGGAATGACTTAGGCCGCGATCATGCGCTCCACTTCCTGCACGATCTCGCGCAGGTGGAAGGGCTTGGAAAGAACTTTCGCCTGTTTCGGCGCCTGCGAAGAGGGATGCAGCGCCACCGCGGCAAAGCCGGTGATGAACATGATCTTGAGCGCGCTATCCATTTCGGCAGCGCGCTTGGCCAGTTCAATGCCATCCATGCCGGGCATCACGATATCGGTGAGCAGAAGATCGAAGTGCACGCCCTGCAGGCACGCATAAGCCTCATCGCCATCGCCGAAATCGGTGACGGTATGGCCCGCCTTCACCAGCGCAGCCGCGAGGAACCGCCGAAGCGACTCGTCGTCTTCCGCCAGCAGAATGTGCGCCATGGCCATGGATCCCCTCCCCTAGAATAAAGCCTATAACTGGCGGCCCGTAAATGTGGGTTAACGGGCGGCGCCCGCAAAGGGTTGATCGAAGGGGCGCCGCAATGATCCACTTGGACGACGGTTCTGAGGATCGACAGCGAATGACGCTGGATGGCGCACGAACAGGAGAGGACGGCGGAAGCGATCTTGCGCTGGAAAGCTTGCATGCGCGCGGCTTCGACCTTGTTTTGCCCCAGCGCCAGTCCGTGCCCTTCGTCTTCGCGTCCCCCCACTCCGGCCGCGTCTATCCCAAAAGTTTCACCGCCACGAGCCGATTGAGCACGCTGGGGCTGCGCCGTTCGGAAGACGCATTCGTGGACGAATTGTTTGCGAGCGCCGTTGAACTCGGCGCACCGATGATCGCCGCGCGCTTTCCGCGGGCTTATCTCGATGCGAACCGCGCACCGGGCGAGCTGGATCCGGCGATGTTCGACGGTGTGCTCGCCGTTCCGGTCGATCCGCCGGGCGCACGCGTGAACGCGGGGCTTGGCGTCATTCCACGCATCGTCCGCGATGGCGCGGAAATCTACCACGCCAAGCTTGCCGTGCGCGAAGCCGAAGAACGCCTGTCGCGCCTCTATCGGCCCTATCATACGATGCTGGCGAAGATGCTGGAAGAAACGCGCGCGCGCTTCGGCTGCGCGGTGCTGATCGATTGCCATTCCATGCCGTCGGCCGCGGCCATTCCCGACATCGTGCTGGGCGATCGTTACGGCATGTCGGCAACCCACGCGCTCATGCGGCGCGCCGAGCATGATTTCGAACATTGCGGATTCACCGTGGCGCGCAACACGCCCTATGCCGGTGGATATTCCACGCATGTCTATGGCCGGCCGATGCTCGGTCATCACGCGCTGCAGATCGAAGTCAACCGCGCGCTCTATCTGGACGAAGAACGCATCGAACAGAACACGCGCTTCGAGCGTGTCGCCGGGCGCATCGGCCAGGCGCTGCGAGAGCTGACGGCGATCGATCCCGCCCTGCTGCGCCCCAGCGGAAGCCGCGCTCTGGCGGCGGAATGAAAAAAGCCGCCGGATAAACCGGCGGCTTTTGCAAATTGCAGGAAAAACGATCCTAGCTGAATTGCTGTTGCCAGGTCGCCTCATCCACTTCCTCGACCACAATGCGGATATAGCAATAGCCCAGCACATGGCGGAACAGACGGCGCGCGACCCTGCCGCGATAGGTTTCGCGCTCGCCCATGCGGCTGCGCGGAATGTCGATGTAGTCGCCGACATTCGGGATCAGGCCGAAGCCCGCCTCGTCGCCAAGAACCAAATCCGCGGAGGTGCCGATCTCTTCGGCTTTCGAGGCACCCTTGGCCACAAACGTGTAGTCGATCTCGTATTTCACAGTGCAATCCTTTGGCAGAAGAGGAATGGCGCATCGTTGCGGCGCTCCTGCGCGCCCGTCAACCGCAAAGCTTCGTGATAGCGCCTTCAGAAAAAAGGCCGCCCCCAAAGGAGCGGCCAAGTTCAGGGAGGAAACGCCCAGAAAGGGCCACGGCAATTCGCTCGGAAGCGTCATGCCGCGTTGCAACAATATGGCAGCCAAAGCAGTGAATGCCAAGCGGTTTCCGTCACGGAAATCTTAAAAATCATAATAATTTCCGATAGCTAGATTAAAGTGCATTCTCCGGCTCAAACTTTGTGCATTGCGGCATAAATTAACGATTTCAAACACTTTTGGCCCCGATTCACGAAACGATTACCGCATTGCAACAGCACCGTCGCGAACGAGGGGCATCTGGGTGGCGTAGGCCTTCCACCGATTCAGGGACCGACATGGCTGCAGATGCCTGGGCGCGCGACCTTACCGGTGGTCCTGCCGCGTTGCGTGGCCACTTCCCGTTCCCCCTTCCAACCCGGCGTGCATATCCGCGCGTCATCCATGTGCCGGGCAATCACGACGAAGTGCTGCGCGGCTATTGCAGGCGAGAGATCGCCGGCGTCGAGCTGATGCGCGAGACGGTGCATGAGACCACGGATGGCCAACGGCGGTGACTGGGTTGAAAGCTGCATGTCCCTCACCGAAGATGCCCACGGACATCTGGAGATTCTCCACTGGGCACCTTCGCAAGCCGAGCCCGCGTCAGCTTCCGTCCCCGAACCTGCAGAAGGACTGGCCGTCCCAGCCTGAAGAATTGACCGGCACGCTCCGCCATGAGCGCGTGATGATCGTCACCGATGCGTGGAAGCCGCAGGTGAACGGTGTGGTCCGCACGATGGAGATTCTCGGAAAAGATCTGCAGGCGCTCGGCCATGAGGTGCGCTATGCGACGCCCGAGGGCTGCTTCACCATTGCGATGCCGACCTACAAGGAAATCCGGCTTGCGCTCTTTCCGCGCAAGAGCCTTGAGAAGATGATCGCGGATTTCCGTCCGACCGCGATCCACATCGCCACCGAAGGCACGCTGGGCCTTTCGGCGCGCGGCATCTGCGTGAAGCGCAATATCCCCTTCACGACATCGTTTCATACGCGCTTTCCCGAATATGTGAAGGCGCGCTTCCCATTCGTTCCGATCGGACTCGTCTATTCCTTCCTGCGCTGGTTCCATGGGCCCGCGAAAGCGATGATGGTGGCGACGCCATCGCTCCTGCACGAGATGGAAGGCCACGGCTTCCACAATCTCAAAATCTGGTCGCGCGGCGTGGATGTCGAGCAGTTCAGACCCGTCGCAGATGCGATGCTGCCCTTTCCCAAGCCGATCTGGCTTTCGGTGGGCCGCGTAGCGGTGGAGAAGAATCTGGAGGCATTTCTCGCACTCGATCTTCCAGGCACGAAGGTGATCGTCGGCGATGGCCCCGCGCGCGCGTCTTTGGAAAAGAAATATCCTCAAGCAAAATTCCTTGGGCCGAAGACGGGTGAAGATCTGGTATGGCACTATGCGGCTAGCGACGTGTTCGTGTTTCCCAGCAAGACCGACACTTTCGGCCTGGTCATCCTGGAGGCGTTGGCTTGCGGCGTGCCGGTTGCCGCCTATCCGGTGCAAGGACCGTTGGACGTCATCGGCGATGCCCCGTGCGGCGCGCTCGATCCCGATCTGCGGGCCGCCTGCCTGCGGGCATTGCAAATCCCGCGCAAGGATGCCCGCGCGTTCGCGCTGACCCACTCATGGCGCGCCTGCACCGGGCAGTTCCTCGCCAACCTGCCCTAAGCACCATGGCCGGGCTGCCGCGAGGGCGGCGGCATGGCCCTCTAAATGCCCTGATTGCCGCCTACGAAAGGCCGCGTTGCGGGCGCGCAAAGCGCCAAGTAAGAACAAGCAAGAAAGTAACGCCCCAATCGGTTCGCCCCAGTCCATGACCTCGTCCCGCCCCGCCGACCGCGCCAGATGGCTCGCGCCGCAGGAGGCCCTTTTCCTTGCCGCGGTGATTTTGGGCTGGGCGATCCTCGTCATCTCACTGGGCAAGGACACATCCTGGGATTTCCGCAACTATCACTGGTACATCCCATACGCCTATCTGAACCACCGCTTGGGTTTCGATATCGCGGTCGCGCATCAGGCGACGTTCTACAATCCGACGCTCGATATCCCGTTCTACCTGCTGGCGACGCATGCGCCCGCCTGGGCCGCGCTCGGCATCCTGGGCGCGGTTCAGGGGGCGAACGTCGTTCCGCTCTACCTGATAGCGCGCTCGACGCTGCGGGACGGCGAACACAAGCAGCCGCTCATTTATATTTTGACGCTGCTTTGCATGACTGGCGGGCTCACGCTCGGCCTCGCAGGCACGACCTATTACGACAACATCATGAGCGTGTTCACGCTCACCGGATTGGCGATCGTCGTCACCAATCGCGAAACGCTGGCGAAGGGCGCCTTGGTCCGCGGCATGATCCTGGCCGCCATCGCCGGCTTCATCACCGGCAGCGCGGTGGGATTGAAACTGCCGCAAGCGCCCTATTCATTGGGTTTCGCCGGCGCGCTTCTGGTTGTTCGTGGCGACTGGAAGCACCGCTGCACACGGCTGCTGGCCGGCGGCATCGCCGGTATTGCGGGCGTCGCGCTGATGTCCGGCCATTGGTGGCTGGCGATGGAGCACCTCACCGGCAATCCGCTGTTTCCCTATTTCAACCAATATTTCGATTCGCCGTTGGCGCTTAATGCCTCGTATCGCGACCTGCGTTTCATCCCGACGACATGGCAGCACCGCCTTCTCTATCCGTTGTTGTTCACACTGGACTGGCGCGTGGCCGACGATCTGGCCTATTCCGACATCCGTGTCGTTCTCGCCTACATCCTCGGACTGGCGACCATTCCGGTTCTGCTTTTCACCAGGCGCAAGCGCGAGCCGCTTGTCGATCCGGCCGCCGCCGCGCCGATCTTTGCGTTCGTCGCTGTTACCTATGTTGCGTGGATCGGCATTTTCGCGATCTATCGCTACATCCTCGCGCTGGAGATGCTGGCGCCGCTCGTCGTCGTTTGCGCCATCGGGCTTTGGCCGCTTTCGCGCTACGTACAGCTCACCGCTTTGGGCGTGCTGGGCGTGGCCGCCATGGCCTGCACCCGGCCCGGCTGGCTCGAGCGTGCGCCAGTCAACGATCCTTATGTGCAGGTGAAAGTCCCGCCTATCGAGAATCCCAACCACACCCTGATCCTCATGGCCGGCGAGGCGCCGATGGGCTACCTCGTTCCATCGCTGCCGCATCAGATCCCGGTGCTGCGGATCGACGGCTGGATGATCACACCGCTGGACGGCTCCCGGCTGACCGCTTCCACAAAAGCGCGCGTACGGCGTTACAAAGGCGACATCTATCTCATCGCCGAGGAGTATGAGATCGGACGCGCAGCCGAAGCGCTGGAAGACTATGGCTTGGCGATGCGCTACCCTGCATGCCAGGAAATCAAAGCCAATCTCGGCGGCCCCTACAAATTCTGCCCGGTAGAACGCCTGACGGACAAAAAGCCATGAGCGAAACGCCTCCCCGGATTGCCGTCCTCATCCCTTGCTACAATGAGGAAGCGGCCATTGCCCAAACGGTCGCCGGTTTCCGCGCCGCGCTGCCAATGGCCGACATCTATGTTTATGACAACAACTCCAAGGATCAGACCATCGCGCGGGCCAAAGCGGCCGGCGCCATCGTGCGCAGCGAACCCCGGCAGGGCAAAGGCCATGTCGTGCGCCGCATGTTCGCCGACATCGAAGCCGATGTATATGTGTTGACCGATGGCGACGATACCTACGACGCCTCCGTCGCCCCTGCGCTGATCCAGACCCTTCTCACCGACGGTTACGACATTGTCTCCGGCCGCCGCATCGCGACCGCGAAGGACGCCTATCGTCCGGGGCATGTTCTGGGCAACAAGCTGCTGACCGGCCTGACCGCGCTGATGTTCAACGTGCATCTTAAGGACATGCTGACCGGCTATCGCATCATGTCGCGGCGCTTCGTGAAAAGCTTCCCGGTGATTTCGACGGGCTTCGCCATCGAAACGGAGCTGACGGTGCATGCCGTTCGCCTGATGATGCCCATGATCGAAATAGATACGAAATACAGGGAACGCCCTGCGGGGTCCGTGAGCAAGCTCAGCACCTATCGCGACGGCTTCAAAATTCTGTTCACGATCATTTCGCTGGTGCGCGAGGAGCGGCCCCTTGTGTTCTTCGGGGTGCTGTTCGCGATCTTCGCGATACTCTCGCTGATCCTCGGCATTCCGGTGGTGCTGGAATTCGTGGAAACCGGTTATGTGCCGCGCCTGCCGACCGCCGTTCTGGCGGTTGCGTTGATGCTGCTGGCCTTCCTGTCGCTGTTCAGCGGCCTGATTCTCGACACCGTGACACGAGGGCGCTGGGAATTGAAGCGCCTGTCCTATCTCGCCATCACCGGACCGCAGGGATTGAAAAAGCCGTGACGCTTTTGCAGCGTCTGGAGGCTTCGCAATTCCTGCGGTTTGCGATTGTCGGCGGCATCGGCTTTTTTGTGAATGAAGCGGTCCTTTTCGTCGCTATCCACTTCCTGAAATTCGATCCCTATCTCGGCGGCGTCTTCGCCTTCCTTGTCACCGTCACCTTCACCTGGGGCGGCAACCGGCTCCTGACCTTCCGCGAGAAAGCCGCGCGCGGCCTCATGGAAATGCTGGACGAGTGGATCAAGTTCATTTTGGCGAACGCAATCGGATTTGTCGTGAACTATGCCGTATATGCTTCGCTCGTAACCTTCGCGCCAAAGCCGCTGAACAGCCCTTATATCGCGCTCGCGTTCGGCACGCTGGCGGGGCTGATCTTCAACTTCACGCTCTCAAAGCGCTTCGTTTTCCGCGCCGGTTAGCGCTTGGCGATTCCATCCAGCACCGCCGCGCCGCCCGGCCCGTCGATGTCCACGCGCGTGGTTTCGGTAAGCCGCGCCATCGTCATATAGAACCCGCAAGTGATGATGATCTCCACGATCTCCTGGGGCGAGAAATGCTTCTTCGCCTCCACGACCGTCGCTTCGGCAGCGCGCACGTCGCGGATCACTTCCTGCGAAAGCTTCAGCATCGCCTTTTCCTTCGCGCTGAACTCTTCTCCGCCGATGCGCACAGCTTCGAGCGCCGCGATCTGATCCTTGCGGCAGCCCGCATGCTCGGCGATGGGCACATGCTGAACCCATTCATATTCGCCCCGCTCCAGCCGGGCGACCAGCAGGATGATCAGCTCGCGCAAATCGGCGCGCAGTTTCTGCCGCCCCAGAATATTGCCGCCAAAGCGCATGCCAGAGGTGAACATCTCCGGCGCGTTCGCCCACATGCGGAAAATATTGAGCTTGCGCGGCAGGCGGTCATACGCCTCCTTCGCCTTTTCCGGCAGAGCGGCGATATCGGCATAGGGGATAAGCGGCATGGGCGTCCTCCATATTGGCTGAGGCCAGCATGGCGGAAGATCGTGTCAGTCGGCAACCGGCTGCGCCTGCGGATCGACAATCACCGATTTGGCGATGGCAAACACCGGCATGGCCGGCTTCAGCCCAAGACGCCTGGCGGACGCACGCGTGATGCGCGAGACGAACCGCGCCTGCCCGCAAAGCAACTGCACGTCGGCGTGGGTGGCGCCGGTTTCACGGATGGCTGTCACACTGCACAGCAGAACATTGTTGGCGCTGATCGTGCGCGGCTCTTCGGCGGCCAGCATCACATCTTCGGCGCGGATGCGCACGCGCAGGCGTTGGCCGGCCGCGCGATCGAGCAATGGCACGGTCAACTGTCCGCCGTCGAACGCCAGAATGCTCAAGCCATCGGCACTCCGGTGGGCGAAAACGCGCGTATCGATGACCGCGCCGAAGGATGGCGTGCCGGTATGCGCCGAAAGGTCGAGGTCGGCCAGCATGTCGAACACCGGCGCTTGCGCAACAACCCGCCCCTCCTTCAGGACAATGACCTCGTCCGCAAGGCGGGCCACTTCATCCAGCGAATGGCTGACATAGAGCATCGGCAGCTTCGCTTCGTCGCGCAGCCTTTCGAGATAGGGGAATATCTCCGCCTTGCGCGCGGCATCGAGCGCCGCAAGCGGTTCATCCAGCAGCAGGGCGCGCGGCGACGACAAGAGCGCGCGGCCGAGTGCGACGCGGCTCTTTTCTCCGCCGGAAAGCTTCGCGGGGCGCCGCGCGAGCAACGCCTCCAGTCCCAGAAGCGAGACAATCCGTTCAAATTCGGCTTCCTGCGCCCGGATAGGTGCGCGCCGCCAGCCGAAGCGAAGATTGTTCTCGACGCTCATATGCGGAAACAGCCGTGCGTCCTGAAAGACATATCCGATGCGGCGCAGGCGGGGCGGCACGAAGATATGAGCCTCCGTGTCCAGCACCGTTTCGCCGCCGATGACGATGCTGCCCTGCGAAGGCCGCAGCAATCCGGCGATGGCATTGACGATGCTGGTCTTGCCCGAACCCGATGGCCCGAACAGCGCGGCGATGCCGGGTGTGCCGACGGCGAAGTTCGCCTCGATATGGAACCCGCCGAAATCGTGCCGGATGCGGGCGGAAATGCTCATCGTCCGGCGAACACCCGCACACGGCGATCGGCGAACTCCGCCAGCGTCACGCCGATAAGCGCCAGCGCAATGGACAGAAGCGACAGCCGCGCCGCTTCGGCTTCGCCGCCGGGCGATTGCAGCGCGCTGTAGATCGCAAGCGGCAGCGTGCGCGTCTCGCCGGGGATGTTGGACACAAAGGTGATGATCGCGCCGAATTCTCCGAGGCAGGCCGCGAAGGCGGTGATCGCGCCCGCGATGATGCCGGGCAGCGCCAGCGGCAAAGTGAGATTCACGAAGCGGTCGAATGAACCTGCGCCCAGCGTTCGCGCCGCATCGCCGATGCCGGAATCGATCGCTTCAATGGAAAGCCGAATGGCGCGAAACTGAAAGGGAAAAGTGATGATGCCCGCCGCCAGCGCCGCGCCCGTCCAGGAAAACGCGAACCGGATTCCCAGATGCTGCAACAGCCATGCGCCTGCCGGTGCGCGTGTGCCCAGCGTGATGAGCAGCAGATAGCCCACGACCACTGGCGGCAGCACCATCGGCAGATGCAGCGCACCATCGACGATCGCTTTCCCCGGAAAGCGCCGGTGCGCCAGCAATGCTGCAAGCGCGATGGCGATGGGCAGCGCACACAAAACCGCAACCGCGGAAATGCGCAGGCTGAGCAACAGGGCTTCGAGTTCGGCGGGCGAGAGCATTCCGTGGGTCTGTGGCGCGCGGGCAATATGGCGAAAAGAGCACGCTGCTGGCTTAGCATGGTTAAGTCCGCCGCGCATGCTTGACCTGTCATGGAGGGCCTTTACCGTCCTGACGATGGGCATTCGGGGGGCACGAGTGCGTAAGCTCGCCGCGGCGCTGGGTTTGGCCGCGTTCACAGCCACGTTTCTGGCGGCGGCAGATCGGATGCCGCAGCCCGATCTCCTGCACCGCCCGCAAATCACGCCCGCCACGACCACGCCGCCGCCACAAACGGTTGTCGAAGGTTACAGCGCCAGCACCTATCTCATCCGCTACGACCGGTGGACGGAATCCGACGAACGCGGCTTCGGCGAATTCGTGACGGGACTGGGAGAAACCAATTGCCACACGGTGAACGATTGCCTGCATTCGTCCGGCAACCCGTTCCGCGCCAGCGATCCGCCGGGGATCGTTTTCCGCTCCGACTGCGCCGACCTGCCCTATGTGCTGCGCGCCTATTATGCGTGGAAGCGCGGGCTGCCGTTTTCCTATGTGAGCGCGGTGGCGCCGCGCGGGCATGCCCGCGACATCCGCTATTCGAAGAACGGTAACGAGGTCGTCGCGCGCAAGGACGTTCTCAGCGGCTCGATATCCGGCTACGAATTGCTGGACGAGATACGCGACCAGGTTTCATCCGCCACCTACCGGATGCATCCGGATCTGGACGATCCCGTGCCGGATCTTTATTCGCCCGCGATCAGCGTGAAATCCATCCGGCCCGGCACGCTGATCTACGATCCCAACGGACACGTCGCCACCGTTTATCGTGTCGATCCGGACGGGCGCATCAATTATGTGGACGCGCATCCGGACAATTCGATGACGCGCGGCTTTTACGACATCCGCTTCGTGCGCTCGCGGCCGGGCATGGGCGCCGGCTTCAAGAACTGGCGCTCCGCCGTGCTGGTAAACGCAACGCGGCGCAGCGATGGCGTTTATATCGGCGGCCATATCGTTTTGCCGCGCAACGCACAGATCGCGGATTTCTCCGATGAGCAATATTTCGGCAATGGCCCGCGCCCGCCCAGCGATTCCGAATGGGGCATCGGCGGTTTCAAGCTGAATGGCGAATATCTCGGCTATTACGATTTCGTGCGCGCCACGCTCGCCGGCGGCAAGCTGGAATTCGATCCGGTGAAGGAAATCCACGACCTGGTGGATTCGAACTGCGCCGACCTGCATTACCGCGGCGAAGCGGTGGATATTTCCATCGACGCGGGCTTGCAGGACAGACCGCATCCCGAGCGGCTGCCAGCCAACATCTATGGCACCGACGGCGATTGGGAGACCTATTCCACGCCCTCGCGCGACGCGCGGCTGAAAACCGCCTTCAAGGAATTGCGCGACGAGGCGCAGCGCTTTGTCACGATGTACCGCAAGAACGATCCCAAGCTGGTCTATCGGGGAAAGGATCTCGTCGCAGACATGATCGCTGTTTACGACCGGGAGGCCGCGAAGTGCCACATCGCCTACACGCGCAGCGATGGGTCGCAAGTGACGCTGGGCTACGAAGATGCCAGGCGGCGGCTTTTCCGAATGTCGTTCGACCCCTATCACTGCGTTGAGCGGCGCTGGGGCGCGACGGACGCCGCTGAGCTTTCCACCTGCCGCGACGGCGCGGTGAAACAGGCCTGGTATGCGGCGGAGCAGAATCTGCGCAACCAGATCGACCGCACCTATGAAGCGCAAATGGATTTCACGCTCGATGAATTGCGAACGCCCGGCCCCGGCAAAGGCGTGGCTTCGCCGCCGGATACGGATGCGCGCGCCTATCTTCTCTCCGTGCGCGGGGCCCAGCCCGGGCAGACAGCGGCGCGATAAGGCGCCGGTGTTTGATTTCCCTCGCGAATTTCAAGTGCTGGATCGTTTGGCTTTGATTCCAAACGAA
>JAFECP010000073.1 GCA_018242105.1 Pseudomonadota bacterium
GCCTTCAGGCGTTCCTCGAACTCACCGCGGAATTTGGCACCCGCGATCAAAGCGCCCATGTCCAGGGCCATCAGCCGCTGGTCGCGCAGGCTTTCGGGCACATCGCCATTGACGATGCGCAGCGCCAGGCCTTCCGCGATGGCGGTCTTGCCGACGCCGGGCTCGCCGATGAGAACGGGATTGTTCTTGGTGCGGCGCGCGAGAACCTGAATCGTGCGGCGAATTTCCTCGTCGCGGCCGATGACCGGATCGAGCTTGCCTGAACGCGCGACCTCGGTGAGATCGCGGGCATATTTCTTCAGCGCGTCATAGGCGTTCTCCGCCGTGGCGCTGTCCGCCGTGCGGCCCTGGCGCAGATCGGCAATCGCCTTGTTGAGATTCTGCGCGGTGACGCCGGCGTCCTTCAGGATGCGCGCAACGTCGGTGCCCGTCGCCATCACGAGCGCAAGCAGGAGATATTCAGCAGTGACGAAGCTATCGCCGGCCTTGGTGGCAATCTGCTGGGCGTTGTCGAGCAGGCGCGCGGTTTCCGGCGCGAGATACACCTGCCCGTTGCCGCCTTCGACGCGCGGCACTTTGGCCAGCGCCATATCGTTTTGCGAGCGCACCTGCGCGGCATTGCCGCCCGCAGCCTGAATAAGCCGCGCGGCCAAGCCCTCTTCATCGTCCAGAAGCACCTTCAGAAGATGCTGCGGCAGGAATTGCTGATGATTGGAACGCAAAGCGAGCGATTGCGCGGATTGAATGAAGCCCTGCGCGCGTTCCGTGAATTTCTGTATGTCCATGTTTCCTCTCAAGCCCTCGCCCCGTCCCCTCGCGGGCAACGCAGACCAAGTCCCAGTGAATAAGAATACCGCCCCGAATGGGCGCAGTTTCCATGGAAATATCTGGGTTCCCGATCTGTGCTCTTCAAGCCCCCAGCGCCCGAAGAGTTCCGAAAAACCGGCTATCCAAGGGAGCGGTAGGCCATGAAAAGGACGTAGCCGAACACCGCAAGGCTGGCGTGGACGGCGATCAAAAGCCCACGGTTGCGCGGCTTTCGGAACGGCCAGAATGCGAGCCCTAACCCCAGCAGCCATGCCCCGCCCATCGCGGTGGCCGCGAATTTCGCGAAAGCCCCCACGCCCAGCGCATCCGCCCGGGGATCCGGCGTGTTCAAGGCCAGAACCAGCAGAACCAGGCCGCCTGTTCCCACAAGGCCATGGATCGCGGCGAGCCATGCCGAGCGCGGCCAGACCGGCCGCAGAAACAACACGGCCAAGCTCGCACCCATCACCACGGCAAACGTCACGATCCAGAACGCAAGCGACATCCATCCAGCCCTTCGGTTACGCCCGACGGATATAGACGGATTCCGTCCCGTGCCGCAGTTAACTGCGTGTTGGAATCTCCCAGAGCGTTCGAAGCGGTGAGAAGAAGACAAACAGCGGCGCGATCGCCATGCCCGCCACAGCGATTGCCAGCGTCTCGCGGATACCGATCCAGCCGCCCAGCAACCCGCCGACGAGCGCACCCAACACCGTCATTCCACCGTTCACCGCGTGAAAGAACGCCGCGACCCGTCCGAGCAGGATCGGCGGCAAAGCGGCCTGCCGCAGACTGGTCGCCGGGATCATGAAGGCAACGGCGAATCCATCTCCCCCAAGCTGCGCGATCATCAGCATGGTTGTTCCGAGCCAGAGCGGCCCATGCGCGAGCGGCACAAGCATCAGCGCCGCGGTGTAGGCGAAGCAGCAACCCCAGATCGTCGGCCCGATTCCGATGCGGCGCGCGAGCGCGTTGGAAAGGTTCGCGCCGAACAGCGCACCGACGCCGCCGCACGCGATGTTCAGCCCCATAAGCGCCGGTGAGAGTCCGATCACCTTCAGGCCGTAGAGAAGATAAAGCGGGCCGAAAAATGATCCGAACAGCGGAAAGACAATTCCCATTCCCAGCAACGGCCGCACCAGCGGCTCCGCCATGATCGCATTGAAGCCATCCGCCACATCGCGATACCAGCGCGGCTTATGCGCCGGTTTCTCCGGCGGCAATTCGCCTGCCGGCACCGTGAACAGGAACAGCGCGGAGATGAAATAGGTGATCGCCGTTCCCAGCATCGCGAACGGTGCGGTGAAAAGCTGGAACAACGTGCCTGCCATCGCCGGACCCGCGATCTCCGCCACCGCATCCGTCGTGCCAAGCTTCGCGTTGCCGTCGAGCAGCAAATCGCGCTCGATCAACGATGGCAGGAAGGCATGGTCTGCGATCTCGAACAGCACGCTCGCGCCACCCACCAACGCCGCGCAGATATAGAGCTGCATCACGGTCAGCAGATGCAGCCATGCCGCGAGCGGTATGGTGAGGATCGACGCGACGCGGACAAGATCGGAAAAGATCATCACGTGCCGCCGCCGCGAGCGATCCACGATTCCGCCTGCGATAAGACCGACAATGGCGCCGGGCCCTCGCGCAAGCGCCGTCAGCACGCCGAGTTCGGGTGGCGTGGCGTGAATGGTCAAAATCGCCGTCATGACGAAACCTTCGCGCGCAATGCGCGAACCGAACGCCGAAACCGTTTGCGCGGCCCACAGCCGCATGAATCCGGCATGCGCCCACAGCGCGCCGGACGGAAGAAATTTCCGCACAGGGAATCTCCAGAAGAATGTGTTTGTTGCGCGCATCCGTTGGGACGCGCGTGCGAGTCAGCCGGTCTTCAGAAACGAAGATCGCAAACTAGGCGAGGATAGCGCTCTGCATGGCACAACCATTCTGCCGGATATGAACCGGCTTTGGAGAAGCCAAAATCTCTACGGCATGTTTCCGTAGCGGACAAGTATTTGCATGTCTCTTCCGTGACGGTAGCGCGAAACCTGTTGCAGTTGCATCACGATTGCCACACCGTTTCGAAAAACAAGAACCGCAGGGAGCGCGCGTGAGCACAAGGTATGACGCCATCGTCGTGGGCGGCGGTATTGGCGGCAGTGCGCTTGCAGCGGTTCTGGCGCGCATGGGAAAGCGGATCCTGCTGCTCGAAAAATCCCAAATTTATGAAGACCGCGTGCGCGGCGAATGGATCGCGCCCTGGGGCGTGAAGGAAGTTCAACGCGTCGGGCTTTACGATCTGCTGCGCAGCGCGGGCGGCCATCACCTCGCCCGCCATATCACCTATGACGAGACGCGCGATCCGGCGATGGCGGAAGCCGCGCCGCTGCCGCTCGGCATGTTCGTGCCGGAGGTGCCGGGGCCGCTGTGCATCGGCCATCCGCATCATTGCCAGACGCTGTTCGATGAAGCCGAACGCTCTGGCGCGAAAGCGCTGCGCGGCGTGATCGTGATGAAGATCGTGCCGGGCGCCGCGCCCAGCGTGACCTATCGGCATGACGGGCAAGAACACGAAGCCGTCGCGCCGTTGATCGTGGGTGCTGATGGACGCCTGTCTGCGGCGCGCGAGGCGGCACACATCGCATTGCACCAGGACAAGCCGCATCACTGGTTCGCGGGCATGCTGGTGGAAGGCGCGGACAACTGGAGCGACGATCTTCAAGCCATCGGCACCGAAGGCGATTTCGCGTTCCTCGCTTTCCCGCAAGGCAAAGGCCGCGTACGTGTGTATGGCGGCTATGCGCTGGATCAGCGCAAGCGCTTCAGCGGCGAAGACGGCCCGCGCAAATTCCTCGACGCGTTCGCGATGCAATCCTGTCCACAGAACCGGTATCTGGTCGAAGGCCGTCCGGCCGGTCCACTGTTCAGCTATTTCAACAACGATAGCTGGACCGATGAGCCCTATGCGCCGGGCATGGTGCTGATCGGCGATGCCGCGGGATGGAATGACCCTATCGTGGGCCTCGGGCTTTCCATCACCTATCGCGACGTGCGGATCGTTTCCGATATTCTGAAAGATATAGCGGACTGGTCGCGCGTGAACTTTTCGCCTTATGGCGAAGAACGGCGCGAACGCATGCGGCGGCTGCGATTCGCGGCCGGTCTGCAGGCGGCGCTCGATATGGAATTCGGCGATGCCGCGAAGGAAAAGCGGCGGCGCTATCATGAGGCTGCCGCGAAAGACATGTCGGTCGGGCTGCATGGCTTCGCGGTGATGGCAGGGCCGGAGACCGCGCCGCCGGACATTTTCACACCGCAACATCGCGCCCGCGTGCTGGGAGAATGACAATGGATCTTGAGAAGTTCAATGCGGACTGGCTGAAAGCGTGGACCGGCAAGGATGTGCCGCGGCTGCTTTCCTTCTATTCCACGGACACGGTCTATCGCGATCCGCAAACCGCAGGGGGCATCACCGGACACGACGCGCTGCGCCAATATCTCACCGGCCTGTTCGCGGCCACGCCACCGATGACCTACACGCCGCACGAGATCTGGAAGACCCATAACGGCTATTGCGGCCGCTGGTACTGCACCATGGACATGCCGGACGGATCGAAGAGCTATATCCGCGGGTTCGATCTGGTGGCGCTGGCGGGCGGCAAGATCGCGCTCAATGAAGTCTATGTGCATCCGCTGCCGGGCGCGCCCACCGAATGAGCCTGCCTATCCTCCGGCCCGAAGCGATCACGCCGCGATGGCTGACGGACGTTCTGGCGCACGCCGGATATTCCGCGCACGTGGCGGATTTCACGGCGAAACGCGTAGGCACCGGGCAAATAGGCGACAGCGTGCGCTTCACCCTCACCTTCGATGGCGATGCGAACGGCGCACCGGCCACATTGGTTGGGAAGTTTCCGTCACATTCCGATCAAAGCCGGCAAACCGGTGCGGCGCTCGGCAATTACATTCGCGAAGTCCACTTTTATAACCAGCTCGCAGACAGCGCCCGCATCCGCATGCCGAAGAACTATTTCGCGTGCGTGGACGAAGCGACGAGCGAATTCGTGCTGATGATGGAAGACCTGGCGCCTGCCGAACAGGGCGACCAGATGGCCGGCGTCACGCTCGATCAGGCGCGGGCGGCGATCGTGGAAGCGGCGAAGCTGCACGCTTCGCACTGGAACGATCCGGCCATGGAAGATTTGTGGTGGATTTCCGGCACGCGCGCCGCGCCCAAGAGCACCGCCACGCCGGAGATGGTGCAACAACTCTGGCTTGCCTTCTGCGAACGTTACGGCACGGGCATAGATGCCGGCAGCCGCGCGATCGGAGACGCCCTGAGCAGGAAGTTCATCTCATACATCGAAGGCTATTCCGGTCCGCGCTGCCTGACGCATAACGATTATCGCCCCGACAACATGCTGTTCGCGACGAAAGCGGGCGGTTCGCCGGTTGCGGTGGTGGATTGGCAATCGCTCGGTTGGGGCTGCGGTGCGCTGGATGTCGCCTATCTGCTCGGCGGCGCGTTGCCGCGCGCGGTGCGGAAAAAGCACGAAGACGCTTTGCTGGCGTTCTATCTTGGCCAGCTCGCGCAGAACGGCGTAACGGGATATGACTTCAAAACACTGAAGCGCGATTATGCGCGCCACAGCTTCCAGCTTTTCCTCACCGCATTCTTCGCGGCGATGATCGTGGAGCAAACCGCGCGCGGCGACACGATGTTTCTCACCATGCTGCGTGGAGCCGCGCATCAGATCATCGATCTTGACGCGCTGGCTCTGCTCTAGCGAAACCTAATCGGCAGCCTCTTCTTCGCCCTCTTCTTCGTTTTGGGATTCGTTCAGGGAGAAGGACGGGCCAGCTTGCTGCGGCTGCGCGTCTTGAACGTAAGGCTGCTCGCCGTTGCCGTTCGGTCCGCGGTACTGGCCGTTGCCGTTCTGCTGGCCGCCGTTGTTCTGCTGGTTCTGCGCCTGCTGCTGCGCATATTGCTGCTGCTGCGCCTGCTGGGCGGCGAGGATGCGGTAATAATGCTCGGCGTGCTGCAGATAGTTTTCCGCCATCACCCGGTCGCCGCTGGAATTGGCGTCGCGCGCAAGCTGCAGATATTTTTCGTACACGGTCGAGGCGTTGCCGCGGATTTTCACTTCCGGGCCGTTCGAATCGTAAGAGCGGTTCGGGTTGTTGTAATTCCCGCCGCCGCCTCCGCCACCCTGATTGTTGTGTTGTGGCCTACGGCCGCGTCCACGAGAGCGTTTCACTGGTGCCCCTCTTCTTCTGATATCGTGATCATCGTTGTCTTGCAGCCGCGTTCACCGCGCTGCTTCGCCAAAAAATCCGTCATGCCGCTTCAGGCATGTGTGGTTGCCGCATAAATCCGCGAGAACTTTTCTCGTCCGCTTTTGCAGGAACCGGCGCCACTTCGGCGCGACCGTCCCCCGAGGCCGGTCTGGCTGCCACCGGATTTCTCCCGGCAGCCGACGGGGTTCCTGACTCCCCTAAACTCATTCGAACCTAGCGGTTCAACGCGAGGTTTCCAAGGCTTTTTTTCCCGAAAATCCGGCCGGTGCGGCAATCACGCAACGGGGGATACCTGCTAGATCGGGCGCAACACGTATCGTTTCAAGACCGGCCGCCGCGAGGATTTTAGGAACCTTTTGTTCCTGCCCCTGCCCGATCTCCAGAAACGCCCGTCCACCGGGCGCGAGTCGCGCCGCGATGATGGGCGCCAGCGCGCGGTAAGCATCCAACCCGTCGCGGCCGCCGTCCAGCGCGGCCAGCGGCTCGTAATCCTTCACGTCAGGATCGAGCGTCGGGACGATGGCGCTTTCGATATAGGGCGGGTTCGAAAAGACGATGTCGAACTGCCCAGCGCCGAGCATCAGCCAATCGTCGCCCTGAAGCTGCAGGCGGGCGTGGTGCCGCGCGATGTTTTTGCGGGCCCAGACCATCGCATCCTGCGATTGCTCGACACCAAGCCCGCGCGCGTTCGGGCGCTCGCTCAAAAACGCAATGGGGATGGCGCCACTGCCCGTGCCCAGATCGAGGACGTTCAACGCAGCGTCCTTGCCGGGAAACGCCTTCAGCGCTTCCTCCACCAGCAATTCGGTTTCGGGACGCGGGATCAACACACCGGGACCGACTTCGAAATCCAGACTCCAGAATTCCTTGTGGCCCGTGATGTACGCGATGGGCTCATGCGCAAGGCGGCGATGGATAAGCGACCCCAAAATCACAGAGTCATTCCCTCCCCCGCGGGGGGAAACGGAAATTCTTTTTGCTTCCTCGATCAACATGCGTGCCTCGGTGCGCGCAGAGTCGATACCGGCAGCGGAAAGCCGCGCGCCCACATCGCGCAAAAGATCGCTCACGCCTCTTCCGACTCCAGTGCAGCGAGCCGATCCGCCTGATCCTGCGCGACAAGCGCATCGATCACTTCGCCCAGATCGTCGCCGGCGATGATGCGGTCCAGCTTGTAGAGCGTGAGGTTGATGCGGTGATCCGACACCCGTCCTTGCGGGAAGTTGTAGGTGCGGATGCGCTCGCTGCCATCCCCGGTGCCGACCTGCGACTCGCGGACGGCGGCGCG
>JAFECP010000074.1:0-2445 GCA_018242105.1 Pseudomonadota bacterium
CCGCGCGCCCGGCGGGGTGAGCGCGGTGAGGTAGCGGGATTCCAGCGTTCCCGGCCGCAGCACCGCCGCGAAGGCCGCCTTGTCCTTGCGTTCCTGGATACGCGTATAGCGCTGGATGAACAGAGCGGCGCACAACATCAGCGCCAGCGTGAACGCCATGCGCAGAACCGATTCGGTCTGGAGGCCGCCCGCGCCGTCGCGCGTGACTAGCGTCACGTCCTCCGCGAAAGCGGCGGCGAGGAACCATCCCATCAAACCCAGAAACAGCGACGCTGCGGTGGCGAAAGTGCCCAGCGGCGAAAGAATGAAAATCCGCTGCTCCAGATAAGCACCTATGTCCGGCGGATCGGAGAGGCCGGCTTTCACAGTCATCGCGTCGCTCATGCCGGCAGCATGGCGCGGGCGGCGGCGAGAAACTAGAGCATTGGACGTTCTGATATGGCCGCCCAGCCCGCATGCTTCGACAAGCTCAGCATGAGGATTTGCGCAGATTTCCTCACCCTGAGCTTGCCGAAGGGTGAGAGTCGCGAGCCCCGTGTGAACACACCTTGCTCTAAACCTGCGTATCGACTTTGGGGGATTCCGGCGCGCCGTCCTTGCGGGCCACCGTCACCATGGAGGGGCGCAGCAGCCGGTCGCCGATAACGTAGCCGGTCTGCACCACATCCACGATGGTTCCGCCCGGCTTGCCGTTGCCCGGCACTTCGGCGATGGCCTGATGCAAATTGGGATCGAATTTTCCGTCGGATGTGTCGATGGGTTTGATGCCGTGATTGGCGAGCGTGGCCATGAGCTGGCGTTCGGTCGCTTCCACACCGTCGATCACCGCCTTCACCGCCGGGTCGGCGGCCTGAAGCTTCTCCGATGGAAGCGCGGCCAGCGCGCGCGCGAAATTGTCGGCAATCGCCACCATGTCGCGTGCAAAGCGCGTCACCGCATATTGCGAGGCATCCTGCTTCTCGCGCGCGGCGATGCGGCGGGTGTTTTCGGTTTCCGCCAGCGCGCGCAGAGCGCGGTCCTTCAGTTCGGCATTCTCGGCGCGCAGCGCATCCAGCACGGCCAGTTCTGCGGCCATGGGGTTTTCGCCGCCGGCGCCATTTTGTGGATTGTTGTCGTTGTTGTCGCTCATGTTCATATCTTTCAAACGCGTCAGGCGAGCAAGCGGCTCACCACCTTGGCTGTATAATCCACCATCGGAATGATGCGGGCATAGTTCAGACGGGTTGGGCCCAAGACGCCGATCACGCCCACGATCTTGCCTTGCGCATTCGCATAAGGCGCGGCCACCAGCGAGGAACCGGACAGGCTGAAAAGACGATTCTCCGAACCGATGAAGATGCGCACGCCCGCGCCGTCCTTGGCCAGTTCCATCAGCCGGATGAGATCGCTCTTGCGGTCGATGTCGTCGAACAGCGTGCGCACGCGTTCGATATCGGCCTGCGCTTCCACGCTTTCCAGCAGATGCGATGCGCCGCGCACGATCAGCACTTTATCGTCGGCAATGTTCTGACCTGTCGGCACCAGTGTCGCCAGGCCTTCGGCGACAACCTTCTTGGTGAGCGCATCCAGTTCCGCGCGTTCGCTTTCCAGTTCTGCGGCGATCTCCGCGCGCGCCGAATCCAGCGTGCGGCCGCGCAAGCGTGCGTTCAGATAATTCGACGCTTCCGCGAGAGCCGATGCGGGCAAGCCGGGTGGCGTATCCAGCACGCGGTTTTCGACGGAGCCATCTTCGCTGACGATCACCACCAGCGCCTTGCCCGGCGCGATGCCGACGAATTCGACATGCTTCAGTGCGCTGTCGAGCTTCGGTGCGACGACCAAGCCTGCGCAACGCGACAGGCCGGAGAGCATCAGCGTCGCCTGCGTCACCACATCCTCGATGCCGCGATTCTGGTTGGCGATGCGTGCTTCGATGGCGGTGCGTTCGCCCGGCGCCAATTCGCCGATTTCCATGAGCCCATCGACAAAGAGACGAAGGCCTTTCTCCGTCGGCACGCGCCCGGCGCTGGTGTGGGGCGCATAGAGCAGCCCCATATTCTCCAGATCCGCCATCACATTGCGGATCGAGGCGGGTGAGAGCGAATGGGGCAGCCGTTGGGACAGGGTGCGCGAGCCCACCGGCTCGCCATTGTTAAGGAAGGCATCGACCAGATGGCGGAAGACCTCGCGCGGCCGCTCACCCAGCTCTTCGGCCAGGAGCTTGGCGCTCGCAATGTCGATCGGTCCCTGACCCATAATAAGCGGTTGTTCTTCCAAGACTATCTGTAACGGCCCGCCGCCATTGCGGGCAGGGGTCCGGGGAGGCTAGGTAGCGCCCGGCATCCTCAACTTCAAGGTATCAGATATGCGTCCCAGCAAACGGGCTTTCGATGAATTGCGTGCGGTCACGCTGGTTCCCGGCGTCGCCAAGCATGCCGAAGGCTCCTGCCTCGTCAAATTCGGCGA
>JAFECP010000074.1:2485-2631 GCA_018242105.1 Pseudomonadota bacterium
GGCTGGGTGACGGCGGAATACGGCATGCTGCCGCGCTCCACCCATGAGCGCATGCGCCGCGAAGCGGCGCAGGGCAAACAGTCCGGCCGCACGCAGGAAATCCAGCGCCTCGTCGGGCGCAGCCTGCGCGCGATCATGGACCTGAC
>JAFECP010000074.1:2716-9094 GCA_018242105.1 Pseudomonadota bacterium
AAGACCGGCATGATCGCCAAACCGGCGATCAAGGATCATGTCGCGGCGATTTCCTGCGGCATTCATCAGGGCGTGGCAGTTCTCGATCTGGACTATGACGAAGATTCCACGGCAGAGACCGATGCAAATTTCGTCGTCACCGGGTCCGGCGGGCTCGTCGAGATTCAGGGAACGGCGGAAGGCGCGCCATTCAGCGATGATGAATTCGGTCAGTTGATGAAGCTGGCGCGCAAGGGCATCGGCGAATTGATCGAATTGCAGAAGAAGGCGCTGGCATGAAGCTTCCGCGCGGCTCGTCACTGGTTCTGGCCTCGCACAATAAGGGCAAGCTACGCGAGATCGCCGAGCTTGTTGCGCCTTTCGGGCTGAATGTGAAAAGCGTCGGCGAGTTGGGTTTGCCCGAACCGGAAGAAACCGAACCCACTTTCGAAGGCAATGCACTGTTGAAAGCACGCGCCGCCGCCGATGCCAGCGGATTGCCGGCGCTGTCGGACGATTCCGGCTTGTGCGTGACGGCGCTGGACGGCGCCCCGGGTATCTACTCCGCGCGCTGGGCGGGCGATGCGAAAGACTTCACCGCCGCGATGGCGCGCATCGAACGCGAATTGAAGGAAAAAAGCACCAAAGATACTTCAGCGAAATTCATTTGTGCGCTCGCACTCGCGCAACCCAAAGGCCCGCAGGAAATCTTCGTTGGCGAAGTGCATGGCACACTTACTTTTCCGCCACGCGGCTCGCGCGGTTTCGGCTACGATCCGATCTTCGTTATGGATGGAATGTCGGAAACCTTCGGCGAGATCGATCCCGATCTGAAACATTCCATCAGTCACCGCGCCAGGGCTTTCGCCAAACTAAAGCAGGCATTGGAATGAAAGCATTTCTTCTCTGCGCCTCCGCGTCTCTGCGTGAGAAAAATTTTGCACGCAGAGCCGCAGAGTCGCAGAGATTATCGCGATCGTTCTGCGCATGAGCGGCTTCGGGATTTACGTCCATTGGCCGTTCTGCGCCGCGAAGTGCCCATATTGCGATTTCAATTCCCATGTCCGCGCGCGCATCGATGAAGATGCCTGGATCGACGCCATCGCGCGCGAGCTGGAACATGTCGCAGCATGGCAGGGCGATGAGAAGCCGATTGTCGAAACCGTCTTTTTCGGCGGTGGCACGCCCTCGCTGATGAGCGGCAAGGCCGTCGGCGCGGCGATCGACAAGGCCGCGCGGCTGTGGCGCATGGCCAACGATGTCGAGATCACGCTGGAATCCAATCCCGCCAGCGCCGATGCTCAGCGCTTCCGCGATTATCGCGCGTGCGGCGTCAATCGTGTGTCGCTGGGTGTGCAGGCGTTGAACGACAAAGACCTGAAAATGCTGGGCCGGTTGCACGATGTCGCGGAAGCCAAAACCGCGCTCGGCATGGCGATGCAGACGTTCGATCGCGTGTCGCTCGACCTGATTTATGCGCGGCCCGAACAATCGCCGAAAGCGTGGCGCGAAGAATTGCAAGAGGCGTTATCTTTCGGCACCGATCATCTGTCGCTCTATCAGCTCACAATCGAACCTGCGACGCCCTTCGCCACGCTCGCGCGTACCGGCGCACTTACACCGCTGGATGATGACAATGCGGCCACGCTCTATGAAATCACGCAGGAGATGACGGAAGCGGCAGGCCGCCCGGCCTATGAAATCTCCAATCATGCGAAACCGGGCGAAGAAAGCCGGCATAATCTTCTCTACTGGCGCTACGGCCAATATGCGGGCGTCGGCCCCGGCGCGCATGGGCGTCTGGATATCGGCGGCAAGCGCATTGCGACCATGGCGGAGAAATTGCCGGAGCGCTGGCAGCAGGCGGTGTCGCGCCGCGGCCACGGCATTATCGAGCAAAGCGAAGTCCCGCATGAAGACGCTGCGCGCGAACATCTGCTGATGAATCTGCGCCTCGCGGAAGGCCTCGACCTTGCCGCTTATGAAGCGCGCTGGAACACGACGCCGGACATGGCGCGCGTCGCGGAATTATCCAAACAGGGATTCCTCAAAGCCGAGAACGGCCGGCTGATCGCCACGCCGCAGGGGCGTCTCGTCCTCAACCGCCTGATTGCGGAGATCGCGGCGTAAGGCTGCTCGTCGTTTTTTCCGGTGGCGGTGCGGCAGGTTTTTCGAAGGTGCGTGGAGATGGATCGACCACGCGGAATCCGTCCGGCTCCACGGCCAGAATGGCCAGCCCACGCTCCGACGTGCCGTCCGGATTGAAGCGCAAAATTCCGTTCACGCCCGCAAAGCCATTGGGATCGGTCAGCGCGGAATCCGTAAAGCGATGATAAGGCTCGCCTGCCGACAGCAGCGCCACCAGCGACACCGCATCGTAGGCAAGCGATGCCAGTTGCGGCGGCGATGCGCCGAAGGCGGCCTTGTATTTGGTGTTGAAGCTGGAATCGACATCCGGCGCGGGGGCCGCGAACCATCCGCCTTCCAGCGAAGCTTCCTTCTGGATGGACGGATCGTCCCACAGGCCGGTGCCCATCAGCTTGATCTTGCCGCGGTCGATGCCGCTTTCGGCGAGCGCGCCGCCCAGTTCCCGCAAGGTATTGCCGCCCGCCGCCACGATCAGCACGTCGGGATTGGACGCGGCGATGTTGTGCAGCGCTGTTGCCTGGTCGGTTGAGCCGATGCGCTCGATATCGGTCACCCGTCCGCCCATCGCCGCGACGTCGGCTTTCACTGCATCGGCGATGTGATTGCCATACGCATTGGCCGGCACCAGCGCCGCGAAATTCTTGTGCCCCGTCTGGATCGCATAGCTGACCGTGCGATGCACTTCGTTCTCCGGCTGGAAACTAAGCAGATAGACGCCATTGCCCGCTGTCTTCACATCGGTGGAGAAGGCGATCACCGGCACGGCGCGGTCATGCGCGATGGGCGCGACCGCGCTCACCGAAGCGGAAAACAGCGGCCCCACGATCACTTCGGCGCCCTGCGCCAGAAGCGAGCGCGCACCATTGGCCGCGCTTTCCGGTGTCGAACCTTCGTCGGCGGAGATCAGGATGATATTGGGATTGCCCGCATCGAACAGCGCCAGTTGCGCCGCCTTCATCATGGAATTGGCAAGGAAACGTGTCTGGCTCGAACCGTTGGAGAACGGCAGCAGCAGGCCCACGCGCACCGGATTCTTTCCGGCCGGAATGTTGGGCAGGCGCAGGAAGCCCGGTTCCTCCGACAGCATTGGGTGGGTCGCGGGCGGCGCCGGTGGCTGTTGCACGGTTGGGGCGGTGGGCACGGCCGGTTTTGGCGGTGCGGCGGTCTGGCAACCGGCCAGCGCGGCTATCGCAAGTGCCGCGGCAATGGCGCAAATTGGGCGAAGCAGTTTCATGAATCTCTCGGCTGACAAACGCTGAATAGTGGGAGACCAGCCTATTCCGGACGCCCCAAAATCGCAAAAGGAAGACGGCCTTGCGCCCGGTCTTTATGTGACCGCCACACCCATCGGCAATGCGCGCGACATCACCCTGCGCGCGCTGGATGCGATGAAGGGCTGCGACATGATTGCCGCGGAAGACACGCGCGTCACCTCCAGGCTGCTGTCGATCTATGGCATTTCCAAACCGCTCAGCGCCTATAACGACCACAACGCGGCGCGCGAACGGCCCAAGCTGATCGCGAAACTGAAGAACGACGCGCGGATCGTACTGGTCAGTGACGCAGGAACACCCCTGGTCTCCGATCCCGGCTACAAGCTGGTGCGCGAGGCACTTGCCGAAGGCCTTCCCGTTCACGCCTTGCCCGGCGCCAGTGCGCCGCTGGCAGGATTGGCGCTGGCCGGGCTGCCGACGGACCGGTTTTTCTTTGCCGGGTTTCTGTCGAGCAAGCAGGGCGAGCGGCGCACCGCGCTGGAAGAATTGCGCGATGCACGCGCCACATTGATCTTCTTCGAATCCGCGCAGCGCATTGGCGCAAGCCTGAAAGACATGGCGGAGATTTTCGGCAACCGCCCCGCCGCCGTGGCGCGCGAATTGACGAAGCTGCACGAAGAAGTGCGCCGCGGCGATCTTCCGGGATTGGCGAAGCAGTATGAAAGCGAAACGCCGAAGGGCGAGGTGACGCTGCTCGTCGGTCCGCCACTGGATGACGCGCCGGATTACCGCCAGGCCGAAAAACTTCTGAAGGATGCGCTAGCCTTCATGCCGGTGCGCGCCGCCGCCGATCTCGTCGCTGAGGCGCTGGATCTGCCGCGCCGCGAAACCTATACGCGGGCGCTGGCGTTGAAGACGCATGACGAAGGCTGATCCGCTGCTGGGCAAGCGCCGCGAGGCGGAAGCGCGTGGGCGGCGCAGCGAATTTCTCGCCATCGCGCTTCTGATTCTGAAGGGCTATCGCATTCTGGCGCGGCGGTTGCGCACTCCCTTGGGCGAGATCGATCTTGTCGCCAGATCGCCCATGGGCCTTGTGTGCTTCATCGAAGTGAAGGCGCGGCCCGAGGCGCTTGCGGCGGCGCAATCGCTGAGCGACAGGCAGAAGGCCCGCATCGGCCGCGCGGCCATGCATTATCTGGCGCAACACCCCAAATTGGCGCGCAAGGGCATGCGGTTCGACATCATTGCCGTTGCGCCGGGGCGGCTTCCCCGCCATCACCGTGATGCTTGGCGGGGCGGCGATGCAGGCTAAACTGGCGTCCATGGCGCAAACCGATCCGGCGGAATTTCTGCGGCAGCTCGGCGAAGCGGGCGATGGCCCGCACGACATCGCACGTGCCGCGCTGATGCTGTCGGCGCTGGATCATTCGGGGCGGGGGATGGAGCCTTACGAAGCCCATCTCGCGGAGATCGCCGATACCGCCAGGATGGAAGCGCGGCTGACCGCGCGTGTCGAAGACGGCGCGCGCGCTTTGGCATCGCTGATGGTCGGGCGTTACGGCTATGACGGTGACCGCCTCTCTTATGACGATCCCAAGAATGCCGACATGATGGCGGTGATCGACCGGCGGCGCGGCCTGCCGGTGGCGCTGGGCATTCTTTATCTTCATGCCGCCCGTGCGGCAGGTTTCGAGGCGAAGGGCCTCAATTATCCGGGCCATTTTCTGCTCAGTGTTGCGCTGCGCGGCTACGAGGCCCTGATCGATCCGTTCAATGGCGGCGCGGCGCTGGATCGCGAACGTCTCGGCGCGCCGCCCGCCATGGGCGCGCATATGCCGGACGGCGCGCAATTCTCCGAATCCGTCAGCGACATCGACGTGCTGCTGCGCCTCACCAACAATCTGAAACTGCGCGCCCTCAACAATGGCGAGCGGGTGCGCGCGCTGGAGATTTCCAAGCGCATGGTGCTGATTGCCCCCAAGCGCCCGGAATTGTGGATGGATCTGGCGCGGCTGAACGAAGTGTCCGGAGCCTTGGGCGCGGCGCAAAGGGCCTATGAGGCGTGCCTCTCTTTGGTGCCGGGCGGGCAGGGTTTACATAACGAAGCAGCACTCGGCCTTCACGCGCTCAAGCGGCGCCTCAACTAGGAATTCTTCATGGCGCTTTCCGTCGCAATTCAGATGGACCCGATCGAGCGGATCGATATCGGCGGCGATTCCACCTTTGCCTTGGCGCTGGAAGCGCAGGCGCGTGGCCATTCTCTTCTCTATTACGGGCCGCGCGATCTCACCTTCCGCGATGGCAAAGTGACGGCGCGGGCGCGTCCGCTGCAGGTACGCAACACGCGCGGCGATCATTTCACGCTTGGCGAATCCTCCGTCATCGATCTGTCCGAAACCGACGTGGTGCTGATGCGCCAGGATCCGCCCTTCGACATGTCCTACATCACCGCGACGCATCTTCTGGAGCGCATCCATCCGAAGACCATGGTGGTGAACGATCCGGCGCATGTACGCAACGCGCCGGAGAAATTGTTTGTCACCGAGTTCAAAGGGTTTATGCCGCCCACGCTCATCACGTCGGACCGGCTGGAGATCAACGCCTTCCGCAACGAGCACAAGGACATCATCCTCAAGCCGCTTTACGGCAATGGCGGCGCGGGCGTGTTCCGGGTGAAGGAGGGTGACGAGAATCTCGGCTCCATGCTGGAGATGTTCACCACCTTCTATCGCGAGCCCGTCATCGTGCAGCGTTACGTTCCCGAAGTGCGCAAAGGCGACAAGCGCATCATCCTGGTGGATGGCGAAGTCGCGGGCGCGATCAACCGCGTGCCGGCGGAAGGCGAAGCGCGCTCCAACCTGCATGTCGGCGGCAAGGCGCAAGCGACGACGCTGACGGCGCGCGAAAAGGAAATTTGCGCGGCGCTGGCGCCGGAATTGAAACGGCGCGGCCTGATCTTCACCGGTATCGATGTGATCGGCGACTATCTCACCGAGATCAACGTCACCTCGCCCACCGGCATCTGGGAAGTGAAGCG
>JAFECP010000075.1 GCA_018242105.1 Pseudomonadota bacterium
CGTGATCGGCTGGGTTTCGTTCACTCGGCTCGCGAAATCGCCATCGGAGTCTTCCCTTTCTTAGGCTGGGACTGCGGACTGCCGGCGAATGGTGTTGCAGACTAGGTAACCGATGGGCCGCTGCGCTGTCGGCCAAGCGTCCAGGAAATCGCGCCCTCGCGCATAATCCCCGACACCGGCTTTCCGATATTGCGTTCGAGCACAGGACGCCAGGGGACCAACGTGAACTCCCGGCTCTTCTCGATAACGGCAAACCGGCCGCTCGCGAGATCGACAGAACGACGATAGATACCTTCGATGCGTGATCCGGTCTTGGCTTCGGCATAGGGCGCCCCGATTTCGCCGGCGAGCGCTGCGCCGGCACGGGCCAAGTCTCGCCGTCGCAACTCTGTCAGAAGTCCAGCACGATAGACGACGCGGTCGTGCTCGATGTGCGCCAGATCCTGCTCGACCAACCATTGGCGCCGCTGCTGCAAGGCGTCTCGGACCTCGCGGCCAAATCCGCTGTCGCGTAGCGAGGTGACGTTCTCGCTCAGCAATTCGCGGTCAAGCCAAGTGGCACCCTGAACTTTCGTCTGACCGGCAATGGGGCTGCGAGCCAATGTCTCGATCGCCACTGGAATCTGTTGGACACGTCGGACCTCGATCTGCTTGACCTGCTGCAGATAGTCGCTTGGGACAGTCCAGCTTCCGTCGCCGTGCCGCTCGACCTTCGCCCCGCCTCGGCGCAAATCCTCCAGACGGCGTATGTGCGTTTCGATGTAAGGAGCCGACGCCTTGGGATCGGTCTCGTGATGCAGGTCCGCGCTGTATCGCCCCTCATGCCGTTTCGCAATGTCGGCGATGATGCGATCCACCTGGCGAGCATCATTGCCGCGCGGGCTCACCGCGACAATCGTCCCCTCTCGGGTTGGTTCGTTAACATCGGCTTGGCCGATTTCGACATAATGCGAACGCCCATCCACGCCATCGACGATCAGGTAGTACCGATCCTCCAATTCGTCGGCCAGCCCACGCGCCACGACACGCCCAACAATCGGCGTCTGATCCGCCGTTGCGTCCCCGTGGATCGCGTAGTTTGCCGCCGACCGTTCCACGCCGTTCCGGGCTAGTTCGCGGTGGATCATCTTGATGATGTCGCCACGCTCGCCCATCGCGCGCAATGTCGGCTCCATTCCTTCTTCCAACCGCCAGAGTCCAGAGCCGACGTCCTCCGCCAAAGCGAGCCGTTTCAATTTCTGAAGCCGCCCCGCCCGAATGCTCTGCCGGAAGGCGTCGCGGTTTGCAGCCTGCACGAGGCGGTCCGTGTTCGCGTCGCGCAGCAGTTCGCGGTCAATGCTCGTGAACCGTTCCTGCTCGACCTCGTGTTGGAGGCGACTCTGGATTTCGTGGTCGGTGCGCGGGCCAAGGTCGAGGGACACTATCTCGGCGGCGCGCTCCCGCATGCCATGCGCGATGTATTCCCGCGCGATGATCAGATCGTCCCCCTTGTCGTCCTTACCCCGCAGCACGATGTGGGTGTGAGGATGCGCCGTATTGTAGTGATCGACGGCTACCCAATCGAGCTGTGTGCCCAAGTCCTTTTCCATCTGCTCCATCAGCCGGCGGACGAACGGTTTCAGATCGTCGTAGGCCGCACCATCTTCGGTCGAGACAATGAAGCGGAATTGGTGGCGATCACCCTCGCTGCGCTGAACGAAATCGCGGCCCTCCGCGCGGTCCTGTCTGGCGTCGTACAATTCTCCAGGCAACCCTTCTCGGGTTACGCCGTCGCGTTCCAGATATCGCAGATGCAGGCGCGCCGCATTGGCGCCTGTCGCCTTGAGACGGATAAGCCTCGTCTGGACGATCACGCGCCGTGCGCGGAACGCAGCATGGCGGTCTCGGGCATGCAGGACACGGCCTACGCCAGACCCGCGACCGATGCGGCTGCCGTCAAACCGCGAGCTTCGGACCTTTGCCGAGCCTGTGGCTCGCGCGACGCCGCGCAACACGCCTTGGAGATAGCGCGCGCTCCTCCCGCCTTTGGTCGAACGGATGCGCCCAAGTCTTGGCTCGAAGTCGTCGTCGCGCGCCATCATGATACCGCTTGGAAGATCGGCATGGGCCAGCAAACGCCCGCGACGCTGCGATTCCTATTGGCGGCAGACACAGCAAGCGCATTCAACGACTTACACGGACATGGCGGCACGCGCGAAGAGCATGCCGCCATGAAAAAGGATGTGCAGACAATAGCATAGGCACATCGTGCCGCCATTGCTTTTATCTTGCCGACCATTGCTCTACCGCCATGACCACGCTTCTGTACGCTCTCTTGCTCTGATGTGCCGATGCCTATTGCGAAGTGGATGACAGCGGGACGAAAAGTTCATCCCGCGAAGAAGAACGAAAGCCTTCCGATTGAGCGCTCGTTTCGACGAAAATCGAGCGGGAATTAGACCGTGGCCCAGCCAGCGCTAGGTCACTCTGCGTTGTGTTCAGCGTGATGTTCTGAACCCCTGACGGTGACAGAGGCGGCATTTGAAACGACGAATTTGCGTTGGCGCCGAACCCGGATTGGGAGCTGGTGAGTGTCGTTTCAACACCCGGCAGAATGCTTTCGACGTAGTGAAGCGTCTCGTTCGGGAGTTGTTTTCTGCCGAAAAGATAAGCGTCAAACCGCGCCGGGCCTGCGTTGTAAGCCGCGAACAATGAGGGGTAGCCATACCGCTCGTACATCTGTCGCAGATAAGCTGTGCCCGCGAGAATGTTGTCATGCGGATCGTAGGAATTGCCCCCAAGTGAATAGCGGTGGCGCAAGTCCGCATAGGTTCCGGGCATAACCTGCATCAGGCCCATGGCACCCGCGCTCGATGTGATCGGTCTCCCGTGCAACGTGGTATGCCCGCCGCTTTCCTGGCCCATCACGGCGCGTATCCAGCTCTCGGGGATCGCAAATTCCTGTGCAGCTTCGGCAATGAAGTCCCGCCATTGGCCGACAGCCGAATGACTGGATCGGGGTACTGGCGGGGCTGCAATTGGGGCCGGATGCGCGCGCAACGGATCGTGTGTGCCGTCACACGAAGGAGCGTGCTGCATCCCTCCAATGACGAGTGCGCAGGCGGCAACGAAGCTCAACGTGTCCATAGCGGTTCCAATTGTTCGATGACATTTGAAACTGAAACTGGCCCGAAATAGCGGCTGTCGAAGGAATCCGGCACACTCACCATCGCCAGAAACAGGTCGTCTCGCGTGAGTTTGCGGCACGAGGACCAATGCGGAAGAAGTCTGCCTTTCGCGTCCGTGGTCCGCCGCGTGAGAAGCACCTTGCCGTTGAGCCAGATGGTATCGCCGTTCGCACAAACAGTATCGCCGGCAAGCGCGGCAGCCCGCTTTATCAAGGGAACATTTAAGGGAAGATAGCCGCGCTTTGCCGCGAAGGTCGCAACCCGTGCGGGTGGCTTAACCAGCACGAGATCACCACGCGCCAGTACGGGTTTCACACGACGAAGATAGAGGCCAATGGGCGCGCTCGCGGTGGCGTTCCAAACCAGAACAGGCGCGCGCGGTACGGAAACGGCAAGCCCGATCAACCCGCCGACGAGAAGTGCGAGCGGAAATGCGCGCGAGGATGGCCCGTCGCGCATGTTGGATTCAGGAATGCTGCACGGCGTGCGCGTATTCCGCCGTCGAGTGACGTTCCTGCGCCGCCGACCACGCTTCCAAATCGTCAATAAGATAACGCACATGACGGCCATGTTTGCGGTATGTCGGACCCATGCCTAGCGTGCGCATGCGCTCCAATGTGCGCTGCGATAGGCCCATGAAATGCGCGGCTTGGCCGGTGTTGAGATAAGGACTGCCAGCCTTGGCGGCAGCGGCGCGTGCGTTTCTGTCGTCCATAATCGCCTCTTGCTTGAATGCAAGGCGCGACAGCGGGAGCTACCGCGCCCCCACTGACGACGTTAAACGCAACCGTGAAGTCGCGGGGCGGGCGAAAATGCGAGTCGCGCAAATTCGCCATGGCACGACGACGCCGATCATCGGGAAACACGCCAAACCCCGCGCACAACGTGCGCGGGGCGTTCCGTGGCAGGTTAGTCGGCGGGATTCCAGATGACTGCGAATACGCTGTCATCGTCCTGACCGGCGGCGCGTCCGAGATTGGCATAGAGTTTCTTTGGCCCGAATGCGGGATCGGACAGGCTCAGGCTCATATAGTCCTCGCCGGAAGTCTTGCCGCGCTTCGTCCAGCCCGCGCCGATCTCGACCGCCTGGCTGTAAACGCGATAGTCGGGCTGCGTGTCGCCGTTCTTCGCGGTGTTGGTCAGGATGTCGATGGGGGCGCGGAAGGAAAGCGTCTTGAGTTGACCCTTGTAGCTGCCGTCTTTCTGCTTCGTGACGTGACCGATGGCTGTCATGGCTGTCTCCATTTGGCTCGCCGGGAGACCATTCTCCCTTGCGATGGCGGACCGTGATGGGTGGCGTTCCGGCCCGCAGAACCCACTTGGGCCGTAGCGCAGCGGAGGACCGGAGCGGACAACTATTTTGAGCGAAGCGGTGCGCGAGGAGCCGCGCGCAAGCACCGAAGGGGCGAGTACGGCGGGGAAAATAGTTGGAAGCGATGGTTGCAGCGGGATGGAGCCGCCCATAGGTCGTCGCCAAAGAGCAAGGAGAGATTGGTCGGCAGAGCCAAGGAGACGTTGCCATTGCCATCGCGTCGCGCGAAGCGCAAAGGACGCGCAAGGTCCACAAAAAATGCCGCTCGCGCCCGCTCGAACCCCGGCATCTTTAACGCGGTGGCGGCGCGCAACTGGGATATCGCAATCAGTTCCAGCGATCCGGCGCGGGAGAAGAGCGCATGCGAGCGACGGCCAATGTGCGCCTCAGCGTTGCCGATCCGCTCTGTTCAAGCGAGCCGATTTCGGGCGGCCGAAAGGACGCGAAGGAGTGCTGGCATCGCCCACCGATCTGCATTGAACGCCCGCGTACCACGCGCGGCATTGCGTGCCGGGGTGCTACCGCCGAGGCCTAATTCCGGATTCCGTGGGAACCGGCGGTGTTCTTGTCGCTGCGATCCACGTCAAGCCGCAGCAGCTCAATCGCGAGCTTGCGGACGCGCGCATTTGGTGCGTCAAGATATGCGAGGTTCAAATTCATCCCTTCACGGCTTGCCGCAAACTGTTCGACGCGACGCAATTCATCATCGACGGCGCGGCTGGCCTGGCTCATGGGATCCAGCCCGACAAATAAATCATTGACGCTCACGTTCAGCAGGTTGGCGAGCACATACAATCGCCCCGCACTCATCCGGTTGGTGCCGTTCTCATATTTCTGGACCTGCTGGAAGCTGATGCCGAGAACCTTGCCGACGTCCTCCTGCGTGATGCCTGCCATGAGGCGGCGATGCCGCATCTGTCCGCCAACGTGCGCGTCAATTCTGCTGCATTCGCGCTTGTTGGTCCTCATCTTATTTGAGACCGTTCAGGTCACACACCAGCGCGGCGCTGCTTTGCGCGACCAGAAGTGCGCCCGAGGCCGATGCGTTTGGCAAACAAAGAGCGTTGGGCTGAGTAGTTCGGCGCGACCATGGGATAGTCGAGTGGCAGGCTCCATTTGGCGCGATATTCTTCAGGTGAGAGTTGGTAACGCGCGCGTAGGTAGCGCTTGAGCATCTTCAGTTTTTTGCCGTCTTCAAGGCAAACGAGATGATCGGGCGTGATCGATTTGCGCACGGGAACAGCCGGTTTGGCCTCGGACGCTTCGAGGGGCGCACCATTCACGACACAAAGAGCAGCATGAACGCTCTTGATCAGCGTTTCGAGTTGGTCGATGGGAAGCGCGTTGTGACTGACGAAAGCGGAAATAATTTCTCCCGTTCGGGCCATGACGATGGCAGATAGACGTTGCGACGAAGCGAGTTGGCTTTTGTCTTCGGCGTCGTTCATTTCGCAGGGACCGCCTTGGTGGGAAAGCTCGCAAAGAGCACCGTGTTGACGGCAATATCGTCATCGGAGAGTGGAAACCCTGTTTCCTCGAACCGTGCCAAATGACCGTCGATCATTCGGGCGTGGTGATCTGGCACCGGCTCTTTGCTTCTGCTG
>JAFECP010000076.1 GCA_018242105.1 Pseudomonadota bacterium
GAACCCCAATCTCGCGCTCACCCGTCCGCAAAGCGACAATCCTGTCGGCATGGAGCGGATCGATATGGACGATCGCACCATCGCCGATGCGCGCGCCTCCGGCCTGACCGCGGTGAATGTCACGCTGGGTTACGTCGGCGGCCCGCAGGAGCCTTACGAAGACACCATCCGCACCATCGCCATGTGGGACGATGCGTTGCGCGCGCGGCCGAACGATCTTCTGCGCATCGAAACGGCGGGCGACATTCTGCGCGCGAAGGCCGAAAACAAGATCGGGCTCATCTATGGGTTCCAGAACGCCGCGATGATGGGCAACGATGCCAGCCGCGTCGCCACCTTCAAGGGCCTTGGCGTGCGCGTGATCCAGCTCACCTACAATCCGCGCAACCAGCTCGGCGACGGCTCGATGGTGAAGGAGAACAAGGGCCTCACCGATTTCGGCCGCGAGGTCGTGGCGCAGCTCAACGAACATCGCATCATGGTCGATCTGTCCCATTCGGGGCAGAACACCTGCCTGGATGCGGCCCGCGCCTCCAAAGCGCCGATCTCGATCAACCATACCGGCTGCCGCGCGCTGTGCGACATGCCGCGCAACAAGACCGATGAGGAATTGAAGCTGGTGGCCTCGAAAGGCGGCTTTGTCGGCATCTATTTCATGCCGTTCCTGAAAGCCGACAGCCATCCGTATGCCGAGGATGTCGTCGCGCATATCGACCATGCCGTGAATGTCTGCGGCGAGGATTGTGTGGGCATCGGCACCGATGGCGACGTCACCGGCATTGACGACATGAACCTCTATCGCGGCTTCGTCGAAAAACAGATCGCCGACCGCGCGAAGCAGGGCCTCGGCGCCACCGGCGAGACGCCCGACACCTATCCCTTCGTGATCGACCTACGCGGCCCCGATCAATTCCGCAAGCTGGAAGGATTGCTGAAAGCCAAGAGGTACAGCGAGGCCCGCATCGAAAAGATCATGGGCAGGAACTTCCTGCGCTACGCGAAGGAGATTTGGGGCTGAATTTTCCTCCCCGTTTACGGGGGAGGGGGACCGCGAAGCGGTGGAGGGGGCAGCCGCCCCGCACATGCCCCCTTCGCCTCACTTCGTTCGGCACTTCCCCCCGTAAACGGGGGAAGAAAAGTTACGCGCTCTTCCTGAGTTCGAAATCGTTCGGGTTCGGCTTCAGCGTCGCGCTCCAATATTCCACCAGCGGGAAGGGCCAGTTCTGGCTGACGCGGCCTTTGGCGTTCTTGTACCAGCTCGTCACCTGCGGTGCGCCCCAGGCCATCAGCGCGTTGGTCGCGTCCACTTTCTCGTTGAAGCTGTCGTGCACGCCCTCTTTCGGCTCCATCGTCGCATTGCCGGTTTCCGCCAAAAGACGCAGGCAGCCCATGATGTAGCGCACGCTGCATTCGCTGAAGAAGATGATCGAACCGTTCACCACGATGTTGGTGTTGGGGCCGTAAATGATGAAGAAATTGGGGAAGTGCGGCACCGTCATGCCCAGATAGGCGCGCGCATCGCCGTTCCACTGGTCGTGCAGCTCCACGCCACCACGGCCATAGACCTTGAAGGTGCGCAGGAAGTTGCTGGCGTGGAATCCGGTGCCGTAAATCAGCACGTCGGAATCGTATTGCCTGCCGTCTTTCGTCTTCACGCCGGTCGCGTTGATCTCGGCGATCGGCTCGGTGACAAGCTCGACATTGGGGCGCTTCAGCGCTTCCACCCATTTGCCGTTGTCGCGCAGCGAGCGTTTCCCGCCGAAGGGATATTCGGGGATGATCTTCTGCAGAAGCTCCGGCGCACCGTCGGTCTGCGGCTTGATCGCCGCGGTCAGCATCTCTCGCAGCAGCGCGTTGTTCGGCGACACCGCGTTCGGTGGGCCATTATACGTCGGATCTGTTTTCACGAATTCATAGATGCCGTCGGTCAGCATCCAGAACAGCCAGAAGCGATACCATTTGTCGTACATGGGAACGTGTTCGAGCAGCCACTTTTTCCCTTCGCCGACCTTGTCGTGATAATCCGGCGTCGGCCCCAGCCAGGGCGGCGTGCGCTGGAACACTTTCAGCTCTTTCGCATCCGGCGCGATCTCCGGCACGAACTGAAAGGCGCTCGCGCCCGTGCCGATCACGTTGATGCGCTTGCCTTTCAGATCGACATCGTGCCGCCACTGCGCCGAATGGAACGCCGGACCCTTGAACGAACCGACGCCCTTGATGTCCGGCAGTTTCGGCTGGTTGAGCTGTCCCACCGCACTGATCACCGCATCGGCGATCAGTGCTTCCTCGCGGCCTGACTTGTCCTTGACCGTCACATGCCATTTCGACGTTTTTTCGTCGAAGCGCGCTTCGGTCACCTGCGTCTCGAAGCGGATGTTCTTGCGCAGGCCGTATTTGTCCGCCGTGCGCTGGAAATAACCGAGCAGCACGTCCTGCGTGGAATAGTGATAGGGCCAATCGTGGTTCGGCTCGAAGCTGAACGAATACATGTGATTGGGATTGTCGACGCGGCAGCCGGGATAGGTGTTCTCGAACCACGTCCCGCCGACATCGGCGTTCTTCTCGATCACATCGAACGCGATGCCCGCCTGCTTCAGGCGAATGGCCGAAAGGATGCCGCTCATCCCCGCTCCGATCACCACCACGCGCAGCTTTCCGCGCGCCGCGCTCAGCTTTTCGGTGTCCCAATGCGGATGCTTCACATCCTCGCCGGTGAGCCCAAGCTCTTCCTCCATGAAGGGCACATAATGCTCGGGAATATCGGCGCCCGCGATGAAGTTCATCATCTTGCGCACGGTGGCGGCCGATGGCGGCGGCGGAAGCTTCTGGCCGCTGGCGAGATAGGCTTCGATCACCGCTTTCGCCCGCGCGCGGATTTGCGCCTGCTGGCTTTCCGAATAACCGCCCAGCCGCCCTTC
This sequence comes from Pseudomonadota bacterium, assembly GCA_018242105.1. GTDB lineage: Bacteria > Pseudomonadota > Alphaproteobacteria > Micropepsales > Micropepsaceae > Rhizomicrobium. The sequence goes on from JAFECP010000076.1 coordinate 2,919, forward strand.
GGCGAAGAAGTCGTAAACCGGGCGCGGGAATTCATCGAGGATCGACGCATCGCCGCTGACATGCACCAGCGCCATCAGGAGCGCGGGCAGATGCGCCTGTTGCAACCCAAGATCGAGCAGTTCTTCGCGCGCCATGTTTTTGTTTTGGCCCAAGCGGTTCCGGCGCAAATTTGAAACCGCCGCAGCGCCATCGTCAAGCAAAGCAAAACGCCGGCCCCCGCGAAGGAACCGGCGCTTTCCGTAGCGTTCCGACCTGTCTTACCAGATGTGAACGCGGCTCTGCGGCGGCAGATACAGCGTCTCGCCCGGCTTCACGTCGAAGGCTTTGTACCAGGCGTCCACATTGCGCACATTGTCGGCGCGGTATTGCCCCGGCGCATGCTCATTGGTGAGGATCTGCCGGCGCAGCGCCGCTTCGCGCATCTTCGTGCGCCACACCGTCGCGTAGCCGAGGAAGAATTGCTGCTCGCCGGTGAAGCCCGCCTGCATCGGCGCCGGTTTGCCGTGCAGCGACGCCAGCCACGCATCGTGCGCGGCATTGAGGCCGCCCAGATCGGCGATGTTCTCGCCCAGCGTCAGCTTTCCGTTCACCGCCAGATCGGGGAAGGGCTTGTAGCCGTCATATTGCTTCGCGAGCCGATCGCCCGCGGCGGTGAAGTGCGCGAAATCTTGCTTCGTCCACCAGTTGGTGAGTTCGCCGTGCGGCCCGAACTGCGCGCCCTGATTGTCGAAGCTGTGGGTGATCTCATGGCCCATGGTCACGCCGATGGCGCCGTAGTTCACGGCCGCGGGCGCATCGGGATCGAAGAAGGGCGGCTGCAGGATCGCGGCGGGAATGTTCACGGCGTTCTGCAGGGGCAGGTTCACCGCGTTCACCGTTTGCGGCGTCATTGACCATTCGCCGCGGTCCACGGTCTGGCCCAGACGGCCGGTCCAGTAACGATAGTCCGCCTCTTCGGCGCGCAACTGATTGCCCAGCGCATCGCCCTTCACAATCTTGACCGCCGAATAGCTGCGCCATTTCTCCGGGTAGCCGACGCCGACATAGAACGCGTCCACCTTCTCTTTCGCCTTGGCGCGCGTCGCCGGATTCATCCAGTCCAGCCGGTCGATGCGGTGCTTGAGCGCCGTTTTGAGATTGGAGACGATTTCCACCGCCTTGGCCTTTGCGGAGGCCGGGAAGTAACGCTTCACATAGAGCTGGCCCACGGCATCGCCCAGCGCGGCATTGGTGGCGTTGACCGCGCGCTTCCACCGTTCGGCCTGTTGCGGCGTGCCCGACAGCGTGCGGCTGTAGAACGCGAAACGCTCATCCGCGAAGGCTTTGGGCAGGAAGGCGGAACGGTCGTCCACCGCGTGATAGGCCAGATAATCGCGCCACGCCGGAATTGGCGTGATCTTCACGATGGAGGCGATGCTCGAGATCGCCGCCGGTTGCCAGACGATGAAATTGTTCTGCCTGGAAAGCCCCGCCGCGTCGAAATAGGCGTCCCAGTCGAAGCCTTGCGCCTTGGCCGCGAAGTCCGCGCGCTTCCAGGCGTTGTTGGCCTTGAGGATGTCTTCCGAATCCACCCGGCTCTCCTGCGCGTCGGCGATCTTCTTCTCCAGATCGAAAATCGCCTGCGCCTTCTTCGCCGGCTCCGCCATGCCCATCAGCGTCAGCACCCTGGCGATATGCGCGATATATTTCGTGCGGATGTCCGCCATCTTGGCGTTGCCCGTCAGGTAATAGTCGCGGTCGGGAAGGCCGATGCCGCCCTGCAGCATGTAGGGCGTATAATGCGTCGGATCGTTGAAGCCCGGCGCCACCCAGATGCCGAACAGATGATCGGTGTGGAAATTGGTGTTGTTCAAGGGATCGACATCGATGCGCTGGCTGGCGCCGATCTCCGCCGCGAACTCTTTCGCATCCTTGATCGCGGCGATGCGGTCCAGCTCGCTCTTCAGCGGCGTGAGGCCCGCTTTCTCGATGGCCGCTTCATCCATGAAGCTGGCATAGTAATCGCCGACCTTGCGCGCTTCGCTGCCTTCGGGCGCGTTGCCCGCTTCTTCCATGAGGCCGCGATTGCGTAGCTGCACTTCGCGCGCAAGCATCGCGAATGAGCCCCAGCTTGAAAGATCCGGCGGGATCACGGCCGTCTTCATCCAGTTGCCGTTGGCATAATCATAGAAGTCGTCGCCCGGCTTGATGGAGGTATCCATGGCGGCGGTGTCGATGCCATGCACCGTGGCCGCGGCGATAGCGCCGCCTGTCAGAAGCGCAAAGGCGGCCGAGGCCAGAACGATGGAGCGAAAACGCATGGGAAACCCCTGAGGAACAGGCGCGGGAAACGCGCTCTTTTTGCGGGAGGTTTTTAACACGAAGCCCAGGCAAAATGCGCCATCACGCTTTCGCGAAGCAGAGCGGAAGAAACCCAAAAGCAAAGAAGGGCCGCCCTTATGAGGACGACCCTTCCATTGTCAGTACGCGGTTCCCGTGAACCGCAGAGCGGTCAGGCCGCCCGGACCTCCGAAAAACGAACGATCCAGTTCGCGAACCTCACGGGCCGCAGGTCATGACAATGAGACACTGGATCACCTCCTTTCGAAAAACTGTTGCGACTCGAATATAGGGCAACATGCCACTTTTGGTAAGTGGCTTGCTGAACCGCTTTTTTATTGCGGCCGCGGGCGCCCGGCGCGAATTTCCCTGCACGGCATGAAGAGTGAGGGGCGGATGGCTTCCGGAAAGATCTTGTCCACGCGCGCCGTCATCGCCGGTGGCGGCCCTGCGGGAATGATGTGCGGCTTCCTTTTGGCGCGCGCGGGCATCGATGTGATCGTGCTGGAGAAGCACAAGGATTTCTTCCGCGATTTCCGCGGCGACACCGTTCATCCTGCCACGCTGAACGCGATCTACGAACTGGGCCTGCTCGATGAATTCCGCAAGGCGCCGCATCAGGAGTTGCGCGACATCGCCGCCGAGATCGAAGGCGTGTCCTATCCGGTGGGCGATTTCCGCCACCTGCCGGGGCATGCGCAATTCATCGCCATCATGCCGCAATGGGATTTTCTGAACTTCCTCGCGGCGAAAGCGAGATCGCTGCCGCATTTCCGGTTGATGATGGAAGCCAGAGCCGCCGGTCTCACCGCTTCGGGCGGTCGCGTCACCGGCCTCGTTGCCGAAACCCCGGACGGCACGCTCGACATCGAAGCCGATCTCGTCATCGGCGCGGATGGCCGCCACTCGGCGATCCGCGAGAAAGCGGGCTTTGTTCCGCGCGCGTTCGGCTCGCCCATCGATGTGCTGTGGCTCAGGCTGCCGCGCAAGGAGAGCGACCCGGAAGCCGCGCTGGGCCGCGTGTCGGCGGGGCTTCTCTTCGTGATGATCGACCGCGGCGATTACTGGCAATGCGCTTTCGCCGTTCCCAAGAACGGTTTCGAAGAGATCAAGGCGCAGGGGATCGAGAAGTTTCGCGCCCGCCTCAAGAAAGCGGCGGGCTTCGCCGCGGACCGCATCGATGCGATTGCAAGTTTCGCCGATGTAAGCCTTCTCACCGTCACCGTGGACCGCCTGCCGCAATGGGCGAAGCCGGGTTTGCTTTGCATCGGCGATGCCGCGCACGCCATGTCGCCGGTCGGCGGCATCGGCATCAATCTCGCCGTTCAGGATGCCATCGCCACGGCCAATCTGTTGTGGGCGCCGCTCCGGCGCGGCAAGCCCACGCTGGACGATCTCAACAAGGTTCAGGCGCGGCGCGCATTCGCCGTGAAGGCGGCACAGGCCGTTCAGGTCGCGATCCAGAACCGCATCATCGCACCGACACTGGCCAGCACCGCACCGGTCAAGCCGCCCTTTGTGCTCAAGCTGCTCAAGGCCGTCCCGATTCTCAGAACCATCCCTGCCTATGCGGTGGGAATCGGCGTGCGCCCGGAGCACATTCATTCGCCGGCCGAAGCGGATTGAGCGCAAGCCGCTGACGCTGCTGGCTTTTCTCAACGTGCCCGCGCGCGCCCGCGTCTTTGCAACCGGATCGCCCCAGAATCGTTTATCCTGCGCGCGGACGGTCGTTCGCGACGTTGGGGGGAAATCCGATGTCCAGCTATTTGAAAATCCTTTTTGTTGCATTCGGCGCGCTGTTCTTCAGCGGCGCGGCGCTCGCCTGCGATGATTGTGGCGGCGGGTATTATGGCGGGCAGGAAGTCTATTCCTGCAATGCCGGCCAATATGATTGCCGCTACGAGTCGAGCCTTTATATCCCGCGCGTTGGCGATTGCGGTTATGGCTGCCACGGTTATGCCAGCCGCTATTGGGACGATGGCTGCGGCTGCTATCGCGTGCATGCCTACAATCGCGGTTTCCGGCATGGCTATCGCGTTGGTTTCCACGATGGCTACGAAACCGCCAGCTATGGCGACGACGATGGCTTCTACGACGACGGCCACAAATGGCATCGCTGGGAGCGCTGGCACGATAGCGACGGCCATTGGCGCGACGGCTGGCACGACGACAAGGGTGTGTGGCATGACCGCGGCCTGCACGGCGACCGTGATGGCTGGCGCGACGGCCGCGACGATCATGGTGGCGATTGGCATGACGACGGCCATCGGGACGATCACGATGGCGATCACCATGACCATGACGAGCATCACTGAAATTTTTGTCTGAGCGGCGCAAAAATTTTCGCGCGGGAGATCCCTCTGCCGCGCGATTTTTTGCCGATTATTTTGTTCGATCAGGCGCTTAGATGATTTTCCTGTTGTCAGGACAATTCTCTTGACACCGTGACGGTACCCCCG
>JAFECP010000077.1:0-3653 GCA_018242105.1 Pseudomonadota bacterium
CATGTGCATCTTGCCGATGACATGGCGCATCACTTCGATGGGGCAGGGTGAACCCGCCATGATACCGGTGCGCAGCGAAGACAGATTGTATTTCGCGAAATCGCTCTGGCCCAGCTCTGCGATGAACATGGTGGGCACGCCATAGAGCGCGGTGCATTTTTTGTCCTGCACGGTTTTCAGAACCGCTGCCGGATCGAAACCTTCGGACGGATAGACCATCGTGCTGCCATGGGTGAGGCAGCCCAGATTGCCCATCACCATGCCGAAGCAGTGATAGAGCGGAACGGGGATGCAAAGCTTATCCTGCGGCGTGAGGCCGATGGCCTCGCCGACGAAGAAACCGTTGTTGAGGATGTTGCGGTGGCTCAGCGTGGCGCCTTTGGGAAAGCCCGTGGTGCCGCTGGTGAACTGGATGTTGATGGCGTCGGTGTTCTTCAGGCCCGCACCGATCTTTGTCACGCGCGCGTCCGGTTTCGTCGCGGCGATGTCATCGAAGGCGAGGAACCCTTCCAGCCTGCGCCGCCCGATCAGAAGCGCCTGTTCGAGGAATGGCAGCTTTTTCTCGCTCACCAGCTCGCGCAGCATCAGCGCGAAGGCGATGCCGCGATGCGCTTCGGCCAGCACCACCGCGCGGCAGCCGGACTTGTTCAGCGCGTATTCCAGTTCGGCCCTGCGATAGGAAGGGTTGATGGTGACGAGAACGATACCCGCTTTCGCGCAGGCGAATTGCGTGCATGTCCATTCCGCGCAGTTCGGCGCCCAGATGCCGACGCGGTCGCCTGGCTGAAGGCCCAGTTCAAGGAATCCCGTGGCGAGCCGGTCCGCGCGCGCGTTCAGTTCCTCGTAAGTCCAGTGGATGTTCTGAAACGGTGCGATAATGGCGGGCCGTTCGCCCCAATCTTTCGCGGCGCGCTCCAGCGCCGCGCCGATGGTGCCGTCCAGAAGCGGCGGCGTATTGGCGCCGCGAACGTAGGACTCGCTCACGCTGCGAAGCCGGAGGTCAATCCCGGCCAGAACCCGTCCGCGCCGCGCGACGCCGCGAGCTTGCCGATTGCATCGGCCCAGTGGCGGTCGTTGCCGTATTGGCTGCGCCACATCCACAAGGGCCGCGTGAATTTCTGCAAATCGTATTCCATGGTGAAGCCGATGGCGCCATGCACCTGATGGGCGATGGAGGCGGCCTGTCCCGCCGCGATGTTGCAGCGGAGCTTCGCCGACGCGATCTCGAACTTCGCTTCGCCGCGATCCGCTGCGCGCGAAGCTGCCGCTGCCGCTGCGCGCGAGGCCGCCGCTTCTTCCGCCAGCACGGCGAGTTGCTGCTGGATGGCCTGGAACGCGGCGAGCGGTTTGCCGAATTGCTGGCGCTGGCGCGTGTATTCCACCGAGAGCGTCAGCGCTGCCGAAATCGCGCCCGCCATCTGGCCCGCGCGGGCGAGCGCCATGGCGCGGAATTTCGCATCGTCCTTCCAGCCGCGGTCCGCCGCCGCCGCATCCATCACCGCTTCCGCGATCGGAAACGTCAATGCGTGTTCGCCCGCGGCGAAGAAGATGCGGTTCGCGTCCTCGAAGCCGCCGCCGAAGCCGCCTTTGGCTTCGCTCACCATCACATCCGCGAGGCCGGCGTCGCGGATGGCCTGCTCCGCCGCGGCAGCCGGGAACCCCGCAACATCCTTAAAAATGCGTGACGCGGTTTCCGAAAGCATTGCGCCGTGTTCGCTCATGGCCCGTCTGTCCAGGGATGTTCCGGCCCATGCTGCCCCGTCCAACGCCTTGCGGCAAGCCAAGTGGAACCCGAGCCCCGTGCGGGCCGTTCTGAAATGCGGAGTGCATCCGGCGTTTCGCGGAGTGGAGTTTGAAAATGGCGATGACAAATACACACGGGCCCGTCCGCCAGGCGAACGAAGACAATGTGAAGCATGTCGTCGATACGACGGAGGCGCGTCAGGGTGTCGTGTCCGGCCGCGTTCTGAGCGTGCTTTTGATCAGCACGATCCTGCTGGCCGTGATCTTCGCGATTATCTGGCTGAGCGCAGCCTAGTCTTTGGCGCGCTCGACGTAAGAGCCGTCTTCCGTCAGAACAACGATGCGCGTGCCGGTGGTGATGTGGGTGGGCACCATGGTGCGCACGCCGTTCGACAGCATCGCCGGCTTGAACGAGCCGGATGAGGTCTGCCCCTTGATCACCGCTTCGGTGTCCACGATCTCGAATGTCGCGCGTGCGGGAATTTCCAGCGAGATCGGCGCGGTGTTGTAGGTCGCCAGCCGCACTTCCATGTTCTCGATCAGATAGGGCGCCATGTCGCCCACGATGTCCGATCCCACATGCACCTGATCGAACGTCTCCGGCTGCATGAAGACGTAGTGATCGCCGTCCTGATAGAGATAGGTGTAGGTCTGGTATTCGATGAAGGCCTTTTCGAGGCTGTCGGTGGTCTTGTAGCGCTCGTTGATCTTGGTGCCGTCGGAGATGCGGCGCATTTCGAGCTGCGTGACGGGCGTGCCCTTGCCGGGGTGGATGTTCTCCGCCGTCAGCACGATATAAAGCTTGCCGTCCTTTTCGATGACATTGCCCTTGCGGACATTGCTCGCCATAACCGAAACCACAGAAACCTCACACAGAACGAGAGCCGCGCGGCGTATAGCAGGCACGGCCAGACCGGGCAAATTGATGGGTTCGATGCGTGAAACGACCGGCGAATCCTCCCTCGCCCCCACGAATGTGGGGGAGAGGGCTGGGGTGAGGGGGTGTTTCCGTCTTGCGCGGGACTGCCCCCCTCACCCTGCCCTCTCCCCCATTGAGGGAGAGGGAGAAGCTCTGGATTCTCGCCGATGAGTTGGTGGGAACATGAGCGGCACGCAGACCGCAGGCCAACGCTCCTCGCGCGCAACAAGATAAAGGGCGCGTTGCGCGCGCATTTCGAGGCGGGCGGTTTCACGGAGGTGGAATGCGGCGCGCTGGCGGCCTCGCCCGGGAACGAGGCGCATCTGCATGCGTTCCAGACGGAACTCGTCTCGACGGGCGGCGAACGGCGCACGCTCTATCTGCACACCTCGCCCGAATTCGCGTCCAAGAAATTGCTGGCGGCCGGGGAGACGCGGATTTTCGATTTTGCGCGCGTGTTCCGCAACCGCGAGCAGACCGGCACCCATGCGCCGGAATTCACCATGCTGGAATGGTATCGGGCCAACGAGGCTTATGATGCGGTGATGGCCGATGCGCTGGACGCGGTGCGCATCGCCGCCGACACGACAGGGCTAAAGATGTTCTCCCATCGCGGCAAGGATTGCGATCCACGCGCCGAAGTGCAGCGGTTGACGGTGGGTGATGCATTTCGCCATCACGCGGGATTGGATTTGTTGGCGACGCTGGATGCGAACGGGCAAGGCGACCGCAACGCCATCGCCACCGCTGCGCGCCGCGCCGGTTTCGATGTTGCCGACGACGACAATTGGGCGGACATCTTCTCCAAGGTTCTGGTGGCGCGGGTGGAGCCGAAGCTGGGCATCGGCGCCCCCACGGTGCTCTATGAATATCCGCGCTGCGAAGCGGCACTGGCGCGCGCGACGCCGCACGATGCGCGCGTGGCCGAGCGCTTCGAGCTTTATGTCTGCGGCGTGGAACTGGCCAACGGCTTCGGCGAACTCACCGATCC
>JAFECP010000077.1:3682-8314 GCA_018242105.1 Pseudomonadota bacterium
GCCGCGCTGGCGCACATGCCGCCGGCTTCAGGCGTCGCTTTGGGCTTTGACCGCCTGGCGATGCTGGCGACCGGCGCGCGGAATCTTGATGACGTGATCTGGACGCCTACGCCGCGTTGACGGTTTGCCGCCGCAGCCAGCCTTCGCGATAAAATAGCGCCAGCTTTCGATAGAGTTCGGCCTCGATTTCGTTCAGCCGGCCGTCGCCGCATTGCGCCACGTTCTCGATCAGGCCGATCAGCGTCTTGCGCGGAAGGTCCGGCTGCGTCCCCGTGAACAATGCGGTTTGCCAGGCATCGTCCATCAGCCGGCCATAAGGGCGCTGGATGCTCGGCATGGCCGCCATTGGCCTGGTTCCCGCGCGCCAGGCGCTGACACGATCGTAAGGCGGCGCCACGCGGAGCGTTTCCGGCCGCGACCAATCCGCATTCCGGTTGGCGTTGTTGGGATAGAAACTGATGTCGCCTTCTTCGCCGGTGTCCACATGGAATTGCGTATGGAGAATCCATGCGTGAGCGATCAACATATGCCAGAAGAAGCCGTCTTGCAGCGTCCGCGAAAGCTGCTTCAGGCGGTATTCGAGATTGTTCACGAAGAAGCGGTAGTCGCGAAGATAGCGCGTGAACAACGGGTATTGCGGCAGGAAGATGCGCGCATAGCGCACGACATGGGCGTACCAGCCGCAGTCCGGATCGCTCAAAACGCCCAGTTCGTGCGGCGATACATCCGTAACGAGTTTGCGCAGGTCGCGCTTGCGCCCCATGAATGCCCCGTCCTCGTAGAAGAACGGCTGATTGGAATCCGCCCACGGGATCCATATCTTGTCGCGCAACGCTGGCCTGGGCATGGCGATGCCCAGCGCGGCATTTTGCGCCGGCACCGTGCTCCAGTCGCCGAAGGTCGCGATCTTGTCGCGCAAGAAATCGGCGCAGGCGACAAAGTCCGGGCGCAATTTCAGGACAACGGCATCTTCTTCCGCGATCAATGCCAATGCGTCGTCCAGATTGCGGATCTGATAGATCAGGCCGCGCTGTTCGGCACAGCCTTCGATGGACGGTTGCGGCACGCGGACAAGATGGATGTCCGGCATCTTCGCCAGCGGCGCGACATGCGCGTCGATCTCCGGCATGTCCCATGTGACGTAGTGGATGTCGCGCAGAACCTGCGCCTGCTTCAGTTCGCGGAGCGGCGCGAGGCTTCGCTCCAGCAGCACCGGCGATTGCACAAAGCCGGTGACAATGGCGTCGGCCGGGGCGGTCATGGCCGCCCGTCCAGAACCGCGCCGATGCGGGCGCAGACAAATCCGGCGACCGAGGACGTGCGCGCATAGGGCAATGCGCGGAACAGGCCCAGCGCGGCCAACTGCGGCAGGCGCACGGGCAAGACCGGATCGGCGGCGGCCGCCAGCGCGCGGAAATCCGCGCCCATGCGCTCCAGCTTCTGCACGGCGCCGGCACGGCGGATGGCAGGCGCGTCCGCTTCGTAGAGCCCCCGAATGCACCAATGGCCCGCGATATCCTGAAACAGCTTGCCCACGTCCAGCCAGAACGACGAAACCCAGGCATCGTCGCAATCGATGAAAACGATGCCGCGCTGGCTTGCGAGCATGATGTTTTCGAGCGTGAGATCGCCATGGCAGGGCGATTGGGGAATGCCGCTCCAGTCACAGCCGTTCAATCGCTTCGTGCAGGTCAGGATTTGCGGCATCAGCGGCGCGCAATGCTCATGCTGCGCGGCCTTGCGCGCGATGTCGTCGATCTTGCCGTGAAATTGCGCCTCGGGAAGCTCTTCGCCGCGGCATGAGGCGAGCAGCCAGAGCAGGCGTTGCAAGGCGGCGCCCAGCGCGTTCCGGTCGAACGGCGCGTCGTGGACGACGGCATCGGCAACGGTCCGGCCGGCGACATATTCCATATCGAAGAAGGCGAGGCGGTCTTCGCCGTAACCGCTGATGAGGACGCGGGGCAGAACCACGCCGGAGCGGCCGAGTTCGTTCTGCTTTGCCGCTTGCGCGAGCAGCCGCGCATTGGCGGCGGGGCTGCCCGCCGTTTTGCGCACGAAACTTCCGCGCGTGCCGGTGTGCAGGGCGATGCGCGCCCCCGAATTGCCGTGCAGATCGTGAATTTCCTCGCGCGGCGGCGCGATGGCCGGCAGGGCAGGCTCTGCCTTGCGCCGGGCCGTGCTCTTCACATCCAGTCTTTCATATAGTCGGCGAGCGACGGGCTGTTGCGCTCCATGCTGATCGCCACCGCCGACGGATAAGGATTGGACGCGGCATGATCGTTGACCAGAAAGCGCCGCCCATGCCGGCAGTCCATGATAAGCGCGTGCGGCTTCAGGCCGAGGCCCGCAAGTGCGCGCTCGGTCTTCTGCCGGTAAGCATCCGGCCTTGCCGTCATGAAGACGAGCTGCGCGCCCTGGTCCTGCCAGAAGCGAAGCGCCGAGACATTGCTGGCGATGGGGACGTCCTCGTCCTCCCAGAATGGCGCGAAATAGCGGCTGTGGTTTTCAAAGACCACGCCGTCCAGATCGGTGACGATGGTGCCGCGCGCGCGCACATGCCGCCGCCAGTCCTCCAGCGTGCCAACATCGATGAGGCCGGAAACGAAATGCGGTTCCACGGCCATGCCATCCGCGATGGCGCGGTTGAGAACATGCGACACGAAAACTTCCGCGATCGCGGGATCGCGCGAAACAGCGTCGAAAGCATCGAGGAAGAGCGAAGCGTCCGCGAATCCGTAAAGCCCCACGCTGACGAAGTTCGACGACAGGCTTTTTTCCACCATCTCGACGATGAGATTGTTCTCATTGATGACGGCGAAACTCTTGGCGCCGACATTGTTCATCTGCGGCGAAGCGCGCACATCGCTGAGGGCGACAAAGCTCGTCTCCGGCAATCCTGCGGGATCGAAGAAGCTGTCGGCGTCCTTGATGGCGACCGCCCCGGAAATGCCGGCGCGGCGGATCGCCTGCGCCACCGTGTCGGCCGGCCCGCGCGTGTCGTGTTCGAGCACCAGAACCTCGATCGCAGGTCCAAAGACGCGCTTCAAAAGCGCGGTGGCGCCGTATTTTGTTTCGTGCTCCGCGCGGACGGCGGCGACGATGCGCTTGTAAGAACCGGAGGCAAGGCTTGCTGCGGCGCGTTGCAGCGCCAATTCGCCGCCCGGAAGCGTGAGCATCCATTTGGGGCGCACGCCGGGATAACGCGAGGATTTTCCGGCGCAGGGAAGCAGAAGCGTGGCGGTCATGCGGCTCGATCCGATAGTCGGCCGCAGTGTTAGAGCTTCGTGGTTAAATATCGGTATTATTACTCAAGGGTTAAAGCCCGAAGCCGGGCTTATCCCCGAAAGTTCTTTAGGTGCGCAGCCACCCCCTCCGCCTCACTGCGTTCGGCACCTCCCCCGTAAAACGGGGGAGGAAAGCGATTAGCGATATTCCTCGTTCAGCGCCGCGAGCTTCGCGGAGCCGGGGCAGAGCGCCTTTTCGCCCAGCTTGTTGAGCGGTGTCTTCGCCGTGTTCAGATGATGGTGCAAATCATCCGCGTTCTCCTCGATGTAGAGAAGGCCAGTGACGACTTCGCCGTGGGCGTGGCGTTCCTGCAAATATGCCATCGCCTTGGCGCGGTCGTGCGGGTCGTAAGCGGGGTCGAGCTTGTTGAGGCGCAGGATCGAGCCGTCATGCTGCTTCACTTCGGTGATGGTGCCGGGTTCGTAATCCGCCCTGATTTCGGCGCGCGGGACGATGAAGTCGATCATGTTCACCGCGTCGTTATGCTCGCGCACGAAATCGTAGGACTTGGTGGATTGCGGGTTGTTGTTGAACTGCACGCAAGGCGAAACGATGTCGATGAACGCCATGCCCTTGTGCAGGATGGCGCCCTTGAGCAGCGGCACAAGCTGCTTCTTGTCGCCGGAGAACGAGCGGCCCACATAGGTTGCGCCCAGAAGCAACGCCATGCCGACGAGATCGATGGGCGAATCCGAATTCACCGCCGTCTTGCTGCGCGAGCCCTTGTCGGCGGTGGCGGAGAACTGGCCCTTGGTGAGGCCGTACACGCCGTTGTTCTCGCAGATATAGGTCATGTTCAGCCCGCGGCGCACGCAATGGGCGAACTGACCAAGGCCGATCGACGCAGAGTCGCCGTCGCCGGAGACGCCGATATAGATGAGGTCGCGGTTGGCGAGGTTGGCGCCGGTCAGAACGCTCGGCATGCGTCCGTGCACGGCGTTGAAGCCGTGGGATTGCCCCAGGAAATAGTCCGGCGTCTTGGAAGAGCAGCCGATGCCGGAGAATTTCGCCACGCGATGCGGCTGGATATCGAGCTCGAAGAACGTCTCGATCAGCGCGGCGGAGATAGAGTCGTGTCCGCAACCGGCGCAGAGCGTGGAGATGCGCCCTTCATAGTCGCGGTGGGTGAAGCCGACAGAATTCTTCTTCAGGCCCGGGTGAACGAATTTCGGTTTGGCGATGTAGGTCATGGCGTTTCCAATCACCTCCCCCTTGTGGGGAGGTCGGAATGCGAAGCATTCCGGGTGGGGGGTAGGTGGTGGGACGCGCCCCCCACCCGACGTGCTCGCTTCGCTCCGCGCGTCGACCTCCCCACAAGGGGGAGGTGATGTTGAGAGTAACTCATTC
>JAFECP010000077.1:8328-10674 GCA_018242105.1 Pseudomonadota bacterium
GAGATGAAGCGCGCCGGATCGATGGCGCATTCGTTGACGATGAGCTTGAGCATCTGTGCGTCGCGGTTCTGCTCGACCACGAACACCTGATCGTGCGCGGCGATGAAATCGGTCACCGCTTCGGGGAAGGGGAAGGCGCGCAGGCGCAGCGCGTCCAGATGCAGCCCCTGGCCTTCCAGCGCATGCAGCGCTTCGTCCATCGCGGCACTGGTGGAGCCGAAATAGATCACGCCCCAGCGCGTTTCTTGCTTCGCCGGCGTCACGACAGGCTGCGGCACCAGCGACTTGGCGGTATCGAGCTTGCGCAGCAGGCGCTGCATCACGTCTGTGTAGTCCTTGCCCTCTTCGCTATAGACGGCATAGGCGTTGTGCGACGAACCGCGCGTGAAGAAGGTGCCTTTGGTGGGATGCGTGCCGGGCAGGGTGCGGTAGGGAATCGCGTCGCCATCCACGTCCAGATAGCGGGCGAACAATTTTCCGGCGTCCAGTTCTTCCGCCGTCATCACCTTGCCACGGTCGTATTTGCGGCTGTCGTCCCATTCCAGCGGATCGACCAGCCAGTCGTTCATGCCGATATCCAGATCCATCATCACGAAGATCGGTGTCTGCAGCCGTTCGGCCAGATCGAAGGCCTGCGCCGCGAATTCGAAACTTTCCTTGGGGTCTTGCGGGAAGGTGAGCACATGCTTGGTGTCGCCGTGGCTGGCATAAGCGGCGAGCAGGATGTCGGATTGCTGCGTGCGCGTGGGCATGCCGGTGGAAGGTCCGCCGCGCTGGATGTCGAACACCACGGCCGGCACTTCGGCGTAATAGGCAAGGCCGAAGAATTCCTGCATCAGCGAGATGCCGGGGCCGGACGTGGCGGTGAAGGCGCGCGCGCCGTTCCAGTTGGCGCCGATCACCATGCCGATGGCGGCGATCTCGTCCTCCGCCTGCACGATGGCGAAGTTGTTTTCCTTCGTCTCAGGATCGACGCGATAGGCTTTGCAATGCGCGGTGAAGGCTTCGGCCAGCGAGGTGGACGGCGTGATCGGATACCACGCGCACACCGTCGCGCCGCCATAGACGGCGCCAAGGCCCGCTGCGTCGTTGCCGCCGATGAAGATGCGGTTGCCCACCTTGTCGGAACGCGTGACCTTCAGCTTGCACAGGCCCTTCAGGTTCTTCTCGGCATAGTCATGGCCAAGCTCGACCGATTTCATGTTGAGCCTGATGAGTTTCTCTTTGCCGGGGAACTGCTCCTTGATGAGCGTTTCCACGACGGAGGCTTCGAAGCCGAGCAGGGCGGAGAGCGCGCCGAGATAGATGACGTTCTTGAGGAGTTGCCGCTCGCGTGGGATGGTGCCTTCCAGCGTGTTGGAGAGCTGCGTCAGCGGCACGCCGAGCAGCGTGATGTCGTCGCGCGTCTTCTGCGTGGTGAGCGGTTTGGTGGAATCGTAGAGCAGATAGCCGCCCTGTTCGATCTCGCCGACATCCTTGTTCCAGGTCTGCGGGTTCATCGCGACCATCAGGTCCACGCCGCCGCGGCGGCCGAGCCATCCGTCGCCCGACACGCGCACTTCATACCAGGTGGGCAGGCCCTGGATGTTGGACGGGAAGATGTTGCGCGAGCAGACCGGCACACCCATGCGCAGGATGCAACGCGCGAACAGTTCGTTAGCGGAGGCGGAACCCGAACCGTTCACGTTGGCGAATTTGACGACGAAGTCGTTGGTGGCGGCGATGGGCATCAGCGTTCGGCTCCGGCCGGGAAAATCTCACGCGAAGACGCGGAGACGCGGAGGAAAGAAGAGGGTTCGCGCAAAGGCGCAGAGAGAGTGGTGGAAAACGCGTTTTTCGGTCTCACGTCGCAGCCAACTATTTCTTCGCGCGCGAAGCGCGCCACATTTTCCGGGCAGGAAGAGCGCATCTGTTTGCCGCGCAAACCGGACGCTCTGCGTCTCTGCGTGAATCTTTCTTCTCCGCGGCTCCGCGGCTCCGCGTGAACCAAAGTTTTCATCGGTTGCACGCCTTCGCAGTCTCCAGATAGAACGACTTCATGTCCCACGCGCCGGTCGGGCAGCGTTCGGCGCAGAGGCCGCAATGCAGGCAGACGTCCTCGTCCTTCACCAGCACGCGGCCGGTCTTGAGTTCGTCTGAGATATAAAGATCCTGCGTCTGCGGATTGTTGGTCGGCGCGGTCAGATGCGTGCGCAGCACCGGCTCCGGATCGTTCGGCGTGAAGGTGATGCAATCCACCGGGCAGATGTCCACGCAGGCGTCGCATTCGATGCAGAGGTTCTTCTCGAACACCGTCTGCACATCGCAGTTCAGGCAGCGCTGCGCTTCCTTGAAGCCGAGATCGCG
>JAFECP010000078.1 GCA_018242105.1 Pseudomonadota bacterium
TCGATCACGACGTTGCGGCCCTTCGGGCCCAGCGTCACCTGAACGGCGTCTGCGAGGATGTCGACGCCGCGCAGAAGCTTCTCGCGCGCGTCGGCGCCGAACTTAACGTCTTTGGCTGCCATTGTGGAATTCTCCTGATAATTCTTCGATTCGATTTCGAGAAGCGAATGGCGAATAGCGAGTGGCGAATGGGGCGTCCCTATTCGCTATTCGCTACGCACGATTCGCTATTTCTTTTTGCGGCCTTCGAGAACGCCCATGATGTCGGACTCCTTCATGATGAGGAGTTCTTCGCCATCGACCTTCACTTCGGTGCCGGACCATTTGCCGAACAGCACGAAGTCGCCGGACTTCACTTCCGGAGCGACGCGCTTGCCGTTCTCATCGAGGGCGCCCGGGCCGACAGAGACGACTTCGCCTTCCTGCGGCTTCTCCTGGGCGGTCTCGGGGATGATGATGCCACCAGCGGTCTTCTGGTCTTCTTTGACGCGGCGGACGACCACGCGGTCGCCGAGCGGACGGAATTTCATGAGGGGAGTCTCCTAAATAAAACCTAGGTTTTCCAATCGCTTGGATCAGCACAGCAGCACTCCAATCAGGTGAGTGCCAACAGGCTGGCCGGTATTTAGGAGTGGGGGCGGAGGGCGTCAAGGCCGGGCCGCTCCACTTTTTACGCGGCGCAGGCCTTAATCTTCCGCGCCCGGCCAGGAGAGTTCCGCGATGTTCACCTGCTTGATCCGCTATGAGATTGCACCCGGCAAGCTGGATGCATTCAGGGAGTATGCGCGCGCATGGATGGCACTCATCCGCAAATATGGCGGCACGCATCACGGCTATTTCGTTCCGGGTGAGGCGGACGATGCATTGCCGCGCGCCGGGTTTAGCTTTCCGGGCATCGGCAAGGAAGGCCCCGCAAACATCGGCGTCGCGCTGTTCAGTTTTCCGAACGTCGAAACCTATGAACGATACAAGCGTGATGCCGCTGAAGATGAAGGTTGCAAAGCAGCGACCGCGCGCTTCGACGCAACACAATGCTTCACCAGCTACGAGCGGAACTTTCTCATCCCGATGTTCGAATGATGCTGTTTAACGCCGCCGGGCCGTGTAGAGCGGGGTGCACATCTGGCGCTCGACTCTGTCCTTGAATGCCGCCGCCGCGATGTTCTGAATCCCGTCCAGCAGCTCGATGCGTTCGTTCTCCGGCAACGTCGTCACGTTGGAGAAGCTGGCATAGAGTGCGCGAGTTTGGCCGGCGGTAAGAACAAGCGTCCAATGCATCAGATCGAAGCCAATCTCTTCGAACGAACCGGCCGATTGCAGGTCGGCAATGCGCCCTTCGCTGCGAAGCGCGAAAGGATGCTTGAACAGAGGCGAATAGGATGGACTTGCCGATGCCTGAAACAGGTGCGCCGTCGCATCGTGGAATGGATCGTCACGCTCCGGATCGCCGAACACATTCCACCATGCCGCCCACCATCCGCCGGGCTTGAGCAAAGTTGCGACTTTCGCGAGCGCCGCCTGCTGATCCATCCAGTGAAAAGCCGTCGCTGAAACACCCAGATCGAAAGCGCCTTGTTGCAGCGCCGCCGTTTCGAACGTCGCATTGACGATACGCAGTGGAGGGTCGCCTGCGTTTTCGCGCAGCTTCGTGACAAGCCGCATATCCGGCTCGATGGCGGTGACTGCGGCGCCGGCTTCCAGAAGCCGCCGCGTGGCGAGCCCTGTGCCGGGCCCGATTTCAAATGCCTGCGTCCCGGCTTTGAGCCCGCAACGCTCGCGCAGGATAGCATAGACCTGCGCCGGATATTCGGGCCGTGCGCTATCGTAGTTCGCCGCGTCGGCGCCAAAAGCGCTGCGCCCGTCCTCTATGGCGATTTCACGCATGGTTGCACGCTAAACCGCGCGGTCCTGGCGGGCAACACGCATCGTATCGGCGTAAATCGAAAAACATTTCGGGAAGGCATGTTAGCGTCATTCCGGGAAATCGGAGAGTGCAGAAATATGCGCGCGAAATTCGCCAAACTTGTTTACATCGCAACACTTGTTCTCATAGCCGGATCGCTTTCGGCCTTCGGCCCCGTCGATGCGAAGAAGGGTATCTACAAGATCGATCCGAGCCACACGCAGATCGTCTTTGAGATTCAGCATATGGGCCTCTCCAATTTCTTCGGCCGCTTCAGCAAGGTGAGCGGGCAATTGGTGTTCGATCCCGCAGCGCCCGAATCCTCTTCGCTTCAAGCCGACGTCGATATGACGGCCATCGACACCCATGTCGATGAACTCGACAAGGTGTTGGTGGATTTTTTCAAGGCCGGCAAATTTCCAACCGCTGCGTTCAGGGCTACGGGCATTTCGCGCACCGGCGATAACACTGGCACGGTCACCGGCGATCTCACGCTTGCGGGCGTGACCAAGCCGGTGACGCTGAACGTGACGTTCAAGGGCGCGCGCAATCCGCCGATCCCATTCCAGCCCTACCGCATCGGTTTCGATGCGACGGCCACGATCCGTCGCGCCGATTTCGGGCTGACGAATGCCATCTGGTCCGGCATGGTCGGCGATGATGTTACTTTGCTGATCGAAATGGAAGGCGAGTTGCAGTAAAACGGTGCGATGCCGTTTGCCAACGCCTTCATGGAAAGGTTCGGCCTTTCCATTCCAATCATCCAGGCCCCGATGCTGGGAGCCGTGGATTCGCGTATCGTCACTGCTGTCAGCAGCACGGGCGCGATGGGCACGCTGGCAGCGGGTGCGCTGCCGCCGCCGGTTATCCTTGAAGAAGTCGCGGATCTGAAGAAGCAGGGTAAGCCCTTCGGCGCAAATTTGCTGGTCGTGCCGAAAGTCGATCCGGATTCCGAAACGGTCGATCATGCCGTTCATCGCCTCGCCAAATGGCGCATGGAGTTTGGCTTGCCGGAAGAATTTCGCCCCAACCGCTGGAGCGAGGATTTTCGTGCGCAGCTCGACGCGCTGGTCGAAGCCGCGCCGCCTGCGGTTTCGTTCACCTTCGATCTTATTTCGCGCGAAGACATCGCTGCGTTCCAGAAGCGCGGTACCTATGTCATGGGCACGGCGACGGATGTGCGCGAGGCGCGCGCCTGGGCGCAAGCAGGCGCAGATGCGATCATCGCGCAGGGCTACGAAGCCGGCGGTCATCACGGCGCGTTTCTCTCCGATGGCAACGATCGGGCCGTCGGCACATTCGCCCTCGTTCCTGCGATCCGCGCCGTCACCGATCTTCCGGTGATTGCGGCGGGCGGCATTATGGACGGCGCAGGCATTGCCGCGGCGTTGTTGCTTGGCGCGGATGCGGTACAGATGGGAACAGCATTTCTGCTCACGCCGGAATCGATCATCTCGCAGCCGTGGCGCAAGGCGCTGGAGAATGCGCCCGACGATGCGACGCGTCTCACGCGCGTCTATTCGGGCCGCTATGCGCGCGGCATTGAGAACAAATTTATGCGTGAATTCCGTCCCACGGAGAAAGACATTCCCGCCTATCCGGTGCAGAACGCGCTCACGGGTGAATTGCGCCGGATTTCGGGACAAGCCGGATCGTCCGACGCTCTATCGTTATGGGCCGGGCAGGGCGTGAACGCCATTCGCGAGATGCCGGCCGCCGATCTCGTCCGTGTGTTGTGGGATGAAACGCGCGAAGCGCTGGTGCTGATGCACAAGCGCATGGGCTGACGCTGCGGAAGCGATCGCTTCTGCTTGTCGCTATCGCAATGCGCCGCTAGAGCTTTCGGCGAATGCTATTTCGAGAGTTTGATGTCCGCCGATATTCCCGCAGGTTTCCGTCCACTCAATTTCAACATGGGCTTCGTCGAACGATGTGGCCCGCTTTACGGAAAGTGGGACGAGGCAAATCTGCTGCTCGGCTTTCGCGTCGAGATGCGCCACTGCAATCCGGGGCAGGTCGTGCATGGCGGCATGATGGCGACCTTCGCCGATATGCTCCTGCCGATGGCGTCGCGGTTTCAGAGCAG
This sequence comes from Pseudomonadota bacterium, assembly GCA_018242105.1. Classification (GTDB taxonomy): domain Bacteria; phylum Pseudomonadota; class Alphaproteobacteria; order Micropepsales; family Micropepsaceae; genus Rhizomicrobium. The sequence continues at coordinate 3,990 of JAFECP010000078.1, forward strand.
GCAGGACATGGGCTTCATGCCAACCATCCAGCTTACCTGCGATTATCTCGCGCCTGCCAAACTCGGAAGCTGGGTCGAGGGCAGAGCCGAAGTGGTGAAGATCACTAAGAATCTGCTCTTCAGCCAGGGCACTGCCACCTCGGATGGCGCGCCCTGCCTGCGGACCAATGGAATCTTTCGCATCATGCCACCTTCGGGCATGGCTTTTTCGCTGGAAAATCTCTTCAGCTCCGCCGAATAAGCTGCTTTTGCTCGGGTTTTGCGAAAATCCTTGGCGCCAAGGTTGAGAAAACTGTAGCTATCGCGTTCCATAAACCGGCCGGGGCGGCGATAGAGGGCGGCGTGAAGATTCGTTTCGTAGATGCGGTGTTGCTTGCGCTGGTGACGGTGATCGCGGTATTCGCGTTCGGCCTGTTCCCGGCGCTCGTTCCGCTGAGCTTCGCAACCGGCGCTCTGTTCATCGTGGCGATGGCGGCAACGCTGCCGCTGCATTACGGCCTGATGCACGAAACGATGCACGGCAATCTTTTCAAGAGCGAAGACTGGAATCGCCGCGCCGGCCGCTTGCTTGGCATTACGATGGGCTATCCATGGGAAACGATGCGTTTCGGCCATCTTGCCCATCATGGCTTCAATCGCCACGATTACGATCGCCCGGAATCCTGGCATGAAGGCCAGAGCTATTTTGGCAAGGCCGCGCAATATTACTTCCAGCTCCTGATCGGCAATGTCGTCCTCTATGTGCTCGCGCCGTTGCCGCTGCTGCTGCCGGTGTCCACCACGCCTGCCGTGGTGAAGTTGATGGACCAGAGCCCTGACATGGAATGGTTCCGCAATGCCGCAATGCGCACCTTCACCAATCCGGAGAAGCGCCGCGCCATTCGCATCGATCTGTTGTGTTCCATCGTGCTTTTCGCCTTCGCGGTGTGGATGTGGGGCGCACATTGGCCGGTGTTCGCGCTCGGCATTGCCGCGCGCTGGTGCGTGCAATCCATCCTCGACAATGCGCCGCATTACGCCATGCCACTCGATTCCGGCCGCGATGCCCGCAACACAACCTTCCCCAAGCCGCTGTGCTGGATGATCCTCAACCAGAATTTCCATGGCGCGCATCATCATTCGCCACAGACGCATTGGCTGGAATTGCCGGCGCTCTATTCCGAAATGAACGTGCCGCAGGATGGAAGCTGGTTTACCGCGCAGGTCCGGCAGTTGCGCGGACCCGTTCGTCTGCATTGATCGCCCCTATGAGCGAAGCCGCCGTCTTCTCGAAATGCGCCTGGCGGCTGATCCCGTTCATGGGGCTGCTCTACGTCGCCAATTTCCTCGACCGCGTGAATGTCGGCTTCGCGGCGCTGACCATGAATGCGGATATCGGCCTGAATGCCGAGGCCTATGGTCTCGGCGCGGGCATGTTCTTCATCGGTTATTTCTTCTTTGAAGTGCCGTCGAATGTTGCGATGGAGAAATTCGGCGCGCGGCTCTGGATTTTCCGCATCATGCTGACATGGGGCGCCGTTTCCATGGCGACGGCCTTTGTCACGGGACCGGTGAGCTTCTTTATTTTGCGCTTTCTGCTCGGTGCCTGCGAAGCCGGCTTCTTCCCCGGCATGATCCTCTACCTCACTTACTGGTTCCCCGCGTCGTCGCGCGGTCGGTTCAATGCGCTATTCCTGTCGGCGATCATGGTCGCGAACATCATCGGCGCGCCGATCTCCGGATCCATCCTGCATTGGACGGGCGGCATTGGCGGGCTGAAGAGCTGGCAATGGCTGTTCCTGCTCGAAGGCTTGCCGTCCTGCATTCTTGCCTTTGTCACGTTAGCCTATCTGCCCAGCAAACCCGCTGACGCGAAGTGGTTGAGCGTCGAAGAAAAGGGCATCGTCGCGACCGCGCTCGCGCGCGATAATCTTCCGCATCGCGATCTGCGCGCCGGATTGCTTGACCTGCGCATCTGGATGCTGGCGCTGGCAGATTTCGGCATCATCCTCACCGTGTACGGCATTGGCCTGTGGTTGCCGCAGATGGTGAAAGCGCTGGGCTTCAGCGATCTGCAAACCGGCTTTGTCGTGGCAGTGCCATATGCGGCGACCATGATTGCGATGATCGTGTGGGCGCGTGTCAGCGATGCGCGCGGCGAGCGCATTCGCCACATCGTGCAGCCCGCGCTGATCGCGGCGGCTAGTCTGCTGATGGCGGCCTTCCTCGGCGCGAGCGTGTGGACGGTGGTTGCGCTCACGGTGGCCACGATGGGCGTTTACGCCGCGCTGGTTGTGCTTTGGACGCTGCCCCAATCGTTCCTCGGCGGAACCGCAGCAGCGGGCGCCATCGCGCTCGTTAATTGTGTTGCCAATCTCGGCGGGTTTCTGGGCCCCACCATAGTAGGCTATCTGAAAGCTGCCACCGGCACTTATACGGCGGCGATGGGTCTCTTCGCCGGAGGGCTGATTATGACAGTGGTTGTGATCATGGCGCTTTCGCGATCTATTCCGGCGTCAAAGCCGGTGATAGTGGTACAATAAGGATAGCTTTTGAAAAGGGCGGCTATGCGTGGCGTCTCCTCTTTCTGTCTAAGCCTGCTCGCGGCTGCCGCGTTTGGGCCGGCGGTTCAGGCGACACCGGTTTATCCCAAGGGGGCGCTCGAACTCGAACAACAACTGCTTTCCGGGCAAACAGCCGAAACGAAAGCCTGGATCAAGAAAGAAGCGGAGCAGGAGGCGACGGGCCGTTTCATCTCCGAGGAAATGTCACGCAATGCCGCCCGCAAATTCGGCGCATCGGGCTCGGAGGTGAGCACCTATGCGTTCCTGGTCCTGATGGAAGCCGCGCGACAGGCCGACGCGAATGTTTACACGCTCGTTACCGGCGTGCAGGCGGCGAGTGCGAGCCGCGCAGATGCGCGTCAGCGGGAACTGACATCGAGCGGCATCGCTAGCGCGCAACAGGCGCAGTTGAGCGGCGGCTTGCAATCGGCCCAGCAAAATCAGCCGGATGCCTTCGTTCCCCTTGCTTCGACGGATGACAGCAACCCGATCCGCGACGCGCGCGATGCTTCCTCCGCCATTCCGCCGCCGAGCATGACGCTACAGGACGCGATGGATCGCGAATCCAAGGTCGAGGATCTGCTCGCCGATGCGATGAAACGCGTCAGTCCTCCAGGTTGATATGCTGAAATCCCACGGTCTGATGCCGCGTATAAGCCGGCCACGTATCCTTCCGTTCGCGGTAGCCGCGGCGTTTCTCGTTTTGTGCGGCTGCGGGCAAGAGCGGAAACTCGCGCCCGACTTCGCTTTTAATTTCACCTGCAAGGGATCCGCTTATCCGGCGTCCGAAAGCGCGATCGAGACGTTCATCGCGAGCCGGGGCTTCACTGTGTTCAACGAGGAGCGTGTCCGCCGTCAATACAATCTCGCCATGTATCCGCTCGCCATCGATGGTTTTGATTCCCGCCATCGCATGCTCGACTTCCGCGGCATCAACGAGAAGTCCGGCGATAAGCCCGATCCTTCTGTCGCGAGCATCTATTCTGCCGGCCTCTATTCGCCGCCGCCGACGCGCCACGACACGGATCTGGAGAAGGCCATGCAGGCTTTCGTAACCGGCACGCTGAAGTGCGCGGTGTCGAACATCAGCCACGCGGACAATGGCGCCGAGCGGGCCCCGTTCTTCGACAAGATATACAAAGCCGAACAGAAGCGCATCGGCCAGGGCATGCGTTGCGACAAGCAATCGGGCAGAAAGCTTGACACTAAGTGCCCCAGTTGATTTGTCTGCCGCAGATCAAATCGGGTCCCTAATGACACGCGCATTCATCTTTCCGGGGCAGGGCAGCCAGGCTGTCGGCATGGGCAAGGCGCTCGCCGATGCGTTCGCGCCCGCGCGGGAAGTCTTCCAGGAAGTGGACGACGCTCTTTCGCAGAAGCTTTCCAGGATCATGTGGGAAGGCCCGGAAAGCGATCTGGTTCTCACCGAAAATGCGCAACCGGCGATCATGGCGGCCAGCATGGCGGTGGTTCGCGTCCTGCAAAAAGAATCCGGTCTCGACTTCGCCAAAGATGCGCGCCTCGTCGCGGGCCATTCGCTGGGCGAATACACTGCGTTATGCGCAGCCGGCGCTTTCACGCTCGCCGATACGGCGCGTCTTCTCAAAGCGCGCGGACAGGCGATGCAGGCTGCAGTGCCGGTCGGCGAAGGCGGCATGAGCGCGCTGCTCGGCGCTGCAATCGAACAGGCCGAAGGCCTCGCCAGAGAATGCGCGTTGATCACGAACGGCGTCTGTGTCGTCGCCAACGATAACGCGCCGGGGCAGGTCGTGATTTCCGGAACCAAAGCCGCGATCGACAAGGCGCCGGAAGTTGCCAAGACCATGGGCATCAAGCGCGCGATGGCGCTGAACGTCTCCGCGCCGTTCCATTCGCCGATGATGCAGCCCGCTGCCGACAAGATGGCGGATGTTCTGGCGCAAGTGGCCATTCGCCCGCTCGCCGTGCCGGTCGTGGCCAATGTCACCGCCTTCGAAGTTCACGAGCCGGATGTCATTCGCCGCCTTCTGGTGGAACAGGTCACCGGCCGCGTGCGTTGGCGGGAAAGCGTGCTGGCGTTCCGCGAATATGGCGTCACCACGACCGTGGAAGCCGGCGGCTCGAAAGTTCTAACTGGCATGGTCAAGCGCATCGACAAGGATCTCGCGACGGTCACGCTCGACAGCGCGGCAGATATCGAAGCCTTCGCGAAAACGCTGTGACGACGACTGATAAGGACTGGGTTTGTTGCTATTGCGGCGAGAGCGTTTCTTGGGATGACGGTCTTCGAGTTTTGGTTTGGGATCGGAATACGGAAGGCAAAGAGCAGCAGTTCCTTGCGCACAAAGATTGCTTCTCGGATAAACTGGAACCCGCGGCGGCTGGCAATTTGAGCCCCATGATCTTCAAAGGCGCATAATATGTTCGATCTCACAGGCAAGACGGCGCTGGTCACCGGCGCATCCGGCGGCATCGGCGGCGAAATCGCCAAGGCGCTGCACAAGCAGGGCGCGACCGTCGTTCTCTCCGGCACGCGCGCCGAAGCGCTTGAAGCGCTGAAGACCGAGCTCGGCAGCCGCGTGTTCACCGCCACCTGCAATCTCAGCGACAAGGAATCGGTGGAAGGTCTGGTGAAGGCCGCCGAAGCCGCCGCCGGCGCACCGATCGACATCCTCGTCAACAATGCCGGTATCACACGCGATAATCTCTTCATGCGCATGAAGGATGAAGAATGGGATCAGGTGATCGCGGTGAACCTCACCGCCGCTTTCCG
>JAFECP010000007.1:0-80631 GCA_018242105.1 Pseudomonadota bacterium
ACCCATCCGGTATCTGCGCGCGATACGATAGATCACTTTCGGGTATTGCCATGCTGCGTCATCAATCCGCAGCAAAATCCCGAGGCGCCTAATGACTGTGCATGGCGAACGGCGGAAGCCGTTGCCATCAGTGGACAGGCAAGCGTCATGGAGTTGACGCGCATCCATGCGTCGCTTGCAAGCGACGGGTCTCTCGATGGTGCTCGATCCTCTCACCGAATACCATCACAAGCCGTCAGATAGATGCATCGTGGCTCATATCAAAATAGATGCTCCCAAACTCATACCTCTTTGGGCGACCTCTTGCCTTAGAATGACGATATCGCATCTGCTAATCCTTCGGCGCTCCCTGGAAAAAGAAGGGGACACATGGATGGACACAAGAAGAGATGGTTCAGAAATCCTAGGGTTTAAGCTAATTTTTGAAGGTCTTGAACGTCCTCCGGCTCCGCCAGTCCGCTCATGCGAAAGACAGCGCAGCTATGGGACCAAAGCCGTTTGCGCAATGGCGGACGCCAAAGCGTGCGCGACTGTTTCAAGCACTTCCGGAGTGGCGGCGAATTGCGAGCGGTCGAGTCGTGTATGGAACAAGGGGCTTGAACCCAGAGGACTCAGAATTGGCGAGTAGTGGGCGTCGCGAAAGATGAGCGCTTCGCCCACGGCATTGGCCGAACCAGCATCGACGGGCTCATCATAACCTTGGAGTCCCTTGAAAGAAGCCCGCGTGGCATCGAGCAACGGCGCGCTGGCGGTAATCCGGCGTTTGACATCGGGCGCCGGTTCACGCACCGGAAGCCCGCCGGAAAATCCAATGGCATTGCACGCAACATTCGCGCCGATATGGAGCCACAGCCGCACCTGGTCGGGCTTCGGCGCGTTCTCGACGAGAAAGGCCTTTCCGCCTGTGCCATCAATCTCATGTCCCGAGGTAGCAATGCAAAGAAGATCGGCGCTGCTTTCTCGTGCGAGCCATTGAGCGAGGCCCAGAAAAATCGCGATGCCGCTTCCACGCTCGCTGGCGCAATGGAACCAACCGCTCTTGGGCGTCGAAAGAACAATCGTTTTACCCTTCCCCGTTCTTCGAGCCAGCACATTCGTGGCTTTTGCGTTCGGTGTTCTATGCCCGAGCGAAAACACCGTGGCATTCGCGCCGCGCGCAACGGCATCGAGCAGAACAGGCTTGTCCTTTTCAGCCGCCAACAGGACAGGGATCGTCCAGTTGAAGCGCGACGGCAGCGCATTGAGCGCGATGATCTCTCCCGTGGGGCCTTCCGTGATCGCGATCACGGCCCTGGCGCCGCGTTCAATCGCAGATTTTACAGGCTCACCGTAGATTGGCTGCGCCCAGGTCGCATAAGGCTTGTATGGCAGGGCGATAACCGCGATTTTCCCCGCGACACTGCTGGCGTCGTGCGCAACCAATGAGCCGGTGACCCCTTCTAGCGGCGTATCGACCACGGGCCACGCAGGAAAGAGCGTGACGCTCTTGCCCGACAGCGACAATTCGGATCGGGAGGGTTCGAAAAGATCGAAGCCGAACGAAGGCAAACGCGTTTCGAACCCGCCGCGATCAAATTTCCCGGCAAGCCACGCGGACGTTGCGTTGTCGCCGGGGCCAGCCGTGCGATGCTCGCCCAGCATGTCATATTCTTCCAGCAACGCCCGGAGCGCAGCCCCCCGCAAGAACGCATTACTTTCCACGCGCGCCGCTCCGGCGACACGCGGCGACAGAACCATGCCTGCGCAACCACCCATGAGCATGAGAACTCCGCGACGGCTGAGCGCACCCGGCGCGATTGGAAACAGGTGCTTGCGGCTATCGATTTTCCTGGACCTCATCCGAAAGTGACCCGCGCTGCTCGCCGCTTCACAATATCCGCATGCGGGCGTCGTGCTTTCACCTTGAAGAACGGCCGTACATGTTGATCCATGAGTTCCGCCACGACGCGTGAATAAGCCGGGTCGGTCAGAACGTTTTTGTTCTCAGCCGGATCGGCATCCATGTCAAAGAGCTGAACGGGCTCCAGATCATCCTCGTAGACTACGAGCTTGTGAGATCCCTTGAGGAACATCGCAAATCCAAAATTTTCGCTAATTATAACCTCTTGCTCGAAAGGCCTAGAATTCCCGTCAACGGTTTGGTGGAGGGAATGGGCCGCGCTTTCGGTTATATCTCCGGCGCTGCCGATCTCCCGGAATGTAGCGGCAAGATCCATCATCTGAACTGGCTCGCGCACGGCGGTGCCGCCATTGCCTCCGGGCGGGCGTATGACGAGAGGCACACGAACTGCCTGCTCGAAGAACGCCATCTTCGCGATCAAACGATGTTCACCCATCATCTCGCCATGATCGGACGTGTAAACGATCCATGTGTCATCAAAGCGCCCAGCCGCTTTCAGCGCCGAAACTATGCGCCCAACAGCGTCGTCAATGAGCGATATATTCGCATAATAGGCCAGGCGCATCGCTCGAATGGCATCGTCCGTCATCGTCTCGGAATCGCAATAGCGGAAGAGCCATTCTAGGAAAAAGCGCAACGGTCCAGCTTCCGGAAGTTGCGGGCGCACGCTGGAATGCGGCATCGGCACTGCCGCGTCCCCAAAGCGCGCGCGCGCCGCAAGCGGTGCATCGTAGGGATCGTGCGGTCCGGGGAACCCTACCCAAAGAAAGAACGGCGCATCGGAATGATAATTTTCTATCCAACTGGCGGTTCGTTCCCCGTGCCAGATATCGGCATAATGTTGCTGCGCCACTGGACCGGGCGTCGAATCCCAAGCGTGCGTGCTGCCACCGATATGTTGTTGTGTGCGAATGAACGCGCGATATTCGTCGAGAATATTCAGTCGCGATAGATAATCGGTATAGGGTGTATCATAGCGCGCACTCGCCAGCTTTCCCACCGTTTCGATCGGCTCGGAAAATCCGAGGCGCTCTAGAACCGGGGACATTTCGGAAGCCCGCGCGATGTCGAGCATTCCGTGCGGCCACAGATGCATCTTGCCAATCTCGCACGTGTGATAGCCCGCTTCACGAAGCTTTTGGGTAAAAGTGGGCATTTCCTCGGGGATATTGGAGAAATTTTCGAACACGCCATGATCGCGTACGAAACGCTCTGTCATGAGCGAAGCACGCGCCGGCATGCAGAGCGGGCCTTGGCAATAGGCACGCTCAAATAGCGTCCCTTGCCGTGCGAGGGCATCGATGTTTGGCGTCAGCGCGAATCTATCCCCGGCACACCCCATCATGCCGGCCTGATGTTGATCGGCCATGAGAAGAACGATGTTTTTTTGTTTTTTCATTGTCTGTGAACACTCACGGTTGATACTTTTTTGTGCGCATATAGAGCCATCGACCGACAAGGAAAGGCCGCCTCCCGTGATGGACTTTCGGCAGCTTCGCCAGGTGATGGAAATTTGCCGCTTGGGCAGCTTTGTGCGGGCAGCCAACGTGTTGGGAGTGTCTCAGCCGGCGCTCAGCCGCAGCATCGCGCGCCTTGAGCAGCAGCTTGGTGTTCACCTGTTCCACCGCGACAGCCATGGAGCCAGGCCGACCGCGTTTGCCGAACACATATTCAAGCGGGCTGAGCCGACGCTGAGCGATGTTTCGACTTTGGTTCAAGAGGTGGAGGCGCTTGCACAAGGCCACACGGGAAGCATCTCCATCAGTGTCGGCGCCGCGGCGCGCGAAACCATTGCTGTCCCGCTTCTGGTCAAGCTCTTGCGCGAATTCCCCGGTCTGCGGATTGACCTCACAACTGGCAAAGCGCCGCAACTTATCGAAAGGCTTATCCGGCGCGAGTTGGACATCGTCATCACCGCGCGCGAGCTGGTGCCGCCGATGCGAGACCTGACCAAGACGGAGCTGTTCGAAGACGAGGTCAGTTTTTTTTCGCGCCCCGGACATCCGCTGCTGAAAAGAAAGATCGTCCCCTCGCTCGAGATGATCTTGGACTATCCGCTCGCTTTGCCGGGCAGATCGCGCCTGCTGGTAGGAAAAGCGGCACGCTCCAACCCGCGGAGGCTCAAGAACCTCAGTGCATATGTCACGCATGACTACAGGCTCATTCGACAGATCGTCGAACGCTCCGACACGATCGGGCAAGGGCCGATTTCGGTTTATGCCGATGCGTTTGCAGCGGGCACTATTGTCCGCATCCCGGCGCGCCGTTCGCAGCGTTATCATTGTGTTGCCCTGACCCACCGCGTCTCGGAGCATTCACATGTCGTCAGCCGCGCCCTTGAGTTGGCCAGGGAGGCCGCCCGCGAGCTGCCGCGCCCCGCAGACGCGCCGCCGCGAAAAACGGCGGTGCGATCTTCAAAGCGGACGGCATGAACAGCAGGCATGGAGAACTCACTGCGTGGCCGTGATCGCGATTCCCCAAGTGGTGGGCTGGGACCAATATTGCGCCGCAGACACCGTTGCGACGAGATAGCGATCGTCCGTGACGTTTTTCCCGAACGCGCTAATCATCCAGCCGTCCGGCGAGAACAGCCGCACATAGAGATCGAGTTCATTGCGCGTCGCGTTGTTGAGCGTGGTGAGAACGCCGTTCGCGCCCGAATATTGCCAGACGCCGCCGGAGGCGAACTGATAGTTCGCCTCGAATTGCGTGTTGTATCCGTTGCCAACAGGAACAGTGTAAGTTCCGTCCAACGCGCCCTGGATGTCGTAGGTGAATGGCACACGCAATCCCGCAAGCGAAATGGGACCAAAGGGCGGCTTCTCGGCAATTTCCGTTCCACTGGAGAACTTGCCGTTGTTCGAGGAAAGGTCGGCGCTGAGGCGCATGTCGCCCGGTCCCACATTTCCAAAGTCGTGCGCCAGGTTTGCCTCGATACCATAGACATGGTCGTTGCCGACGTTCTGCAGAACAAAGCCGCCTGATGTCGACTGGCTGTATTGCACAAGCTGAACATTGTGCGTCTTCTGATAATAGACGTCGAGATCGCCATCGAGCACACCCAGAAGCAATCCCTTCCATCCCAGTTCGCCCGACCGCGTGTATTCGGGCTCGTAAGCCGGTTGCACGGCGATCAAAGGATCGTTGAAGCCGCCAGGGCGATAACCCGTGGCAAACCGCGCATACAGAGTTTGCGAGTCCGTTGCCTTGTAGGTGAGCGTAGCGCCGGGCAGGAACTCATTCCACCGATGGCTTTCGTTTTGCTCAAATGGAGGCGGAGCGCCGGCGCATTGCCCCGCCGCGGCGACCTGCGGGGGGCACAACTCGCCTGCGAGCGGCTTTGCAAATCCCGCCGGAATGGTGCCACTTCCCCAATAGCTGAGAGGATCCTGCGAATAGTCGAGAACAAAATATTTGTTCTTGTCAGTTGTCGCGCGGCCTTCGACACCCAGCGTCCACTGCGGATCGAAATCGTAGGAGACGGTCGCAAAGCCGGCGTAAGAGGTAATCTCGTTGTGATAGGTGCTGGAGTTCACAAGATTGCGGATGACATTTTCAACAGCAACATCGGCCTTGAACAAGGTTGGCGACGTGTAAGCAGCAGCAGCCGGCACCAGGCCCACAACACAGCCGCCCTCTCCATTCGTCTGATAGGCCGCCACCTGAGCTGAGGTTTTCGGTGACGGAGCGTAAGGCGCGCAGTTGTCGAAGCCTGTCCGGACGTTGTCCTCGAAGGTCAGCATTTCTGCGCCGAAGAGCCAGTGCCAGGGGCCGTCCCCGTTGGAAGCGAAGGTTGCCTGCGTGTCGTAGAGATGAAACCCTTCATACTGGTGCTGCCCAAGGTCGGTCACAACCTTCACGCCGCCAGTGCCCGCCGGATCGAACCCCGGCAATCCCAGATAATGATCATAATCTTCGTTCGAGCGGCCAGCGTTTCGATTGCGATTGTAGAATTTGAGCGAGAAGTCGCCCAATGATGTCGTTTGGTCATAATCGATAGTGGCCGTCAGGTCCGGTGCATCGGTGCGGCCTTCCCGCGTGAGATGATCGCGCTTGTACGGACCAGGATCGACTGGAGCGCCCATCGTGAAGGCCGACGTTGTGGTCCTGTAGCCAGGAACGTAAGCGAGTGTGCCGAACGACGGCTCCTTGTCGTCGTAATATTCCACCTGCGCATAGAGCTTGGAATTTTCCGTGGGATGGATGAGGAATCCCGCCCGTGCGCCAAAAGACCTGCTTTTGTCGACTCGATTGCCTGTCGTCAGGTTCCGGATGAAGCCGCTCTCCTGATCGTTGTAGAACGCGCCGATCCGCGTATCGAGCTCGAGGTTTCCAAGGTTTATCGGCAGGTTCACGACGCCTTGCAGCCCGTACGAATCCTGGCTTCCATACTGCGTCTGCTCGCGGGCGCTGAATTCGGATTGCGGCTCGTTCACGATCACATTCACGGCGCCGCCGACCGAGTTTCGGCCGTAAAGCGCGCCTTGCGGGCCATGCAGGATTTCGATGCGGTCCACATCGAAGAAGTTGAGCTCGCTGAGTTGGCGGCCGTTGAAGCCGCCGCCCGCCATGTAAGAACCGTTCTCGTAGAGTCCCGTCGCAGTTTCCGAGAAGCCGTTTCGGCCCGCACCCTGTCCGCGCATCGTGATCTCCTGCACGAAACTGGGACCGCCCGAAGCCAGATTCACGCCCGGAACTTGCTGCAGAAGATCACGCGTGCCGGTGATGCCGAGGTCTTGCAACTTGTCGCCTCCAAACACGCTGACCGCGCTCGGGACATCGAGCAAGGATTGCGACCGCCGCTCCGCGGTCACGGTCACTGTTTCGATCGAAGCTTGCGCCTCTGTTGACTGGGCATATGCGGGCAATGCCCACAACACTTCCATGCAAAGCGCCGATGCGCCCAGTAGCGCACCCGCCCGCACTACCCCGAGATATTTGTTGCGATACATTTTTGCGCCCCCTCTTTTGGCTCCTATAAAAGAGCCGTTCATTGACAGTAGCGCGGGTGGCGATGTTTCAAATTGATTTGTTTTTGGCTTATCCATAACCTTCGATTATGGACTACAGGCATCTGCATCTGGTTGCGGAAATCTGCCGGCACGGCAGTTTCGGGCGAGCGGCGCGCGCGCTTGAGATATCCCAACCCGCCTTGAGCAAAAGCATTGCAAGGCTCGAAGACCAGCTTTGCGTCAAGCTGTTTGCGCGCGGCAATGGCAGGACCCAGCCCACGATATTTGCGCTTCATATCGTGGCCCGGTCGCGGCAAATGCTCGGAAATGCGGAAAAAATCGCCATCGAAGTCCGGCAAATGGCAATCAACGAAAAGGGGCGGATACGCATCGGAGCGGAACCTATTTCGCGCTTCGGTTTCCTGCCGTCACTGGTGGAAAGCGTTGTCGAAAACTTTCCCCAACTGCATCTGGAAATCGTAGACAGGCCGGGGACGGAGATTGTTCAAAGCCTTCTGGCGCGCGAGATCGACATCGGCATCACCGATCTGATTGAATCGTCGACGGCTGCCGAGATCGTGACATTTCCGCTTTTCAAAAGCCCGGTTGTGGCGGTGGCTCGGCCCTTTCATCCCGTATTCGCCAAAGCGGGATCGCAAAAACCGGATGATTATCCCGTCGTGTTTTTGAGCGAGCCCTCTTCGCCGCCACACAACCCGAAAGCGAGCAGCGTGCTCGGCCCGGTCGATTTGGTGCGGGAAATCGTGACGCGCACGGACGCGATTACGCGCGGACCGGCTTTCCTGTTTCGCGACGAAATCTCGCGCGGAACGCTCAAAAAGCTGCCGGAGCGCACAAGCGCTCGTTACGCATGCAATATATTGGCGACCGCGGGCGCCCTTCATTCACCGATCGTCACCAAGATCGTGCAATCCGCTCAAACTATCGCGAGAGGCATCGGAGCTAAGGCGCTGCCGAGACTTCCGCTTCAAAAGCGGGAGAAATCGCGTTGAATTTTGTTTCTTCGCTCCATAACCCAAACTTATGGGTAGCTGGAAAAGCATGAAAATATGGGCATTCCGCCAGCGGGTTCGCTGACGGCGGAAATCTTCCCTCTCTCGCGCTGGGCAAGGCCGCCCGCTAGCATTTTCCCAATGCGATAATCCGGGCGCCAGGGAAGAAGGGACAATGTTGAACAAGACAGCCACGCTTCTGCTGGCGTCGCTTCTGCTGTTTCCAGCTCAGGCCATCGCACAACCAACTGTCAGCGTCGATACAGGCACGCTCCGGGGAACCGAGGATGGCGCACTTCGCATCTTCAAAGGCATTCCTTATGCGAGCCCGCCCGTCGGGAGTTTGCGCTGGGAACCGCCTGCGAAGCCTGCGCACTGGGCCGGAACGCGCGATGCTTCCGCATTCGGCGCCGTGTGCCCGCAGCCAGCACAGCCCGATAGGAAAATGGCATCAGGCAACCAGAAACAAAGCGAAGATTGCCTGTTTGCGAACATATGGAGCTTCAAGGACGCCAGGAATGCGCCGGTCATGGTCTGGATTCACGGCGGCGCATTGCGCGTCGGTTCCGGCTCCGCAAAATTTTACGACGGATCGGACTTCGCCAAGGACGGCGTGATTCTTGTTACGTTCAATTATCGTCTTGGTGCGCTGGGTTTCTTCGCGCATCCCGCGCTGACCAAGGCGGCGGGGCCCGACGCACCGCTCGCCAATTACGGCATCATGGACCAGATCGCCATGCTGCGCTGGGTCAAGCGGAACATCGCTGCATTCGGGGGCGATCCGGACAACGTCACGATCTTCGGTGAATCCGCGGGTGGATCGAGCATACTTGCGCTTCTGACTGTTCCGCCGGCCAAAGGTCTCTTCGCCAAAGCCATCGTGGAGTCCGGCGGCGGCTGGCAAGCGGGAAAGACATTGGCGGACGCAGAAGCAACGGGCGTCTCTCTTGCCAAATCTGCGGGCCTCGGCCCAGACGCAACCCTTGCGCAGCTACGCGCCTTGCCGCCGCAGAAACTGTTTGCGTTGCCGTTCAAGATCGGAGGTCTCGGCCCCTTCGTCGATGGCAGACTCATCAAGCAGAGCGTTCCCGCAGCGTTCGCTGCCGGAGACGAGACCGACGTGCCGCTCATCATTGGCTCGAACAGCTACGAAGCTTCGCTATTGAAAACGTTCAAGATCGCGCCTGACGCGATCGTCGCGCGCATACCCCCGGTAGCGCGGCCCCTCTACCCGGCGGACGTGCAGGTAGCTGCGGACGATGTCTTCACCGATAGCGTGATGGGCGCGCCCGCGCGCTGGATTGCCGCTGAGGCGTCGTCCGGCGCGCCCTCATGGCTCTATCATTTCTCCTATGTGTCCACCGCGCGCCGCGGGAAAGTTCCGGGAGCAGCACATGGCAGCGAGATTCCTTTCGTGTTCGGAAGCTGGCCGGAGATATTCCGGCAATTCGCGTCTCCCGAAGATGAATCGATGGAAAAGACGATGCATGCGTGTTGGGTTTCGTTTGCCAAAAGTGGCAAACCGGCATGCGGCGATAAAGCGTGGCCAGCCTACAGCGCGCAAAGCGATACGATGATGGAGTTCGCAACCGCATCGGGGCCGCACAGGACATTTCGCAAGGCACAATACGATAGTTTGCAGCAGGTTCTCCTGCGGCGTAAGGCGGGAGACGGCGAATGAATGCGTTGACGGCAGGCGAGATCGCGGCGCTCGCCGCTGAAGCCTATACATTCGGCTTCCCCACGCTTGAAATGCAGCGAGTGCGTTACAGCACCGTCTTTGGGCAGCAGACGCGCGGACGTGTGCCGATGAACACATTTCGGCACGGCCGCAAACTCATCTCCGCCGATTTGCGCGAGGTGACGGCGCCAAACAACGACACGATATACTCAAGCGCCTGGCTCGATCTTTCGGCGGGGCCAATACGGCTTTCCATCCCGGCGACGGAAGATCGCTACTATAGTTTCGCGTTCATGGATTTCTTCACGAATGTGTTTGCCATCCTGGGGCGGCGCAACAAGCCCGGCGGCAACGTCTCTTGTTTCATCGCCGGCCCCGATTGGAAGGGGCAGCCGCCCCAGGGTGTTGAGTTCATTCGCTCACCCACCAACGCGGTATGGCTGCTCGCGCGCTTTCTGGTGGATGGCCCGGACGATGTCCCGGCAGTGAACATGTTGCAGGATGGTTCAGTGCTCACACCTTCCGCTGTTGTGACAGACGGACAACGTATCGAGCGCCAGAAACTCGTCGTGAATGCAGCCATCGATGATCCGGCGCATCTGTTCGGCGCATTGAACAGTGCGCTGGCCGAGAACCCGCCCCCTGCGAGAGATGCAGAGGTGTTGAAACGTATCGCCGCCATCGGTGTTGCGCCGGGCAGACCTTTTCACGTTGAAAATGCTCTGCATGCCGAAGCGCTGTTGCGCGGCGTGGAAGATGCACGGGCGCGGCTGAAACATGACGTGCGCGCGTTGCGCCACGCCGAACGGCCCGGCGATTGGTGCTTCCCTGCGAGCGAGATCGGCGATTTCAAAACCAACTACTGGTTGCGTGCGATCGTGGCGCTGGCGGGCCTGGCGGCGCTGCCGCCCGCCGAAGCGATGTATCTTTCCACCATCGCCGACGGGGCGGGCGCACCACTTCATGGCGCGAACCGCTACTCCTTGCGCTTTCCAAAAGACGGAATGCCGCCGGCACACGCTTTCTGGTCGATCACGCTCTATGAAATCGATACTGAAGGCCGCGCCTGGTTCGCCAGGAACGGTCTCAAACGGTATTCCATCGGAGACCGTACGCCCGGTCTCAAATACGAGACCGACGGTTCGCTGACGATAGAGATCGCGCGGGAATGGAACGATCCAGCCAACGTCTTGCCTGCGCCGGAGGGACCGTTCTTCCTGTCTTTGCGCGTCTATGAGCCGGGCACGGCGCTGCTCGATGGCACCCACATGCCGCCGCCGGTCGTGCTCCAATCATGAATCAAGAGGTGACCGTGTCTCATCCGGATCACGCGCAGACCGGTGCAAAACCGGCCACGCGATACTATCTGCTCGCGCTTCTCACCTTGGCCTATGCGTTTGCCCATATCGACCGCAGCATAGTCAGCGTGCTCTTGCCGTCGATCAAACTTGAATTCGGCGTGAGCGATACCGCGCTTGCCTTCCTTTCCGGCTTCGCGTTCGTGGCCTTCTTTATCCTTCTGGGCATTCCCATTGCGGTTTGGGCAGATAGAGGCAGCCGGCGGAACATCATCGCGCTTTCGATTGCCCTGTGGAGCGCGATGACCGCGCTCTGTGGCGCGGCCGCAAGCTTTGCGCAGCTTGCGCTGGCGCGCATCGGCGTTGGCGTTGGCGAGGCGGGATTGACGCCCGCCACGCATTCGATCCTTTCCGATCTTTTTCCGCCGAAGGAACGCGCCTTCGCGATGGGCCTATATTCGTCCGGCGTCTATATCGGCCTGTTATTCGGCCTTTCGATGGGCGGTTATCTCGCCCAGCATCTGGGATGGCGCGAAACCTTTGTGATTGCGGGCCTGCCAGGACTGGCCGTGGCTATCCTTTTGCGGCTGACGAGCAACGAACCGCAACGCGGACACCGTGACGACAGCCTATCGTCGATCGATGGCTATCCGAAACTGCCTGCGGTTCTGCGCTATCTATGGCAGACGCGTGCGGCGCGTTACACCTTCCTTGGAATCGCCCTTTGCGCCATGTCCACACAGACACAAGCGGTGTGGCTGCCATCGTTCCTTACGCGCTCGCATCATCTGTCGATCGCAATGGCAGGCCTGATGATGGGTATGGCTGCAGGCATCGGCGGCGCGATCGGCACGATCGGAGGTGGGCGCCTTTCCGATTTTCTAGGCGCGCGCGACGAGCGCTGGCGGCTATGGATCGTGACCATTGCGATGCTGCTGGCGCCGGTTTGTTTTCTGTCGGTGCTGTTCGTTCAGAACATCGCCGTTCTTGTCGCGACGATGACGTTGGGAGCGACATTCAGCGCCGTCCATCTGGCACCGACATCGGCGGTGATTCAAAATTTGACGCCGCTCAGAATGCGCGCGCGCGCCTCGGCACTCGCGATCTTCATGATCAATCTCCTGGGTCTTGGCGCGGGTCCGCTGATTGTGGGACGGCTCAGCGACCGTCTGCGGCCCGTCTTCGGCGACGATAGCCTTCGTTATGCACTGACGCCGGTGATCCTGTTCACGCTTCTCTCGGCAGCCGTCTATTTTATCGCGGGAAAGCAGCTTGGCGAGCATGCCAAACGCACCGCGCAAATCAGGGGATCATGATGAAGCAGTTGATTGTGGCGCTTGCGCTGTCTGCGTTCGGCATGCCGAATGTCGCGGCGGCTGATACGGCCAGATGCACCGCGCACCCGATCGCTTCGGGTTATGGCGCGGACGGCCCCTACAAGGCTGAAACAAAGACATTGGCCAATCCGGGCGATGCCAATGATGAGATGACGATCTATCTGCCCCAAGGCGCGCGCGGGCCGCGCCCGGTGATCTTCTTCGGGCATGGTTTTGGCCCCGGCAGAACCGAGACCTATGCCGACATCATCCAGCACATGGTGAGCAAGGGTGATATCGTGGTGTTCTCGACCTATCCGATGCGCGGCGTCACGATCGACCAGCGCTATGACAGCCTGTGGCAAGGTTTTGAAGCGGCGGCCGCACAATTTTCCGCGCAGATGGATTTGAGTCGCGTCGCCTTCATCGGCCATTCCTTCGGCGGCGGCGCAGTGCCCGCCATGGCCTATAAAGGGCTCGTCGAAAAGGGATGGGGAAAGAATGGCGTGTTCCTGATGGAGCTTGCGCCATGGTATTCCTATCAGATCACCAACGCGCAGATTGCAGCGCTGCCCGCACAAGCCGTTCAGTTTATCGAGGTTTATGATAACGACGAGGTGAACGATCACCGCATGGCAATCGACCTCTACAACGCAAGCCATGCGACGGATCGCTTCTATTTTCTCACACAGTCCAGCGAAGCTTGCAATTTCACGGCGGACCACGCCACGCCGGGGCGCAACGGCTCGCTTTTGCAAAAGCAGTATGCGTTTTCAAAACCATTCGATGCGCTTGCGGATTGGGTGTTCAATGGCAACGCCGCCGCGCACACGGCATTGGACAAGATGGGCGAAGCGAGCCCCGAATATCAGCCATTGCGGCGTAGCGACACACCCAAACCAGATCATCCGGAAGACTTCTATCGCCAGCCTTGGACAAATCCCAAGAACCCCCGTTCGTGATCGCGATACACACTGGCGCAGAAAGGAGATCGTGAAGGAATTCGAGTCTTATTGCCCGACACCGTTACGGCGCTGACATGACCTATCAAGACGTTATTTTTGAGAAGCACGGAGCGGCGGCGCTGTTGACCTTCAACAGGCCGGCCAAGCTGAACGCAATCTCTCCGAGTCTGCGCAACGAAACGATTGAAGCGATCGGCGAAGCACGCGCAGACGATTCCATTCGCGCGCTGGTGATCACGGGTGCAGGACGTGGGTTTTGCTCCGGTGCAGATCTTTCGGTGGCGCAATCGGGAATTAGGGGCACCCTCCCGCCGCCTGCGACGCAAGAAGAGCGTTTGGACGAAGACGGATGGATGGGGCGATGGGCCAAGATGTGGCAGGCTTTCGACAAGCCCATCGTCGCGGCGGTAAATGGTATCGCCGCCGGTGCGGGCATGAGCACAGCGCTGGCCGCCGATCTGCGCATCGGTTCGGAGCGGGCGCGATTCAGGACAATGTTCATAGAGCGCAATCTCTCGCCTGACAGCGGCATGAGCTATTTTCTTCCTCGCATTGCCGGATATTCACGCGCGGCCGACCTGATTTTCACAAGCCGTGAGGTGGATGCGCAGGAGGCCTATCGACTTGGCATCATCGACCGATTGGTCGAGCATGACCGGCTCATCGAAGCGTCTTTGGCGCTCGCCAGGGAAATAGCGCAGTGGCCGCCGCTGGCGATGCGGGCCTCCAAGCGTGTGCTGCAGCGCAACTTCGACGCCGACCTCGATAGCGCCGTGCGGAATGAGGCAGCAGGCCTGGCCTTGGCACGCCGGGCGACGGAAGACACAAAAGAATCCCTTCTGGCTTTCACGGAAAAGCGCCGGCCAAACTTCACCGGCAAATAGGGCGATGGCTATACGTTTCTATCTATTTCACCGGACGGCAGACCAAGCCGGTGCTCGCGCTCCGGCGAATTTCGAAGCCCGCATCATTTCCCGTGCCGGGGTTTCGCCTTGCGCTGAAGATCCGCCTGTTTCTGCCGCGTGCGCTCAGCTTCGCGTAGCGCCTGCGCAGCGCCGGGCATGTATTGCTTGGGTACCCAATGCGAGGTGACGCCGTACCAGGCAGCCGCTTTCAAGGTGAAATAGGGATCGGTCAGATGCGGCCGCGCCAGCGCGACAAGATCGGCCCGGCGGCAGGCGATGATCGTGTTTACTTGCGACGGTTCTGTAATCGCTCCAACTGCCATCGTCTTGATGCGCGCGACATTGCGGATGCTTTCGGCGAATTGCACCTGATACATGCGGCCATAGACGGGCTTCTGTTCTGGCACGGTCTGGCCCGATGAGGTGCTGACAAGATCGCAGCCCGCAACCTCGAAAGCGCGGACGGTGGCGAGCACATCGTCTTCGGTGATACCGCCGGGCGCCCAATCGCTCGCGGAAATACGGATCGACATGGGCTTCGCCTCTGGCCACGCCGCTCGCATTGCCGCAAACACTTCCAATGGATAGCGCAAGCGGTTCTCGATGGGGCCGCCATATTCATCCTTGCGCTTGTTGGTGAGCGGTGACAGGAAACTTGCGAACAGATAACCATGTGCGCAATGCAGTTCGAGCATATCGAAGCCCGCGCGATCCGCGCGCTGCGCCGCCTGCACGAAATCGGCCTTGATGCGGTCCATCATCGCGCGATCCAGCTCGGCGGGGATGGCGCTGATGCCTTCAAGGTAAGGCAATGGCGACGCGGAATAGAGCGGCCAATTCCCATCGACAGCAAGCAGCGGATGATCCGCCTCTTCCCAGCCGAGCTGCGTGGAGCCTTTGCGGCCCGCATGGCCAAGCTGCATGCAGATCTTCACCGGCGTCTCGGCATGGACGAAATCGACGATGCGTTTCCAGCCGCGTCCCTGCTCGTCGTTCCACAATCCGGTGCAGCCCGGTGAGATGCGCGAATCCGCCGACGGGCACGTCATCTCCACATACATCAATCCCGGCCCACCCATGGCACGGGACGTGTAATGCGTGAAATGCCAATCGTTCGGCACACCATCGAGAGCGGAATACTGATCCATCGGTGAGACGACGACGCGATTGGCCAGTTTCATCCCGCGAAGCTTGAGCGGCGTGAACATCGGCGTGGGCCGGCGCTTGCGGCAATCGATGCCGGTTTCCTCGAAATAGGTTTGGTACCACTCGTCTTCGAAGGCGCGGACGAAGGTTTCGTCGCGGATCAGCAGATTATCCCAGGTAATGCTCTTCGCGCGGCACATAACGACCATCGCGAACTGCATCGGCTTCATGTCATTCGAGCGTTCCATGTGCTCGAACCATGCGAGGCTGACATCGGCGTTGTGCTGGGTGATCTGCACTTCGGTGCGGCGCGCCTTGTCATAAGCGCGGAACGCAGCTTCGACGGATTCGCCGCCATGGGCGACCAGCGCGTCGGACAGCGCAATGGCGGATTCCATCGCCAGCTTGGTGCCGGAGCCGATGGAGAAATGGGCCGTCGCCTTCGCATCGCCCAGAAGCACGATATTCTTGTGCCACCAGTGCTCACAGAAAATGCGCGGGAAGTTGCGCCAGAGCGAACGGTTGGTGATAAGCGGGTGTCCTTCCAGCTCCTCCGCGAAAATCGTCTCCAGCTTCCGCGCGCTTTCTTCCTCACCCAGCTTGTCGAACCCGAGCGCAGTCCAGGTCTTCGGGCCCATCTCCATCACCCAGGTCGAGCAGCCCGGCTCGTATTGATAAGTGTGCGCGCAGATCAAGCCATGCTCAGTCTGTTTGAAGAAGAAGGTGAAACCGTCCAGAGGTCGCGTGGAGCCGAGCCAGTTGAACTTGTTGGCTTTCAGCGACAGCGATGGTTGAAAATGCTCCTTGAAGGTTTCTCGGATGCGGCTGTTGATACCGTCCGCGCCCACGATCACATCGCAATCGGCAAAGCGGGAAAGATCGTCCACCGGCTCCTGGTAATGGATCGCGACGCCAACATCCTCACAGCGCTTCTGCAATATCTGCAGCAGCGCGAGGCGCGAGCAGCCGGTGAAGCCGTTGCCGCCGCAGCGCATCTCACGGCCCTTGTAGCGGATGATAATGTCATCCCAATAGGCGAAGGCATCCTTGATTGCGGCATAAGACTCCGCGTCACGGCTGAGGAACTCTTCCAGCGTCTCGTCGGAGAACACCACGCCGAAACCGAACGTGTCGTCAGCGCGGTTCTGCTCATAGACATCGATCTGCCAATCGGGCCGCGCCTTCTTGGTGAGGAGCGCGAGGTAAAGCCCGCCCGGCCCACCGCCAACGACAGCAATCTTAAAATCCTTCGGCATCAGCGCGGAACAACCGCAGTGGTTTCGATTTCGATCTTGGCTTGTTTTTCAACGAGGCCCGACACGATGATAACCGCCATCGCGGGATAGTTGCGGCCCATCAATTCTTTCCACGCTGCACCCAGGTCAGCGAGTGAGGCCGTGTATTCGTCGCGGCTGGTGACGAACCATGTCATGCGCACGATATGTTCCGGCCCCGCGCCCGCTTCCTTCAGGACTGCGAGCGTATTCAAAAGTGTCTGGCGAAACTGCGCGCCGAAATCGGATGAGCGGAACACGCCCTGCGCGTCCCAGCCGATCTGTCCCGCGACGAACACCATACGGCCTTCAGCTTCAATACCGTTGGAATATCCGCGCGGGCGCGGCCAGCCTTCGGGTTGCAATATGCGCATCGTCAATTCCCCTCGAACACGGGCTGTTTCTTCGCCACGAAGGCGTTGTAGGCGCGCTCGAAATCCTGCGTCTGCATGCAGATCGCCTGCGCCTGCGCTTCGGCTTCGATCGCCATGTCCAAACTCATGCTCCATTCCATGTTGAGCTGGTTCTTGGTCATGCCGTTGGCAAAAGACGGCCCCGCCGCGATGCGCGCGGCCCAACCCTTCGCCTCCGCGTCGAGGCCCGCGACGGGCACGATCTTGTTGAAGAAGCCCCAGCGTTCACCTTCTTCCGCGCTCATGTTGCGGCCATAGAACAGAAGCTCCGACGCGCGGCCATGGCCGATGATGCGCGGAAGGATGGCGCAAGCGCCCATATCGCAACCGGCCAATCCCACGCGGTTGAACAGGAATGCGGTCTTGGCGCCTTCCGCGGCGAGGCGGATATCGGATGCCATCGCCATAATCGCGCCGGCGCCGGCGCAAACACCGTTCACTGCGGCGATGATGGGTTGCGGACAGTTGCGCATCGCCTTCACCAGATCGCCGGTCATGCGGGTGAAGTTCATTAGCCCGATCATGTCCATCTTCACCAGCGGCCCGATGATCTCATGCACATCGCCGCCGGAGCAGAAATTGCCGCCCGCGCCGCGCATGATCACCGCCTTCACCTCCGGCACATAACCAAGCGCGCGGAACATGTCGCGCAACTCCGCATAGGATTCGAAGGTCAGTGGATTCTTGCGCTCCGGCCGGTTGAGCGTGACGGTGGCGACACCGTTCTCGAAGGCCCACAGGAAATGTGCCGGGGCGAAGGCTTTCGGGTTCATGCTGCGCTCGCGTTTATTGCTCTGCGACAGAAGCTTAGACTAGTTTTGGGCGCAAGGGAGGCAGCCGAAAGTGGCGCAAACCGGAAAACATGCGTTGGTCACAGGCGGGGGAAGCGGCATCGGCTTCGCCACTGCGCGGGCGCTGGCCGCCGCCGGTTGGCAGGTCACGATCGCTGGCCGCAACAAAGAGAAACTGGAGGGCGCCGCTAAAGCAATAAGCGGCGCGCATGTCGAAACCTGTGATGTAACGGATGCCGATTCCATGCGTGCTGCCGTGCAAGCCGCCGTGAAAGCGCATGGTGCGGTGCAGTTGCTGGTCAATAATGCCGGCGGCGTCACCTCTGCGTCGTTCGAGAAAACGAGTCTGGAATCTTTCCGGCAGACTATCGACCTCAATCTGATGGGCACCGCAAACAGCATCCATGCCGCGCTGCCGCAGATGAAGCAAAGCGGCTGGGGCCGCATCGTGAATATAGCCAGCACTGCGGGGCTGAAGGGCTATCGCTATGTCAGCGCCTATGTGGCGGCCAAGCACGCGGTGGTCGGGCTGACCAAGGCATTGGCGCTGGAGCTGGCGAAAACCGGAATCACCGTCAATGCCGTCTGCCCGGGCTACACGGATACCGATGTCATCGCTTCGGCGGTGAAGACGATCAGCCAATCATCCGGCCGCACGGAGAGCCAAGCGCTGGCGACTTTCACCGCCGCCAATCCGCAGGGCCGTCTCGTGAAACCGGAGGAAGTTGCTGCCGCCATATTGTGGCTTGCCTCTGAGGGCGCCGCCGCTGTGAACGGCGTTGCGCTGCCCATCGCCGGCGGCGAAGTCAGTTAGGAGTCTTACATGTCCGCGCCGAACTTTCCCGACAATTTCAACATGGCGGATTATTTCGTGTTCTCGAATATCGATGCGGGGCGCGGCGATAAACCTGCCATCCTGTTCGAAGGCAAGACGATCTCCTATCGCAAGGTTGCGGACAATGTGACTCGCGTGGCGAAAAAGTTGGTGAGCGACGGATTGTTGCCCGAACAACGCGTGCTTCTGTGCATGCAGGATCGCCCGGAATTCGCTTATGCCTGGTTCGGCGCGATCAAGGCCGGTGGCGTGGTCGGACAGATCAATCCGCTGCTGACCGCGGAAGATTACGCTTACTATCTGGACTATGTGCGGCCGCAGTTCGTATTCCTCGATGAGCAAAGCCTGCCCGAATTCGAGAAGGCACTGAAGACCACGCGCCATTGCGGGCGCAGCCTCGGCCAGGACAATGCGATTGTCGCCGGGCACAATGCGGGCGGTCACAAGAACTTCGACACATGGCTGAAAGACGAGCCGAAGCCCGATGCCGAGCCATGGCCGACGCGCAAGGACAATCCTGCCGTCTGGCTGTTCACCAGTGGCACCACCGGCCAGAGCAAGGGCGCGGTGCATACGCACGGTCACTTTCCATACAACACCGAAGTCTATGCCAAAGCCTTCATCGGCATGCGCGAGAACGATCTGACGATTTCTGTCTCGCGCCTGTTTTTCGGCTATGCCACCGGCACCAACCTCATGTTCCCTTTCGCGGTGGGCGCGACGACGGCCCTCTTCCGCGAACAACCGACGCCCGACCTGCTGTTCGAGTTGATCGAAAAGCACAAACCCACGGTTCTCACCAGCGTGCCGACCTTCATCAACAAGATGTTGCAGACGCCGCAAGCACAGCGCCGCGACATTTCCAGCGTGCGCTTCATGTGGAGCGCGGGCGAAGCTTTGCCGCGCGAGCTGCATGAGCGCTGGGATCGCGCTTTCGGCGTTCCCATCATTGATGGCATCGGCAGCGCCGAAAGCTTCCACATATATATAAGCAACCGCCCCGGCGATGTGCGGCCGGGAAGTCTGGGCCGGCTGGTGCCCGGCTACGACACCAAGCTGGTGGACGACAACGGCAATCCCGTCGCGAAGGGCGATGTGGGAACGCTGTGGGTGCGCGGCGATTCCGCGGCGCTCTACTATCACTCGGCTTACGAGAAATCGAAGGAGCATCTTCGCGGCGGCTGGATCGTCAGCGGCGACAAGTTTCGCGAGGATGCGGACGGCTATTGGCACTATGAAGGCCGCGGCGACGATTTGCTGAAGAGCGGCGGCATCTATGTCAGCCCGCTGGAAGTGGAGAACTGCCTGATCCAGCACGAAGCCGTGCGCGAGTGTTGCGTCGTCGGCAAGAAGGATGAGCATGGGCTGGAAAAACCATTGGCGCTGATCGTGCTCAAAGCCGGGTTCGCCGCATCGCCCGCGCTGGAAACCGAGATCATCGCCTTCGCCAAGAGCAAGATCGCGCGCTACAAGGCGCCCCATTGGGTGAGTTTCGTCGCCGATCCGCTGCCACGCAACGATCGCGACAAGGTGGATCGCAAGCGCCTTAAAGCGGCGCACGCATGAAAGCCGCCTTCGCCGAGAATGCGTGGCCTGCAGTGCGCGATGCGCTCAAAACCAGCAGGAACGCCGTGGCCATTCTGCCCTGCGGTGCGACCGAGGCGCATGGCCCGCATCTGCCGCTGAACACCGACGTCATCATCAGCGAAACGATGGCGGCACACGCGCTGCCGCTGCTCGAACGGCGTGGCTATGCGGCCACGATCCTTCCTGCGCTCGCTTATATGCCCGCCGAATATGCACAAGCTTTTCCTGGCACCGTGACGGTGAGCGCTGCTGCGGCAAAAGCATTGATGCTCGACATCGCCATGAGCCTGAAGGCGCAGGGCTTCGCCTGCCTCGCGCTCGCCAACAGCCATTTCGATCCCGCCAATGTCGCGATGCTGCGCGAAACGGCAGAGGACATTCGCAAACGCGGCCTGCCCGTCGCCTTTCCCGATTTCACGCGGCGCAAGCTAGCGCAGACGCTGACGGAAGAATTCCAGTCCGGCGCGTGTCATGCAGGCCAATATGAAACCAGCCTCATCATGGCGGCGCGACCCGATCTCGTGGACGAAACAGGACGGCTGCACCTGAAGGACAATCCCGCCAGCTTGACGGACGCCTTTGCGAAAGGCGCACGGACTTTCGCGCAAGCCGGCGGGCCAGACGCGTATTTCGGTTATCCGCGCAATGCCTGCACGGCGGAAGGCAAGGAAAGTTTCAGGGTGATGGCTTCCGCGCTCATTGACGCAATCGATATTGCGACGTCACCTGACGGCCAACGGAATTAAGGCGCATAAAACGGCGCCTTCATGTGCAATCTTGGAAAGCGCTCAGAGAACGAGAATTGAGAAACCTTGTTTCTGAGATCGGGGTGCATTTGACATAGAGCCTTGCGAAGCAGCCCAGCTCAAATCAGGCGAGCCTTGGCCGGAATCCATTTGTCCAGATTACCTTCGCAATGAGGCTGCTCAGTTTTCGCCACATCCGGATATGGCTGCAATATTGAAAGGCCCCAATATTCAAAATCGCCTATGACAATCAAAGAGCTGCATATTATCACAGCGCTTGGCTGGTGTGTAAATCGGCGGACATCGTGTCCGGATTGGACTAATCGAAACAACAATGAACGAGTCTGCGGATTATATCCAAACTGTCGTGACTGCCGCGCTTCGCGGGCTGCTGCCCGTGCCAGCCGAGCTTTCCGACAGCACCAACATCGTGCGCGATCTTGGCCTGGATTCGGTGACCGTGATGGATTTCGTGATGGAAACCGAAGAGCGCTTGGATGTTTCCGTCCCGCTCGATCGGATTTCGGCAGTCGAAACTATCGGCGATCTTGTCGCCACGTTATATGACTTAGAGTGCGAAAGCTGAGCAATGTCTCTGTTCGACAAGTTCAAGCCGCTGAGTGCGCAATATACCCGGTTAGAAGCATCCGGCGCCAACCCATTCGCTATCGCGTTCGATCGGGTTCTATCGCCCACGGAAGCGATGATCGGAGACAGCCGTATCCTCCTGCTCGGCACCAACAACTATCTTGGCCTTACCTACGACACGAATATCATCGCAAAGACAATCGAAACGACGCAGGCGTTCGGAACCGGCACTACAGGATCGCGCATTGCCAACGGTAGCTACGACGGGCACAAGAAACTCGAACGCGCGCTAAAAGATTTCTACGGCCGCAAATACGCGATGGTTTTCTCGACCGGGTACCAGGCCAATCTCGGAATTATCTCGACACTCGCGGGGAAGAACGATCACCTGCTCCTCGATGCGGACTCTCACGCAAGCATTTACGACGGCTCGCGGCTTGGCCATGCGCAGGTCACCCGGTTCCGCCACAACGATCCCAACGATCTGCACAAGCGGCTACGTCGCCTGGCTGACGTTCCAGGCGATAAGATCGTTGTTGTCGAAGGCATCTATTCGATGCTTGGAGACACGGCTCCGTTACGCGAGTTTGCGCAGGTGAAGCGCGAATGGGGCGCCTATCTCATTGTCGATGAGGCTCACTCGCTGGGCGTTCTCGGTGAAACCGGACGCGGCCTCGCCGAAATGCAGAATGTCGAGTCCGAAGTGGATTTTGTCGTCGGCACCTTCTCAAAGAGTCTGGGAAGCGTGGGGGGATTTTGCGTTAGCAACCTCGATGATTTCGACATCCTGCGCGTCGCATGCCGGCCCTATATGTTTACCGCGTCGCTGCCACCCGGCGTGATCGCGGCAACGATGGAGGCGCTACACCAGTTGCGCATGCGGCCCGAACTACGTCTCCGCCTGATTGAAAATGCGAGGCGGCTTTATGCCGGCCTGACTGGGCTGGGGTTCTGTCTTGGTCCGGAGCCGAGTCCGGTCGTATCCGCCATCATGCCCGACCCCGAAACAGCTTTTGCCCTCTGGTCCGATCTTTTGAAAGCCGGCCTCTACACAAATGTGAGTCTGCCGCCG
Source organism: Pseudomonadota bacterium (assembly GCA_018242105.1). GTDB lineage: Bacteria > Pseudomonadota > Alphaproteobacteria > Micropepsales > Micropepsaceae > Rhizomicrobium. Next base: position 22,483 of record JAFECP010000007.1, read on the forward strand.
GCGACACCCAATGGATTGGCGCTGCTGCGGTCAAGTGTCAGCGCCGCGCACACGCCGCAGCAGATCGATCACGCTATCGCCCTGTTCGAACGGACAGGCCGCGCGCTGGGTCTGGTTGCCGCATTCACGGCTGCGCACACTTCACACCCTATAGCCGCGTCGCCGTCTCTAAGTGGCGCATCCTTGATGTAACATTGGCGCCATAGCCGCCACCAGTGAACCGTGGCAGCAAGACCTTTTCCACGGCACGATAGAATTGACCATTATCGGGGCCAACCGCCATCTTTTGCTTCGGCTGGTCCGCAGGCCGCCGTCGAAAGCCTCCAATCTATTGATTGCACTTTCATGGCCGAATAGCTTGGCATGTCTATGCGCCCCGTGAGTGCCCATCCTTTGAAAATTCTCTTTGCCTTCGAAAATCCCCTGCCAAGCACCGAGGCAGACGCCGAAGTCTTCGTGACGACCGCGCGGTACCTCGCATCTGCGTTCAAGCAGACATGGTTTCACGTTCCCGCTTCGCGGCATGCGGATTACAACGCTATTGCCGTATTGACCGGCATGCCCGTGGTTCGTGCTATCGCGCCGGTACGGTCGGCGGCGCTGAGACATCTTCTTTGCGGACTGACGCTGGTATTCCGCAAGCAATTCCGCAACGCGGATCTCATCTACACCAGAAATCTCTGGATCGCCTGGATCGCGGTGAAATTCGGGCGGCGCGTCGTTTTCGATCATTACCGTCCCTGGCCCGATCAGATTCCGCCCTTGCAGCTCTGGATCTACCGGCTGATGTGCAATCGGCGATTTCTGATCAATATCTGCCATTCGGAATACACCCGGCAAAAATATCTGGCGCTCGGAATTCCACCGGACAAGCTTGTCTGTGTCCATAACGGCTTCGAGCCGAGGCGTTTCAGATCTCCACTTTCGTTGGAGAATGCAAAGCAGGCGATCGGTGTTTCACCTGCGACAAAAACCGTTGTCTATACGGGGCGCATAAATCGCAAGAAGGGATTGAGCCTTATACTGGAGGCCGCAAAGCGGCTGCCGGATATTCTCTTCATATTGGTAGGCTCCTATGGCGATGGGCCCATCGAGACGGTGGCCAAGGATATTCCCAATATCCGTATCGTCCCGTGGCAACCGGAGGAGGCAGTCTCCCGGTATGTGTTCGCCGCAGATATTTTGCTCATCCCACCATCGTCACAGCCTTTGGCAGAGTTCGGATCGACGGTCTTGCCGCTAAAGCTCTTTTCCTACATGGCTTCGGGGCGGCCCATTCTTGCGGGCGACACGCCGGATTTGCGTGAAATTCTGAAGCACGAGGAAAACGCTTTTCTTTGCAGCGCTGACAGTCTGGAGTCTCTGACTGCTGGAATTAGGACGCTGATCGACGATGCCGGCTTGGCGGAACGCCTCGCCAGACAGGCACTTGCCCAAAGCCGCGACTTTACATGGGAGGCACGCGCCCGGACGATTGCAGCCATTATTGAAAACCGCCTTTGCTCCGTCCCGGAGCGAAGCGGCACATGGAGCCGCGCGCAATCCCGCAACTGGTTACGTCAATCGCGGCGCTGGCTGATATATCTGATCTGGCGGCGATCATGGATTCTCCCGCCAACCTCGCCGTCCACCGCAGGTGCGCCGCAGGCGTGACGATATGGACAGCCATCGCCAGCACCTGAGTCGCGGCTTCAACTGGCTTGGTGGCGCAACCATCATCGCCAAGATCATCGACTTCTCGACAATCCTTGTCGTGCTGCTGTTTCTCACCAAAGAGCAGGTCGGCATTGCATCTCTGGTCGTCTCGATCGGTATGATCATCGAAGCGTTCGATGGTTTGGGCACCGCCGACGCGCTGGTCCAGGCGCCATCTGTCTCCCGGCTTCAACTCGATACACTGTTCTGGTTTATCGTCGGTGCCGCTTTGGTGGTCGCCGCACTTACGCTGCTTGCTGCGCCATGGATTGCAGTGATCTATGGCGCTGCAGGAATGGCGACATATTTCCTCGCCATCGCTGCAAAGCAGCCCCTTGTCGCTGCCGCGGTGATTCCGCTGGCGGTCATGAACCGAAACCTGCAGTTCGAGCGCATCGCCATCGTCAATGTTTGCGCGACCTTCGGCGCCGCAATGACGCGGTTTGGCTTGGCAATCGCTGGCGCGGGCGCGTGGGCGCTGGTTGCGGGCTACACGGCGAGCGGCCTTTTCCTGTTGCTCGGCGCCTCGCTCGCCAGCCCATTCAAACCGAGGCTGCGATTTCACATGCCCGCGATCGCACCACTGCTGCATTTCGGAATCCGCGCTGGCACCTCCAATATCGTCGAACAGGTTTTCAAGAATGTCGATTATCTGCTGATCGGCTGGTTTTATGGGCCGGCGCCGCTGGCAATCTATCTTGTAGCCTTCGAGGTTGCGATGGAGCCCGCCATGGCGATCGGCACACTTGTCAATCGAACGGCGCTGCCCGTGTTTGCGAAGATCGCGGCGATGAAAGATCAGCTTTCTCAGGCCCTCATCTGGTCGGTAGGCCGGATTGCAACGCTCGTGGCGCCGCTGATGATGGGGCTAATTCTTGTCGCGAACCCGCTTATGGCGCTGCTTCACGATGGTCAGGGGCATAGTTATGCGGCTGCGGCACTGCCTCTCAAGCTGCTTGCTGGCGCGGCGCTGCTGCGCGTTATTTCACAGATTCTCTATCCGCTGATGATGGCCACCGGGCGCCCAGGATCGGCAGCCCGGCTATCGGCTGCAACGTTGATTCTGCTCACTATGGGCATTGCAGCAGCCGGGCTCAGTTTTCCGGCAAAAAACGGCATTATTGCCGTGTCTGTAGTCTGGTTCAGCGTCTATCCCGTCCTCATCATCTGGGGTATCCGCCATTTGCGAGCGCACTGGAACATTCGGGCCGCGGATTTCCTGCAAGTGTTCGGTGTGCCCGCTGCCGGCATCTGCGCATTGGCCGGAATGGTCGAAATCGGCCGGCTCTTTATCCCAAGCGGCGATTTGAAGATTCAAACCGGCCTTGTTCTGGCGGCTGCGGCGTTGACTTATGCCGGGCTGTTTCTGCGCACCCGCTATCGCCGGCCTATGCCGGCGATGTGACCCCTTCCGGTGCGACACCCGCAGTGGCAACCGGATCGGGAATCGTCTGCGCTCCGCGGTAACGATCGAACATGCTCATTTGGTGAACGCAGCTCAAGGTGCAGGATGGGCTGCACGTTTTCTCCGTGTTGAATTCGCGGCGAATATCGTCGCGAGTATATTCGAGCAGTGGAATTCCCGGATAGCCACGCTGCTGCGAGCACCAATGCACCTTGCCGTCCTCGCAGATATACAAATAGCGCGCGCCCGCCCTGCACTTCCAGTCATTGGTCAGGCCGTGCATCAGGTTTTTCTGGAACAGCCAGTAATTCAGGCTATGCACCATGGACGGCGAAATCTTCGTGACCTGGGTGTAGGCGTTCATCTGCGCTGGGCTGAGGGGTTTCAACGTTCCAGTGCCGTCGTGCAAAACGCCGACAGAATGTTGCAGACCGTATTTTGCCGCCGTCTCTGCAACCGTCACGACATCCTGCGTGCGCTCGCCGCTCACACCGAGGACGGAGTTCACATTGACTTTGAATTTGGCGTGTTGCGAAAGCAATCCGAGTTTTCGTTCCACAGATGAGAGGCTCTTCATCGATACGGCGTCGGGCTTGAGATTATCGATGCTGATTTGCATGCCTTGTAGATCGGCCGCGTTGAGCCGGTCGATCCAGGCTCGGGTCAAGCGGAACCCGTTGGTGATCATCGTTACGATCATGCCGTGATTGCGTGCTGCGCGAACCAGCTTATCGAGGTCCGGGTGTAGCAGCGGTTCGCCGCCGGTGAAGGTGACGGAGGCGGTCTTTAGCGCAGCAAGATGATCGATGCGCGCGAGCAGAGCATCCCGTGGAACGGGCGGAGAAAAATCATCGTACTCGTTGCAGTATCCGCAACTCAGGTTGCAGCGCCGGGTGACGACGATTTGGGCCAGCAGCGGGTTGTACCGCGAACCGACCGCACGGGCGAGAAACCGCGCACCGGAACTCAGTCCTCCGAGCCGGCGAGAGATAGGTGTGATATTGGCGGCTGTCATTCGGTCACTCTGAAGAAGCTTACGCGGTCCCGCAAAAGCAGGCCAGTTGATAGCATTCCGGCACATCAAACATAGTTACGGAATTACAACACGAGCAACTGCCTGCGCGCGCCGCGCCATGGCGGTGGCCACCATCTGAGACCCGCGACATCCAGAAGCCACTCCCCAGACAGAGGCAATCGTGGCTGCAGATTGGCGGAGCAAGGCTGGGCATAGAGCATCTCTTCGGCCGGCCAGCGATGGGCGCGCGTCCAGGTCCAGGCGCCGTTGCGCGCGTAAACCCGCATCAGGGCGCGCGCCGTAGCGGTATCGGGGCGGACGGCACGGCGTTGCGCCCAGCAAGGCTGGCCGGCGATCTGTTGCACCAAAGGCCAGCTCGCGGCTCCGGCATAATTGGTAAACCAAATCGTGTATCCGAGTTCGGCCTGCAACGCGGTAACCGCGCGATAGACCTGGATATGGTCGGGATGACCGTACTCGCCCCATGGATTATGCGTGTGGACCGCATCGCATCCGGCCAGAGCCGTTCTTAGTCCCTCAATCAGCGAGCCGTAATTGTCTTCGTAACGAACGCAAGCTGCGGGATCGGTGATCGCGATGCCGAATTGCGTAAGCTGTGGCCGCGCCCAGTCTACAAAAAATCTCGTGCCACTTTCGGGCAGGGCAAGATTGAGGAGCCCTTGCAGGGGGAGCGCAGAAACCGCACGCCGCCGCGCAGCGGCTTTTTTCGATTCTCCGAACTGGTCGCCGAAACAAAAGACAATGCGATCCACCGACGACAACACCGAGCTGAACCAGAGGCTCTCATCGTCGGGATGGGCGACAACCAGCGCGGCTCGATGCGGTGGGAATGCTATGTCATTGCTATTTTGCACCCGGCAAAACCTCGTCGTAGAGATCTTCGAGGATCTCCGTTTGCCTCCGGATGTCAAACCGCTGTTCGACAAGTGCGCGCGCCTGCGCGCCCATGCGAAGACGCCTGGCGGGATCGCTCAAAAGATCGTCCATCCGCCGGGTCAGTGCCTCGACGTCCCGTTCGGGCACCAGAAAGCCGGTGTCCTTATCAATAACGCCTTCCGGTATCCCGCCAATGCGTGAAGCGACGACCGGTATCCCCGTGGCCGCAGCTTCCAGCAGGACCATACCCAGCCCTTCCACACGCCCCGTGATTGTCCGGACACTCGGCAGAACCAGCATCGTTGCCCGGCGCATATGTGCCAAGACTTCACCGTGGGCCTGCGCGCCCAAGAAATGCACACGCGCTTCCAAACCCAAAGACCCCGCGAGCGCTTGAAGAGGCCGCCTGCGGGGGCCATCCCCGATAATGACGAGGTCAACATCCGTGTGCTTCAACGCAAGGGCCCCGAACGCCCGGATAAGATATTTGGTGCCTTTGACGTCCGCCAGCCGCGCGACATGCAGGATCGTCCGCGTTTCCTCCGAAGGATCGCGCGGCGCAATCGCGCGCCAATCCACGCCGATATAGTGTGTTCGCGTGCGTGCTTCCGGAAAGCCCAGCGCCAACACGCGATCGCGGATGAATGACGAGGCGCAAAGGAATAAGGCGCCTTGTTGCGCAAGATCCCGCCGGTACAGCGGATAATTCATCCACGCGGGCGACGACAGCAGCGCGGCGGTCGATAGCGTTGCATCGAAGCCATGGAATGTCGTCACCAGCGGAATTTGCAGCCGCTTCGCCAGTGGAAGCGCATACACACCCTCAATGCCAAAATGCGCATGGATGAGCGCCGGGTGGCGCCCTCGGAGCAGGCTTCGATAGGGGGCGGGATTGCGCGACAGCATCTGTTGCCCAATGCGCAGATACGCCCCTGGCCCGAGATCATCCAGTGCCAAAGACTCGGCGCCTGCCGGCGGTTGACCGTAGCGCATCCGCCCCAGATAGAACGGCTTATAGCGGCGCAGTTTTTGCGCCTGTTGAACGATGAACGGCTCCGATATTTTAAACAGATTATGACGGAATATTATAATTTCGCGCACGCCGTGGCCACCTGCCGAATTTGCTTATTCCCACCGCACAACCGTCTATATCAATGTGAAGCGAATAGTATCTGGAAGCGACTATGCGGAAATCGATGAAGTTTCTCGTGCCGGCTGCGCTGCTATCACTCTTTTCGGCCTGGCAGCCAGCACGGGCCGATACGTCCATAGCTTGCAACGAAGCCGACCCCACCCAGGTACGCTTGCGAGTCAGCGTCGCCGGAATGCGCTCAGACGAGGGCAACATCACAATCACAATCTACCCTGACGATGCGGCCCACTTTTTGGACGGAAAATACAAGCTCGCCCGGCAAAGCGTGCCGGTAAAATTGCCATTGACGCGCGCATGTTTCGCAGTTGCGGCACCCGGCTTCTACGCTGTGGCGCTTTTTCATGACGAAAACAACAACCATCACCTGGACACCAATTTTCTCGGAATTCCGACAGAGGGATACGGCTTCTCCCAGAACCCCAAACTCTTCCTGGGTCCGCCAAAATTGAGCCAGGTGCGCATTGCCGCCCATCCCGGCGACAATCCTGTCGCTATCCGTATGGCATATTATTGACTTTCTGTAATGTTTTCGATGATAACATTGGGGCTGGGTGGTATCGCCACTTTGCCGGGCGGCGAAGTGGACCTCATTCCGTGATATTCAGAAACCCAAATGAGATGTCCGTGACGGCTGATTTGGATCGGCGCTCGCTCTGTCGCGATACCGGCCGGCTATCTAAAATGACTTCGCTCATTCTCCAAAAAGCCGGATGGCGTGCGCCTTGATCATCAACCGCTATTTGATCCGAGAGATCAGCAAGCCGCTTGCGACCATCCTTATCGTTCTTGTGACTCTATTCGCGAGCTACAGTGCCGCCGAATTTCTTTCGGATGCCGTCAACGGGCTGCTGCCGACAAACACGATCGGAGAAATGATAGGCCTCAAAGCGTTGATCTCACTGGAAGTATTGATACCGGTTTCTCTCTATATCTCAGTCATTCTGTCGTTTGGAAAGCTGTATAGCGACTCCGAATTTACGGCGATGTTCGCATTGCGCGTGACCCCCGCAAGGATCATGGGATCGGTTCTCACTCTGTCGGGGGCACTGGCCGTTCTTGTGGCTCTGTTATCGCTGTTCGCGCGGCCTTGGGCGTATGAGAAATTGCACGCGCTTTCAAAGCAAGCCGAAGCCTTCGCCAATGTCGATAACATGCAGGCCGGCACGTTCTATATCGCTGAAGATGGAGGCCGGGTCATATTCCTGAAACATCGCGATGGCCCGAAATCCACGGCCAGCGACGTATTCGTGCAGTTGATCTATCCCAATCGCACTCGAATTCTTTTTGCACGGCATGCCTACCAGCTTCCGGAGGCCGGCGGCCGCGACCGTTCGGAAATCCATTTGAGCGATGCCCATCTTTACGATATCGGACGTGAAAAGGGTCAACCTGACAGTGTGGTGGACGCACAGGGGATTATTCTGAGATCTCCGGATCCAAGTCTCGAACAGCCCGAATACAGTTCGGTCAGCGCCGGCACGGAGACGCTTGCGATTTCAAGCAAGCCTCCAGATATCGCGGAGTTCCAATGGCGGCTATCCACCCCACTTTCGACAATTCTGCTTGGCATGCTCGCCGTGCCGTTGAGTCGCATAAGGCCGCGGCAAAGCCGATATGCGAAGATGGGAGCAGCAGCTCTGATTTATTCTGGCTACTATCTGTTGTTCACATCCGCGCGCACATGGGTTCAGCAAAGCGCGGTCGCAGCTTTTCCGGGCATCTGGTGGGTTCCCGCGTCGCTTGCAGCGGTGGTGGCCATCATCTGGGTCCGGCCATATCTGGGCTTTGAATTGAGGCGGCTGCGCATGCGCTTTAACACATGGCATGCGCACTGGTTCGGTGGCCGTGACACGGCTTGACCGGTACATCGCGGCGGCAACGCTCAGTGGCGTCCTGTTGGCCGCCACGGCGTTGACCTTGCTGTTCAGCTTGCTGGAATTTGTCGAACAGCTCAGTTCGGTCGGCCAAGGCAACTACCGTCTGATCGACGATTTTTTCTACGTTCTGCTCACGATTCCGTCGCGCGTGCTCCAGGTAACGCCCGTATCGATGCTGATAGGCTGTCTGCTGTCGTTGGGCGCGCTCGCCGATACCTCAGAACTTACGGCGCTGCAATCGCTTGGCATGTCCGAACGGCGGATCATAGGCTCCGTTCTCGCGCTTGCGTGCCCGATCATCATCGCTCTGTTTTTGATAGCGCAGTTTGTGATTCCGCCAACGCAACAATTCGCGGAAAGTCAGCGCGCATCGAGGTTATCGCCATCTGCGTCGGTTCGCAGCGCAGACAGCTTTTGGGGCGAAGGCAACCGTCAATATCTTAATGTGCAGCGATTTGAACATGGCAACATTCCGAGAAACATCAATATTTACGCCTTCTCGCCGGAAGGGCGCCTGACAAGTGCAATCCGCGCGAACCGCGCGGAGATTCGGCCGGACGGGACATGGCTTCTCACCGGCGTGGTGCGTAAGCGCGTTCTTTCCTCCCAATTCCAGACGGACCATCCGGCTTCGCTAGTCTGGCACTCTTTTTTGCCCCCCAATCGTGTCCAGCAGTTGCTCATGTCACCCGACACTATGGCGCCTGTCGAATTGTATCTATACATTCGCGATCTCAGCCGCAGGCACCAGCAGGCTTCACGCTATGAACAGGAATTGTGGGCCAAGATCGCCATTCCGTTTTCGATCGTTGCCATGATCCTGATCGCCGCGCCGTTTTTGTTCGGCGCCGTGCGAGCGCATGGCACAGGCCAGCGCATTGTCATCGGTGTCGGCATCGGAATCGTGTTTTCGCTTGTCCAGCAAATTGCGGGCCGCTTGGATTTGCTGCTGGATCTAAACCCCGCGGTGATCGCTTTGACGCCTTCGCTTCTGCTCATGGCGCTGGCGGTCTATCTCTTTCTGCGGATGCACCGGCCTCGCAGAGGATAGATTATTTCACGGTCTCCAGCTCCCGCAAAAACCGCTTGTAGCGCGCGGACTGGCGGGAAAGAAGAATGGCGAGAATTGCGCTGAAACCGAAAATCTCGAACAAAAAATAGTATTGGGGCACTGACAGAGCCGCGCAGATGAATATTCCGATAGTGCGATAGTTGGCGGATAGGATAGACCATCGCCGAACCGCCGGCGCGAACGTTTCGCGATATCGCGCACGGAGGGACGCCGCTTGTGCGGGCTCCTCCTTCAGGCATGCGGCCATCTTTTCGTCGAAGCCGGCGGGTACACCGGCAACCCTCAACTGGACACCAACATAGAGCCGGTTGAGCATATGCATGACGCGCGTGGGAAAATATGCCGTAGGCACATCCGGCAGCGGCGCGTTGAGCGCCAAAAGCGCCGCCGATTTTCGGTCCATGCCCCAATACTCATATTCCTGCCTTTGCACCTCATAGGCGGCCGACTGAACGGCATGGCAGACCCCAGCGGAAATGGCGAGTATCCATATCCATCCTCCGAATTGGACGCTAAGCGCCAGCGCAAGGGCAGAATAAACAGCGACAAACGTCGTGTAATCGCAAATCCCGTCGATAACTTTTCCAAACTCGGACTGCGAATTCGTGAGACGTGCAAGCTGCCCATCCGTCCCATCCATGATGTGCCACAGGATCATCAGCACGAAGCCGGCAACCACCCATCGCACGTCTTGATAGCGGTAGTAGGAGATCGCCGCCAATATCCCAAACGCCATCCCCGCAAAGGAAACGGCATTGGGAGAGACATGCAGGTCCGCCAGCAATGGCGTCAGGCGGCTCGATACTGGATGAATGAAATAGAGGTTGGTTATCTCTTCGATGTCCGACGTGCGCCGGATGGGCTCACCGTGCTTCCCCTCTCTCACACGAGTCGAAACCGTCAAAGCAGCCCCGTTTCAAGAAGTCTCTCGGCCTTTCCGAACGCCGCGGGATCGTCAACATCGATCCACACCCGGTCCTGAATGTCGAATGTGCGCGCCTTGTTCCGGCGCGCAAGCACGTTCATTGCGCCCGAGATGCTGTCGTCTCCGCCCGCCTGACTTTCTTCGAGCGCGTCGAACATGGCGGGAGTGCAAAGAAAGAGGCCCGTATCCAATGCGTTGAAGTCTCGGATGACTTTGCCGATGTGATGGATGAAACCGCCCGAACACTTGACGCGCGTGACGTCCTCCAAATCGTTGAGCTGCCGGTCGATGTTGAAATCGACCGCCAGCGTAACAGTATCCGGCTCGGCCGGCACAGACATCAGACGGCGAAATATCTCCGGATCGAGCAAATGATCGCACATGGTGAGCAGAAAGGGCTCATTCAGATAGGGTTTCGCTTTGAGCACGGAGAGGCCATTCGCGCGGTCCCAGCTTTCATTGACGATATGATCGATACGAAGGTTTTCCCGCGCCGAAAACGCGTCGAGCTCCATGCGAAGCTCATCGCCCCTATAGCCACTGACGACCCAGAACGCGTCCACGCCACCGCTACGCGCCCGCTTGATCACGCGTTCAATCAATGGAACGCCCTTGATTTCGATCAAGGGCTTAAGCTGGCCTTTTTCTCTGAGCCTGGCACCTTGCCCTGCGGCAACAATAAGACACTTCACAAAACAGCCAGCATTTTCGCGGTGTGCGTCCGGATGAAAGCCTCGATCATATCGTAGGCGTCATCGTCCGAGTATTGCTTGGCCGGATGTTTGCAAAAATAGGCGCTTGGCGCCTCAAGCACTCCGCCAACGCCGCTCTGAAGCGCCAGTTTGCAGCACCGGATCATGTCGATCACGACGCCTGCGGAATTGGGCGAATCCTCTACCGACAGCCGCAATTCCAGATCCATCGGAACATCCCCGAACAAATGCCCTTCCATTCTCAGGAAGCAGATCTTGTTGTCGTTTTGCCATGGCACATAGTCGCTCGGACCTACATGGATGTTCTCGTCCTCGATGCGGCTCTTTGCGACCGACTGCACGGCTTCGGTTTTGGATGTCTTTTTGGACACCAGCCGCGTCTGGTTCTTCATGTTGAGGAAATCGGTATTGCCGCCGGTATTCAACTGATATGTCCGCAGCAACTTTACCCCGCGCTTTGCGAACAGATCTGTCAGAACGCGATGTGTGATTGTGGCGCCAAACTGGGACTTTATGTCGTCTCCAATGATCGGAAGATTGCGCGCCTTGAACCGGTCCGCGAAAGCCTTGTCGCTGGCGATGAACACCGGCATGTTGTTAATGAAGGCGACGCCGGCTTCCAGGGCGCATTCCGCATAAAAGCGCGCGGCCTGTTCCGATCCGACAGGAACATAATTGAGCAGGATTTCGGCCCCGCTGTTTTTCAGCTCGCGAACGATTTCCGCCTTCGTCAATTCCTTTGCACTGGAGCGGACGAAGGTTCTGTCTTCGGCATAATCCGCCATGTGTTCGGAAATGCCGTCGAGCACCGGCCCCATGCGCACGATCACACCCGCCGACGGGATATCCCTTTGAAAAATCTTTGTGCAATTTGGCTTGGAGAAGATCGCCTGGCTTATGTCGGTGCCCACCTTGCGGGCATCGACGTCGAACGCCGCAACGACTTTGATGTCACACGGCAGATAGCCGCCGATATCCGCATGCATCAGACCGGTAACCCCCCGGCGGCAGCGTTCTGCGGTGTAATAGTGAATGCCTTGAACGAGAGAGCTGGCGCAGTTTCCTACGCCGGCGATCGCGATCCGGATGCTACCCTTCTTTGCCATGACGTCCCTTTGTGAGCCTCAACCCCAATTCCTCAAGGTAGCCTAATCTTGAGTTCATAAGGGGGGCGCTTTGTTGTATTTCCCCAATGTTTTGAAATGCGCAAGCCGAAGCCGGGCGCTGGTCGTATGGGCGCGTTAAAGAAAACAAACATGCCGAAAACTACCCGGTTGGCCGCTATAGATGAACCACAGAACCGGGAAGGCAACCCGTTCTAGGTTACAATATTAACAGACGACATCGTTCGCGGTCTATGAGATTGAGCAGGGATGTCTGCGGCTTGCGTCCGAACCCAATCGCGGGCCGAAACGTAGTTAAATAGCGTCCGGCAGATGACAAATGCAGGCGCAGACGAGCGCACTATACAATTGGCAGTTTTTGTGCTCCCGCACATAGTCTGGCGTAATCTGTCCGACGCGGGATTTTGTCCGGATAGAGGCATACCAGTGCACGACGCGGGTTTCCGGCAATAAAACCTCTCTTAATCGCACGGTCCGGACAATTCGGAACCAATGCTCAGAAATTTCGGGCGGCAAAGGATAAAATGTGTCTGGCTCGCAAACGGTCAAATCCTGTCCGCGATAGCGATCGACGACCTCCTGCAACAGGTCGGGGCCAAGCCCATAAAGCTGCATTTTAGACTCAGACGCCTTGGCAACCATTGCCTTGAGGTAGTCGGAAAAAAACGGCGCGCCCGCTTGCGCCCCCATTACGCCATTGCAGAAACCACGAAAATAGAATTTCTCGATCCGCCGGAAAAATGCCCATCCGTTTGGCAGATGCCGCAATATTTTGCGCGCGACATCGAGAGTAAGATGCCGCGCCCACACTACGGGCGAAATCGATTTCCGCACGGAATCTGGCCACACTATAAGTTCAGCTCCGATGAATTGCCGATTATCAAGCAGCGGCTTCAGGGAGGCGGTGGTGATCGTGTCCATATCCAGGTACACCCCTCCCTGCATGTAGAGGATCGCCGCCCGCAGAATATCCGCCCGCATCACCGGGCTATCGAGGTGGCGGTAAAGCGCCGCCAGTTCGCCGCCGGAGCCGAGCGCCCGCTCTGTCTCGGCCAAATATGCAAGCGCATCGATTCGGGAGAGCCGCACGCGGGGCGCGTTCTTGAGCGCGCGCAATTCAGCGCCGTCTTCGATGATATCGGTGTGATGAAGAATAATTTCTGGCAGCTCACTTCGCTCCGCCGCCGACAGGATGGCGAACACATAGGCCCAGGGCAGCCTGTTACCGATCCAGCAGAAATGTGCTCGGGCGGGGATCAATACGCGGCCTGCCCGGCCCATCCAGGTGTCGAATAGTGTCTTTCAAAATCCACCGTCAATGGCATTTTCTCAATCGCTTCCATATCGGCTTTCAATCCAACGGCCCGGTCAGCCGGGCGTGGTGAAGTCAAATTTAACCTGACCCGATTTGATTGCTGCGTCCAGACATGGCCGGGCTCGCGCGCGCTGCGCGCATGTTTCCGTATGGGAATCCGGCTGCCTTCTTCTGGCGGTACGCTGCCCTTGCAGGCGCCGGGAGTCGTGCCGATAGTAATGTGCCGGTTGGCAGCGCTGGCACAAACAGCCGCGCATGCTGCATTCAATCGAGGGGACTTCCATGAATCGCCGTGACTTGCTTGCTTCGCTGACAACCGGAGCAGCCATCCTTGCATCCGCGCCGCACGCCGCTTGGGCGGCGGAGACAAATGCCGGCGGCGGTCCCGGTACGCGAAACCTCATCACCGATGTTCCCGGTTTGCAGATCGGCCATGCGGAAGATCCCAAAGTGCGCACCGGCGTTACCGTGATCCTCCCGGACGGCCGCGCGACCTGCGCCGCAGACGTGCGCGGCGGCGGCCCGGGCACGCGCGAAACAGATGCGCTCAACTCCTGGAATCTCGTGCATTCGGTGGACGCGGTCGTGTTGTCCGGCGGCTCGGTTTATGGGCTGGCCTCGGCGGACGGCGTCGCCACATGGCTCGGCGCGCACAATCGCGGCTTTGCGATGCTGCCGTCGCCGGGCGTGCCGGTTTCGCCCGTTATTCCCGCGGCGATCCTTTATGACCTCGCCAATCACGGAAACAAGAATTGGGGCCTCAACCCACCCTATCGCGATCTCGGAATGAAAGCGGTCCAGAACGCGTCTTCCGATTTCAAGCTCGGCACCGCCGGCGCGGGCTATGGCGCGGAATCGGGCGGCATTAAAGGCGGTTTGGGTTCGGCATCTTATGTCACCGCCGACGGCATGACAGTCGGCGCGGTCGTTGCGGTGAACAGCCTTGGCTCGGCGGTGGTGCCGGGCACGAAGAACTTCTGGGCGGGCGCGCTGGAGGTCGGAAACGAATTCGGCGGGCTCGGCGCCAGCGGCAAGCGTGTCGCGCTGGAAGATTGGGGCCTGACCAAACGCGATCCCGGCCCGCGCAAGAACACGACCATCGCCTGCATCGCAACGGATGTTGACCTCGATATCGACCAGATGAAGCGCGTCACCATGATGGCGCAGGACGGTTTGGCGCGCGCCATTCGCCCGATCCATTCGCCGTTCGACGGCGACGTGGTGTTCGGCCTTTCGACGGCGAAGCGCAAGATGACAGGCCCGATGGCCGAGTTCACCGTCGCGCGCCTCGGCTCTCTTGCCGCGGACGTGCTGGCGCGTGCTGTGGCGCGCGGCGTCTATGAAGCGACCTTGCCGCCGGGCGCGGAAGGCAAGACCTGGCGCACACTCTGACGCCACGGGAGTAACCGCGTGCCGCCCTTCGCCCGCTACACGATCGGTATCGCCGTGCCGTTCCTGTCGGTGATTCCGACGGTGCCGCTGCTGGGCCGTCTCGATATTTCCCTCTTCGGCGTGCCGCTGGCGCTGCTGTGGCTGTTCTGCTGCATTCCGCTGGCCTCGGCGTGCCTGGCGATATGCTGGTTCGGCCATGACCGCGATCTGCCCGACGAGCATATCGACACCGATTACGATACCGGTGCCGCGCCGTGACCGTCGCCTTTCTTGCGATCATTCTTCTGTCGCTGCTGCTCGCGCTTCTGTCCAAGCGGGGGCATCTGCATCAGAAGGCGGAAGACTTTTTCGTCGCCTCGGGCCAGTTCAACACGGTGCTGTTCTTCTTTCTGGCGGTAGGCGAAACCTACAGCATCGCGACAATCTTCGGGTATCCCGGTGGCGTCTATGCCAGTGGCACCGGCTTCGTCACCTGGTTTTTAGGCTACATCCTTCTGGCCTTCGTCGTCGGTTACTTTCTTAACCCGCTGATCTGGCGCGCGGGCCGCATCTATGGCGCGGTGACGATGCCCGACCTTTTCCGCCGCCATTTCGGAAGCCGTGCGCTGGAAATCGTGGTGACAGGCACCGCGCTCATCTTCCTGGTGCCGCTCGGCATGCAGCAATTCCTCGGATTGCAGATCGTGCTGAAAGTGCTGGATTGGCCGTTCTCGCCGCTGCTGCTCACCTGCCTCGCCGGTGTCCTTGCCTTCATCTATATCGCGATCTCGGGTATTCGCGCTTCGGCTTATGTTGCGGTGCTGAAGGACATCCTGCTGATCCTGGCGATCCTTCTGACCGCTCTTGTCGCGCTCGATCATTGGGGCGCGGGCGCGGCGCTGCATCCGACCGCGGCGTGGAAGCATGCGATGGCGCCGACCCTGAAAGGCGATGTGTTCTCCATCACCACGGTGCTGGCGCAAAGCGTGGGCTTCTGCATCGTGCCGCAGACCTGCGCCTATGTGTTCACCGCCCGCTCCGCTTCCGCCGTGCGGCGCGCGCAGGTGACCATGCCGCTCTACATGCTGATGTTTCCGTTCCTCACGATTGTCGCTTATTTTGCACTCATGCATCCGATGCACATCGGATCTCCCAACGAAGTATTCCCTCTCGTCGCACAAAAGCTTCTGCCCGCGCCGCTGGTGGGCCTGGTAATGGCCGGCGCCGCGCTTTCGGCGCTTGTCGTCCTTACCGGCATCTGCCTTGCGATCGGTTCGCTGGTGTCGCGCAACCTGGTGCCTGGGCTGAGTGGCGACCAACAACGCCAATGGTCGCAAGTCATCATCGCCTTCTATCTTTTGCTTTCGATCGGCGGCGCTGCGACCTCCTCGCAACTGCTGGTGACGATCAACAACCTCTTCTATTTCGGCATCGCGCAATTTTTACCCGGCATGCTGGGAATTTTGTTCGCGCGGCGGATGCGCCCGTCCGCCATCATCGCCGGAATCGCTGCGGGCGATATTGTCGCGATTACTATCTATGAATTTGCGCTTCCTGCCGGCGGTGCAAATGCCGGCTTTATCGGCCTCATCGTAAACTTCGCGATTGTTTTGGCTGCTCTTCGGTTCTTTCCGGGTAAAGAGCGCAAGCCGGTTGCCGCGATAACGCAGCGTCAATAGTCCGGCGCGCTTTCGGCGCGCATCGCAGCGGTGGAATTTGTTCGCGCGCGCTGCTGCGTGTTGCGCAAACACCCCCGCACGCGTAATCCGGCATATGATATACCGCGTATCGTTGACAATTATGACGGCGGGCGCACACTTTCGTAACAGCCGCTAGCGGGCGGCGCCGATATTGGGGACGTCATCACATGAAACGGATTTTGTTGGCGGGTGCTTGCGCCCAGATTTTGATTGCCGCGAGCAGCCTCCCGGCTTTGGCGCAGGACAAGTCGTCGGGCATCGAGACCGTCACGGTCACGGCGCAGAAGCGTTCGGAATCCGCGCAGAACGTGCCGATCGCGCTCACCGTGCTCACTTCGGACGACCTGACGCGCCAGGGCATCACCAAGGTCAACGGCCTGCAATATGCGACGCCGAGCCTTGAAGCGGTTCCGGCCTTCGGCAGCGGCCAGCCGGAATTCCGCCTGCGGGGCGTCGGCTTCGACGATTACGCTTCGAACAACTCCTCCACGGTCGGCGTCTATGTCGACGAAGTGGCCTACCCGATCCCGGCGCAGACGCAGGGCTCGATCTTCGACATCCAGCGCACGGAAGTTCTCTATGGCCCCCAGGGGACGCTCTATGGGGTGAACACCACCGGCGGTGCGATCAACTTCATCACCAACAAGCCGACTGACGATTTCGGCTTTGGCCTGACGGCCGACTACGACAGCCACAATGAGTTCATCGGCAACGGCTATCTCAATGTTCCGCTGGCCGATGGGCTCGACAGCCGCATCGCCTTCATCACCGACCAGGGCGGCTCGTGGCAGAAGAACGTCAACACCGGCGAAAAATTCGGCAAGAAGGATACAACGTCGGTCCGCGGCGAGCTGCAATGGACGCTGAACGATCATTGGAATGTGCTGTTCGAAGGCCATTACAGCTCCGACCGTTCGCAGCCGACGGGCCTTTATCTGTTCGATCCCATTCTGAGCACCAACCCGAACAACCACACCGGCGTCACGATTCCGGCCTTCACCGACACGAAGAAGACGGCATGGGGCGGATCGGCGACATTCGACACCGCCACGGGCATCGCGCCGGACCAGGCGCCGTTCCATCGCACCAATGCGGACGGCGTGAACATGCAGGTCCATGGCGATCTGGGCTTCGGCACGCTGACCTCGATCACCTCTTACGAAGACCTGCACCGCCGCGAATATAACGATTGGGATGCTTCGAAATACGCGTTGGCCGGCACCTATTTCGACACCAGCGCGCATGTGTTCTCGCAGGAATTGCGCCTGGCCTCGAATGGCAGCGGTCCGTTCAGTTGGATGATCGGCGGCTACTATTCCCACCAGGCCATGAGCGAAATCTTCGATTCGGACTTCGCGGATTCGCTCGGCCTCGTCACCGACACGCGCTATCGCCAGCATGTCGAAAGCAAAGCCGTCTTCACGCAGGAAGAATACCAGATCACCGATAAGCTGAAGTTGATCGGCGGGTTGCGCTACAACTCGGAAACCCGTTCGATCGGCGACTTCGTGCTCAACGGCATTTTCCTGCCCGGTGCGCCGACCATCCCGCTGACGCCGAGTGTCGGCCAGTCCGTCACCAACAACCGTCTCTCCGGCAAGGGTGGAATCGAATACAAGCCGAACCAGAACGTGATGCTCTATGCAAGCGTCAGCGAAGGCATCAAGTCCGGCGGCTTCACCACCTACAACGGCTCGCAGGCCGCACCGCCGCTGAAGCCGGAAGTGCTGTGGGCCTATGAAGCGGGTGTGAAATCCAATCTCCTGGACGACACATTGCAGCTCAACGGCTCTGTGTTCTGGTATCACTATGAGAACCAGCAGATTCAATCCGCCGTGTGGGGCACCACCGGTCCGGTAGGCTCGCTCGTCAACGCGCCGAGGTCGCATGTGTATGGCGGCGAGTTGTCGGCGATCTGGCAGCCCATCGACGCGTTGAAGATCACGCAGGCGCTGGGCTGGAAGGACGGGAAGTTCGACCAATTCGACAACTTCCTCGACATTCCCGCCTCCGTGGTCGCCTGCGTGCCCGCCGCCATCTGCGTACCGCCGGCCGGCAATGCGATCTACGACAACAAGAAGGGGGCGCGCATCGGCTTCCCGCCGCTCAGCTACAACGGTTCGGTCGATTATACTTGGCAGCTTCCCGGCTACACGCTGGACACGGGCGTGAACTGGGCGTTCCACGATCACCTGAATCCACTGCTGCTGGGGCCGAACTTTTATGTGAAATCGTACTGGTTGACCGATTTGAACGTCACATTGTCGCCGAACGACGGTCCGTGGGCGGCAACGGTCTATTGCCACAACTGCACCAACACGAAATACGACACGACGCGTAACTTCTTCCTGCCGGGTATCGATATCGCCCAGCGCGGCGAACCGGCGACGGTGGGCGTGAGACTCGACTACAAATACTAGCGATTTGACGAAGACTTTGGCGGCGGGAGCCTTCGTGCTCCCGCCGTTTTTCTTTGCGCCGCGAGACTGTCGCAGCCGCTATTGTTGACCGGGCAGGGCGCTTGGGATTGCATGATTGCGGTGCGCCGCGTGAGGCAACGGAAATCTGGAATGATCGAAGAAAAGCTTTTTATCGCAGGCCGCTGGACGCACGTTGCGTCAACCATTCCGATCGAAGACCCCTCGACCGGCGAAAAGATCGGCACACTCGCGGCGGGCCGCGCGAGCGATGTGGACGCCGCCGTGAACGCAGCGGCAAAAGCCTACACGGGCGCATGGGGAAAGCTGACCGCTGCGGAGCGTGGACGCATCCTCATGAAGATGAGCGGCGCGGTGGCGGCGAAGGCCGATGCACTGGCGGATCTGGAAGCGCGCGATGTCGGCAAGCCCTTGAAGCAGGCGCGTGCCGATGCGCTGGCGCTATCGCGCTATCTGGAATTCTACGCCGGCGCCGCCGACAAGCTGCACGGCGAAACCATTCCCTATCTCGCGGACTACACGGTTTACACCTTGCGCGAACCGCATGGCGTCACCGCCCATATCGTGCCGTGGAATTATCCCATGCAGATCATCGGCCGCTCCGTCGTCGGCGCGCTGGCGGCGGGCAATGCCACGGTGGTCAAACCCGCCGAGGAGGCCAGCCTCACCGCGCTCGCCTTCGCGCGCATCGCGCAGGAATGCGGGCTCCCCGATGGCGCGATGAATGTGGTGACCGGCATCGGCGAAGAAACCGGCGCCGCGCTCGCCGCGCATCCGGGCATCCATCATCTGTCGTTCACCGGTTCGACCTCGGTGGGTGCGCTGGTGCAGGCGGCGGCCGGACGCAACGCCGTTCCGGTAACGCTGGAGCTTGGCGGAAAATCGCCGCAAATCGTGTTTGCCGATGCGGATATCGAACGCGCGCTACCGTTTCTGGTGAACGCTGGAATCCAGAATGCGGGACAGACCTGCTCCGCCGCGTCGCGCCTTCTGGTCGAGCGCAAGATCTATGAGCCGCTGCTGGAGAAACTTGGCGAGCGCTATCGCGCGCTGCGCGTCGGCGCGGCGAAGGACGATCTCGATGTCGGTCCGCTGATTTCCGCGCCACAGAAAAAACGCGTCGAAGAGTTCATCGCCCAAGGCAAGAATGGACATCGCGTCATCGCCGAAGGCAAGATCGAAGCTTCCGCGCCGCGCGGCGGGCATTTCGTGGCGCCGGTTCTGTTCGCGGATGTCGCGCCCGAACACACGCTGGCGCGCGATGAGATTTTTGGCCCCGTGCAGGTTGTCATTCCCTTCGACACCGAGGAAGACGCCATCCGCATCGCCAACGGCACCGATTACGGTCTGGTTGCGGGCGTGTGGACGCGCGACGGCAGCCGCGCCCTGCGCATGGCGCGGGCCATTCACACCGGGCAGATGTTCATCAACAATTACGGCGCGGGCGGCGGCGTGGAACTGCCCTTCGGCGGCACCGGGCGCTCCGGCCACGGCCGCGAAAAAGGCTTCGAGGCGCTGTACGCTTTCACGCGGCTAAAGACGGTCGCGGCATTTCACGGGTAGGATAGAGCATGCGTCTGGATGGCAAGGTTGCGATTGTGACGGGTGGGGCATCCGGTTTCGGCGAAGGCATTGTGCGCCGTTTCGCCGAAGAAGGCGCGCGCGTCGTCATCGCCGATCTGAACGAAGCCGCTGCGCAGGCGCTGGCGAAGGATGTGAACGGACTTGCCGTGCGCACCGATGTCTCGCGCGGCGAGGATGTGAAGAAGCTTGCGCAAGCCGCCACCGAGAAATTCGGCGCCATCGACATTCTGGTGAACAATGCCGGCATCGGCCACAAGCCGCAGCCGCTGGACACGCTGCCGGAAAGCGATTTCGACCGCATCATCGCCGTGAACGCAAAATCGGTGTTTCACACCGCGCATGAAATCGTGCCGGGCATGAAGGCGAGGAAGCAGGGCGCCATCCTGAATATCGCCTCGACCGGCGGCGTCAGCCCGCGGCCGAACCTCACCTGGTACAACGCCTCCAAGGGCTGGATGATCACCGCCACGCGCGCCATGGCGGTGGAATTGGCGCCGTTCGGCATCCGCGTGAACGCCATCAATCCGGTGGCCGGCGAAACGCCGATGCTGGCAACCTTCATGGGCGAAGACACGCCGCAAATCCGCGCGAAATTCCTCGCCTCCATTCCCATCGGCCGCTTCTCGACCCCGCAGGACATCGCCGCCGCAGCAGCATTTCTCTGCAGCGGCGACGCGTCCATGATCACGGGCGTCGCCATGGACGTCGATGGAGGCCGCTGCATTTGAATAAGGAGTCGTCCCGATGAACGCCGCCCCCAAGATCGTGGACTCGGTCCTGCGCGAAATCGAAGCGCGCGAAGACCAGATCGTTGCGCTCACGCAGGATCTGATCCGTTTTCCCACCGTCAATCCGCCGGGCGAAGCCTACCGGCCTTGCGCGGAATATCTGGGCAATCGTCTCCTCAAGCGCGGCTTCCAGGTGGAATATGTGCGCGCCGAAGGAACGCCGGGCGACAGCGACAAATATCCGCGCATCAATGTGGTCGCGCGCCGCGAAGGCAAGCGCAAAGGCCCCTGCGTCCACTTCAACAGCCATATCGACGTAGTGCAGACCGGCGCGGGATGGACGGTCGATCCCTTCGGCGGCGAAGTGAAAGACGGCAAGGTCTATGGCCGCGGCGCTTGCGACATGAAAGGCGGCCTCGCCGCATCCGTCGTCGCGGTGGAAGCGCTGTTGGATTCCGGTTTCGATCTTCCCGGCGCCGTGGAGATTTCCGGCACGGTCGATGAAGAGTCCGGCGGTTATGGCGGCGTCGCTTATCTCGCGGAACGCGGATGGTTCTCGCAGCCGCGCGTGGATCACGTCATCATTCCCGAACCTTTGAACGTCGATCGCGTCTGTATCGGCCATCGCGGCGTGTGGTGGGCGGAGATTGAAACCCTGGGCCGCATCGCGCATGGCTCGATGCCGTTCCTCGGCGACAGCGCCATCCGCCACATGAGCGCGGTATTGGAGAAGATCGAACACGAACTTTATCCGGCGCTCGCTGCGCGCCATTCGGATATGCCGGTGGTGCCGGAAGGCGCGCGCCAGTCCACCATGAACATCAATTCGCTGCATGGCGGCGAAGGCGAGGAGTTCACGGGATTGCCGGTGCCCTGCGTCGCCGATTCCTGCCGCATGATCATTGACCGCCGCTTCCTGATCGAAGAGACGATCGAGTCGGTCAAAGGCGAAGTGACAGCCCTGCTGGACCGCGTAGCGAAAGAACGCCCGAGCTTCAAATACAAGATGCGCGAATTGTTCAGCGTGCAGCCCTCCATGGCGGATCGCGACGGCCCCGTCGCGTCGGCAACCGCGAAAGCCGTGCGCCAGATTCTCGGCAAGGAAGCGCAGATCGTCTGCTCGCCTGGCACCTACGATCAGAAGCATGTCGATCGCATCGGCAAGCTGAAGGATTGCATCGCCTATGGCCCCGGCGTGCTCGATCTGGCGCATCAGCCGGATGAATGGGTGGGCATCGCCGACATGGTCAATTCGGCCAAGGTGATGGCCGTTTCCACCATGGATCTGCTGACACGCGGCTAATATTCGAACTGGTAGCTCAGACCGACGCTGCTGCCATTGTCCTGCGCGGCGCTGCCTTTGGTCGCCGTCGCATCGGTCATGGTGCTGAGCGTCGCCTGCGCTTTCAGCTTGCGCGTGAGATCCACCTGCACCTGAACCTGCGTGCCGCCGGACAGGCTCTGCTTGGCGCCGACATAGACGTTGCGCGCCACATATTTTCCCGCTTCCACCGTTGTCTGCTGATCGCTGCCGGCAGCCCCGCCGTTGGTGCTGCCCACGGAGAGGCGGTCAAGGCCCAAGGTTTTGCGGATCGAGCCCAACGGATTGAATCCCGAACCGATGCCGCCCAGCGCGGCGACGGCTTGCGCGATCTGCGCCAGTTGCAGCGGCGTGAGCTGTTTCACGCTCTGCCGGAATAAAAGATGCGCTAGCACTTCGTCCTGCGGCAGTTGCGGCGAGCTGGAGAGTGCGACCTTCGGCGCGGAGGCATAGCCGCCCACGGTCAACGTCGCGGTCACGCCGCCGGAAGCCGTCTGCGCCACGAAATTCAGCGTGGGATCGAGGCGGTTGCGCACGCCGGTGCCATCGAAGCGCACTTCGCCGGTGGTGAAATCGAGCACCTGCCCCGCCATGCTGAAGGTGCCGCGATTCATCTTGAACCCGCCGGCGACGAACGGCGTGGCACTGGTGCCTGTGAGGTGAATGCGCCCGCCCAGATCGGCGTCGATGCCATGACCGCGCACAAAAAACTGTCCGCGCGTGGTGATGGTGACATCGAGCGCCACGGAGCTTGCGGGCGCTGGCGGCGGCGGCGGCTTCTGACCGCGGCGGCGCACATCCAGCACCGCGACTTCCGGCGGGAAGCGCTCCGGCAGATCGATCTCGCCCTGGGTGACGAAGACCTTGCCGGAAAGGTTCATCGCGCCTTTCAGCTTGCCTGAAAGCTTCGCATCGCCCGAGAACGTCACCGTCATCAGATCGCTGACGATGGGCCGCGCGTCCTGCGCCGTGACGCTGACGTCGATGGGCATTCCCGGTGCGGCAAGATCTATGGTGCCGCTGCCGCTGATGGTGCCATGTCCAGCCTGCGCGGAAAGGCGCGTGACATGCAGCACCTCGCCGTCCGCCTGCATCGTGGCGCTAACGTCTTGCAGCCGCAGCCCGCGTGCGAAGTCCCGCAGCTCGCCTTTGCTCAGTGTCACGCTGCCAATCGCGCGCGGCGCGGCCAAGGTTCCGGCGATATTCATGTCGATAGCAAGCGCGCCTTTCGCCTGCCGCCCATCGACGGCGAGGAACGGATTGAACATCGCCAGATCGGCATTGCCGCCCAGATGCAAGGCAAGCTTACCCGCCTGCAGCGGCACGCCGCCCGCCGCCGTGAGATGGGCGGAGCTTCCGGCGCTGAGCGAGGCATTCAGACTCATCGCCTTGCCGCGCAGCGTGGCGCGCAAATCCAGATTGGCAGGCGCAATCGCCGTGGTGGAATAGCCGCTCACGCGCAGATCGCGGCCTTGCACGGCGATGGCGCCCTGCGGCGCGTCCAGTGTTCCGCTCAATTGTGCACTGGCGGATAACGTTCCGGTGGCGGAAAGCTGCGGCACGAACGCTTGCAAGGTTTGCGCTTGAATCCCACGCGCCGAGAAGGAAGCCGCCAGCTTCGGCGTCAGGCGGCCTGAAAGCTGCGCCTCGCCGCCGCCAACACTTACAACAAAGCGATCAACGGCCACGCCATTCGCAAAATCGATTACGGCAGGCGCACGCAGGGTGAACACCTGCTTTCGCCAATCGGCATTGAGTTTCTGCACCGCGACACGCCGGTTCGGCGCGTCGAGCACCGCGCTTGCCGCCAGATGGACGGGGTTCTGAGCGGCATCCCGAAGATCGGATTTCAGGGCGACGGAGAGCTTACCGAGCGGCCCCATCAATTTCATTTCGGCATCGCCGGAAACGCCGCCCGCTTCGAACTTCCTTACCCCGGCCACAAGATCAAGGGACGGCTTTGCAAACGGATCGGCGACCGCACCCTGCACGGCGACGGCACCGGCTTTGTTTCCCGCCACGGAAACGCCAGAGGCTTGCGCCTTTATCGCGGCCACGGCCTGTGCGCCATGCGCTTTCAAATCCACAGTGGCGTTCAGGCTGCCCGCGATCTTTGCACCGATGAACGATGCCATATCGGCGATATTGCGCAGGCCAATCTTCGCCGAACCGGTGACCGGTCCGGCCTGCGGAAGAACCGCGTTGGCCTGGACATCGAGAGACTTCCAGCTCGCGGCGAGTTTCCCATTGCGCGCCTTGCCGTTCGCGGCGCTTGCCAGCGCGGCGTCGATGGCGACGCGGGCATTGTCCAGGCTGCCTTGCACGCGCAGTTGCGCCGACGCCGGATTGGGAATGCCCACCGCCTGCATCACGATGCCAACGCGCTGACGCGCGAAACCTTTGCTTGCCATGTCGGCGCTGCCCGATGCGTGAAGCTGCGCCGTCTTCAACGGCCCAATGGCGGTGCCGGACAACATTGCAGTGCCGCTCAGCGTTGCCGCCAGCCGCGAAAGATCGAGCAATTCGAGATGCGTGTTGTAATCGAGGCTCTTGTTCCTGAAGCTTCCCGCGCCTTGCATCTTCAGACCCGCGCCCTGCACCGACACTTTGGATTGCATGATGTTGCCGCCATCAAGATCGGCCTGAAGCGCCAGTGTGGCGTTGCGGCCGAGCATGCGGGCAATCAACGAAGCACCTTGCGCATCCACGCGGCCGTTCAATGCGAAGCGGGTTGTCTGCGCATCCAGCGTGGCAGCAACATGGAACGACGCCGATCCGCGCACATCTTCGCCTTCCAGCGCCGCGAACGGCGCCAGCGACGGGATGGTCATATCGGCGTCGATCTTCGTGCGCCCCTGCGTGTCCGCGCTGCCTTTGATCGATGCGAGCGGATGGGACAGCGAAAAACGCACCGGCCGCGACGGCGAGGCCAGGTTGGCCTGCGCCGTCACGAAAACCGGTGCGTGCGCGAAAATATCCGGATGATCGCCCTGGATGCGAACGCCATTGGCCGTGCCCTCCAGGTTCACCACGCCGTTGCTGCCATTCACATCGGCATCGATCTGGCCAAAATCGGTTCCATCCACCGTCACGCCCGCGGCCTGAAATTTTGCCGCAATCCGGGGCGTATCGAAGTCACCCTGGATATGGCCCTGCATAGCGAGCGAGGCCCATGCCAGATCGGTGTCGGGCTGCATCGCGGGCGCGGATGCGGAGAAGCCGACATCCGCGGCGCGGTTGGCCAGCGACAGCGTGCCTTGCCCCGATGCCCGCAACGCACCTGCCGCGAGCCGAAACGCGATGTCATTCTTCGTGCTGTCGCCTTGCGCGCGCGCCTCAAGGGCAATCGGCTTCAGGCCCGGCAATCCCATCAGCGCCGCAAGAATGCCGTTCGCGCCTTCTGCGATCGAGACCGTACCGTTCGCCACATCCTTTTCGATGCTGCCCCTCACGATATAACGGTCGTTGTCATCAAGGCGCATGACGGTCACATCGGCCCGCGCCTGATGAACCGATTCATAGTGGAGCGACCCTTGCGCTTGCAGCAATGCGGCGTGGCCCATCACCGCCTGCGCGATCTCGATGCGCGGCGCCGACAATGAATCGACGTCAATTTGCGGCGTCGTGCCTTCGGATGCCTCTTCCGCTTGCGGCATGCGCAACATCGCGATCTTCGCGGCGGTCACGCGATGGATCAGAATGTGATTGTCCATCGCACGCGCCGCGGACCAACCGAGCGAAACATCCTCGATCCGCAGCCAAACGCCCTTCGCGTCGCGGATCTCCACCACATTGGCATGAAGGTCATCGGGAAGATCGCCGCTTAGCCCTTGAACGCTGACTTGCCCGCCCGTCAGCTCTTCGACCAGAAAGGCGAGCGTTGCGTGGCCCGGCGGCGTTCGCAGCAGGCCGATCAGAAGCAACGCGATCGCGGCAAGCCCGATCAGGCTTGCGTGCAACGCTTTTCTGCCGATGGAAGACCAGTCGCGCATCAGAACGCCTGTCCCAGGCCGATATAGACCTCAAAGGCATCGCCGCCGCGCACGCGCGTCACCGGCACCGCCACATCGAGACGCACTGCGCCAAGAGCGGTGTAATACCGCGCGCCGATACCCGCACCCATGCGGACGGGCCCGTGGAACGGCGCGCCATTCGCGCTTGCCTGCCCTGCATCCACGAACGCCGCGCCGCCCCAATCTTCGCCGATGCGCTGACGGAACTCGATCGTTCCCGAATCGACGGATTTTGCGCCCACCGGCTTGCCATCCGGAAACATCGGGCCGATCGATTGATAAGCGAAGCCACGCACCGTGGCGCTGCCGCCCGCATAGAGCCGCTGGTCTGGCGGCAGTTCGAGATTGGAGCCGCCCAATATGCTGCCCGCCAATCCGCGCAACGCCACGATGGAGCGGCCATCGCCGCTGACATCGAAATAAGTGGACGCCGACGCCTGCAGCACAAAGAAGGTGAGATCGCTGGCGCCGAAGGATTTCACCGGTGTCACGGCGAGCGACGCCCGCAGGCCCTTGGTGGGATCGCGTAGCACATCGGCAATGCCCGTGCTGTCATAGCTGACCGTGAGCGGCAGACTGAAAAGCTGATAGAGACGGCTTGCACTTTCCTGGGCGACTTCATCGTGGGAATAGGAAAGCCCGCCGCTGCCCGTCCACATATCGTTGAATTTGCGGCGCAGGAATCCGGCGACGGTCTCCGCTTTCTGATCGTAGGCATCCAGATTCTGCTTGATGGCGGAGACATCGAATTCCAGCGTCTGATCGGGGCGCAGGAAGAGCGGCTTGATGAATTGCGCAGAGAGCGTGTAACCGAGGCCGGTGGTGGAGTTGCCCAACCCCGTTCCCGCCGCGGTCAGATTCAACTGCTCGGCATTGCCGAACAGATTGCGATGCGACCATGTCGTGGAAAGGCTGATGCCCAGATCGGTGGAATAGGCGGCGGTGATCGCTACCGCGTGCTTCTTGCGCTCCTGCACATCGAAGATCAGGGGAATGCGCCCGTCCGCATCCAGATGATCGGCCGCATGCACTGTGACGCCGGAGAACACGCCCAGCGCCACCAGGGCCTTCCGTGCCTCCTCGATCCTGCTGGGCTTGTAGCGGTCGCCGGGTTTGATCTTCAGGGCGCGGCGCGCGAAGCTTTCGTTCACATCGGCCAGGCCTTTGAAGGTGATCGCGCCGATATCGGCCTGTGCGCCGGCTTCGACCTTGAACGAAACATTCAACTCATGCTTCTTGTCGTCAGCATAGGCGATGGGCGCATCGACTTTGGCGAGGGCATAGCCGTCCTCCTGCAACGCATTCAGAAGCCGCGTCTGCGCATCCAGAACATTGCCCGCGATCGCCGGATCGCCGCTCTTGATGCCCAGCGATTGCCGGTCGCCATCCGGAACCGCGCCGTCGATCTCGACCTTGCCCAGATGAAAGAGCGGGCCTTTGTCGATCGCGACATCGACGCTGGCATTTGCGCCGGCCGGCACCTTATCCAGGGCATCGGCCAGGCCGGGATCCGTCAACGCATGGCTGCCGATGGTGATTGTCACCGTGTTCAAATAATAGCCGAAGCTGTCGAGCGCGGTTTGGAGCCGTGGAATATCGCTGCGCGCGCGCGCGATAAGCGCGAATGGAGGAACCGGCACCTTGCCCTTGAGCGTGACGAGTTGCGCGCTCGCCGCGAGCGTTGCGTCGATACTGTCCGAGCCGGTCTTGGCGATGGTGACCGTGTAAGGCTGCGGATCGGCCGCGCGCGCAGGAACCGCGGCCAGGCAGGCTGCGGAAAACAGAGCTGCGATCGGCGGGCGAAGCTTCATGCTGATCCCAGTTGGACTACGGCTGATCCGGCCGCAGGGATTTGCGGAATGTTCTGTCCCGCTTCAGATGCCACTCCCGGCTCATCGCGTCATGCCGCGTGGGATGCCGCTCGGCATAGAGGAATATCCAGCACCGGCCCCGGGTTGCTTTCGCGCCGGCGCCCGCATTGTGCTTGGTGAAACGGCCATCCAGGTCGGTCGTCCACCCGGTATAGGTCCGCCAGCCGCGCCCGGCCGGGCTCCCCAGAACATAAACGTAGAAGGCCTTTTTCATGCCGGACAGCGCTTCACAAAATCTTGGCGGATAGAAATCGGCTTTCGCGCGTTGTGGCTCCGTCCACTGTAAAGGCTGACGCCATGGCCCTGTTCCTCACCCCGCAAATCATTGAAGGAGCTTACGAATTCCTACGCGCCACGCCGCCCTTCCGCAACTGGAAGCTGCCGGAGGCCGACGAGGTCGCCTTCGTGGTGTCCCGCCACAAAATGCATGTCGGTTATCACCGCGGGTCGCGGCGCAAAATATATTCCCATGAGATCGGCATCTCATCGGCCTGCGTCGGCCACACCAACACGCTGCTGCGCACCATGGCGCATGAGATGATCCACCAGTACCAGCAGCGCCAGCGCAGCGATACGCCAAATACCGAGCACAATGCGGAGTTCATGCGGCTGGCGCGCATCGTTTGCCGCCATCACGGTTGGGACGAAAAGGAATTCTGAGCGTCAGGCAGGCGCCGCGCCAAGCATCGATTTTGCGGTGTGCGAAAGCTGGATGACGTTGAATGGCTTCTGCAGCGTGTGGATGGAGCGTTCGCGAACGAATGCCGGCGGCTTTTCAGTGCTATAGCCGGTCATGAACAGGACTTTCAGATCGGGCCGCATTTCCAGCGCGCCTTGCGCCAGTTCGTAGCCGCCCAGACGCGGCATCTTTATATCGGAGATCAGCAATTCGATTTCCGGATGGCCGCGCAGAATTTCCAGCGCACTGACGCCATCGCCCGCTTCATAAACCGTAAAGCCGTCGTCCTTCAGCGTCTCTACGGCGACGATGCGCAGCATCGCTTCGTCTTCCGCGATCAGGATGGTGTGGTTCTCGTGGGCTGCAGAATTCATGTTTGCGGACTTTCATCGCTCGTTGAGCGCGGCAACAGAATTGTGATGATCGTACCCGAACCCGGGGCGCTTTCGATACCGAGATAGCCGCCCGATTGTCGCACAAAACCGAACGCCGTGCTGAGCCCCAATCCGGTTCCCTGGCCCATCGGCTTGGTGGTGAAGAACGGATCGATCGCCTGGCGGCGCGTATCTTCGCTCATCCCCTCGCCATCGTCGCAGACGCGCAGCTCGATATAGTCGCCGGTGGCGAACCCATCGGCGCCAAGCGGCGGCGTCAGGCCGGATAGGTCGGTTGTTTCAATGGACAGCTTGCCGCCATCCGGCATGGCGTCGCGCGCGTTGATCGCCAGATTGAGGATAACGTTTTCCATCTGGTTCACGTCGCACAGCGTTGACCATTGCGCATCGAGCTTCAACGCCGTTTCCACGCGGTGGCCCACCGATTGGTCGATCAGCTCACGCATGCCCTCGATCAACCCGCTCAAATTCACCGGTCTCGGCGTTAGAGGCTGGCGGCGGGCAAAGGCGAGCAGCCGCTGCGTGAGGTTGGCGGCGCGGCGAAGCCCCTCTTCCGCGGATTCGATATAGCGCGCCAGTGGCTTGGCATCTTCTCCAAGGCGGCGCTGGAGAAGCTGCAGATTGCCCATCGCGATCATCAGGAGATTGTTAAAATCGTGCGCGATGCCGCCGGAAAGCTGTCCGATCGCCTCCATCTTCTGGCTTTGCCGCAAGGCCTCTTCCGTCTTGCGGCGTTCCTCCATTTCGGTCTGGAGCTGCAGGTTCAGCACCGCCAGAGATTCCGCGCGCGCTTCCAATTCCCTATTGGCGCGCGCCAGAGCGCGCTGTGAAACGCCAAGCACGATGAGAACCAGCGCCCCCATGACGACGAGAAGACCGATGCCCAGATAGCGCGCGGTGCGCCGCTGCGGCGTTTCCTCGGTCGCCCAGATATAGACCGTACCGATTTTCACCTTCTGCTGCGCCACCGGCACCGATATCGCCAGAAGGCCCAGTTTCGAAAGCTGCGAGATGTTGCCCAGATCGTAGGGCACAGGCCCGACACGCGACGTGCTCGCCATCAGCCTTCCGCTCCTGTCGTAAACCGCGACGGCCTGCAGTTCCGGATTGACCTTCATCGCATCGACATATTCCTGCGCCGCCTTGCGGTCGCCGAATACGACCGCCGCCGTTTCATTGGCGGCGAGAATGGAAGCCTGCTCGGTGAAGTCCTTCACCTGCTGGGCGCGATAGATGTTCTCCTCATAAAGCGCGATAGCCACGCCGGAGAAGATGAGGAATGCGGCAGCGATCAGCGCCAGAAGCACTGGTATCCGCCACTGCGACGCGCTGTGCGGATTGCTCATGGCGCCGCCTTGCGCGGCGTCACCCTGCGCGCGAGGCCGAGCAGCTTGGAGCTGATCGACAGGCCGTCCTTCGCCGCCAACGCATCGTCGATGTCAAAACGTACGTGATTTTGCTCGACGACGAATCCGATCACGCCATGCGCCGACGCGCCGGAATCGGTCACGGTCAGAACAGGCAGGCCGTCGAATGCCTGTTCGGCGGTTGCGTTGTCCTTGTCGATGAACACCGCCTGGCAGGACGTATCGCCCGGGGCAATATTCCTGCGAATCGCGATGGGATGCTGGCCGATCCGCTGATCGGCCACCGCCTTGTCCAGTGCGCCGCCGAACGGATCATGGCCGAGGATGCAGATTGTGATCGGGCTGTTCGGCGCGGGAAACGCGGTGGACGGCCAGTCCACGAACGGCAGCATCTTGTAGAGATAGGCTCCCTTCACGGCGTATTCGAGAGAGCCGTCCGCACCGCCTTGCGCCACCGAAAGCGCCAGCGCCGGCAGCGCCAGCACTGCCACCCATAAAGCGCCGCGGATGCGAGCCAGGCCCATGCCTAGAATTTCCACCGCGTATCGACGAAGAAGCTGCGTTTTATTTCGTCGCCGAGCGAGAATTCCCGATGCTGATCGTGCAGCAGATTGTATCCGGAGAGCGACAATTCGATCTTGTCGGTGATCATCCAGCCTAACCGCGCGTTAAGCTCGACATAAGACGGAACATGCGGATCGGGAAGCTGGCCGGCATAGCGCAAATCCGCGTCGAACGTCACGCTGTCGCTGAGATTCATGGATGACCGCAGCGACGCCTGATGATGCGGATCGTTGCCCTGTTGCGAAAGGCCGAGAAGGCCGCTGGCGCCCGGCTTGAACCTGAAGCTTTCGCTTTGGATGTTCGCACCGGCCGACAGCTTCCACCAATCGGAAACTTCGTAGGTCGCCCACGCTTCGGCGCCATACACCCGGCCCTTCATGCCATTGCCCCAATGCAGCGGCAGGAAGCCCGACGTCCGGTCGAGTTCGATGCTCTTCAGATCGTCATACTCGTCGTCGAACGCGGATACGGAGAGGGAGACATCCTCCGACAACTGGCCGCGATAGCCCAGTTCGTAGGCGGTGAGCTTTTCCGGAAGAAAATCGGGATTGCCGTTGAGAAAGCGGGTTGTGCCGAGATCTTCACCGACATGGGTATCGAACGGCGTCGGCGAGCGGATGGCGCGCGAAACTGCGGCCCAAAGCGTGTTGCCCTCGTCCATGCGCCAGGATGCCCGCGCGCTGGGCATGGGTGTGATGCCGGAATAAGGATCGTTCTCAAGCTTTAGCCCGAGCGTCAGATCGAAGCCGTCCGACAGCGACATCTGATCCTGAATGAAAATGTCCGAAAGATTGAGATCGCCCCGGTTCGGAATGAACAGAAGCGATGTTGCCGGGCCGATCCGGTCGATGATGGAATAGTGGCTCAGGCGCTGGCCCGCGCCTACCACGAGATTGTTCCAGCTTCCCCACATGAAATTGTATTGCGCGTCGACATTATAGGTATCGACGGTGAACCCGGCGCTGCCACCCGTCGTGCTGCGCTCGACATTGTCGTAATAGGCGAGCACTTGCAGCGAGCTTCCATCCGCGAAGTTATGCGCCCAGTTCGCGGAAAGATTGCCGCCTGAGATCAACCCGTCGGCTTCGGCGCCATTGTTCTCGCGGCCGTCATAGACGTCGCCCTGCACCGTCAGCGTGTCGTTGCCCGGCGTCCAATCGAGGCGGAATCCACCCTGCGGCTTATACCAGCCATCATGCCCGGAGGCTTCAAAGGACTTGTCGCGGAACGTCTTTATGTAGGCGCGATAGGTCAGGTCGTCGCTGAGCGCGCCGCCATATTGCAGGCTGGCGCTCTCATATTGGTTGCCCGCGCCAAACTCCAGCACGCCGCCCTGCGTATCTGCCGATTTGCGCGTCACGATATTGATGACGCCGTTGACCGCATTTGCGCTCCATAAGGTCGCGCCCGGCCCGCTGATAACTTCGATGCGCTCGATGTTCTCGGGCAAGACATCCTGCATGTCCCAATACATGCCCGAGAAAAGCGGATTGTAGACGCTGCGTCCGTCGATCAGCACCAGGAGCTTGTCGGAGAAATTCTGCGCCGCCGAATTTCCACTGAAGCCGCGCGCGGTGATGACGTAATTGGCCGGGCTGGTCTGCGCGACATGAAGGTTCGGCGCCAACCGCAACATTTCCGGAATGCTCGCCGCGCCCGAACGCATGATGTCGTCATGGGTGATGACGTAGATCGCTGCCGGCGCCCCGCTCAAGGGCTGGGCGCGTTTGGAAACCGAAGTGATTTCCACATTGCCGAGTTGTTCGATGGAGAGCTTGCTGAAATCTGCGGCCGCGACCTGCTGTTGTGCCAGCGCCGGCGTTCCCCAAAAGCTTCCCCCCAGAGCGGCGGTTAGAATGGCCGCCAGCCCGTACCCCCTCGTTTCTGGCATCGTGTCCCCTGCTCAACCTACAACATCGGCAGACGCAGAACGCCGAAGGCCGGCAAAAGTTCCCCGGTTTCCCCCTTTTTCCTTGGCCTTCCTCAGTTTCCGCAGCCGGGCGAGAATGACGGCATGCCGCCCTTCCACTCCTTCCCCAACCTGATCGCATGGCTTCGGGAGCGGAGTAGCAGGGCGATGCGTCTTACGCGCCGATATCCGGTAACTTTCGCCGCGGGGGCGGCGGGTATCGTATTTCTGAGCGGCGGGCTTCTGCTATTTCACGGGCATGCCGCGCGGCCACCCGTCACCATCGTCCAAAACACGCCGGCGCGAGCTGTCGCGCACAAGCCGCCCGTGCCGAAGAAGGTTGCCGTTACGCCGTCCAAAAAGCCGTCGGCGTTTGCCCTCGAACAGCAGATGAGTTTCGGCCAGCTCATGAACCGGTGGAATCCCACCATCGCGGAAGCCGCGAAGAAATATGGCGTGCCGCAACCCTGGATTCGCGCGGTGATGCAGATCGAAAGCGGCGGCCGCACCATGCTGGGCGACAACCAGCCGATCAAATCCAACATGGGCGCGATGGGCCTCATGCAGCTCATGCCGGAAACCTACAACGACATGCGCGCGCAAAACGGATTGGGCAAAGACCCTTACGATCCGCACGACAACATCATGGCGGGCGCGGCCTATCTGAGATTCCTGCGCGCACGCTACGGCTATCCGGCCATGTTCGCGGCCTATAACGATGGGCCCGGAAATCTCGAAGCGCGCATGATGGGGCGCGGCCTGCTGCCGCCCGAAACGCAGAACTACATGGTCAGCATCACCGCGGCGCTGAGCAAAGGCGCGCCGGGCGGACATGGCGCGATGGTGAAGTTCACCCGGCCCAACGGCGCGCCTGCGATGATCGACGCCGCCGCCGTGGTGTCGGTGCGCGCGGCCTTCGCCGGCGAATATGCGCCGGGCGTGCAGGCGGTCATCACCGTCGGCCGCCTGCATCAGGGCGTGCGCGAAAGCGTGGCGCAAGCGCGCGCGATCATCCGCGCGCATGGCGGCGGCGCATAGTTATTTGCTCAGGCGCACCGCGATGTCCGGGTCGCTCCCTTCCGCGGTCACCGACACCTCGCCGTCGCGGTTGCGGATCAGGATGTGGGTGGTGACGCCGGCGATCGCGAGATTGCGGATGCGCAGCTCCTCCACAAACGCCGGAAGATGGGGATTGCGGAAATGCACTTCGCGGCGATCGTAGTCGCAATGCAGCCCCAGGCAGGCTTCGAGAAACGCATAAGGCGCCGCGCTCGCCCAGGCCTGCGGCATGCAGGCGACAGGATAGAGCGTGGGCGCCCCGAGACGGCGGCGCGGGAAACCGCAGAACAGTTCGGGCAGGCGCATCAGATCCAGATGGCAAGCGGCATCGAACATTCCGCGGAACAGGAGCGAGGCTTCGCGCCGGAAACCATACCGGCCAAGGCCCAGCGCGATGATCGCGTTGTCGTGCGGCCATATCGAGCCGTCATGATAGGAAATCGGATTGTAGCGCGGCGCATCCATCGACAGGGTGCGGATGCCCCAGCCTGAGAACATTTCCGGCGTCAGCAGGTTTTGGGCCACGCGGTGCGCGCGCTCGCGGCTCGCGATTTCCGACATCAGGACCTGCCCTGCATTCGAAGACCGGACGCGGCACGGCTTTTTGCCGCCATCCAGCGCCAGGGCGTAGGTGCCCAACTCCTCGCACCAGAATTTATCTTCGAAATTCTTGCGCAGGCTTTCCGCTTCGGCCTTCAGCCGTTCGCCACGCGCCTTGTCGCCGAGTTGCCGCGCGACATCCGCGATACCGCGCTTGGCGGCGTACACATAACCCTGCACTTCACACAACGCGATAGGCCCCTGCGCGAGGCTGCCGTCGGCGTGCATGATGGAGTCGCTGGAATCCTTCCAGCCCTGATTGACAAGCCCATCCTTGCCTTCGCGGAAATATTCCACGAACCCGTCATTGTCCCTGTCACCGTATTTGTCGATCCACCCCAGCGCCGCCTCGATGTTCGGCCAGAGCGCGCGCATGGTGCCGAGATCGCCGGTGCGCTCGTAGTAGTGGGCGGCGAGGAGCACAAAGAGCGGTGTGGAATCGGCGCTGCCGTAATATTTTCCGAACGGCACTTCCTTCAGCACCGTCATTTCGCTGTGGCGGATTTCGTGCAGGATTTTCCCCGGCTGCGCATCCGCTTCGGGATTGTCTTCCGTGGCCTGGTTCGCGGCGAGGAACCCCAGAACGCCTTTGGCGAGAATTGGCGAGGCCCACAACGTCAGCAGCGCCGTAATCAGCCCATCGCGGCCGAACGGCGTGCTGAACCATGGCGTTCCGGCGCAAGGATACGGGCCTTGCGGCGTTATCGTCGTCAGCATCTGCAGATCGGATTTGGCGCGCTTGAACAGGCCAGCCACCAGCCGGTGCGTGCTCTCCACGACGACACCGCCTTCATGCGCCTTGCGCGCTTCGCGCCGCGCCGCGCGATAGGGGATGGAGAAAGGATCGTCCGGCATCGATTTCGAAGACCCGCAATACATGGTCAGGACGATCGAAACGCTTTCGTCCGGCGCCAGTTCAAAATCGTAGTATGCGGCGCCGTCTTCCAGCTTTTCCGGCGCCGGATCGAAGCGGATGCACATTGAGCGTTTCACGTCGTCGAGGCCGTCATAATTGTAGTGGATAGAGGCGCCGTCCGGCCGCTCCGTGCGGATCGTGCCGCGCCTGGGCCGTTGCGCGCCGCGCACCTCGAAGATGTCCGCGAAATCGGTTCCGGTGCGGATCTCCATCAGACACTGCTGTCTCTGGGTGTTGAAATTGCGGACCGCGATGCGCTCGTAGCAGGTATCGCGCCAGATGAAGCGCGAGCGGCGGATATGCAGCGTCTCACGCGGCAGGATGACGGCGCCTTCGCGATAGATGTCCGGATTCGACAGATCGACGGTGAGGACCACATTGTCCTCGTCTATCGCCGAACTGAGGAGCAGCGGGCGCTGATCGAAGAGCAGGAGTTCCAGCTCCGACAGATAGCGCATATCGTTGTGGAAGATTCCGCCGGGCGTCAGGCCGGGGTCGGTGACATCGCCCAGTTGATCGAACAGCGCGAAGGTATCGCCATGCTTGAGCGTGCGCGGCCACCGTTCCTGGATGGACGTCGTGGCCTGGATATAGAACGAAGATGCTTCGCCCTTGGTCACATCGTCGGCGCGAGCGTCCATCGCCGCTCCTCACAAAAGATTCGGAATGATTTTAGGCGGCTTCGCGGGCCGTAACAGGATTTTCGGACAAAAGCTTGCGATAAATGTCGACATACTGCGCGGCCATCACGGCGGAGCAATAACGCAGATCGAAGCAGGCGCGGATATTCTTGCGCGAGAGCGCGCCGATCGCGTTCACGGCGTCCACAGCCTGATCGATATTTTTCACGATATAGCCGCTGCGGCCGTTCTCGATCACTTCGGGAACCGAACCGCGATTAAACGCGACAATGGGCGTGCCGCACGCCATCGCCTCGATCATCACCAGGCCGAAAGGCTCCGGCCAGTCGATCGGGAACAGCAGTGCGCGCGCATTGCCGAGGAATAGCTGTTTCTGCGCCTCATTGATTTCACCGATATATTCCACATGCCGGCTGCGCGCGATGAGCGGCGCCACGATGGTTTCGTAGTATTCCCTATCGGCCGCATCGACCTTCGCCGCGATTTTCAGCGGCAGGCCGGCGCGCTCCGCAATCGCGATGGCAGCCACCGGGTTCTTCTCCGGCGAGATGCGGCCCAGAAAGGCGAGATAATCCTTGGGCTTTTCCACCAAGTGAAACTGGTCTGCAGGGAGGCCATGATAGATCGTTCCGCGCCAGTTCACCGGCGGCATGGGTTCGCGCTGGCTGTTGGAGATGGAAACGAGCGGCGCGCGATTGAACACACGGTAGAGCGGCTGGATTTCCGGCAGATCTAGCCGGCCGTGCAGCGTGGTCAATGTCCGGTTCGCGATGTCGCGGAAAACGGGAAACTGGAAGAAGTCGATATGGAAATGCAGCATGTCGAATTCCGTCGCGCGCTGCGCCACGCGCTCGAGCATGAGAAGGTTGTACCAGACGGAATTCTGCATCTGCCCGTCCAGCCTGAGCGCGCGCGGCACGACAGGATCGAGTTCCGCATTGGTGATGGAATCGCCGCTGGCGAACAGCGTCACCTCATGGCCCTGGCGCACCAGTTCTTCGGTGAGCCACGAGACAACCCGTTCGGTGCCGCCATAAAGTTTCGGCGGAACACTTTCGACGAGGGGGGCGATTTGCGCGATTCTCATTGTTTGGATTGCCCAACAGCCATGCAGGAGAACAACGGCGCCAGAACTCGCCGGTTCCGCCGGAAAACCCGCTCAAAGGCTGAATTTCGGAGCCATGAAGCCGCACACTTCATTTAAGTTGCAACATCTTGGTAACCACCCGCTGCGCTGGACACGGTTCGTGCAAAGCCGGAGACTGATGTGGCTGAGCTGGGCGCTGGTTGCGCATAGCAGGAACGCTTCGCCTTCCATGCGCGTGATTTGGCGCCACAGCCTTGAAGGGACGGTGCTTCGTGATTTCGAAGGGCTTTTCGGAAAACCGTTTCGCCAGAGCGGCCGATATTGGCCTGGACGGTCTGCCGGATGACGGTTTCGCGCGCCGCGTCCTGCAAAGCGCTCCCACCGTCATCTATGTCTGCGATGTGCAAAACGGACACAGTGTTTTTCAGAACCGCCCATTCGCTGAGCTTCTTGGGCACCCTCAGAGCCCTGCGAACGAGTGGCGCAACCTTCTTCATCCCGATGACGAAAGGCGCTTTGCCGCCCATCGCGAGCAGTTGAAGGCGATCGCGCCCGGGGAAACGTTGTTCTGCGAATTTCGCTTGCGCGATGCCGGCGGCCAATGGCGGTGGTTTCTCCGCCGCGATGTCCTGCTGTCGCAGGACAGCACAGGCAAGCCGCTGCTGGTTGTCGGCAATGCCGCAGACATCACCGAGCAAAAAGGCACCGAAGAACGCATCGAAATCCTGGCGGGCGAGATGCGCCACCGCGCCAAAAATCTGGTGTCGCTCGTGGAGGGAATTGGCCGTCTGTCGCGCCCGAAGGGCCAGCCCGCCATCGACGCCTTCATCGATAGCTATATGGGCCGCCTGAAGGCGCTTCTGCTCACCGGCGATATCGTTCTGTCTTCCCATCAGAGATCTGCCTATCTGCGCGCCGTGCTCGATACCGTGCTGGCTCCGTTTCAAAGCGAAAGCGAGCCGAAACGCATTGCGTTGCGCGGCCCCGCTGTGCTTTTGCCGGAACGCACGGCCGGCGGCATAGCGCTCGCCATTCATGAACTGGCGACCAACGCGCTGAAATACGGCGCGCTGTCGGCGCCTGCCGGGCAGGTTTCGATTTGCTGGACGCTGACGCCCGTGGAAGCCGGCGAGGAATTCGCCATGGAGTGGCGGGAGACCGGTGGCCCCGCCGTCTCACCGCCGCAGGCCGAAGGCTTCGGCGGCAAAGTCATCCGCCACAGCATCGCGCACGAACCCAAGAGCCGGATTGGGCTCGATTATCTGCCGGAAGGCCTGCGTTGCAGTTTCGCGTTCGAGATCCGCAACCCCGCCTAGATCGCAAGGCTACGCTTGCGGCGCGCGGATGGCCGGCCCCTGGGTTCCGGAATGAATCGGCAATCGCAAGGACAATCGCGATTTTCCATCCGGCGCTTTTTCGACCCAGTATTCGCCTTTCAACTGCTCGGTGAGCGCGGCGAAGATTCGCTGCGGCGAAGGCCGCCCCGTGTTCAACGCGGCAGATGTGAACACCCCGTCCTCGATCCACAACAGAAGATAGCCCGGACCGTCACCGCCGAAGAAAAGCTCCACCGTGCGCATGCCTTCGGCCTGCTGCGGCCTGAAAAGCTCGAACGACAGGGCTTCCACGGCAAAAAAAACGACCGGCGTGGCCATGTCCGGCGGCAGCAGCCAGTCTTCGGCTTGAATTGTCAGCCGGTAATGGATGCTGCTCTCCACAGCGATGGTGCGCATCTGCTCGCCCAGCTCGGTGAACAGGCGGCGCATATCCAGGATCGGCGCCGTGTCGTTCATCTCCATGAGGCGCTGGATCAACGTCAACGCGCCGACGCGCACCAGAATCTGCGAAAATGCCGTCTGGCTTTCGCGATCCGCGACGTTCTGCGAGTAGAGGCTGATCAGGCTGGCGACGATCTGCAGATTGTTCTTGATGCGATGGTGGATCTCCCGCGCCATCGCCGACTTTTGCAGGAGCGCGGAGTTGAGCGTCCGGTCGCGGTCGCGGATCGACGTCGCCATGCTTTTCATTTCATGCCCGAGAACCTTGAATTCGTCAGGCGCTTCCTCCAGCTCGTTCAGCTCCAGCGAAAAATGGTTTTGGGCGTAGGCGGCGGAAACGCGCTTGAGATACGTCGTCCAGCGGATCACGAAACGTTCGGTTCCCAGCCACATCGCGATCGACGCCAGGATCACCATGAGGATTGGCAGCAGGATGTTGCCGAGCAGATAAATGCGGCTGACGCCGAACGGCATTGGCTCCTGCATGGCGAAAGCGATCAGGCGTTTGCTGCCCTGGATTTTCTCCGCCGTCCAGCGCCAGCGCGTCCCGTCCTCGACGCGGAATGTGTGCTGCTGGTGATCCGGAGCGGCCTTCGAAATCGCCATGTTCAATCCCGCCGGCACCGGCCGGTTGGACGCAACAACAGTGCCGTTCCTGTGGACGATCAGCATCAACGCATAGGGCGGCAATCTTCCATACGGACTGGTCTGACTCACCCAGCGCAAATCGAGCGCGGCGCTCAGGGCGCCGGCAAACGCGCCGGAAGCATCGTGCAACGGCAGGGTATAGGGAAGCACATTGCTATGGCTCGCCAGGCTGTTGAGCACCGGCGGCACGCCGGCTGCCCTTCGCGCCTGTAGCGGCTTCCACCATGAAAGCCTGGAATAGTCGGCAATGTCGAACTTGCCTGTGGCCGAGCAAATGGGCTTTCCCTGCGCATTCACGAACGTCAGATTGAGGACGTTCGGAAGGCCGATGATCGCGGTGTGCAGCATCGTGCGGCACGGGGCGCCGCCGGCCGTCAATTCAGAACGTGGCGCCAGGCCCTGCAAAAGATGCGCGGTGCCGGAAAAGATGTTCTGTTCGTTGTGGGTCGCGTAGATCGCGGTCTGGCGCAGAACCGCATCGATCGCCGCCTGACGCGCGCGAACATGCAGCACGCCTTGCACGATGCTGGCGACGGCGAGCGGCGCCAGCGCGAGCACGACGATCAGCATCAACTGTGAGCGAAGCGACTTTGCAGTCAGCAAGGCTCCACGCCCCCCGCATGGTAGCGGCTTCTAGGGAGCCTTCTCCGTGACGGACCGCCCGAATTTGAAGAATGCGTCGGTAGGATCTTCAGGATGCTCCGATCGCGCCGGTAATACGCCATCTTTTCCTTCGACAAGACTTTCCAGCCGCTTGCGCGCACGCGATACGCGGCTCTTGATCGTTCCAACGGCGCAACCGCAGATCGCGGCGGCCTCGTCGTAACTGAACTCACCAGCGGTCAAAATGAGCGCTTCCTTTTGCTCGAACGGAAGCATGTTGAACGCGCGCATCAGATCGGACAGATCGAGCGACGCATTTTGCTCCGGCTCCATCGCGTCGGAATGGATCGACTCCGCGGCGGCGTAATTGGTCACCGTCTTGGCACGGCGGTGGTTGGAATAGAATTCGTTGCGCAGGATGACGAACAGCCAGGCTTTCAGATTGGTGCCGGGGCGGAATTTGTCGCGCGCCTGCAGCGCCTTCGCCAGCGTCTCCTGCGCCAGATCGTCCGCCAGATCGCGTTTGCCGCACAAGGAGCGCGCGAAAGCACGCAGGACGGGCACCATCTCGACCAGGCCGGCGCGAAATGTCTTTTCCTCCTCCTTCGTCATCGGGCGGGGGGCGTCTTGGTGTTCGTGGGCTTCGAGAGGCCGGTTCATGCATCCGACTCCTTCTTGCCGTCGATCTTTTGAAGAAGCGCCATGAACTCGTCGGGGACGGGCTCGCTGGCGACGGAATCGAAGAATTTGCGCAGGCCCTGTGTGATGGCCTTTTGCTGGGCCCGGTGGGTTTGGGGCTTGGCCGTACGGCTAGCCGTGCGGACTGCGGCGCTGGCGGCCGGATCGGCGGATGTCACGGCGCCGCCCTCGCGGATTTTGTCGGCCATGTGGTACTCCGGTACAAGAACATGAATATAATCAACCGGTTAGAGGTTGGCCTGTGTCGCCCCCTCGGCACCCGTGGTAGCATAACCCAAGGGCTGGAATTTTGTTCCCTCAAGGAACTTTGTTTTTGCCTGTCGCGTTATGCCCTCACGAACGACATCGCTTGGATCAAAAAAGAAGGGCCGCGCCTATGAGTATGACCGCCACCCTCGGACCGCATCTTCCCTATTTGCGCCGGTATGCCAGAGCCTTGACGGGTTCACAGACCAGCGGGGACGCCTATGTCCGCGCCTCGCTTGAGGCGCTTCTGGAGGGGAACGCCGAACTGGCAACGGATGTTCCCCCGCGCATCGCTCTTTACCGGCTGTTTCACGTTCTCTGGTCTTCGTCGGGCAAATATGAAGCCACGGCGGCCAACCGCGCGGGTGTCGAGGGCCGGCTGCAATCCTTGCTGCCCACCAACCGCGAAGCATTGCTGCTGACGGCGGTGGAAGGCTTCACCGTGCCAGAGGTCGCCAGAATCCTCGACTGGAGCGAGGGCGATGTGGAGCAGGCCATCAATGCCGCGCTCAAATCCATCGATCGCGATCTGGAATCGCGTGTGCTCATCATCGAAGACGAGACGATCATCGCGCTCGACATTGAAAATCTCGTCACCGAGATGGGCCACAAGGTCACCGGCATCGCCACCACGCGCGACGATGCGATCCGCATGGCCAAGGAGCAGAAGCCGGACATCATCCTCACCGACATCCAGCTCGCCGACGGCAGTTCGGGCATCGATGCGGCGGTGGCGATCCTGAAGGATTTCGACATCCCGGTGATTTTCATCACCGCCTATCCGGAGCGCCTGCTCACGGGCGAGCGGCCGGAGCCGACTTATCTCATCACCAAGCCGTTCAGCCGGGACACGGTGCGCGCCACGCTCGGCCAGGCGCTGTTCTTCCATCGCTCGATGGCGCCGGCCTGAAGGGCCTTTATCCTTCCATCCGGAAGGGCGGCATGCAGTTGCCGCCCTTTTTTGCCGGGTCTGCGCCGCCCGCCGCTTACATTTCGCATTCGTCACTGGAGCCATCCGCGGCAGGAAGATAGGCTGCTCCCCAGGTGTGGGAGCGCCTGAAGCGATGCGGTTTTTCGTTCTGGCTGAAGGCGTGGTGGCCGTGGTCGCGGCCGTTTCGGCCTATCTGTGGGGCTATCTCGACGGCCGCGCGGAAATCCGAAGCATGCGCGAAAA
Organism: Pseudomonadota bacterium; assembly: GCA_018242105.1. Lineage (GTDB taxonomy): Bacteria > Pseudomonadota > Alphaproteobacteria > Micropepsales > Micropepsaceae > Rhizomicrobium. The sequence goes on from JAFECP010000007.1 coordinate 65,065, forward strand.
GATATCCCGCGAGATGCAGGACTTCGAATAGGATTCAGCGCGGACGGCGAATGCCGGGCACCACTTGCTCCGTCGCCAGCAGCATTCCAAAAGCCTGCATCGACGGCACATGCATCGCCACCGTGTGCAGCAGGATCAGTGCGGGAATGGCCGTGATCGCGGCATAGGCGCCCCACATCCACACCAGCGTCGCCACCACCACGAAAATCGCCACGGGGCTCACCACGATGCGGCGCGACAACAGCCAGGGCTGCACCAGATAAGCCTCCACCGTGTCGATCCCCAAAAGGATCGCCGGCGGCAACAGCATCTGAACGATGGTGTGGCCGGTGATGAGGCCATAGACCGCCGCGGAGAGGATGGCCGTCGTCGGCCCGATGATCGGCACGAAATTCAGCAGGCCATAAGCCACGCCCCACAGCAGGCCATGCGGAATCCCTGCGATGCGGAATGCGATGGCGATGACAATGGTGAGCCCGGCATTGATGGTCGCCAGCGTGAAGAGATAGCCGGAAACGCGCGATTTCACGTCGCGGCAGATGCGCGCCATGCGCAACCGGCCGATATAGGTTCGCGGCAGCAGAATGAGCTGGTTGGTGTAATGGCGCCGCGTCGAAAGCAGGAAGATCGTGAGCACCGTCACATAGATGATCTTCGCCAGAATGCCCGGCGCGGTGGTGGCGAGCGAATAAAGGACGCCGCTGCTTTCCACGACGGGCACGATCCGCCCGCCGGTCTTCGCCGTGCCGCGCGACATCTGTTGCGAGGCGCTTTCGACGGCGGCGATCTGTTTGCGGATGGGACTGAGCTTGGCTTCCACCGAATGCAGGATCACCGGCCCGCGCTTGATGACGTCGGCGACGGATGGCGCGAACTTCAGGCCGGCGAACACCAGCACCGAAACGGTCGCGACCACGACCACCAACGCCGCTACCCCTGCCGGAATGCGCAGCTTCTCCAGCCCCGCGCTGGCAGGCGCCAGCACCAGCGCCAGCACGACGGCCACGGCGGTCGGCGCCAAAAGATCGGCGGCGGCAACGCCGATGGTCAGGCAGGCCACCAGCGTCAGCACGATGAGGCAAACGCGGATAATGCGCAGGTCCCGCTGCATGGAGAACGGGCCGCCCTCTGCCTCGGCCATGATCGAAGCGGCGGCCATTCTCTCAAGAGGGCTCAGGTTCTGCGCCATGCGTCATCGTCCTGCGCGCGCCGGAGGCCTTTGGATATGCGCCATTTTGGGGAGTGAGAGGACACCCGATGCGGGGTGTCGAAGGGGCTGGGGCGTACCGGATCGGACGTCCTCTCGCGATAACAATGCGTGACCCCAAAATGGGTTCCGGAAATCTTTGCGAGAAAAGAGGCTGCGTTGCCCAAGGCATTCCTGCCCGTTTCCGGATTTACCGGAGGAACAATCGGCGGGCGGTGCAAAAGTTCCCTGACAGCGCGTCAGTCGCGGCGGCGCTTCTTCTTGAGAAAGGCTTCGGCCAGACCGAGGGCGCCCGCGCCCAGAATGGCGGCCAGCGGGCTGGTGCCCGACGACAACAAAGACATGAACAGGGACTCACGCGGCCGGCGCATCGCGAAGATCAAAAGCGCCAGAACCGGACCGGCGAGAAACAGCAACGCTGTGATCGCTGCCGCACCGGCGGCGCCGGCGACGTTGACCAATGCGCTGTCGATCGCGAACGCAGCGCACACCACGCCGACGAAAATCAGCGATGCCAGAAAAAGAAGCCCCAGAAGAGCCGCCGCCGCCCGTGCGACCATGATGGATTACCGTCTCAGCAGAATAGCGCCGAGCAACGCACCGATGCCCATCGCGACAGCGCAGGCGAACAGCGGTTGCTCACGCACCTGCTCGCGCAGGGTTTCGGCGTTGTCGTTGGTCCAGTCTTCGACCTGCGATGTGATCTGATCGGCCATATCCTCGGTGTTGCGCAGCATCTCGTTGAGACGCGCCTGCGCGGCATCGCCAACGCCGCCGGCCAACCCCTTCATGTCGGTCTGCAGGGCTTCGAGATCGCCACGCAACGCATCGAGGCGTTGTTCGAGACTGGACGACTTCTTGCGCGCGGCCATCGGCGTATTCCTTTGAAAAGACTGGGGACTTGTCGGGATAATGCCCAGCCGGCAGAGGAAGTTCCATAAGCCAGGACCGGTTAAGAAACAACCAGAACGATCGCGCCCTTCCAGCTCTTGAGGGTGCAGGCCACCGTCTGCCCTAGGAATAGGTGGTCCCCCACCCGGCGGCTGGCGCCGATGACGATCAGGTTCGCGCCGGTGGCCTCGGCCTCCTGCAGGATGGCCTCCTCCGGCACCATATCCACATGCACTGCCGTCTTGATGCGTTCGTAGCCGTAGCGCTGCGCCAGGGCGACAGTATCTTTTAGAACCGCTCTTTCGTTGCGCCGGCCGGCCCCCTTGTGCCGCTGGCTGCCGCGCTTGGCGCCATTGCCGGCCGAGCGTTCGGCGACATGCAGCGCCGCGATCCTGCTTTTCTTCGACGACGACAACGCAAAGGCGACTTCCGCGCCGTTGCGCGAAGCTTCCGTGCCGTTCACCGGAACCAGAATATTGAAATCCGCCGTATCCAGAACATCGCCGTCGCCGGCAACCACCAGCGCGAGCGAGCCTTCGAATTCGCGCACGGCCCGGTCCACCGCCGTGCTGAAGCCGCCATCCTTTTCATGCATCTTTTCGAGGCCGAGAAAGAGCATGTCGTAGCCTTTCTTGCTCTCCTTCTTCAGCGTATCGGATTGCGTGGTCTCCACGCGCGCGGACACCTCCACACGATGGGGCTTGTCCTCGCCCTGCTCTTCCCTGGCGGCGCGATGGCCCTCCTTCGCGCTTTGCGCCGCCACGTCCTTCAGAGGCGCTTCGATTTTTCCGCCCATCTGCGCGAATGCGGGTTTGGCTTTTTCAAGCTGCACCACCGTCACCGGCATGCCGCGCTGCCCGGCGATGAATCCGGCAAGCCGCGCCGCCAGCTTGCCGCTGGCGCTTTCGTCGGCACTGACGAGCAGGCGTTCGAACCGGCTGACAAATCCTTTGGCGTCAAGATATTCCTTGTCCAGCCGCTCTTTCTCTTCCGGCCGCATCGGCAGCCGGCGCAAGGCCCAGCGCAGCATCGGCGGCATCGCCATGGTGGTGACGACGGCCATCGTCACGATCATGGTGTAGAGATTCTGCGTCAGCACGCCGAGCGTCAGGCCGATCGACGCGACGATGACTTCGGTGCTCCCGCGCGCATTCATGCCGCAACCGATCGCGATGGATTCGGGCACGGACAACCCGCTCGCCATGCCGCCGGCGAAGGCGCCCGCGAATTTCCCAATGCTGGCGATTGCGACAAGGCCCACGGTGAGCATCGCCAATGCCGGGTCTTTCAACACGGTCAGATCGGCGGAAAGCCCCGATATGCCGAAGAAGATGGGCATCATGAACGCCGTGATGAAGCCGCGCAGTTGATCTTCGATCTGTTGCGACAGGATGGGAGATTCGCCCACCAGCACACCGGCCACGAAAGCGCCCAGAACGGTGTTGACGCCGATGGCCTGGGTGATGAGCGCCATCAGAAGCATCACGATCAGGATCGCGGTGATGACGGCATATTCGCTGACGAAGGTATCGTTCACCCAGCGGATCAGCCAGAAGACCAGCTTGCGGCCGACGGTGTAGCTGAGCGCAAGAAATATCGCCGTTCCAATCACCGTCCTGGCCAGGCCGCCGAGCGCAAGGCCGCCCGCGCCCGCAATGCCGAGCGTGATCGAGACGATCACCCAGCCCGCCGTATCTTCCATGATCGCGGAGGCCACGATGATCTGGCCCAGATTGCGGCGCATGAAGTTCATCTCGCGCACGACCATCGCCACGATCTTGATGGAGGAGATGGAAAGCGCCGTGCCGATGAAGAGCGCCGCGACGAGCTTGCCGCCCTGCGTGGGCAGGATGGAATCGGGAAGGAAATAGACCGCCGAAAACCCCAATGCGAACGGCACCGCCACGCCTGCCGCCGTCACCGCGATAGCGGGAAAACCGGTTTTGCGGACAAGCTTCAGATCCGTCTCCATGCCGGTCAGCAGCAACAGCATCATCACGCCCATGTCGGAGACGCCTTTGATGAGATTTCCGATCTTGGGATCGTTGGGGAAGATCAGGTTGTGGGCATGCGGCCAGACCCAGCCGAACAGCGATGGCCCCAGAATCAGGCCCGCCAGCAGATTGCCGATCACCGCCGGCTGGCCGAAGCGCTGCATGATCTCGCCGAGGCCACGGCCCACGAACAGCAGCAGCATCGCCTGGGCGGCGAGGATAACCTCATCGGTGCCGCCCAGGCCGTTTCCGGCGCCGCCGCCTGCATGCGTTTGCGCAGCCGCCGCGCTGGCAAGCAGACAGAAGCCCGTGCCGAGCACGATGGCGAATGTGCTTCTCTTTTTCACGAATATCCCAAGGACAAAATGACGTTCAGCCGGACAACGCAGGCCGGTTCCGCAAAGTTCCTTTTGCTGTATTTTGCCGCCGGGCGCGCATATCGCCGGACAGAGGCCAGGACCATGAAACTTGCGACTTTCAGCGTGAACAATGGCGTGGACGAATTGGGCGTCGTCGAAGGGGAGCGCATCGTTTCGATCACCCGTGCGGCGCCGATGTTTCCCGCGGCCATGACCGGGCTGATCGCGCGCTGGGCGGAACTGGAGCGCGACGTTCGCAGCATCGTGAAGGAGCAGGAATTTGTCCATGACCTGCGCGCCGTGCATCTGAAAGCGCCGGTCCCGCGTCCCGGCAAGATCATGGCCATCGGCCTCAACTATGCCGACCATGTGAAGGAAACCGGCGCGGAAACGCCGAAGGACCAGGTGTGGTTCTGCAAGCAGCCGACGGCGGTGAACGGCCCCTTCGATCCCATCCAGATTCCGAAAGCTTCATCCATGGTGGACTGGGAAGCGGAGATGGTCGTCGTCATCGGCAAGGGTGGGCGGCATATCGCCAGGGATCGCGCGCGCGATCATGTGTTCGGCTATTGCTGCGGCAACGATGTCAGCGTGCGCGACTGGCAGAAGCGCACCGCGCAGTGGATTATCGGCAAAGGCTTCGACACGCATGCGCCCTTCGGCCCGTGGATCACCACGGCGGACGAAGTGGGCGATCCGCATACGCTGGACATCAAGTGCATCGTGAATGGCGGCACGCGGCAAAGCTCCAACACATCCAATCTCGTCTTCCGCGTGGAGGATCAGCTCGCGCTGCTTTCGCAGGCGATGACCCTGGAGCCGGGCGATCTCATCTACACCGGCACGCCCGGCGGTGTCGGCATGGCAATGAACCCGCAAGTCTGGCTGAAGCCCGGCGACAAGTGCCGCGTGGAGATCGCCAGGCTCGGCGCGATCGAAGCGGTGTGCGAGGCGGAAAAATAATTTGCGTGACGCATTCATTTTTCTCACGCGGCGGACGGCTCTGCCGCGCGATTTTTTGCCGATTATTTTGTTCGATCAGGCGCTTAGATGATTTTCCTGTTGTCAGGACAATTCTCTTGACACCGTGACGGTACCCCCGTACACTTTTGCCAACTCTCGAACTGCGCCCGGACGGCAGCCGTCGCTGAAAAGCGGCGGTTTTTCTGTGTTTGGAGCGCGGTTCGCACCGTCAACCCACATCGTCATCCCCGGCCTTGTGCCGGGGACCCATTTTCCAGAAGCGGAGATCGTCCTGGCCGGTCTCTGGAAATGGGTGGCCGGGACAAGCCCGGCCATGACGGAGTTTTTTTGGAAAGACCGACACATGCACAAACTCTAACTCCACCCTCGCCCTGATCGCCTTTGGCCTGCTTGCCGGTGTGGTCCGCTGCTGACGCATGCGGCCGCCGGATAGGCTCAAAGACCGGTCATCACCCGGTTCATCGCGCCCATTTGTAAGCCGCGTTGAATAGGCTGGCGCCTCATATCGCGCCCGGTGCCGAGGGGAACCCACACGCAGATATGCCCAGCTCGCCCACGAGGCTCATCACGAGACGTGCGATGCGAAGCAGGCAAAAAAGAACGGCGGGACAATTCTGTCCCGCCGCTTTGTATTTTCAAAACGCCGGATTCTAGCCGTGCTTCAGCACTTCCGTCGCCTTGTCCAGTTGCGCGCTATAGGCATTGAGCGCGTCGGCCGTCAGGGTGATGTATTTCACCGCGTCGCCGAAGCGCTCGTCTTCGATCGCTTCGCGGATGCCCGGCAAGGTCTTGGCGCCATAACCGGTGTAGCGGCCCGGCGCATAGACCAGGTTCTTGAACCAGGGACGGCCCGGCAGGCCGACATCCGGCGCCAGTGTCTGATCGAGCGGCTGGATCGTAGCCCACAGTTTCGCGCGCGCCTCCGGCGACAGCTTCGCGGCATTCGCCGTGAAGGCATCGTCATAGGCCTTCGCGCTCTTCTGGAGCTGTTTCACCGCATCGTCCATCGGGGTGAAGTCGAATTTCGGCACCGGTTTGAGCGCGGTGGGCAGACCGTTGGTCTTCGTCGGATCCTCGGTGTTCTGGAACACATGATCCGCGATCGCCTTGGCCTGCACTTCCGCGGCTTCGCGGCGATTGTCGGCGAGCTTCTTCACTTCGCCCAGATACATGGCGACCGTGTCCGCGAAATCGCCGGCCTGCACCACCGGCACTTCGGTGTCGGCAAGACGCAGCACCATGTGGCCGGCGGTATGCGCCAGCAGCGCGTCGTAAACAAAGCCCGGATCGTCGAAGCGGCTGTGATGCTCATAGGTGTCGTAGCGCGAGTGATAATCGCCGCCGCCGCCATCGCCCTCGCCGCCATAGCCGATATTCAAGGCCGGCAGGCCAAGGTGTTCGATATAGGCCGAATAATCGGAGCCCGATCCCAACGGGCCCATCTGATAATCCTTGGTGGCATCGGCATCGATCTTGGCTTCGGCCTTGATGTCCTCGCGCGCCTTGGGGTTCATGCCCATTTCGCGCGCCGCCGCGCGGCTGCGCTGCGAAACGCTGACCTGGGCTTCCGGATCGGTGATGCCGTCGGTCACCTCGTTGACGAAGTGCTGCAGATCGTGGCTGCCCTCCGCCCGCCAGAAGCCGCGGCCGTTGCCGTCGGAGTTGATGTAGATGATCGCCTTCTGCTTCAGCTCGGCGGCATGTTCTTCGGCCCATTCGGTCGAGCCCAGAAGCCCCGGCTCTTCGCCGTCCCAGCTCAGATAGACGATGGTGCGCTTGGGCTTCCAGCCGGTCTTCGCCAATTCGCCCATCGACTTGGCTTCGGCGAGCATCGCCACTTGCCCCGACAGCGGATCGGATGCGCCATAGACCCAGCCATCGCGATGGTTGCCGCGAACGACCCATTGGTCGGGATATTCGCTGCCCTTCATCGTGGCGACGACATCGTAAAGCGTCTTGAGACTCCAGTCGGACTTCACCGCCAGATGAAGCTGCCGGTCGCTCGGCCCCACGCGATAGGTGATCGGCAGCGCGCCGCGCCAGTTGCCCGGCACCACGCGGCCTGTCATCGACTTCAGAAGCACCGTCGCATCCGCATAGGAAATCGGCAGCGCCGGAATCTTCAGGATCGTCTTGGCTTCCTCGCGCGTCAGACGTTTCGCATCGGCGGTCGCGCCCACGCCCGGCGTCAAGGGATCGCCGGGATAGATGGTCATGTCCATCACAGACCCGCGCTGGATGCCTTGCGGCGGACGCGCCGGACCTTCGGGATAGGCCGCGCCGGTGGCGTAGCCATCATCGGCCGGATCGGAATAGACGATGCAGCCGATCGCACCGTGCTGTTGGGCGAGAAGCGGCTTCAGTCCGCGCCAGCCCGCGCCATAGCGCGCGATGACGATCTTGCCCTTCACGCTGATGCCCATGCGCTCGAGCTGTTTGTAATCGTCCTGCATGCCGTAATTGACATAGACCATCGGCGCGGTGACATCGCCGTCGCCCTGGTAGGCGAAATAGCCAGGCAGCGCGTACTCCTTCGCGCGCGATGTGGTGTCGCCGGGGATCGCCTTTTCCTGCATCGTCGCCTTGAACGGTTTCTTGCCGCCCAGGAGTTCGACCGTTTCGCTGATCGGCGTGGGATAGAGAACCTGGAAAGTCTCGATATGCGCGTCCCAACCCCATTCCTTGAACTTCGCCAGAACCCATTCGGCGTTCTGCTTGTCGTGCGGCGAACCGACATGGTTCGGCTCGGACGCCATCGACTTCATCCAACTGTCGAGATCGGAAGTGTGGATATTGGCGTCGAAGCTTTTTTCCAGCGCCGCCTGGCCGGCCGGCGCGGCCTCATCGGCGGCAAAAGCCGTCATGCCCAATGCGAGAACGCAGCAGGCCGTTAGAGATGCGATGCGATACATGGATTGGATTCCCCCAAGGGCAAAAGAAAAGCGCTCGGGAAGAATGGTATCGGGCGGGGCCTCTGAATCCACCCCCAAATCGCCGCATGACGGTGCACCATTTTTTGCACCGCAACATGGACGGAGCTTATATCGCGCCGCGATCTATGCGGCGTCGGCCATCGGCAGGCGCAAACCCAGCATGGACACGTCGCCATCGAGCTGGCTGGTGGCGAATTGTTCTTCAAGGCCGATAGCGCCGGTGAAATCGACGCTGCGGGCCTGACCGTCGATCAAAGGCAATCTGCGCATATCGGCCTTGCCGAAGCGCGCATGGGAAATGTTCGCCCCGCGGAACGATGCGCCACGCAGATCGGCGCCGGTGAAGTCGGCATCGCGCAAATCGGCGCCATCCAGTTTGGCGCCCTGCAACTGGCAGCCGGAGAAGTTCAAGCCGATGGCAATCGCGTTCTTCGCCGACAATCCTGTCAGCGGACGGCCGACGACGAATTTTTGCAGAAGGCGGATATCCTCGCCGTCCAGAACGCAATGGCTGCCCTCTTGGCCGCCGCTGACGATCCATTGCTGGTGAAGATCGAGCTTGCCGCGCATTTCCTCGAACCGCCGGATCGTTTCCTGCGTCGGATCGGTGACGCAGCTTTTCAGGTCGTCCGGATCGATGGGAACGTCCTTGATGTTGACGCCGGTCAGAACGGCGCCCTTAAAGCTGGCCTTGGCCAGCTTGGCGCCCTTGAAATCCGCGCCTTGCAACATCGCGCCGTCGAAATTTGCCCCATCCAGCTTCGCATTGCCGAACGAAACTTTCTTCAGGGAGCAATTTGAAAAATCTACGCCCTGCGGCCCCTGGGAATTGCGATCGACGATGGAAACGCCATCCGGCGACATGAACATCATCATGGCCGCGCGAAGATCGGCATTGTCGAGCTTCGCATAGGAAAGGTTTGCGCCCTTGAGAGACGCGCCACGCAGATCGGCAAAGACCAGATCGGTCTTGCGCAGATCGGCATGCTGCAGATCGGTGCAATAGAAACTCGCATTCCGGAAGTTCGATCCGAACAGCACCGAGTCCGCCAAAGACGAACCGGCGAAATCGATTTCCTGCAGATTGCGGTTTGAAAGCGTGAGGCCGCTGAGATCGGCCAGGCCAAGCTGCGCGCGCTTCCCGCCGCGGCCGGTAACGAACTTCTCATGCGAATCCAGGAGCAGATTCAGCTCCGCCTGGGTTCGCGCCACCCGTTGCTGGCCGTAAAGATTTTTCAAGGATCCCAACCTTTTGGAAGGGAACTTTGGAGCGAAAAGGCTAATTCCCGTTTAACAGGCGCCGCTTGGCGGCTCCCGAACTGCCAAAAAGGCAGCCGGTTTGACACTGTCCGGCAAGCTCAGCGGGCCAGATCGGCCAGAAGCCCGGCAGCAAAAACGGATAACGTATCGTCGCGCGCACCCATGATGACGATACGATCGCCGTTCCGCGCGAGGTTCAAAAGTTTCTGTCCGCATTGCGCACGATCCGCAAACGCAAACGCTTCATGCCCTCCAGCCCGGACGCCATCGATGATGGCGCCGCTGGAAACGCTGCGATCCGCCGTGCCGCCGAAATAGACCGGCTCCGGCATGGTCAGCACGTCGCCTTTGGCAAGATTGTCCACGAAGCAGCGGATGAATTCGGTCTTCATCAGGCGCAATGGGCCGAAGCCCTGCGGCTGGAACATGATGAGCAGCCGCCCGGGAAAATCGTGCAGCGCCGCCAGGGTGGCGGCGATCTTGTCGGGGTTATGCGCGAAATCGTCGATGACGGTGACGCCTTTCACAGTGCCGGCGGTTTCGAGGCGCCGCCTGATTCCGCTGAACCGAGACAGCACATCCACCGCATCGCCCAGCGGCACGCCCGCCGCGCCCACCGCCGCCAGCGCTGCCAGCGCGTTGGAGACATTGTGACGGCCGGGCACCTGAAGCCGGACGGCAAATGTCCCTCCTTCCGCGCGCATGTTAAACGCGATGCCATCCCGCTTCGGCGCGATATCGGCCGCCACGAAATCGGCTTCGGCATCGGACAGGCTGTAGGTCAGCACTTTTCCGTGCGGCAGCCGTGCCGCAAGCTGGGCGGTTTCCGCATTGTCGAGATTAAGCACCGCCACTTTCGCCTTGGCGGTGAAATCGGAAAACAAAGCGCGCAATTCGTCCATCGTCTTGTGATCGAGGGAGATGTTATTCACCACCGCGATCTTCGGATTGTAACGCGCGATGGAGCCGTCGCTCTCATCCACTTCGCTGACGAAAAGATCGCTTTTGCCGGTCAGCGCGCTCGCGAACGGCGCCTGCGGCGTGGCGAAATTCTTCATCACCGCGCCGTTCATCACGGTCGGATCGCAATCCAGCGCGGAAAGAATCCACCCGATCATGCCGGTGGTGGTAGATTTTCCGCTGGTGCCGGCGACGCCGATGCTTTGCGCCGAAGCGTTGAAAAGCTCCGCCAAAAGTTGCGCGCGCAACAACAGCTCCGCGCCGATCTGCCGCGCCTTGGCGACATCCGGGATCGTGTTTTCCACGGCGGCGGACGCGACCACGATGGTTCTGGGATCGGTGACGCCCGATCCGTCCTGCGGCGAAAGCTTGATGCCTTGCGCGCGCAGAAACGCAAACTTCTCCGGCGTTCGCCCTTGATCCAGCGCCCGGTCGGAGCCGGAGACGGCAACGCCCTTGCCGCGCAGGATAAGCGCCAGCGGCAACATCCCGCTGCCGCCGATGCCGCAAAAGAAATAAGGTCTGTCGAGAGTCATCGCCGGAAGCTATAAGCGGGTTCGGGCCGTGACAAGCGATTGGCAAAAGGGGCATGCGCGGAAGGAAATTCAGGATCGGCGTCATGGCGCCGGCATCGCGCCTCGACCCCGCTGTGCCGGAGAGGATCGTAGCGCTGGCGCAGCGTCTTTATGGCGGCGAGGCGCCGGACTTTGTCTTCCATCCGCAATGCTTCCTGTCCTCGGGTCATTTCGCCGGCGCGGATTCGGCGCGGGCTCAGGCCTTTCTGGACATCGCGAACGACGAGAATTTCGATGCGCTGTGGTTCGCACGCGGCGGCTATGGTTCGAACCGGATCGCATCCGGCGTGCTTTCCGCGCTGACGATCGCGGCGCGCAACAAGACCTATATGGGGTACAGCGATACCGGGTTCCTGCTCGCCGGATTATATAGGGCGGGCTTTCCTCATATCGCGCATGGACCGGTGATCGCCGACGCGAACCGCGAGGGCGGCGAGGAAGCCGTCATCCGCGGCCTGCGTTATCTTTTCGAGCGTGACACGGCGTCGCTGGAACCGTCGATTTCCAGCACGACGCCGTCCGTGGCTTTCAACATGATCATCCTGAGCAACCTCATCGGCACGGCGCTGATGCCGGATCTCGCGAGCCATGTGCTGATGCTCGAAGAAACATCGGAGTATATGTATTCCATCGACCGGATGATGTTTCACATCACTGCGCATCCGCCGTTGCGCAAGCTGGCCGGCATCCGGATCGGGCGATGCAGCGCCATTCCTCCGAATGATCCGCCCTTCGGCCAGACCGAGGAGGAAGTTGTCCGTCACTGGTGCACGGTCTCCGGCATTCCCTATCTGGGCCGCGCCGATATCGGCCATGATGTGGCCAACAAGGTCGTCCCGTTTGGGCGCCTGCCGGCAGTGTGATCGTCTGCACTTCTTCACCGGCGCGATATGCAGTGAACTGTTGTGTGCGCGTTGAGAACGCAGTGAGGGTAGCGTGGCGATGGAGCCGGTTCTGCTGGCAATGCTGATCTTCCAGATCAAGCATTTCCTTTGTGATTTCATGTTTCAGACCAGCCATCAGATTCTCAACAAGGGCCGCTATCTGCATATGGGCGGCATTACCCATGCCGGGCTTCACATGCTGGGGTCGCTCCCCGCTCTTCTTGTTCTGACGCGCTCGCCGGCACTTATCGCAGCTCTGCTGATAGGAGAATGGCTGATCCATTACCACACCGATTGGGCGAAGGTGCAGATCGACCGCGCCTTGCGGCTCAACGACACGAACAGATTGTATTGGACGATCTTCGGATCGGATCAACTGATTCATCAGTTGACCTATGTCGGGATGATCTACACGGCTTTGCGCTTCGCCTGACGGCTGGTCACGCCGGGTCCGCGCCGCCGGTCATCCGCGAGAAGAATGCGCGCATCCGCGAAAGAATATCGCGCTCGACCGTGCGCTTGTCCACGCGGCGGTTCGCGAGCGCGTCTATCTCCATCTGGCGCTGGGCCAGAACCCGGCTGAAGCGTTCGAACAGTTCGGGGTTCTTCTTCAGCATTCCGTCGATGGTCTCCCGCGTGATCTCCAATGCACGCAGCCGGGTCAGGGCGGTGACGGTCGCGGTGCGCGGCGCGCCCGTCATCAGCGACATTTCGCCGACGACATCGCCCGCCGCACTGATGGCAACTTCCTGCTGCTCGCCGCTGGGAGTGTTGATGGCGATGCTGATCGCGCCTTCAAGCACGATGAACATGGAGACCGCCGCATCCCCCTGCCGCATAAGCACACTGCCCTTCGATAGCTCGACCGCCCGGCAACTCGAACCGAGCGCCTCGCGCTCTTCGGCACTGAGTGCCTTGCGGAACAACCCGGTGTTGGTCAGCGCTTCCTGAATTTCACGCGGCTCCAGCAGATCGCGGATGTCGGGTGGGGACGTCATCTCGATCTGCGTCACGGGCATAGGCAATTCGTTCTGCAGAGCCACGTCCTGCAAGGCGCGCAGCACAAGCGATTTGGCGACTGTCGGTGAGCATTGGTTCGGAAAAAACCAGAAACGGACACGATAAACCATCGCATCGGATGTCAGCGCGGTGGCGATGACCTCCGGGTCGGGCGATCGCGAAAGGCCAGGGTGACGCACAGCCTTGTAAGCTTCCCCCAGCAGCATATCGATCACGCGATCGGCCGGCAGACGCGAGTCGAATCCGACATCCACCTCAAGCCGCTTCGCGCCCACAGGAAGGCTATGATTGATGACGACATTGGCCGTGAAGAGATGGTTGGGGACGCTGGCGCGTGTTCCATCTTCCAGCGTGAGGTAGGTGGAATGCCAGCTTGATCCACTGATGCAGCCATAGACCGGGCCGGGCAAATGTTCCGAAGACACTGTCACCCAGTCGCCAATGGAATAGGACCCTTCCATGTTGGTGGCGATCCCGGAGACGATGTCCTGGATGTCCGGCTGCAGCGCCACGCCAATGCCGGCTGCGATCGCGATGCTGCCGGCGGCGATGCCGGCCAGCGAAAGGCCTTCCTGCCACCAGAGAGCGAAAGTGATTCCGATCGCGACCAGAAAAACGGTGACGATATCCTGGATAAGCTTGGGCGTTTCTCGATTGCGCCGCTGCTTGAGATGGCCTTCCCAGTAGAAGCGCCGGACGAGCCGGTCGATCACGAGGGCAACGGAAATGATGAGCGCCGTCGTGATCAGGCGATCGACATGAGCCTCGCTCCCTGTTGCATAGTCTTTGATGAGCGGACCGCCGAACAGGCGCGCCAGAAGAAGGAGAAGCGTGACGAAAAGCGTCCAGACCATCATTTCTCGGTCATCTTGAATTCGACCCCTTCGTGGCCCTGCGCGAGTCGCGCGGCATGCCACTTTATACAGGAATCGCCGGGCGCTTCGACGGCCAGCGCGGCAAACATCTCCTTGGCCTCCGGCGCCCGCTCCGCCGTTTTGGCGAAGGCCGCGCGATAAGGCTCAAGCAATTCAGCGGAGCGGCTCCCTGGGTGCAACGGCTCCCATACCATGGTGGGGACGGTCTTGCCCTTCAGGATCACCGAGGCGATCTCGCGGAACGGCACGTCCTTGCACAAGGCGCGCGTTTCGCCGCTGACGCAGATATGCGTGCCGAACTGCTTGTTGAGGCCCTCGAGCCGGGAGGCGGCGTTCACCGCGTCGCCCTGCGCGGTGTAACTGAGCCGGGTTTTGGAGCCGAAATTGCCGACCGCCGCCGGGCCCGTGAGAACGCCGATACGGGTGATGCCGAAATCGAGATTCTTCTCTCGATAGCGGCGGCGGAAATCTTCGGCAAAATTGTCCATATCCAGCGCGCATTTGACGGCGCGTTCGGCATGATCGGGAAGGTCGTAAACCGGCACGTTGAAGATCGCGAACACCGCGTCGCCGATGAACTTGTCCACCATGCCGTCATGCGTCTGCACGACCTGCGTCATGCCTTCGAGGTATTCGTTGATGAGTTCCGCAAGCTCTTTCGATTCCATGTTCTCGGAGAAGGTCGTGAAGTCGGCGATATCGGTGAAGAGATAGGTCATGACGCGGCGCTCGGCTTCGAGCGAGGCACGCTCGGGATGCGCGACGAGAAAATCCACCACCTTCGGCGACAGATAGCGCGAGAACATGCCCTGGATTTCGAAGCGCTGCCGCCGCGCCTGCAGACCGGTGAGCGAGTCCATGACGATAAAACTCAAGACCATCGCCAGCGATGGCGACAGAAGCCCGACGGCGGCGCCACTGTAATTGTAGAAATAAAGACCGCCGACGCAGTAACCGGCGACAACAGCCAGCAATGCTGCAACGCGCGGCGCGAGATGGAAATTGAGCACCCCCATCGCCGCGCCCAACATGGAAAGCACCAGGGCGATCAGAAGATTGGTTCTCCAGCCGGCAAAAGGCGAAACCGCGCCGTCCAGCAGGGTCGAAATGCCATAGGCATGCGCGAAAACGCCCGGCATCACGCCGTCGGCGGAAATGGTCGCGAGCGGCGTGCGATGGCGGTCCACAAGCGTCATATCGGAGCCGACGAGAACAATCTTGCCCGCGAATTGCGCCGGCCCAACAAGCTTGAACAGGGCCGGAGGATATTGATTGACCGTCCACGCAGCGGTTTCGAAATAGTCGTAGCGCTGGCCTTTGGGCGGCTTCCGCCAGACGATGGTTTCGGTCTTGTCCGCCGTCTTTACGCCGAACCGTTCGACCAGCGCCCTTTCGAAACTTAGGAGATAGCGGCCATCGGCAACCTTCATGCCCGGATGGATCGTGCGCACGATGCCGTAAGAGTCTTTCGGCAGATCGGGCGTTGCACGGTCCTTCTCCGGAACAAAGGCGCGGAGATATTGAAGCTGCTTTGCCGTGACGTTATCGGGCTCTTCGGTATAGGCGACCACGAGCGGCGTCTTCATCGTGCGGATGACGCGCTCCAGCGCGGCGTCCTTCGCCGG
>JAFECP010000007.1:80704-86307 GCA_018242105.1 Pseudomonadota bacterium
GGAAGGTGGTGAAGCGTATCCTCGTCGATGGCGACTATGCGCACCCGGTCGTCACTAGGTTGATCGTGCGCTGCAAACGCGAATTCGACATCCTTGATGAAGTTGTCGGCATTTATCAGCGGCGTGAGATGCTCGACGGCGAAAACCGAGATACTGGCCGCAATACCGGCGACGAGCACCAGAGTCACTATGGAACTGAAATGCCGGCCGCGCAGCAGGCTGCGCGCGCGCTCGACCGCACCGGAAAAACTCATCTGGATGCGCGCAGCAACGCCTCAGCCTGCGGGCCGCATCCCTTCTGCAACATCCAGGCGGCGCGCATCTGATCGTTCGCGAGCGACGCCGGCACCGTGCTGATGGAAATCGCGGTCTCATTGCCGTTCACCGAGACGAAGTAGCTGGCATCGCCATGCACGCCCATATCTTTCTTCATGGGCAGCTCCGTGTCGCCGCGGGGCCAATCGGCCTGGGCTTTCCAGCTCCGGTCGGCCGGCATGATCGCGACGTCGGCGGCGTCATCACCGGCCGGACGCCACAGCACAGGCTGCTGCCCTTCCAGCAGGCACTCGCTGCCGGGATGGACCGCATCCAGCAGCCACGGCTTGGGAAGCGTCACCTTGCCGGTCGCGCGCGTGGTACCGATTTCGCCAAGGCGGCCGTTGTTGTTGGAGGCCAGTGCGCCGAAGGCCGCGGCGAGTTGGACGCCCTGCGCGGCAATCGGCGCTTTTTCGTAAGGGCCATCCAATTTGATGGTCTGGCCGCTGTCGGAGATGAGCGTGAGGTGCTGACCCTGCTTGAGCACCAGCGGCTTTGTCGGATCGACAATGGCGCCGACTTTCAGATTCACGCCCCGTGCTTCGACCACCACATATTGCGCGGCTTGCGCGGCGCCGGCAAAAAACGACAATCCAAGAATACCGGCAAAAACAACATTGCGCATTTTCATGGATGCCCCGCATTCGTCAGTTGCGCGCTGCGTTCGGCGCCCGCCGAAAGAGCCTGACCGTCACCGATTACCGTGAATGCCGCCCAGTTGAAAGGATGCGCGGTCGAACTTTGCGCAATCAATGCCAGTTGCGATTGGCGAAGTGCTTGCGCCACACCGCGCGAGCGATGAACAGGATCGAAGACGCCGGTCATCAGCGCGGCCGTGGCCGCCGACGGCACTTCCCAATGGCTCGCCAGAACCGCGCGCGCGCCGGCCGCAAAGAAAGCGTCGGAAAGGCCGTCCAGCGCGCCGCCGCCAAGACCGTCCGTCGCCGCAGCGGTGTTGCAAGCCGAGAGCACCACCAGATCGGCATTGAGCCGCAGGCCGGAAATCTCGCTGGCCGTCAGCATGCCGTCGGTGGCCGTTGTGGCCGCAGCAGCCGGGGGCGACAGCGCCAGGGCCGGCTCGCTCTCACAATGCATCTGCCCCGGCAAGATACCGTGGGTCGCGAAATACAAGACGTTGTATTGATCGAGCGGCTCTGCGCGCAGATTGGCTTCCGTTGCCTGATTGCCCAGAAGCACGGTCGCGCTCGCGCCGCCGAGCCGTGCGCCTACGGTCTGCACCTCGCTGGCCGTTCCGGGCAACGGCGGCAACGCACGCAGGAGATTTGGCGAGACCGGACCGGCCGTGCGGCAAGACGTGGACAGATCTGCAAGCGCTTTCGCGCCGGCCGCACCCGAAGCGCCCTGGAACGCGGGAGCACCAAGGCCCAAGAACGCGCGCGGTGCGGGGTTGTGATGCGCAGCCTGCTGCTTCAGCGAAACCAGCGCTCGCGCAGACGGTGTTTCACTGATCGCATAGCGCTTCACCAACCACGCGGCATTGACATAGTCGTGGCCGTCTCCGGGGTTCTGCGTCACCAGCAGCGAAAGCGGGAAGCTGGACAAAGCTCCGCCAGGAACGACGATGACCTGATCGACACCGGAAAGTTGAGCTTCAACCGGCGCGAACAAGACCTGATAAAGCGCATAGGAATTTTTCAGGCTGAAATCCGGAACGCGGCCCAGCGCCGGAACGAAGGCCGAGCGCAAATCCGAAACATCGGCCGCCAGCGCATCGCGCCTGATCGCAAGCGGCACGGAGGCAAAGCTGTTGCGGCGCAAGACAAGCGCGTAACTCGACGACTCGCCGATAACGAAGGACACCATCGCGTCGTTGGGTCCCAGTTCGCTCTGCACAGCGGAAAGATCGGCAGGGCCGGGATGCGCCAGATCGGCATAGGCCGGATAACTCTGACGAACCTGAATAGCCAGATCGTCCGCGTGCGCCGAAGCGAGCTTCACCTTATCGCTCAATGCCCGTTCGCGATCGGCATTGCGCTCGTCATTGGGGCGCGCGATTTCGGCGGCGAGCGCGACTTGCGCGCGGTCGCGCTCCGCCGCGGCTTGTTGCGATTGAAAGACGAGATTGGAGAGCGCGCTATTGCCGGCCGCTTCGCGTGCCGCAACCCGCGCTATGGTTTGATCGGCGACACCCGTCGTGGCGAATTGGCTGGTACGGAAAATCTCGGCATCGCGCGCGGCCCGCTCGGTGCTTGCGCCGTTGCCCATGTCCGCGGCTATGAACTGGACGATGTCGTCCGGGTAGATCTGGCGCCGCGTAACCGGATCTTTTGCCGCGATGCCAAAGGCGATGCGGAACGCATCCAGCGCGGGAGCGTAGAGTTGCTGCCGCGTGTAGAACTCCGCAAGGCGCAGATTGGAAAGGGCAGTCGGGGCCGTATCGCCAAATATTTGCGTATCAAGGTCACGGGCGTCGCGCAGATCGTGCTCAGCGACAACGACACGGCCCTGCCGCTCGTTGATCTGCCCCATAAGCGCGACCGTATCCGAACGCCACCACAGCGGCAGGCCGGGCTCTTCACTGACAATCCAAAGCGCTTCTTCGGCAGAGGCGCGCGCGCTGGCGAGATCGCCCACCCGCAATGCCATTGCGGCCTGCACGCGCAGATCGTGAGCAAGCTCACCTTGGCTGATGGCGGCAACAGTTCCGCCCGACGGATCGGATGCGGCATTCTGTTTCGTCGCTGCCGCGATTTCGGCGCGCCGCGCGGCCGTCGCCTGGCTGGCGAATTTCAGCGCATCGTCATAGTGACGCTGGTTCGCGGCATCGAGCGCCGAATAGGAATCGAACCGTGCCCGTGCGCTATCGTCCGCCGAAGCTTCGATGATGGGGCCGGCGCGATGAAACAACGCAGCGGCCTCGCTGAACCGGCCCTGATTGCTCACCTGCAGCGCAAGTTCTGTCAACGTCTGTCCCACGACAAGCGAGTTGGGCCCGAACAGTTGTTGTTCAACGGTCAACGCATTGCGGTAACTCGCTTCGGCGGACGCGTAGTTGTCAGCGGCGGCGGCCAGTCTGGCCGCCTCGATAGATTGCTTGTAGCCAGCGTAGTCCGTGCCTGAGGCTTGAGCGACACCCGCCGCAAGCTTGGATCGCATGGCCTGAAGCACCGCATTGGAATCGGCGGCGGCAATGACAACGTGTCCCTGCGTTGCGATGGCATTCTGAAGCGCCGGCAGAGACGACGGAATGCCCTGTCCACGATAAAAATTGCCGCCGGATTCCATGCCAACAAGAACGCGCGGCCAGCCGCTGCTTTTGAGCGTGCAAACGCGCATGACGGTATGGCCGGCCCATTGCGCAGCACCGCAGTTTGCCTCCGTAGCCGGAAGCGTGAGCAGGCCCTCGACCGCCACCCTGTGGCCCGCGGGATCCGCGGGCATCGCATGGCCAAGCGGAATGACCGAGACCTGGCCAGCGGCTTCGGTTGTCGCACCGCAAACAATCGTCAAAGGAGCGCCAGCCGCGAGTGTGCCGGACGATTTGCAACTCTCGCCCGCCAGATTCTTTCCCAGATCGGCCGCGTGGGCGGAAGACGCGGCCATGAAGCCGAGTGCCGCCGCCAGAAGGACGTGCGTATGCTTTACCACCGCCAAAGGGCCTCGTTACCCCAACTTGAATAATCTTCATCCGCCGGCGGGATGCCGTTCGGATTGTTTCGTGTCAGCGTGACCACCTGCTTCAACATGCCGGGAATGAGAGTCTTGCTGGTGACGTAGATCGTCTTGCCTTCGCCAAGCGATTGACCGACCGATTGCGACACACTGTCGGATGCGACCTGGCCTTCAGAACTGGAGTTTTCGGCAAGCTGGTCGAGCGGCGTCGGCCCTTGCGAGATCGTTCCCTTTTCGGTGAAATTGAACAGCGTGACCTGCGGCGTCACGGTGACCATGGATATGTCGAAGTTGGTCGGACTTGTCGAATTCTGGTTGATCGACGCTACCGAGCCTTGCGTTCCGGCAGTGACGCCCGAATTGGGCAATGTGCCAGTTACCGAGCCGGTGCCCGTGGCGTTGCCCAATCCTGTCGAAGAGCCCGGGGCCTTGCCCGGCACATAAGTAATGTCGGTGCCCTGGCCCAGAGTGACCTGGCCGCTGACATTACCGAAGCCGGTCTTGGATGCGTCGCCATTGCCGATCTGCGCGTAGCCGTTGGCACCCGTGTTGCTTCCGGTGAGCGTAAGGTCGGCGACGGTCACGTTTCCGCTGACGGCGAACGTGGCCTTTGCACCCGCGGCGGGAATGTTTTCGCCCTGACCGCCATTGCCGATCTGCGCAAAGGAGTTAGCGCCGGCACCAGCGGTGAGCGTCAACGGATCGTTGCCCGTGTGGGTGTTCGGCGTGGCGACCGCCACGGCGATGTCGCCGGAGATGGTTCCGCTCGATCCGTTGGCCGCACCGTTGTTCAGGAAGTTGCCGCCTTGGCCGATCTGCGCGTAAGCATCGATGCCGCCGCCGATCAACCGGATTGCGTTGACGGCATTGACCGCGATGTTTCCGCCCAGCGTCGCTATTCCGTTGATCGCCTGACCGGATTTATATCCGCCGTGACCGATCTGCGCGTAGCTTCCCGTTCCACTGCCCGCAGCAAGTGTCGCGGTTTTGCCGCTGACGGTGACAAGACCGGTTTCGTTGTAACCACTGGAATTGTTGTTGCTCTCTGCGCCGCCATTGCCGATTTGCGCGTAAGCTTCCTGGCCCGATCCCGCGTTCAGCGCGATGTCGCCACCGGCGGCAACCGCGATGGCGCCGGTGCTCGATCCGGCGACCTGGTATCCGCCATCGCCGATCTGCGCGAAATATCCGGTGGAACCACCGCCGTTGAGGGTAACATTGCCGGTTGCCAGCAGGTTGATCGCACCGCTGCCGCCGCCGTGATAACCGATCTGTGCGTATCCGTTGGTCGCCGAGAGTGTGACGTTCGCGCCTGCGAGTGTCGTTGTGCCAGACATGCTTCCGATCGCAACGCCACCACTTGCGTTGCTGCCGCCGACGAAGATGTCGCCGCCATCATTGCCGTAGCCATTGGAGGTCGCACTGGTGGCTACACCATCCCAGCCTGCAATCCCGAGGAGCGAGCCGTTCTGCAACTGGATGGAACTGGTGAATGTCAGATTGCCTTTGGTGCGCAGCGTAAGATCGCCGCCGACATTGACTTTTCCAACTGATAGATCCGAGGAATCGACGATGGACGCACTGAACGAGCCGGTCGTGCTCAGCGAAATGGCGCCGTAGGAATTCGACGCGTTGGTCAGCGTGATGCCGCTACC
>JAFECP010000007.1:86370-86507 GCA_018242105.1 Pseudomonadota bacterium
GCCAGGGTAAGATTGCCGGTGGCGGTTGCACCCGCGATGCCCAGGCCGGTGGCGTCATAGACCGACGCATCGCCGCTGCTCGTAAGGGCCATGGTGGCGAAGCTGTTGGCGCTGTTGGTCAGCGTGATGCCGCTACC
>JAFECP010000007.1:86535-115358 GCA_018242105.1 Pseudomonadota bacterium
GCCAGGGTAAGATTGCCGGTACCCAGATCGATGCCGCTATTGCCAACGCCGACACTCAAACCGTTATCAGGCACGGAGATGTAAGCGTTTCCATTGTTGGTGACGACCGCGACCGCATTCACATCGATCAGCAGCGGATTGCTTGCACTGCCGACGCCAGCACCGGCGCCCGTTAGCGTAACGACAGCGGAGGTGCCCGAGAGCACCGATGCGCCAGAGATAGCCAGTGAGGACGCTGTGAGTCCGACATTGCCGCTGACGGCCGCACCGCCGAGATTCAGATTGCCCAGAATACCGTTGGTCAAGGTAAAGGACCCGGCATCGGCGACCGTGACGTTGCCGCTCACCACCTGATTGCCAGTGCCAAGATTGCCGATCAGCGCGAAGATGTTGGAGCTTTGGCCAACCATCGCGACATTACCGAGCGCACTCACGACGATATTTCCACTCGCCGCGCCGTCAAATCCCAATCCAGCCGTTTCCTGCACCGCGGAGATGTTGAGATTATTCGTAAGAACTGTCGTCGTGCCGAGCGCACTGCCGACCATGGAATTGGATGCGGCGCTGCCGCCTCCCAGCGAGAATCCTGTGTTGCCGTTTCCGTAGGAACCCGCTGTCCCCGGCACATTTGCCGGAGCGATGTTCGGATTCCATCCGGTGACGAGTGTGATGTTGCCGCTGCCGGCATTCTGGATGCCGCCGCTGATGGTGAGATTTCCGGCGGTCAGCAAAGTGAGATTGTTGGCGCTGGTATAATCCAGATGCTCGTCGATGTTGATAGATGCGCCAGCACTCTCCACGCCGATCGTGACGTTTCCGCCGGAAACATCTGCGACAACGAAATTCCGCAGGTCGCCATTATTTTCGCTATCGGAGTTGAGCGTGCCGGTCAAAAGGCTGACCGCGCCGGTTTCCGTGCCGCCATTTGCGCCGACATTTCCGACCCACACATGGCCTTGGCCAAGGGTGGATGTGAATGTTGTCGCGCCGGTGACGTTGATGTTGATGTCGCCCGTGGCGACGCCGCTGCCGCTAATACCGGATTTGAACACCGCGGCGTTGCCGATTTCGGCGTAGCTGTCGGTGCCAGCGTTGCTGGTGCTGCCAACGAGCGAGAGGCTGCCCGCGTTTATGGTAATGTTCCCGCTGGCGTTGCTGCCGCCGCCCGCCGCCTTGTCTGCGCCATTGCCGATCTGCGCATACATGCCGTTGTTGTTGCCGGCTTTCAGGGTCAATGCGCCACCGGCATTGACCTGAACGTTGCCGGAGATATTGCCGCTGGCGGTTTGCCCGCCATCGCCGATCTGCGCATAACCCCATGGCTTGGCGTCAGCGGCAGTCAAATTTATGTTCTGCGCAGCCGTAACGGTGATGTTGCCACTGCTGCCGTTGCTGCCCCAACCGCCATTGCCGATCTGCGCATAGTCAGTGCCGCCGGTAAGCGTAATCGCACCACCGGCGGCAACGGCGATGTCGCCCGAGTCGCCGGAGGTGCCCGCGTTTGCGGAGCCGGCATCACCGCCATTGCCGATCTGCGCGAAGTCGAAAGTGTTTTGACCGCCACTGACGGTGATGTTACCGCCCGCGCGGACATTAATGGCACCGCTTTCCGAACCGGTGACGAACGCGCCGCCATTGCCGATCTGCGCGTACGCCGTGTCTTGATGACATTCGGTGCAATCGGTTCCGGAATCTCCGGCCAGAACCGATATGTCACGGACGGCGCGCACATCGATCGCGCCCGTCGCGCCGCTGTCATTGTAACCGATCTGTACACTGCCTTCGCCGCCGGAGAGATTGGCGTTCAGATCGACATCGTATCCGAGCGCGGTGGTTTTGCCGGACTTGCTCCCCACCAATACGTTGAAGCCCTGTGTCCCATCCAGCGTGAGAACACCCTGGTTGTTTCCGTAGACGCCTGCGTTGGTGAGTGAACCGAGATTGGTGGTGTGGCCGTCCCAACCAGCGATCAGGTTTACCGCGCCGCTGCCATCGTTTTGCGTGTCCCGTGTGACGGTCAGATTTGCTGCAGCGGCCCAGGTAAAGCTACTCGCGCTATTGTAAGAGCCGAGCCCCTCAAAACTGTAATCGCCCGATATGCCAGTGAAGCCGATGAAGACGTTGCCGCCCGATCCCGCACCCGATCCAAGGTCATCTGTGAAATAGCCACCGTCAAGATTGCCGCTTTTCGTGATGACCGTGACATTGCCAGTTGCAGCGGAGCCATTTGCAGCAAAATTACCGAGATAAGCGTCGTCGCCTTCAACAATCTCGGTATTACCACCGGCGATGAGCGTTATATTTCCGGTTACGGCGCCAGCCGTGGTGCCGTCACCATTGCCGATCGATGCCCAAAGAGCACTTTCCCCTTCTTCGTCGGAGTCATCGTCGGCAATATGGGCGAGACTGATGTCGTTTTTTGCGAAGACATTGATGTCCCCGCCGCCGACGCCGCCGTAACCGATCGTGGCATTCCCTTCGATCGCCGAGACCGTGACATTGGAACCCGCGACCGTCGTGATGCCATGAGCGCTTCCGACAAAAATATCGCCGTTGGCATATTCTCCGCCAATGGCGATGTCGCCGCCGGCAGCGCCATATGCCCCGGATGATGCTGAAAATGACGCTAAGTTTATTGTGCTTCCGTCCCAGCCCGCGATCAGCGTGACGTTGCCCGAGCCCGCATTCTGAATACTTGAGCCGATTGTCATAACGCCGCCGGACAGCAAGGTCAGCGAATGGATGCTGTTCCAAGTAATGTCGGAATATGCCTCGAGCGTGAGCGTGTTCGTTGCAGATTCGGTCACGTCGGTCGTGGCGAGACTGCCAGCGATAGCGGAGGAAGAAACGGCACATGTGCTGCCGCAACAACCCGAACCACAATTTGAAATGATCAGATCGGTTGGGTCGAGGAGCCAGTCACCGATTAGACCCAGCGGCGCCGATGTATCGACTTTGGCGGAAGCCGCGACACCAAGATTGTGGCCGGACGTTTCTACTTGCCCACCATTGCCGCCCTGCGCGCCGCCTTTGGCGCTGATCGAGCCTGCAAAGCTGGTGGCGCCATCGGACCACACGGCCACAGTGCCGCCATTGCCCTTGGCCGCGGCATCGGCCGTGATCGTGGCGCCGCCTATAATCGTGCGTTGCGCATGCGCGAGCGTACCCTGTCCATGCAGCCCCCCGCCAATCTGGACCGTGCCGCCGCCGGCATTGCCCGAGACATCGATCTTCGCGCCATCGGCGACGTTCACCGTTCCGCCGGTGACATTGACAGCGCCGCCGGTCTGGCCTTGCGCAGTGCCCGAAGCGTCGAGCGTTCCGCTGGTGTTGGCCGTGCCGTCCGGACCTGCGTCGAGATCGATTTCACCATTATGCGAAGAGACGGTTGTCGCCTCGACCATGCCGGTGTTGTTGATGACATTGTTCTCAATGTTGCGTGCGGCCCGCGCCGTCATCATCACATGACCGCCCGCGGCCATGATCGTTCCGGAGTTCGACACAAGCGCGGACGCAGGGTTGCCGTTGGCATCGCGCGGTGTGCTGTCAACCGGCGCCGTGATTTCGTAGCGCAGGAGATTGTCGCCGGTCATGTCCACGGTGAACGCCTTGGCGCCGCCGAGCACGACCGTACCGAGATCGGCCTGGATCAACCCTTCGTTCGAGACCGTTGGGGCGGACAAAACGACCGACCCGCCCCGGCTGGCTGTGATCGTGCCCTTGTTGACGACGCTTGCGTTGGGGTTCGCTGCCGCATTGAAGCTGTAATTGCCGTTCTTGAAATCATCGTCGCTGATATCCGACGTTGTGGCGAGAAGCGCGCCGACATTGACCTGGCTGCCTTTGCCGAACAGCACGCCATTGGCGTTGATCAGCCACACATTGCCGTTGGCAAGGAGTTGTCCGTCGATGGTGGACGCGCTGGGGCCGGTGACGCGATTGACCGCGAGCGACTTGCCGTTCGGTTGATTGAATTTGACGGACGAGCCGGCCGGAATCGAAAAGCTGTTCCAGTTGATGAGCGCTTTTTTGCTCGACTGGTTGATAACGGTCTGCGTCGGGCTCGCATTGACGATAGTCGCCGCGCCGACCGCAACCGTGCCGCCGGTCGGCCCGCCACCGGCCATGGCCGCCGTGGATGCGATGAGTGTGGAACCGACGAGGCCGCTGGTCGCCAGAAGCAATCCATGGAGAATTTTGGAGCCGGTCTTATTCATTGTCCTGCATCCCCGATCAGAATGTGATCGCGATATCGGTGAGGAATTTTGTGGCGCGCTTGCCATTGTCGCTTCCGGGCACAGCGTCGAACGTGCGCGCGCCTTCGAAGTCGATATAGATGTTGTAGGGCAGCCAGAAGCGCACACCGATGCCTGCGGAAGCGATACTGAAGTCACCCAGCGGGATGCCGGCGGCGGGCGGACGCGTGCGGTTCCAGACCTTTGCTGCGTCGTAGAATGCGTAAGGTTCGATGCCGCGGATATTCCAATCGGAATAACGCGTGTCGTAGCGCAATTCGAAATCGCCGCCGACACCGCTGTCGCCCGTGACCGCGCCCGGATCGTAGCCGCGCCCGATCTGCGTGCCGCCGAAAAGCATCTGCTCGCCGGTGATCAGCGGGTTCGCCGCGTATTGACCGGTGCCGGTGATGGCAAAGCTGAAATTCTCCGGCAGCAGACTTGTGTTCGTATAGCGCAGCAACCCGGTCGCCTTGGTGAAGACGCTGCGGCCGAAGAGCGAGAGGTTCGGAGAATGGTTCGAAGATGCACCGAAGATCGGCAAACCTTGCGCGACGTCCACCGTCGAGGTGAACGCGCCCGAAAGGAAATCGCTGCTCGTATAGGTCAGACCGACGTCAAGAACGCGCCAGTTGTCGTGGCTCACCGGCGCGCCCAGAATCTTGACCTTCGCTTCCTGCACCGTGAAGCCGCCATCCAGCGACAAACTTTGCGCACGGGTGCGGATGATCGGATAAGTGAGGCGTGGGCCGACGGCCCAACTGTTGGTGCGAATTTCCGCGCCGCCTATGGAACCGCTCGGAGCGCCGCGACTGATGCCGCCGATCAGGCTGCCGACAAGACCGTCGTCGTTCAGGATGGTGCGGTAGCGCGCCTGTCCGGAAATTTGCTGCTGCAACGCATGGGGCGCCATGGTCAGTGAGGCGTCCAATTCGTCGCCGCCAAAGATGTCGTTGTATTGCGCCGCGCCGGTCACTGTCCAAATGCCGGAGAAATGCGATCCGCGATTATTCGCGGAAAGGCTTCCGCTAACCTGCGGCTGCGTCGCCGTCACCACAAGATCGGATGCTCCGGGCACGCTGGCGGCGGGCCGCAACACGCCGGTGGCAGTCACACCGGGAACATCGTTCGCCATCAGCAGCGCGCGCTCGACCGTGGTGAGGCGTAGCGGACGCTCGTTCAGCACTGGTGCCAGATAGGACTTCACGATGCGCTGAGTTGCGGGGCTTGCACCTTCAACGGCGGTGCTTTCGACATAACCTTCGACGACATGGATCGTGAAGATGCCATCGCTCACATGTTGGGGCGGAACATAAGCGCGAACGAGAATGTATCCCGCGTCGCGATATGCTTTTTCGATCCCGTCAGCGACATCGAAGATGTTCGCGAGAGATATCTCTTTTCCAATCATCCCCTGGTAGAGCGGGCGGAATTGCGATGCCGGAAGCGTCTTGGCACCTTCGATGCGGATATCGACAAGCTTGAACTTGATCTCATCGACCGCACGCGGCACCGGCGAGCGGTGCGGCGCCTCGACACTGAAATCGAAATTCGGCGGCAAGCCCTGTGGCTGCGGCAGAGGACGGTCATGTCCTGGCTGAACCGCGCCGGGAAGATTTACAGGCGGTGCGGCGGAAGCCGCATCAATACCCGATAGAGCAAGAAGCACCGTGCACGCGAATGTGATCAAGCGCTGCGGCGAAATAGCCCGCAAAAAAAACTCGGTCGCCGACACGTAATGCCCCCCAAAACGCCCGCTAAGGGGGAAAACCCCCTGATCGCCCCGGCTAACAACTACCAGCCGGGGGGCGGCGCAAGCAACAAAACGGTTAGGAAATCCCTAACTTCTCGCCGTGACCGTGGGATTTTTCCACTGCGCGATGGCATAGCATTGGTGGCGGAAATCTAATAAGCCTTTGAAAATACAAAGTATATTATAGCCTCTTTGGCTGCTCGTCACCCATCAGGTCATTGTACCAGTGCAGCCATCCGGTCCGGCAGTATTCCCGGAATCGCTCCAGATAGAGGTAAACGATAGGGGTCGTATACAGCGTAAGCAATTGGCTGACCAGCAGCCCGCCCACGATGGAGATGCCCAGAGGCTGCCGCAATTCTGCTCCGTCACCGGTGATGAGGGCCAAAGGCAATGCGCCGAGCATGGCTGCCAAAGTGGTCATCATGATCGGGCGGAAACGGAGCATGCAGGCCTGATAGATGGCGTCATGCGCATTCAGCCCGCCGCTACGTTGCGCCTCCAACGCGAAGTCGATCATCATGATCGCATTCTTCTTCACGATGCCGATGAGCAGGATCACCCCGATCAGCGCGATCAGACTGAACTCCGTCTTGAACAGCAGCAGCGCGAACACTGCTCCCACCCCCGCCGATGGCAGCGTCGAGAGAATAGTGATCGGGTGGATATAGCTCTCGTAAAGAACACCTAACACAATGTAGACGGCAACGATGGCTGCCAGGATAAGAAGCGGCTCGTTTGCCAGAGATTTCTGGAAGACCTGCGCTGTTCCGGCAAACTCCCCATGCACCGATATCGGCACATGCAGACTGGCCATCGTGTGGTCGATCGCATCGGTAGCCGCGCCGAGCGACTCGCCTTCCGGCAGATTGAACGAGAAGGTCGTGGCGACAAACGGTCCCTGATGGTTGATCGATAGCTGTGTTGTTCCCGGCCCGAAGGAGCTGAACGCTGCCAAGGGCACCATCGTTTCTTGCGAAGTGCTGACCGACGATCCCGCCGAAGCGCCGCCGCGCGCGCTATTGGTGAGCGAATTGAGTTGCTGGTTGCGCACGGAGTCGGATGCGACCTGCGCGGCGGTCTTGGTGCCCGCCGCGGAAATGACCGTTGTCCCGGCAACCGCGCCCGTCGCCTGTGTGCCGCTCGCCGGCGCTGCAGCGGTGCTGACATAGATGTCTCTCAGCGTCTCCGGGCTTTGCCAGAACTCCGGCGCGACTTCCATGACGACATGATATTGATTGAGCGCATTATATATCGTCGAAACCTGGCGCTGACCGAAAGCATCGTACAGAGTGTTGTCGATCTGCGAGAGCGAAACGCCAAGGCGCGCTGCCGTTTGCCGATCAATCTTGAGATCGACTTCAAGTCCCTTGTCTTCCTTATCGGAATTCACGTCTTCCAGTTCAGGCACATTCTGCAAGGCATCGGTTATCTTCGGTACCCATTGGCTAAGCTCGTCCAACGTGTCGGCTTGTATCGTGTACTGATACTGGGAATTGCTCTGGCGTCCTCCGGCACGAATATCCTGGGGCACACTCAGGAATAGCCGCGCACCGGAAATGCCGGACAGCTTCGTGCGCAATCTCGCGATGACTTCGTCGCTTGTCGCGCGTCTATCCGATCGTGGCTTCAGCGCGACAAACATGAAACCTGAATTGGTCGCGCCGCGTCCACTGCCGCCGCCGGTAAAGCCTACGACGCTCTCCACCGCAGGATCCGAACGGACCACCGACATGAACTGCCGGAACTTCTTCTCCATGGCCTGGAACGAAATGCTCTGATCGCCACGGATGCCGCCTATCATTCGTCCTGTATCCTGTTGCGGGAAAAAACCCTTCGGCACGATGATGAAGAGATAGACGTTCAGACACACAGTCACGAGCAGGATGAAGAGGATCATGCCGGGATTGTCGATCGCCCATCGCAACGAGCGCTCATAGACGCCGTGCGCATAATCGAAAACGCGCTCCGACATCTGCATCAGCCGGCTCTGTTCCGCCTTGTCTTCGTTGCGCACGAGGAATGCGCACATCATCGGCGTGGTCGTCAGCGAAATGACCAGCGACACGATGACCGCGATGGAGAGCGTCAAAGCGAATTCGTGGAACAAACGGCCGACGAGCCCGCTCATCAAGAGGATCGGAAGGAATACGGCGATAAGCGACACGCTCATCGACAGAACGGTGAAGCTTACTTCGCGCGCACCCTGAATCGCGGCCTGCAGGCGCGGCATGCCGGCCTCGACATGGCGCGTGACATTTTCCAGAACCACGATGGCATCGTCCACCACGAAGCCCGTCGCAACAGTCAATGCCATGAGTGAAAGATTGTCGAGACTGAACCCCAGCAAATACATCATGCCGAAGGTGCCGATCAGCGACAGAGGCACGGCGACGCTCGGCACCAAGGCCGTGCGGACATTTCGCAGAAAGAGAAACACCACGAGCACGACCAGAACGACGGACAGGAACATTGTGAATTCCACATCCCGCAGCGATGCGCGGATCGTGGTGGTGCGATCGTTCGTTGGCACGATCTTGATGCTGGGTGAAATCGAAGCCTGGAGTTCCGGCAAAAGCGCGTAGATGCTGTCCACGACCTGGATGACGTTCGCGCCCGGCTGGCGATAGAGGATGACAAGCACTGCCGGCTTGCCATCGGCGAGACCGAGATTGCGGACGTTCTCCACGCCGTCCGAGACCGTTCCCACATCGGAGAGCCGCACAGCGGCGCCATTGCGATAGGCTACGATCAGGGATTGGTAGTCCTTGGCAGCCGTGGCGGTGTCGTTGACATAAATCTGATAACGCCGTGGCCCATCTTCGACAGCGCCCTTGGGGCTATTGGCATTAGCGGCAGACAACGCCGCGCGCACATCCTCGAGCCCTATCCCGTATTTGAACAATGCCCGAGGATTGAGCTCCACGCGCACCGCGGGCAGTGAGCTTCCGCCGATATCGACTTCGCCGACACCCGTAACCTGCGAAAGCTTCTGCTGCAGCACCGTGGATGCCGAATCGTAGATCTGACCGGTGGTGAGTGTGTCCGATGTGAGCGCCAGAATGAGAACCGGCGCGTCGGCCGGGTTGACCTTCCTATAAGTAGGATTGCTGCGCAGCGCCGCGGGCAGATCGGCGCGCGCCGCGTTGATAGCGGCCTGCACATCACGCGCCGCACCGTCTATATCGCGATCGAGCCCGAATTGCAGGGTGATGCGCGTGGAGCCGACCGAACTGCTGGATGTCATCTCGGTCACGTCCGCAATGGATCCGAGATGACGTTCCAGCGGTGTCGCCACGCTGGTGGACATGGTCTCCGGACTCGCGCCCGCCATGGAAGCGCTCACCGAAATTGTCGGGTAGTCCACATTGGGAAGGGGAGCGACGGGCAGAAGAAAGAACGCAACGCCACCCGCTAGCGCCAAGCCAATGGTCAACAGCATGGTTGCGATTGGCCGGGCTATGAAAATGCGCGAGAAGTTCATGATACCTTCTCGCCAGACCAGCGCCGGTTGAGCCGGTCGAAATAAAGATAGATCACTGGCGTGGTGAAAAGTGTCAGCAACTGGCTCACCAGCAGGCCGCCAACAATGGCGATACCGAGCGGCTGGCGTAGTTCGGACCCTGTTCCGGTTCCTAGCATCAATGGCAATGCCGCGAACACTGCAGCCACCGTTGTCATGAGGATTGGGCGAAAGCGAAGCAGCGCCGCCTGGTGAATGGCCTCGCGCGGCGCCTTGCCTTCCTCGCGCTCGGCCGCGAGCGCGAAGTCGATCATCATGATGGCATTCTTCTTCACGATACCGATCAAAAGGACGATGCCGATAATCGCCACGATATCCAGATTGTCGCCCGCAATGATCAGGGCCAACAGCGCACCGACGCCGGCGGACGGCAAGGTCGAAAGAATCGTGATCGGGTGAATGTAACTCTCATAAAGAACGCCCAAGACAATATAAACAGTCACGATCGCGGCGAGGATCAGCAGCAATTCATTCGCAAGCGCCGACTGGAAAGCGAGCGCCGAACCTTCGAAATTCGTGTTGATGCCGGCCGGCAGATCAATGTCCTTTTCGGCCTGTTGAATGGCGTCCACCGCCGCGCCCAGGGAAGAATTGGCCGCGACATCGAATGAAATGGAAGCAGCGGGAAATTGCCCCAGATGATCCTGCTCCAGCGCGACGGGCTGCTCCTTGATAGACGCTATGGAACCGAGCGGCACCTGCCCGCCGCCGGCCGACGGCAAATAAATGTCATTCAGCGAACGCACCGAATTCTGGATGTCGGGACTGGCTTCCAAAATCACGCGATACTGATTGGACTGCGTGAAGATGGTGGAGACGATGCGCTGACCGAACGCATCGTAAAGCGCGTTGTCGATCGTCGCCGCCGTGATGCCAAAACGGGCTGCCGTATCGCGGTCGATGGCGATAAAGGCGGAAAGGCCCTTATCGAGATAGTTGGTCGAGACGTTCTCGATAACGCTTTCCTGATTGAGGCGATCGATCAGCTTAGGCACCCACTGATCCAGTTCGCTTGCCGTCGCCGATCCAAGGACGAACGAATATTCCCCCCGGCTTACCGCAGAATCGATCGTAAGATCCTGCACCGGCTGCATGAAGAGAGAGATGCCGGCGACGCCGCGCGCTTCCCGGTTGAGACGGCGGATCGTGTCCGTAATGCCGCCGGAGCGGTCGCCCTTCGGCTTCAAGTTGATCAGGAACCGGCCGCTGTTCAGGGTGTTGTTGGTGCCATCCACACCGATAAAAGATGAGAGGCTGACCACGTCGCTATCGGCAAGCAACGTCTTGGCGACAGCATTTTGCCGTTTTGCCATTGCATCGAAGGAAACTGTGGGGCCGGCCTGGGTGATGCCTTGCACCAGCGCGGTATCTTGCAGTGGAAAGAAGCCTTTCGGGATAAGGGTATAGAGAAGCACCGTCACGCCCAGCGTGATTGCCGCGATAAGCAGCGTCAGCGGCTGATGGTTGAGTACCCGGCCCAGCAGCCGGTCATATTCCGAAATCAGGCGATCGAAATATTCCTGGCTCTTGCGCGAAAGCTTGCTCTGTTTGCTCTCGTCTCGGTGGCGCAGCAGCTTCGCGCACAACATCGGCACGAGCGTCAGCGAGACGACCGCGGAGATCAGGATGGTAATCGCCAGCGTGACGGCGAACTCGCGGAAAAGCCGGCCAACCACTTCCTGCATAAAAAGAAGCGGGATCAGCACCGCGATCAGCGAGACGGTCAGCGATACGATGGTGAAGCCGATCTCACCGGCGCCTTTCAGAGCTGCGTCAAGCGGCTTCTCGCCGGCTTCCAGATAGCGCGAGATGTTCTCGATCATCACGATGGCGTCGTCCACGACGAAGCCCGACGCGATGGTGAGCGCCATCAGCGAAAGATTGTTGAGCGAAAAGCCCAGCAGATACATCGCCGCAAAAGTGCCAACGATGGAGAGTGGCACCGACAGGCTGGGAATGATGGTGGCCGGGATGCTGCGCAGGAACAGGAAGATCACCAGCACCACCAGCGCAACGGCCAAGGTCAATTCAAATTCGACGTCTAAGACCGAGGCGCGGATGGTGGTCGTGCGATCCGTCAGAACCTGCATATCGACCGATGCGGGAAGCCCTTCCTGAATCTGCGGCAGCATCTTCTTGATGCTGTCCACGACGGCGATCACATTGGCACCGGGCTGACGCTGTATATTCAGCAGGATCGCGGGCGTCGTATTCATCCAACTGGAGAGTTTGGTGTTCTCGGCGCTGTCCACCACGGTCGCGACATCGGACAGATGCACCGGCGCGCCGTTCTTGTAGGCGATTACGATGTTCTTGTACTCGTCCGCGCTCTCAAGCTGATCGTTGGAGTTGATCGTGTAGGAACGCGATGCGCCGTCGAAGCTGCCCTTTGGGGCGTTCGAATTCGCGTTGGATATTGTCGAGCGCAGATCGTCGATGTTCAGGCCGTAGGCGGCAAGCGCCTGAATGTTCGCCTGAACGCGTACCGCGGGACGCTGGCCGCCATTGATGGTGACGAGGCCCACGCCCGAAAGCTGCGAAATCTTCTGCGCCACGCGCGTATCGGCGAGATCCTCCACCTGCGTCAGCTTCATCGTCCTGGACGTCAGCGCGATGGTGAGAACCGGCGCGTCCGCGGGATTCACCTTCGCGTAGATCGGCGGTGCGGGAAGACTCGATGGCAACAGGTTGCCGGACGCGTTGATCGCCGCCTGCACTTCCTGTTCGGCGATATCGAGGCTCAGGCTCAGATCGAACTGGAGCGTGACAACGGAGGCGCCCGCCGAACTCGCCGACGACATTTGCTTCAGTCCAGGCATCTGGCCGAACTGGCGTTCCAGCGGCGCAGTGACCGAAGTGGTCATCACTTCGGGGCTCGCACCGGGAAGAAAGGTCTGCACCTGGATGGTCGGATAATCGACTTCCGGTAACGCGGAGAGCGGCAGAAAGCCGAAACCGACAGCGCCCACGATCAGGATCGCGATCATCAGCAGCGATGTCGCGACAGGACGTAGGATAAAAGGTGCGGAGATGTTCATGATGCGGGCTCGGCAGAGCAGCCTTACGGCCCGCCGCCGCCTCCGCTACGATGATGCCGCCAGCCACCCCGCAGCTTTGCGAGCGCGTTTTTGCAATCGTCGCTGAAATTTTCGCGATTGGTGAAGAAACAACGGCGCGCTTCGGCGGAGACGGGCTGCATGTTGGGACAGTATTTGGCCAGATCGGCGCTGCAATATTGCTTCATCGCCGCCGCCATGGCTGCTTTGCGCTTGGCGCGCGCATCGTCGGATGCTGTCGAACCGGCTGCAGCCGAAGGCGCTTTGATGGTTTTGCCGGTGCTCTTGGGCAGAGCCACATCGGCGCCGTCTTTCAACCTGTCCGCGCCATCGGTCACGACGGTATCGCCGGGTTTCAGCCCTTTGGTGATCGCCTGCTTGTCCCCCTGTGCCACGCCCAAGGTGACGGCGCGCATGCTGACCGTGCTGTCGGGATTAACGACAAAGACAAACGCACCCGACGATCCACGCTCGATCGCGGCACCGGGGACAATGACCTGATTGTGCAGCGTGTTGATAAGCAACTGCACGTTCACGAATTGCTGGGGGAAAAGAGAGCTTTCCGTGTTGTCGAACAATGCGCGCAATTTCACCGTGCCCGTCGTGGTGTCGATCTGGTTATCGACGGTGGACAGCTTTCCGGTTGCGAGCTTCCTGGTTTGCGAACGGTCATAGGCATCCACGCGCAGCGTTTGACCGCTGTTTACCTGCCTCATGACCGCGCCGATATTGTCTTCAGGAATGGCGAATAACACGGAGATCGGCTGCAACTCGGTGACGACGACAATGCCGTTGGCTTGCCCGGACTCCACGATATTGCCGACATCGACCTGGCGCAGACCAACGCGGCCGGAAACCGGCGAGGTGATCCTGGTGTAGTTCAGATTGATTTTGGCGGTGGCGACGGACGCCCGATCGGTCTTGACCGTGCCTTGCGCCTGCTTCGCCGTGGCAACAGCCGCCGTATAGGTCTGTTTGGAGATCGCGTTCAGCTTGACGAGATTGGCGTAGCGCTGCACGTCGATGCGCGCTTCCTGCAGTGCGGCCTGATCCTTCTGTAGCGTGCCGGCCGCCTGATCGACAGCCGCCTGGAATGTGCGCGGATCGATTTCGGCCAGAATATCGCCGGCTTTCACCATCTGCCCTTCTTCGACATCGTATTTGAGCAACTGCCCGCTCACCTGCGGCCGCACCGTGACGGTGGCGAGCGGCGTGACGGTGCCGAGCGCATTTAGAGTCACGTCGATATCACCTGAAGCCGCTTGTGCGATGCCGACCGGCATGGGCCCGCCACCAAAGCGGCTGCGGCGCTGCCCAGCATTCGGATCCGGCTGGATGGCCCAGATCACGAGCAGGAGCAGCAACACCCCGCATACGATCCAGAATATCCGCCGGCCGCCGGGAACGTGATCGTCCGCCCAACGTCCGGCCGATGCTACGCCATTGCCAATCCGGTTCCGGGCCGCACCAAGAGCGCTTTGCCCGCGTGTCGTTTGATCGCTCACCCGAAATCCCGTCAATATCAATGTCTTATTGGAGGATACGCCAGCACTGCCCGCGGCACTGCCTCTCGACAGCGAATCCTTCAACGCGCGATCAAGGTTCCCGCTCCACACAACCTGGCCGCGCGCAGGTTGCCACCCCACTCCAATATCAGAGGCCTGGTAGGGAAATTTGTCGAAATTGTCGCGAATTCTTATGCGCGGTTTTCATCTGGCGCGTTCAGCCGGGCGCGCAGCCATTCCTCTGGCCAGTACCAGTCCAGCGCCAGATAAAACCAGCCCAGAACGGCCGCCAGATCGAGGACATAGAGATAGCGGTAGTCGCAGGCGATCGAGATGGCGAAGAAGCTGGCGGTATAGACGAGCGCTGATAGTTGCATGATGCCGACAACGATGTCCGCCGGGCGCCGCCGGCGCAGGAGTATCCATGCCACGATCAGCGAGAGGAACGCGAACAATCCGTGCTGGAAAACCGGCGTGCCCTCGAAGCTGTCTCCATAATTCTGCAGCCAGACATCGCGATCGTCCCAGCGCGGATCCATGTTCACCTGATCGAGTTCGTCTTGCGGTCCCTGAACGCCGACGGTGAACGGCAAGCATTTATCGATCGTTGGCGTGAACAACACCCAGGCGAACATGTCGGCGCGGGATGACAGATAGAGCATCGGATGATGAAGAATGAGGCTGAACCACTGCGCCCGCAGAAGCGGCGGCGGAACTGCCGTCAGCGCTGTTTGGAGCGGCTGTGAGCCGGCGAGGGGATCGTTTCTTTGCGGCGTGTAGAGACGAACGCCATCGCTGCGCATGGCCTTTGATAGTGCGGGATCTTCTTTATCCAGCCTATCCAGCGCGAGATTCGGTTTCGCGGCCAGCGCGGCGATGATGTCGTAGGCCTGCAACAGGCGGAATTGCCGCGCGCCGCCGAATTCCTTGGTGAGCCGCGTTCCCAAAGCGACATTCGCCGCTGTCAGGACGACGATCCCAGCAAGCAACGCATATCCGCTCTGGATGAAGGTTCGGCGCAGATCGAGATTTTCCTGCCGCGCCGCCACCCAACCGAAGGCGACCACGCCGCCGAACAGAAGAAGGATCCCGTTCTGGCGGGCCAGCGCCGCCAGCACCAGAAGAACCAGCGCAAGACCGAGCCAGGCATAACGTATATAAAAGCGCGGCCAGACACTGGCGGCGCAGGCCATGGCCGTGAAGCCGCCGATGGTGGCTGCCGAGAACAACACATCCTTCCAGACAATGCCGGGATAGATCAGGTATTGCGGTGTAAGCGCTGCCGCCAAGACGAGCACTGCCGCGGGCCAAGCCGGCTGTTTGGCAAGGCGCATCAGGGCCCAGAAGCAGCCATAAATAAGGAGTGTGTCGAGGACGACAAAAAGGGCCGTTCCGGGCAGGATTGCATCCAGCAGGCCCAGGAGCCAGGAGGTGACCGGCGGGTGCCACCCGGCATAGGCTCCGGTCCGCCCCTCGACCAGCTCGATCACGGAGTCGAACGACAGATGCCCCGGCAGATTGGCCGCCAAAGAAAAGACAAAACCGGCGAAGATAACGCCAGCCGTGACCTTCGCAGCGATTGTTTGTTGGGATGCCAGCGACATCTACGTCTTGGGCTTTCGAATCGGAACTGAAGTAAAATAGAAGGCGGTCATCCGGCCCAGCGCCGGTCAGGACATCATGGCAAAGAAGCCTATCTTTTTCGACGCCTCCGGCAAACGCGCGGCACGCATCTCGCTGATCGGCTGGATTGCGGTCATCGTGAGCGTGGTCCTGGGGGGCGCTTTCGTGGCCAGCCTCATCGCGGTCCCGCGCGAGGCCATCCTCAATCTTCCCGGGCATATCACGGCAATCCATGCGCCTGAGCTGGAGAAAAAAGCCGTTGCGCCCGGACTTTTGAAATCCGCCGAGCAACTGGCCGAAGCCGCACGCATCCGCAAAGCGCAGCGCCAGCGCGCACGGCGGCTTGCCAGGCAGCGGGAGCATCGCAAGGCGGCGGCTTCCACACTTCTGCCGCAGCGGGGCCGCCCGCTTTCCACCGCTTTCTTCCCCAACTGGGAAGCATCGGCATTCGATTCCTTGCGCGTCGCTCTTCCCAAGCTCGACTGGGTGATGCCGACCTGGGTCAGCCTGCAGGGACCAAACCTGACGTTCAAGGATGGTTACGACCAGCGCGTTTACGACCTCATCCGCCGCAACAAGAAAAGCGTTGCTATCCTGCCCGTCGTGCAGAACGCGACGCTCGGCGTGTGGGACGGCAAGGGCATGGCCGCGCTCCTCGCCGATCCAAAGCGCAACGCCGCGTTCGTCAAGCAGCTTGTGAACTATCTCACGCAACGCAAGCTCGACGGCGTGGTGATGGATCTGGAAGCCCTTCCGGAGGATTCCTACGGCAATTACGGCATGTTCCTGCGCAATCTGCACAGCGCGTTCAAGCCGCACGGCTGGATCGTGGTCCTCGCTTCGCCCGTCTCCAACGACAAGTGGCCATGGGTCACTTTCGCGGACTCCGTCGATTACACGATGCTCATGGCCTATGACGAGCACACGACGCCGGGTGCGCCGGGAAGCATCGCCGGCCAGTCATGGTTCGAAAATATCATCGACAAGCGCATGAAGCTTCTCAATCCGGCGAAGACCATCATCGCGTTGGGCTCTTACGCCTATGATTGGAATGGCGACGATGTGAATAGCCTTGCCTTCGAGGAAGCGGTGATTGCAGCGCACGATTCCGATGCGCAGGTGCAGTTTGACGACGCCACCAACAACCCGCATTTCTCCTATGTCGAAGACGACGGCACCAAGCATGATGTCTGGTTTCTGGATGCGGTGACGGCTTACAACCAGATTCACGCCGCGGACATCTATCGACCCGCCGGCTATGCCGTCTGGCGTCTTGGCAGCGAAGACCCGTCGATCTGGTATGTGATGGGCCAGCCTTACGATTCGCCCGCGCCGGAAAGCCTGCACAATATCCCGGTCATCGAAGACATCGACTACGAAGGCAATGGCGAGATCTTCCAGGTCGTCGCCCATCCGCAAGCGGGCGCCCGCACCTTCGAACGCGACAAGGAATTCGGCGACATCGATGACGAAAGCTACACGAAACTTCCGACCGGCTATGTGATTCAGCAGTTCGGCGCCGCAAAGAAACAGGTGGCGCTCACATTCGATGACGGCCCCGACGCGGAATGGACGCCGCAAATTCTCCGCATCCTCAAGGAGAAGAAAGTCAAGGCCACCTTCTTCCTCATCGGCGCCAATGCGGAGGCCAATCCAGGAATCGTCGAGCGCATCCTCAAGGACGGCCACGACATCGGCAGCCATACCTATACGCATCCCAATCTGTCCGACATTCCGCCCGAAGCCGTCTCGCTGGAGATGAACGCCACGCAGCGTTTGCTGGAAGCGCTGACGGGCCACTCGGTGCGCCTTTTCCGTCCGCCTTATCTGGGTGACGCGGAGCCCACGGACGCCGACGAGATCGTGCCGGTCGAAGTGGCGCAAAACCTCGGCTATATCGCCGTCGGCGAGCATGTCGATCCGGTCGACTGGGAATTGCCGGGCGTGAAGAAGATCGTGCAGCGCACGCTCGATCAGATCCATGGCGCCAAATCCGATTCGCCGCGCAACATCGTGCTGCTGCACGATGCGGGCGGTGACCGCTCGCAAACCGTCGAAGCGTTGCCCATCATCATCGATAAGCTGCGCGCCGAAGGCTACCAGTTCACCACGGTCGCCAAGCTCGCGGGCATGACGCGCGATCAGGTGATGCCGCCGCTTCCCCCAACCATCGCGCTGATCACCGACCGTTTCGTGTTCCTCTCACTCTCGGTGCTCGGCAAGATTTTGTATTTCTGCTTCCTGGCGGCGATCTGGATGGGAGTTTCGCGTCTCATCTTCCTGGCTGGCCTGAGCCTGTGGAACCGGCGCAGCGAAGCGCACTCGCAGGAGCCGCCGCCGAAGAAAGATCCCTTCCACGTTTCCGTAATCATTCCCGCCTACAATGAAGAGAGCGTGATCGCCAACACGGTGCGCGGCATCCTTTCCAGCTCCTATCGCGACCTGGACGTCATCGTCATCGATGACGGATCGAAGGACAGAACCTTCGCCGTGTTGACGGAGAATTTCGCCTCGCATCCGCGTGTCGAGCTGATCTCCGTCGCCAATTCCGGTAAAGCGAATGCGCTCAATACTGCTCTCACACGCGCGCGCGGGAACATCGTCGTCGCACTCGATGCCGACACCCAGTTCGAGCAGGACACTATCGCCCGTCTGGTTCGCTGGTTCGTCGATGACGAGATCGGCGCCGTCGCCGGCAACGCGAAAGTCGGCAACCGCATCAACATGATTACGCGTTGGCAGGCGCTGGAATATGTCGTTGCGCAAAATCTGGAACGCCGCGCACTCGCCGCGCTCGGCACGCTGACCGTTATCCCCGGCGCCGTCGGCGCATGGCGCAAGAGCGTGCTGCTGGAACTGGGCGGTTTCCCTGCCGAAACGCTGGCGGAAGATCAGGATCTCACTATCGCCGTGCAGCGCGCCGGTTATGAAGTGAAGTTCGACAGTTCGGCGATCGCCTGGACCGAAGCGCCGGCCACGGTGCGCGGGCTCGCCAAGCAACGCTTCCGCTGGGCCTACGGCACGCTGCAATGCCTGTGGAAATACCGCAGCATGACGTTCAACCCGCGGTATGGCGCGCTCGGCACCATCGCGCTGCCGCAAGTCTGGGTATTCCAGATATTCCTGACGGCCTTCGCGCCACTCGCCGATCTGCTGCTCCTCTGGCAGCTTGTGTGGCAATGGCTCGCTTATCTCGAGCACGGTGCGGAATTCCAGAACACCGATCTGATCACCGTCGGCATCTACTATGTGGTCTTCGTGGTGGTCGATCTACTTGCGGCGATCTTCGGCTTCCTCATCGAGAAGCGGGAAAACTGGAGCCTGCTCTGGTGGCTGCCGCTGCAACGCTTCGGTTATCGTCAGATCATGTATTATGTCGTGGTGCGGTCCATTATCACCGCGATCCGAGGCCCCTCTGTCGGCTGGGGCAAGCTCGAACGCGCGGGCACCGTGAAGATGCGGCATAGAGAAGAACTTTCCCGCGAGGCATAGACGAACGCGGCCTTTCGCGGGAACATGCGCTCTGCGAATTGGGGGATTTTCCATGCGTTCGTCGATCCGTCTTGCCATGGCCGCCTGCTTTGCGTTCGCCGGTTCTTCCATGGCCCTTGCACAACCGGCGCCTTCCCTCCCCACGAAGGAAGGCGACTACATCGTCAAGAACTACAAATTCTCCGATGGCGAGACGCTCGGCACGCTGCGTTTGCATTACACGACGCTGGGGACGCCCGTGCGCGACAAATCCGGCCGCGTCACGAATGCGGTTCTTATCATGCACGGCACGGGCGGCAGCGGACATCAGTTCCTGCGGCCGCAATTCTCCGGTGTGCTGTTCGTTCCGGGCGGTCTGCTCGACATCAGGAAGTATTACATCATCCTGCCCGACGACATCGGGCATGGAAAATCCTCCAAGCCGAGCGACGGGATGCGCGCGGGCTTTCCGCAATATGGCTATGAGGACATGGTCAATGCCGAGCATGAACTCGTCACCAAGGGGCTGCATGTCAATCATCTGCGCCTTGTGATGGGCACGTCGATGGGCTGCATGCATTCCTTCATGTGGGGCGAGATGTGGCCCGGCATGATGGACGCGCTGATGCCGCTGGCCTGCGAGCCGGCGCAGATCGCCGGGCGCAACCGCCTGTGGCGCAAGATGATCATCGACGCCATCCGCAACGACCCGGCATGGGACAACGGCAATTACAAGACCGAACCCTTGATGGGCCTGCGCGTCGCCGTGGACATGCTGCTGATCGCCGGCAGCGCGCCGCAGCAGATGCAGAAGGATTTGCCCACCCGCGACGACGCGGACAAATATCTCGCGGAAAAAACGGCGAGCTACTTCTCCGAACTGGACGCGAACGACTTCCTCTATCAGGTCGGCTCGTCGCGCGACTACGATCCTTCGGCCAGGCTGGAGGCCATCAAGGCGCCGACGATGTGGGTGAACTCCGCCGACGATTTCATCAACCCGCCCTATCTCGGCATTGCCGAGGGCCTCGCCGCGCGCAACCCGCGCATCAAATATGTAGTGATTCCCGAGTCCATGCAGACGCATGGCCACGGCACGCACACCTGGGCGGCCGTGTGGCACGACCAGATGGCGGAGCTGCTGAAGGAATCAGCGCATTAGATTGCCGCGCAATTTGCGGGTGAACCGCTCACACTTCACCCGATTGCGCTCTAGGCTTCGCAGCTACAGGCTTTCGCGCCTGACATGCAGGCGCATCCATCCCGCATGTCGCGCGAGAGCTGCTCGAAATAGGCTTCGAGCGCATCGCGCACCAGTTGGTGGCGATCGAGCCCGGTCTTCACCGCGGCGATCGCCAGCCGCTCATGCTCGCGGTGCGATAACGAGATGAACAGCTTCTTGGGCCGCGAAGGATCGTGCGGCGGATGCGCGTCGCGGTCGCTATTGTCCTGCACGGGCGCAGCAGGTGCTTGCGTCACAGGCCGCGGCGTCTCCACGAACACAGGCGCGGGATGATGCGGCGCCATGGCGGACGGCATCGCGCTTCCCTTGCGTGCAAGAAGGCTCGCCGTGATCGGCGCGAACCGGGCCTGGCTCATCGGCCACCTCCATTTTCAAAAGACGGCCGGTCGGTCGAGCGGCGGCCAAAGGAATGGGTGCGGCGCCCGCCGCCGCCAAACATGTGGGGTTGCGCTGCGCGGCGGTCAGCGCCGGAGCGCCGGTCGATGCCATCCGGAAATGGCGGTTTTTCGATGGTAACGACGGCGGAGTCGTTTGCCGGCAAAGGCGGCAGCGGCGCATTCTGCGTCATCGCCGGCGGCTGCCATTCAGGCTCGGGCTCTTCGACATCGCCGGTGTCCGCAACGCTGAGCGCGCTCACCGCGAAATGTTCGGGGCGCTTGTCCGGCACGATCTTCCCGTCATTTGTCAGCCGCGACAGGCGGTCCTGCACATAGAGCCACAGGTCGCGTATCTCCTTCGATGACGCCGATTTCGGCGCAGCTTCGCCGACCGTGCGCCCGTCCGTCATGCTCGCCGCGAAATCGACGCGGTGATGCAGCGTGACCGGCGCGACGGTGCCATGTTGTGACAGCGCTACCGCAGCCTCACCGGTGATGCGCGCGCGCGCCGTTGCGCCGTTCACCACGAACACCAGCGGCTTGTCATGCTTCTCCGCGATATCGACCGTTGCGCCAACCGCGCGCAGATCGTGCGGACTGGGGCGCGTGGGCACCAGCACCAGATCGGCATGCGCCACGACGCGGGAGATCGCACCGGTGATCGCAGGCGGGGTGTCGATCACCACCAGCTTCATGCCGGCCTTTTCCAGATGATCGAGCGCTTCGTCCAACTCCAGCACGCCGGCTTGCGCGAAATGCGGCGCCGGCGCTTCGCGGGCGTTCCACCATTGCGCGAGCGAGCCTTGCGGATCGGTGTCGATCAACGCGACAGGCCCGATGCCCGCCTTGTCCGCTTCCACCGCGAGATGGCCCGACAAGGTCGTCTTTCCA
The DNA here is from genome assembly GCA_018242105.1 of Pseudomonadota bacterium. Classification (GTDB taxonomy): domain Bacteria; phylum Pseudomonadota; class Alphaproteobacteria; order Micropepsales; family Micropepsaceae; genus Rhizomicrobium. The sequence continues at coordinate 108,213 of JAFECP010000007.1, forward strand.
GAGCCGCCCTTCTGCGAAGCGAGCACAAGCACATGCATCCGATCCGTCCGCGGGGGCGGCATAAGGCTTTCGCTCACGGCATTTCTCCCAGCCAAACCGGCGCTGCGGCCGGTTTTCGCATCTTGCGGCGGAACTGATTGCGGCGCGCTGAAATGAGAAGCGTGCAATTGCATCGATTTGTGCGAGAGTTTTCATCGAATGCCATTCGCGCCGTCACGGTTGACGCAGCGATAACCATCGGGAGAACGTCATGCCGCGATTACACGAAGTCCCAAAAGCAGATGCCCATGCGGGCGCGCAGCAGATCTACAAGCTTCTCTTCGGTGAACGCGATCCGGTGAAGGAGCCGGGCACCGCGACCGGAACGCCGGGAAACTGGTGGACCGTCTATGCCGGATCGCCGGACGTGTTCGACCATGCCGTCGCGGGCTTCGCGCTGTATCGCAGCCCGAAACGCAAGCTCGACCCCAAGCTGCGCGAATTGGGACAGACGCGCGTCGGCTGGGCGCGCGGCAGCCAGTTCGTCTATTCGCAGCATTGCAAGGCCTGCCGCGGTGTGGGCCTGCCGGAAGAAAAGATCAGAGCCATACCGCATTGGCAGGTGGCCGATTGCTACACGCCGGTCGAGCGCGCCCTGCTCGCTTACACCGACGGTTTGGTGCTGATGGGCGGGCGCGTGGCGGATGGCATCTTCGATGAACTGAAGAAGCATCTTTCCGAAGAAGAGATTCTGGAATTCACCTACATCACATCGCTCTACGATCTGCACGCTGTCACCACCAAGGCGCTGAAACTGGAGTATGACGATGTGCCGGACCCAATCGTGGAAGTCGCCGCACCTGCCGATAACAAGGACGACCCGATGGGATTGATCGACCGGAGATAGATTCGTCATGGTTCAATCTTTCGAGGCATTGCTGAAAGCTCCGGGCATTCTCGTTCTCCCCGGCGCGTTCGACGCGCTGTCGGCGCGCATTGCGGTGAAGAGCGGCGCGAAGGCGGTTTACATGACCGGCTTCGGCGTGGCGGGCGCAGGCTTCGGCGTTCCGGACATCGGCCTCGTCAATGCCGAACAGATGACCGAGCGCGTGCGCGCCATCGCCGGAAGCGTTGCGCCAGTGCCGCTGATCGCGGATGGCGACAATGGCCATGGCGGACCGCTCAATGTCGCGCGGCTGGTGCGCGCCTATGAACAATCCGGCGCGCAATGCATCCAGCTCGAAGATCAGGTGTCGCCCAAGCGCTGCGGCCATATGGAAGGCAAGGAAGTCATCCCGCTTGCCGAAGCCGCCGCGAAAATCCGCGCGGCTTCCGAAGCGCGCACCTCCAAAGCTTTCAAGATCATGGCCCGCACCGATGCGCGCGCAACGCACGATCTGGATGAAGCCTTGCGCCGGGGCGAAGCCTTCCTGAAAGCCGGCGCCGACATTCTTTTCATCGAAGCACCGCGCAGCGAGGACGAACTCGCCCTGGTCGCAAAAACATTTTCCGGCACGCCCCTCGTCGCCAATCTGGTGGAGGACGGCAAGACCCCGATGCTCTCACCTGAAGCCCTGCAGCAGATGGGCTACAAGATCGCGCTTTATCCGATCAGTGCCTTGCTGGCCGCATCGGCCGCGCTCGAGCAGGTCTATGCGAAACTGCTCGGCACAAAGGCCGAAGCCCGCGCGCGCATTACCTTCCAGCAATACAATGAGATCGTCGGATTGGCCGATTTTCTCGCAACTGCGAAGAGATTCGAAGCGCATTGAGCGGCGCGGAGCAGCCATGCCCGTCATGTATGGTGCGGCAATAGTGCGCCGCACGGATTTTTGACAACAAAGAGGCTTAACTTCGCTTCGTGCGCCTTGTCCCATAACGCCCTGCCCCTTAACTCTTGCGCATCGCAAAGGAAGGGGAATTCTTCATGCTTCATCGCCGTCAAATCCTGAAATCCGGCGTCGCCGCAGCCGCGCTGGGCGCGCTGGCGACACCGACGCTTGCCCGCGCCGCCGGAACGGCCACCGCGCCCGCCAACCCCTCCGGCGCGGCGCTGAACAAACTGTTCGACCAGTTCATGACCGAGAATCTGGACCTGTCGCCGATCGGTGCGACGTTCCTCGGCGTCGATACTGGCGCACGCGCCAAACAGCGCGGCGAGATCGACGACAATTCGCTGGCCGGGTACCAGAAGCAGAAAGACCTCACCGCCAGCCAGCTTCAGCGCCTCAACGCATTCGATTCCAAGCCGCTCACCGGAATGGACGAACTCAATTACGAGATCATCCAGTACGGATTGCAGATCCAGGACGGCGACGACAAGAAGTACAATTATGGCGGCCAGGGTGCGGGCGCGCCTTACATCGTGAGCCAGCTCACTGGCACCTATCAGCAATTCCCCGACTTCCTCGCCAGCCAGCAGCCCGTCGAGACCAAGGACGATGCGGAATATTATCTGCAGCGCCTGGATGGCGTGGCGCTGGCGTTGGATCGCGACAGCGAAGCGGTTCGCCACGACGTGGCGCTGGGCGTGATCCCGCCGGACTTCGCGCTCGACAAGGCGCTGACGCAGATGGCGGCGCTGCGCGGCGTGGATGCCGGCAAGTCCGTGATGGTCGAAGCGCTCGTCACCAAGGCGAAAGCCAAGAACATCCCAGGCGACTGGCAAGCGCGCGCCACCAAGATCGTCAGCGACAAGCTCTACCCTGCGCTCGACCGGCAGATCGCGCTTGCCAAGGACATGCGCAGCAAGGCCGTGCATGACGCGGGCGTATGGCGCCTGCCGCAGGGCGAAGCCTATTACGCCGACAGTGTCATCGCCGCGACGACGACGAACATGACGCCGGAAGAGATCCACAAGACCGGCCTCGAAGTGGTGGCCGATTACACCGCGCGCATCGATGCCGACATGAAGAAGCTCGGCCTCACCAAAGGCACCGTCGGCGAGCGCCTGCGCGGCATGTATAACGATCCGAAATTCCGCTACCCGAACACCGATGAAGGCAAGGAGAAGCTGCTTGCCGACCTGAACGTGAAGATCCAGAAAATCCGCGCGCGCCTGCCAGAATATTACGGCGTGCTGCCCAAGGCCGATCTTCAGATCAAGCGCGTGCCGAAGGCGACGGAAGCGGGCGCGCCGGGCGGCTACTACAATCCGGGCTCGCTCGATGGCAAGCGCCCGGGCATGTACTACATCAACCTGCGCGACACGGCGGAAGTGCCGAGCTGGACGCTTTCGACGCTCTCCTATCACGAAGGCATCCCGGGCCATCACATGCAGCTCAGCATCCAGCAGGAAACCGACCTGCCGCTGATCCGCAAGGTGTCGGGCTTCACCGCCTATATCGAAGGCTGGGCACTCTATTCGGAGCAGATGGCCGACGAGATGGGCATGTATGCCGACGATCCGTGGGGCCGCATCGGCTACATGCACGATGCGATGTTCCGCGGGGTGCGCCTGGTCGTCGATAGCGGCATGCACGCGATGAAGTGGAGCCGCGAGAAGGCGATCAAGTATTACACCGATACGCTGGGCGATCTGGATGCCTCGGCGATCACCGAAGTCGAACGCTACTGCGTGTGGCCAGGCCAGGCTTGCGCCTACATGGTGGGCAAGCTCGATTTCCTCAAGCAGCGCGCAAAGGCGAAGGCGGCGCTGGGCGCGAAGTTCGACATCCGGCAATTCCACAAGGCGGTGCTGGTGTGCGGCGCGGTGCCGCTCGCCATTCTCGACAAGGTGGTGGACCGCTACATCGCGGAGACGAAGGCGGGATAGTTTCCCGGCTTTCGCGAAAATACAAAGCGGCGGGACAGAATTGTCCCGCCGTTCTTTTTTGCCTGCTTCGCATCGCACGTCTCCTTGTGAGCATCGTGGGCGAGCTGGGCATATCTGCGTGTGGGTTCCCCTCGACACCAGGCGCGATATGAGGCGCCAGCCTATTCAACGCGGCTTACAAATGGGCGCGATGAACCGGGTGATGATCGTTCTTCCGCCAATCCGGTGGCCGCATGCGTCAGCAGCGGACCACACCGGCAAGCCGGCCAAAGGCGATCAGGGCGAGGGCGGAGTTAGAGTTTGTGCATGTGTTGGTCTTTCCAAAAAAACTCCGTCATGGCCGGGCTTGTCCCGGCCACCCATTTTCCAGAGACCGGCCAGGACGATCTCCGCTTCTGGAAAATGGGTCCCCGGCACAAGGCCGGGGATGACGATGTGGGTTGACGGTGCGAACCGCGCTCCAAACACAGAAAAACCGCCGCTTTTCAGCGACGGCTGCCGTCCGGGCGCAGTTCGAGAGTTGGCAAAAGTGTACGGGGGTACCGTCACGGTGTCAAGAGAATTGTCCTTACAACAGGAAAATCATCTAAGCGGCTGATTACGCAAACTAATCGCCGGATTTTCGGCGCCGCAGAAATTCTGCGCGCGAAAAATTTTCGACCCGCCCCTGCAAAATTTTTCAGGCGTTGCCGTCCAGCGCCTGCTCCAGATCGGCGATGAGATCGGACGCATCCTCGATGCCCGCCGACAGGCGCAGCAAATCCATCGGGCATGGCGCGCCGGGGCCTTCGATGGAGCCGCGATGTTCGATCAGGCTTTCGGTGCCGCCGAGCGATGTGGCGCGTTTCCACAATTTCACGCGCGCCGCCGTGGCGATGGCCGCGCCCTCGCCGCCCTTCACGCGGATCGACAACATGCCGCCGAAGCCGCCCTGCATCTGTTTCGCCGCGATGGCGTGACCGGCATGGTTCTTCAGGCCGGGATAGAGAACTTCCTCGATGCGCGGATGCATCGCGAAATGTTCCGCCACTTTCTGCGCATTGGCGCAAGCCGATTTCACGCGCGGAAACAGCGTGCGCATGCCGCGGAGCAACAACCACGCCTCGAATGAGCCGGGGATGCCGCCGACGCGGCTGCGCACGCCGGAAACGCGCTCCCAATATTCGTCTTCCGCTTTGGCGATCAGCGCGCCCATCACGATGTCGGAATGGCCGTTCAGATATTTCGTCGCCGAATGCATGACGATATCGCAGCCCAGATCGAGCGGGCGCGTGAGCACGGGCGTCGAGACGGTGGAGTCGGCGGCAGCCCTTGCACCGGCCTTCTTCGCGATCTCCGCGACAGCCGCAATATCCGTGACGTTCCACATCGGATTGCCGGGCGACTCGATCCAGACCAGCTTCGTTTTGCCTGGGCGCATCACCGCTTTCACGGCGGAAAGATCGCTCATCTCGACTTCTTCGACATCGAGGCCCCAGCCGCGCGCGAAATCCATCAGCCACAGGCGCAGGCCCCAATACATGACCTTGGGGATCACCACATGATCGCCGGGCTTCAGCGCAAGGAAGCAGGCGCTCGCCGCCGCCATGCCCGATGCGAGCAGCATCGCCGCTTTGCCATTCTCCAGCGCGGTGAGCACCGCTTCGGGCTGGTCGTAAGTGGGATTGTCGGAGCGCGCATATTCGCGGCCCGAACGATACTGGTTGTCCGCATCGCGGATGAAGGTGGAGGACATGTGGATCGGCAGCGACACCGCGCGCGTCGTCTCGTCGATCCAGCCAAGACCCTGGGCGGCGATGGTTTCGGGTTTGTGGTTCTTGTCGGTCATGTGCTGACACTATTCCCTCTCCTCCCGAAGGGGGAGAGAAAAACTCCGGTAGCGGTTAGAAGTCACACACCAACACCCATTCCGTCATGGCCGGGCTTGTCCCGGCCATCCATTTTCCAGAGACGGACGATTGCTTGCGCTGCTTCTGGAAAATGGATGGCCGCCACGAGGGCGGCCATGACGGTCTATGGTAAGTTAAAGATTGTGTCTCTTCAGAAAATCGACAACCGTCTTGTTAAACGTCTTCGGCTTGTCGATGTTGGCGGCGTGGCCGGCGCCGGGGATGGCAGCTTTCTCTGCACCGGGAATCTTCTTCGCCATGTAATCCGCTGCGACAAGGAAATTGGTGTCTTCCGCGCCGACCACGACCAATGACGGCACCTTGATGTCCGGCAACGAGTTGATCACCCGGGCATCGCGCTGGGCCAGCATGCCGCGCGCGGCCAGCTCCAGCCCCCGTGCGTTGCGATGATGCGCCGTGCGGCGCTCGGCAGTGGCGGCGCTCAAAGGTCCAAGACCTTCCTCCGCATATTTCTGCGCTGTGCGCTCGGCATTGGCGTTCCAGTCGGCGCGCGGCTCGTCCTTCTTGAAACCGGGGCCGGTGTCGATGATGAGCAGCGCGCGCGTGCGATCCGGGTGCGCCAGATGAAACGCCAGCGACATGTAACCGCCCAGCGACAAGCCGCCGATGATGGCATCGTCCGCGCCCACCGCATCGAGGATCGCCGCCATGTCGGCGACGGTGTGTTCTTCGCTGTATTGCGATTGATCTTCCGGATAATCGCTCTGGCCGTGACCGCGCATGTCCCAGGTGACGAGCGTGTGTTCCTTGGAGAACGGCGAAATCTGGCCGCGCCACATGGCGGAAGTCGAGGAATAGCCGTGGCTGAGCAGGATCACCGGCCCGGAGCCGTGAACCTCATAATAGATATCGACGCCTTCGCGGTTCAGGGTGGGCATTCAAGACTCTCAATCACCTCCCCCTTGTGGGGAGGTCGGAGAGCGAAGCGATCCGGGTGGGGGGCGATGCACGACGATCCCCCCACCCGAAAAATTCTTCGCTGCGCTACGAATTTTGTCGACCTCCCCACAAGGGGGAGGTGCTTTAATTGGAATACTTCTTCCCCAACCGCGCAATCGTTTCGTGGAACTCCGCCACGGTCTCGTCGACAATCTGCTTCACCGGCTTGATGCTGTCGATGCGGCCCGCGACCTGGCCGGAGAGCGCGATGGCCGCTTCCATGTCGCCGCCGAAATAAAGAGCCAGCGCGTTGCCGAACTCCGCCATGATGTTGGCGGGCGGTTCCTTCTCGAACTTCGTCGTCTTCTCGGTGCGCAGCGCGCGCAACGCCGGGCCGGGGCCGAAGCGGTTGAGGAAGACGGTGGAGGTTTCTTCCGCCTCGAGGATCGCGTTCTTCCAGTTCCGATGCACCGGCGATTCCGCCGCCGACACCATGCGCGTGCCCATCTGCACGCCTTCGGCGCCCAGCGCGAAGGCCGCCGCCATGGTGCGGCCATCGGTGATGCCGCCCGCGGCGATCACCGGCACCTTCACCTTCTCGCA
>JAFECP010000007.1:115457-124960 GCA_018242105.1 Pseudomonadota bacterium
ACGATCTTCATCGGATCGCCGGCCGAGGTGGTGACGAATTTCACGCCCTGATCGAGCACGAATTTCACGATGTCCGGATCGCGCACGAAGGCGAGCGCGACGTTCAAACCGAAAGGCTTTGTGGTGAGCGTGCGCATCTTCTTCACTTCGGCGCGCACTTCATCGAGGCGGCCGGACGAGGTTTCGATGATGCCGAGGCCGCCCGCATTGGAAACGGCGGACGCCAGTTGCGCGCGCGCGATGTAGCCCATCGGCGCCTGCACGATGGGATATTGGACGCCCAGCATGTCGGTGATGCGGTTCTCGATCGGCATGGCGGTCCCTCGATGGCGAAGACCCATGTTAGCCAAGCGCGCGGAGCCGCGCGAGCTACCGCAACGTCAGCCTTTCAGGCCAGCAGCGGGTTCGAAAACGACCGCACTGATAATCATGTTGACGTGCTCACCATCGTCCGAAAGCGGAAGGTGGATCGAATCGAAATCCAGATGCGGATGGCCCAGCCACGCTGCCGAGCCGTACAGACGCATGACAAGGCGGTTCTGCGCCATATGAGCATAGGCGGCGACGGCGCCAGCCCCATGCTCCTCGCCAAAACGCACCATGGCTTCGCGCACGGTTTTCCCGGTCGCATCGCCCAGCATGTATTCCGTGACGTCGCTGCCGATCATGCGATAGCGGAAATCGGCGTAGCCGGGCAGCGCATCCACCAGAACGATGGCGCGGATATGTTGCTTCATCTCGGCGGGATTGATGCCGGCGCGCGACGGCATGGCGCGCTGGCCGCGCTTGGCGTCCCAATAATCCTTCAGAAATGCGAGCGCCGGTTTGGAGGAGCGGGAAGGATCAAACTCGACAGATACGCCAGACACACCAGATAACATCACAACTTCCGTGACCAAGAGCCGGACTGCTCGAAAAAACTGGACCTTCGGCAGCATACAGCGCCGAAATGCCATCGTCCCCAGTAAAAATGAAAGGTCAATATACGCGGTGTGGAATCCGCCATGCGAACAAAAAAGCGCTCAAAACTAGCCGCTCACCAGCGCAGAAGGCGCGATCCCAGAAGCGCGCCAAGGCCCGTCACCATACCGATTGCCAATGTGTACCAGGCGGCGACGAAGAGAGGCGAATCGTCGAAGCAATGCGCCGCGTAGAACGCCGCGCCGATTCCACCGGCGATAAGACCCGCAATGGCGCCCGCCCGCGTGGGACTTTGCGGCGCGGCACGGCGCAGCACCCAGAGCAGCAGCGCCAGCGGGGCCAGCGCAAAGAGCGGGATCATTGTGGTGCAGAAGCGCATGTTGTGGCCGATGAGGCGCGGCATCCATTGATCCTGCGGCACCGCCATGAGTTCGGCTGCGACAGCGAGAACAAGGAGTACCGGCGCAACCCAGAGCAGCGGACGCAACCGGCTCTGCGTCACTTCGGGGCGCGCCATGTCACGCATGACGAAGAAGGCTGTGACCGCAAGCACGATCGTCACCACGAATTTGAAATCGAAGCGAACGGTATGCACGGCCTGGTGGATGTCCGGCCGCGGTCCGAGCGTCACTAGGAACAGGAGGCACGCGACTAGCGCACCCAGGATCGCCGCCGCCGCGAACAGGCGGCGCAGCGGACGCTGTGCAGGCGCGTCGGCGGCGAGCGAGGCGATGAGATCGTCTGTCTTCACGCGCTGCGTCCCGTGCGATAAAGTTCCGCCAGTTTCTTCAGGCCGCGATGGAAAGCGACGCGCACCGCGCCTTCGCTCATGCCGAGCTTCGTGGCCGTGTCCTTGATGCTGTGGCCGTCCAGCGAGATGGACGAGACGACGCTCCGCTGCCTGCTGTCCAGCCGCGAGACCAGCTTGTTCAATTCGCTGTGCGAGGTTTCCGGCGCGGGCGCTTCGTCCGGAAGAATTTCAATAAACCCCTCGATCGGCACTTCGCCGCGGCGGCCTTTGCGGCGCATCACGTCGATCAGCTTGTGGCGCGCGATCGCATTCAGCCAGGGAAGGAAGGGCTGATCCTGCATCCATGTCTGACGCTTCAGATGGATCGCCAACAAAATCTCCTGCACCACATCCTCGATATCGGCATTGCCGATCCGCGACAGACCGTTGCCCGCGAATTTGCGCAGCCGCGGCGCGATGGCCTCCAGAAGCAGGCGATAGGCGGCGGCGTCCCCCGCCAGGCCTGCCCGCATCAGGTCCGCCCACGCCTTTTCGGGCCCGTCAGGTTTGTTCGCTGGAGGCATGGCTTTCGTTACAGCGATTTGCGCCCCGCTTCCACCGGCGCCGCGTCAGTGGCGGCGATGGCGGCGGGCCGGTGCGGCGGTCGTCGGCGGCAAGGCATCGGAGGCCTGCGGCGTGGCGTTGCTAAGCGACCAGCTCACGATCTCGGCGATCGCCTGCCCCGTGGCCTGGTTGAACGCCTGCACCACGGCGGGAAGGCTGTTGGCCCCCGCCGCCACTTCGGCGCGCGCATCGTGCGTGGCGACCACATCATGGTGGTTGGAGGTGATCAGCTTGGCCACGATATCCACCACGACGTTGGGAGCGCCGTTCTCGCTGGCGTAATGCGCCGTGAAGTCGCGCACTTCCGTCACCACCAGCAAGTCGGCGCGCACGCCGCCCGAGGTCGGCCCCACCGCTTTCACCTTGCCGCTTTTCTCAAACGCCTCGACGAGCAGATCCTGCAGAAGATCGCCGGTCTGATCGGTCCACGCGGCGTTGGCGTAATAGTCCATTGTCTGGCCGCGGATCAGCGAGATGCGTTTGCTGTCCAGCACGTCGCTTGTGATCGGCTGCGGAATGCCGATCTGCCAGCTCGTCGCCGGTGCGTTGGCCACCGGGCCGAACTGCGGACGCAGAACATAGATCTGCGGCGGCACTTCGCTGGGCCCAATCAGGCTGCCGCAGGCAGAGAGTGCTGCTGCCGAGAAAACGATGAGCGCCGCGCGGCGCGAGAATCGGGAGAGCGCGCTCATTGGGGTGTGTATCCTTTGCGACGATCGCCGAAGAGAAGTTTGGTGGGTTCGCGTTCGAGCCCATTGGACAGCTTGGTCAGGCTGCGCGCCAGCGTGCGCACCTGATCGGAGAGTTGATCCAGATTGGCGCCGTTGACGGCGGCATCCGCGTCATCCGCGAGGCGGCTCACCTTGGTCACCGAGACATTGGCGTTGCCAAGCGTGGTGTGCAGCTCCTGCAGATCGACGTTCAGCGTATCCGACGCCAGTGAGACATTGTGCAGCGTATGGTCGATGTCCGCGGAACGCGCCTTGAACACGTCGGTTGTGGTTTTTACGTTCGACAGGATATCCGAGAAGGCCTTGATATTCTCGTCGCTCAGCGCCGTGTTCAGCCGGTCGGCGACATGGCTCAGCTTGGCGATCAGTTCCGGCGCGGACTGTTCCAACTGCTGCAAGGTCGATTGCTTGGACTGAATGACGGGATACTCGCCGAACATGCGGCGCTCCAGCACCGGCGCGCCGGCCGAGCCGCCGTCGATTTCCACATAGGAGCCGCCGGTCAGCCCTTCGCTGGCGATGGAAGCGATGGAGTCGCTGTGGATCTTCAGGGCAGGATCGACCTGCAGATCGACGATCACACGCTTGGGGTCGTTGGGGTCGAAGGTCAGCTTGCTGACATGGCCGACATTGATGCCGTTGTAGCGGACGATGGTGCCGTCCCCCAGTCCCGTCACCGCGCCGGAGAAATAGGTGCGGTAATAGGCGTATTCCGCGGAATATTGCGCGCCCGCGAGCCACAGCAGCGCGACCACGAACCCCAACACGCTGGCGAGCACGAAAGCGCCGACCGCGACGTAATTTGCTTTTGTTTCCATGGCCTCTCAGCCCCTCTCCTTAAGAGTCCAGCGCCGCACGCCCACGCGGCCCAGCGAAGTATTCGTGAATCCAGGGATCGCCGTCCTGCAGCAATTCCTTGATCGTGCCGACCTTGATCTTCTTGTTCACCAGCACGGCGATGCGGTCGGTGGTGGCGCGCAGCGTGTCGATATCGTGCGTGACCATAAACACGGTGAGCCCAAGGCTTTTCTGCAGATCGCCGACGAGCTGATCGAATTGCGACGCGGAGATCGGATCGAGGCCCGCCGTCGGCTCATCCAGGAAGAGCAGTTCCGGATCGAGCGAGAGCGCGCGCGCAAGGCCGGCGCGCTTCTTCATACCGCCGGAAAGCTCCGATGGATATTTGCGCGCCGCATCCTCCGGCAAACCGACGAGCGACAGCTTCATCGCCGCCAACTCGTCCATCAACGGCTGGGACAGGTTGGTCCAGCGGCGCATCGGCACCTGGATATTCTGCGCCACGGTCATGGACGAGAACAGCGCGCCTTCCTGAAACAGCACGCCCCAATGCAGTTGCAGCCCGCGCATCTCGTCCGGCGCGAGGCCGACCGTTTCCTGCCCGAACACCTTGATGCTGCCGGAGAGCGGATGATTGAGGCCGACGATGGAACGCAGCAGCACCGATTTTCCGGTGCCCGATCCGCCGACCACGCCCAGCACTTCGCCGCGCCTCACATCGAGATCGATATGGTCGTGAATGATCTTGCCGCCGAAGCCGTTCACCAGGCCGCGCACGCGGATGATGACATCGTCCTTTTTGCCGGCGCGCAGCGCGGCTTCCTTCTGGGCTTTTGCTGCCGCCGCGCTCATATGCCCAGCACCGAAAAGAGGACCGAGAAACCCGCATCCGCCGCGATGATGAGGAAGATGGATTCCACCACCGAGCGCGTCGTCAGCTTGCCGACGGAGGCGGCGTTGCGTTCCACACGCATGCCTTCGAAGCAGCCGACCAGCGCGATCATGAAGGCGAAGACCGGCGCCTTGATCAGGCCGACCATCAGCGTTTTCACGGTGATGGCGTTGCCAAGCTCGCGCATGAAGGCGGGAATGGTCACGCCCAGATCGAAATAGGTCATCACCATGCCGCCGATGATGCCCACGATGTCGGCGAAGAAGGTAAGCAGCGGCAGCGCGATCACAAGGCCGAGCACGCGCGGCAGAACCAGCGTCTCCGCGATATTGAGACCGATCGTCTGCATCGCATCCAGTTCTTCATTCACCTGCATGGTGCCGATCTGCGCGGTGAAGGCCGAACCGGAACGGCCCGCGATGATGATGGCGGTGACAAGCCCGCCCAGCTCGCGCAGAAAGCCGATGCCGAGGAAATCGATGGTATAGATCTGCGCGCCGAAGCGCGCGAGCTGATCCGCGCCCTGATAGGTGATGACGATGCCGAGCAGGAAAGCCAGAAGTCCCACGATCGGAAGCGCCGTCACTCCGGTCTCTTCAATCTGGTGGATGAATGCAGGGAACGGCAATTCGCGGCGCGGCGCCAGGAACGCTTCCACGGTTTCCACCGCGACGCGGCCCAGAAAGCCCAGAAGGTCGTAACCCTGCCGCAGCGCGTGGACGGTGCCTTCGCCAGTGCGTTCCAGAAGGCCACGAAGGCCTTTGTGCGGCGGATGGGTGACGGGCGGCGCGGTATGCCCGCTATCCATCGTCTCCAGCAACGGGTGATATTTTTCCGGGACGATCAGCGCCGCTTTCGCGCCCGCCTTGTCCGCCTTGCGTTTCGTGCGCAGCAGCAGCCATGCGCCGCCGCTGTCGAGCGAAGCGATGCCGCTGGCGTCGATCTCCAGGTCGCGCGCGCCCTTCAGGTCGATGGCGGAAAGCTGTTCGTCGAGATCGGAAAGCTCGCTGACAGTCCAGTCGCCCACGCAAACAAGGCGTGCGCGGCCCTGGGCCTTTTCAAGCTTCGCACTCGCCGGATTGTCCACCGGCAAGGTGACCCGAATTTTTTTCACCATGTCGGAAACATGCCCCCGGCGGACCCTCAATCCGTCAGAGGACAGATTGGCAATTTGTGAGCTAATTCACAATGTGGGCAAGCACTTCTTTGTATCTGCGCGCGATTTGTTCCCTTCTTTTGTGGCGTCCGCGCTCTACGAGGCACACGCCCGCCCGCCAGACGCAATCCACCGAACCGGCGCCCGCGAATATCCAGCTATCGAGGATGGTGTCCGCCTTCTTGCCTGCGAGGCCGGGATTGTCTGCATCGAGGCTCACCAGATCGGCGGGCGCGCCTTCCTTCAGTCCAAAAACCGAAACGCCCAGCGCCTGATGGCCGCCTGTCAGTGCGCCATCGTACAAAGCCCGGCCGCTCGATTGTCCTGCTTCGGCAACAAGCACGTTGCGCCCGCGCAAGGTCAGACGCTGCGCATATTCCAGGGTGCGCAATTCTTCCGGCGCGCTGATAAGGACGTTGGAATCGCTGCCGATGCCGAAGCGTCCGCCTGCCGCGATATAATCGGGCATCGGGAAGATGCCATCGCCGAGATTGGCTTCGGTGATGGGGCAGAGGCCCGCAACCGCGTTGCTGCGCGCGAGCCGCGCGGTTTCTTCCGCCGTCATGTGCGTGGCGTGAACGAGACACCATCTTGAATCGACGCCCGCATGGTCGAGCAGCCATTGAACGGGGCGCGCACCCGACCAGGCGATGCAATCTTCGACTTCTTTCGTCTGCTCCGCGGCATGGATGTGGATCGGGCCGCCTTGCGCGAGCGGCACGATGGTTTTCAATTCTTCCGGCGCCGTGGCGCGCAGCGAATGCGGGGCTATGCCGATATTCGCGTTGTCGAGCGATGCGATGGCTTTGCGGCTGGCGTCCATCAATTTGGCGAAGCTCGCCGGATCGTTGAGGAAGCGGCGCTGCCCCGGCACCGGCGGTTTGCCGCCGAAATTGCTGTGCGCGTAAAACACAGGAAGCAGCGTCAGCGCGATTCCGGTTTCCCCGCTTGCCGCCGCGATGCGCGCGCCCAGCTCGGCGATGTTCGCATAGGGCCGCCCGCCGCTATCGTGATGCACATAATGGAATTCGCCGACGCGGGTGAAACCTCTCTCCAGCATTTCGATGTAAGCAAGTTCGGCGATGGCCTGCACATCGTCCGGCGTGAGGCGATCGATGAAGCGATACATCACATCGCGCCACGTCCAGAAGCTGTCATGCGCGGGGCCACGCGTTTCTGTGAGGCCCGCCATGCCGCGCTGGAAGGCATGGCTGTGCAGATTGGGCAGGCCGGGAATGGCGATGCCATGGCGCGCGTCGCCCGGCGCGGGATCGACGCCTTCTTCGATCCGGCCGATCCTGTTCCTGTCGAAAGAAACGCGAACCTTTTCAGCCCAGCCATCGGACAAAAGCGCGGACTGAAACCACAGCGACGTCATTCGGGCGGCCTCCCGTTGCAACGCCGTCTTAGCGGACCTAAGAGACAAAGTGGAGCGCCCCAGAATCTACAAAGCCATGAACTGCGAAACGCTTTGGCACAATGCAAGGCTGGCGACCCTGACGGGGCCGGGCCTGGGCGTGGTTGAGCGCGGCGTGGTGGCGGCGCAAGGCGGCCGCATCGTCTATGCCGGCGCAGAGGCCGATGTGCCTTCGTTTGATGCAGCCCGGCGTGTGGATTGCGACGGCCGCTGGATCACGCCGGGACTGGTGGATTGCCACACGCACCTTATTTACGCGGGCGACCGTGCGCGCGAATTCGAGATGCGGCTGGCGGGCGCGTCTTACGAGGAGATCGCCAAGGCAGGCGGCGGCATCGTGTCCACCGTGCGGGCGACGCGCGCGGCGTCACAAGACGATTTGGTTGCATCCGCCCTGCCGCGCCTCGACGCGCTGATCGGCGAAGGCGCCTGCACGGTGGAAATCAAATCGGGCTACGGCCTTTCGCTCGAAGACGAAATGAAGATGCTGCGCGCCGCACGGGCGCTGGCGGACAAGCGCAAGGTGCGCATCGTCACCACCTTCCTCGGCGCGCACGCGTTGCCGCCGGAAGCCAATGGCGACAAAGACAAATATATCGATCTGGTTTGCAACGAAATGATCCCCGTGGTGGCGCGCGAGAAACTCGCCGATGCGGTGGATGCGTTCTGTGAAGGCATCGCCTTCTCCGCCGAACAGACGCGCCGCGTGTTCGAAGCCGCGAAGACCCATGGCCTTCGCGTAAAATTGCACGCGGACCAGCTATCCAATCTTCACGGCGCCGGACTTGCCGCGGCGTTTGGCGCACTATCCGCCGATCATCTGGAATACACCGATGAAGCCGGTATCGCGGCGATGGCGAAGTCCGGCACCGCCGCCGTGCTTTTGCCGGGCGCGTTCTATTTCCTGCGGGAGACGAAACAACCTCCGCTCGAACTCATCCGCAAGCATCGCGTCCCGATTGCGATTGCGACAGACAACAATCCGGGCACCTCGCCGCTTACTTCTCTTTTGCTGACGATGAACATGGCGGCGACGTGTTTTCGCATGACGGTAGAAGAGTGCATCGCCGCCGTGACGCGTGAAGGCGCGCGCGCTCTTGGCATTTTGAATCAAACTGGAACGCTGGAAGCCGGAAAATATTGCGATCTTGCAATCTGGAACATCGAGAACCTTGCCGAACTTGTTTACCGGATGGGCTATAATCCTCTCCATGCGCGTATCCGGAACGGACAATGAGTGAGAAGCATCCCTGGCTGACGGTGCATCGCGGCGACGCGCCGCTGATCGTTTCCATTCCTCATTCCGGCACCGAGATTCCGCCGGAGATCGAAAGCGAACTCGTTTCGGCTTGGCTGGCGCGCAAGGATGCCGACTGGTGGGTGGAGAAGCTGTACGATTTCGCGCCCGCTTTGGACGCGACCATCGTGCGCACTGGCATCTCGCGCACGGTGATCGACGTCAACCGCGATCCTTCCGGCAAGTCGCTTTATCCCGGACAGGCGACAACAGAGCTTTGCCCGTCCACCACCTTCGATGGCGAGCCGCTCTACAAGAAGAGCTCGCACCCGCCGGACTCCACGCAGATCGCCGCAAGGCGGCTGCACTACTTCACGCCGTATCACGATGCGGTCGCCGATGAGATCGCGCGCTTGCGCGCCATCCACGAGCGCGTGGTGCTGTTCGAAGCCCACTCCATTCGCAGCCATGTGCCGCGCCTGTTCGAGGGCGAATTGCCGAACTTCAACATCGGCACCAACAGCGGCGTCTCCTGCGCGGGCGAGCTGACGCGCACGGTGGAGGCGGTGTGCGACGCGTCGCGTTTTTCCTGGGTGGCGAACGGCCGCTTCAAAGGCGGCTGGACGACGCGCCATTATGGCGAGCCGCAGATGGGCGTGCATGCCATTCAGCTCGAACTGGCTTGCCGCGGCTATATGGATGATCCGGCGAAGATCGGCGAGCAGAACTGGCCCGCGCCCTACGACGAGGCACGCGCGGGCGAGATGCGAAAATGTCTCTACGCGATCCTCGAAGGCTGCATTCGTTTCGCGGACACCGGCCATGCCTATGGCGCGGCGCCGCAGCTTTCACCGGAGCCCCTCCACAGCCGTTAGTTGGATTCACGCCGTCGTCCGTGACAAAGTGCGCCCGCATTTTTCGCGAGCGCATTCATGACCCGCATCGACAATACCCGCCACATCCAGGCCGCGCACGGCACGCAGCTTTCCGCGAAAAG
>JAFECP010000007.1:125118-131343 GCA_018242105.1 Pseudomonadota bacterium
ATTTTCCGCACGCATCCCGATGCGCCGCGTGTGCTGATCGCGAACTCCAATCTCGTGCCCCATTGGGCGACATGGGACAAATTCCACGAGCTCGATAGGAAAGGTCTGATGATGTACGGCCAGATGACGGCCGGATCGTGGATCTATATCGGCAGCCAGGGCATCGTTCAGGGCACCTACGAAACCTTCGCGGAAATGGGCCGCAAGCATTTCGGCGGCGAATTGCGCGGGCGCTGGATTCTGACCGCAGGCCTGGGCGGCATGGGCGGCGCGCAGCCGCTCGCGGCGGTGATGGCGGGCGCGTGCATGCTGGCCATCGAATGCCAGCCGTCGCGCATCGAGATGCGCCTGAAAACAAAATATCTCGATCACCAGGCCAAGACGCTGGACGAAGCGCTGGAGATGATTGAGCGCGCCTGCAAGGAGAAGAAGGCGATCTCCGTCGGCCTGCTCGGCAATGCGGCGGAGATTTTGCCGAAGATGGTCAAGCGCGGCATCAAGCCGGATGCGGTGACCGATCAGACCAGCGCGCATGATCCGGTGAACGGCTATCTGCCCGCCGGTTGGACGCTGGATGAATGGCAGAAGAAGCGCGAGAGCGATCCCAAAGCCGTCGAACACGCCGCCAAGCAATCGATGGTGAAGCATGTGCAGGCGATGCTGGACTTCCACAGACAAGGAATCCCCGTCGTCGATTACGGCAACAACATCCGCCA
Source organism: Pseudomonadota bacterium (assembly GCA_018242105.1). Taxonomy (GTDB): domain Bacteria; phylum Pseudomonadota; class Alphaproteobacteria; order Micropepsales; family Micropepsaceae; genus Rhizomicrobium. The sequence continues at coordinate 125,835 of JAFECP010000007.1, forward strand.
GATGGCGCTGGAAGAAGGCCTGAAGAACGCGTTCGATTTTCCGGGCTTCGTTCCGGCCTATATCCGCCCGCTGTTCTGCCGCGGNNTGGGCGGCGCTCTCCGGCGATCCGGAAGACATCTACAAGACCGACCAGAAGATGAAAGAGCTGCTGCCCAACGACAAGCATCTGCACAACTGGCTCGACATGGCGCGCGAGCGCATCAAGTTCCAGGGCCTGCCCGCGCGTATCTGCTGGATTGGGTTGGGCGACCGCCACCGTGCAGGCCTCGCCTTCAACGAGATGGTCGCGAAAGGCGAATTGAAAGCGCCGGTGGTGATCGGGCGCGATCATTTGGATTCGGGATCGGTGGCTTCGCCCAACCGCGAGACGGAAGCGATGATGGACGGAACGGACGCGGTGTCCGACTGGCCGCTGCTCAACGCGCTGCTGAATTGCGCCAGCGGCGCGACCTGGGTGTCCATCCATCATGGCGGCGGGGTGGGCATCGGCTATTCGCAACATGCCGGCATGGTGATCGTGGCCGACGGCACACCGGAAGCGGCCAGGCGGCTGGAGCGCGTGTTGTGGAACGATCCGGCCAGCGGCGTCATGCGCCATGCCGATGCAGGCTACGACATCGCCATCGACTGCGCCCGCTCACAGGGACTTGATCTGCCGTCGCTTCCTTGAAGCCCTCGCCCCCTTTAGGGGGAGAGGGTTGGGTGAGGGGGCGGTGCCGCGTGCGCGCTGCTTCAAGCATATCGCAAGACTGAAACACCCCCTCACCCTGCCCTCTCCCCCGCTACGCGAGGGAGAGGGAAAACTCTGGGGAGGGTGATGTGAAAAAGGTTCTCTACGCGATTTGTGTTGTGACGTTACTTGCCACACCCGCGCTTGCGGATGACCGCGCGGTCATCACGCAGCAGGAACAGGAGATGGTGGATGCCGTTGCCAGTGGCGGCGTCGCCGTGTGGGACAAATATCTCGATCCCGATCTCATCTATGCCGAGGAGGATGGTTCCTACAAAGGCAAAGCTGAGATGCTGAAAGAAATTCAGCCTCTGCCAAAAGGATTGAGCGGCGAGATCAAGGTGGTGCTGCTCTCCTATCGTGAAGATGGCAACACCGCCGTCGCACTGTTCCGGCAGGTTGAGACGGAACATTATTTCGGCCAGACCATCCACGCGAACTATCTCACCAACACGACATGGAAAAAGCGCGCCGATGGCTGGAAACAGATTGAGGGACAAGTGCTGGCGGAACGCACCGATCCGCCTTCCATTGCCTTGCCCACCGCAGAGCTTCAGAAATTCGCAGGCACCTACAAGCTGCGCGATTCCGAACCCACCTATGCGCTGGCGGTGACGGATGGAAAGCTGATGGGATCGAAAAACGGCCGCAAGCCCGCCGAGTGGAAGGCCGAGACGCGCGACGTGTTCTTCATTCCCGGCGACAATCGCATCCGCAAGATTTTCCAATACGATGCGAACGGCAAAGTCACCGGCTTCGTCGAGCGGCGTGAGAGCTGGGATATTGTTTGGGAGAAACTATCCTAATTCTCCCTCGCCCCACGCAGTGGGGGAGAGAGTTATTTATGGAAGCGTCTTCGTCCCAATGAATGGATTGAAGCCCTGCTCCGCCAGCGCCGCCCATGCCAATGGAGCGAGTGCGGGGATCGGGAAATAGGCGCGGTGCTGTTTCAGATCGGTCTGCAGATCGAAGCCGGTTGAGGTCTTGCGGTCGGCCGCGCGATACCAGCCGTCCGGCGTGCGGTTCTTCTGTGCCGCCGCCATCAACGCGATCGCTTGTGCAGGCTTGCCGAGCAGTTTCATCAGCAGCACAGCTTGCAACGTGCCTTCGGTCCACACGCCATCCTTTTGCGCGCTGTAGGCCATGCCGCCATTGGTGGTGAAGCTCTGTTGCAGCATTTTCAAAATGGCGGCGCGGCGCGCAGCATCCCGTGGTAGCGCCAGCAGCGGCCATATCTGAGCATCCAAAGCGAGTGTCGTGTTGTGCGCCTTGCTGTCTTCCGCCATGCCGGCATCGAAACAGCCGCATTTCTCGTCCCACATTGCAGCGACAAAAGCAGATGCGGTCTTCGCGCGGTCCTGCCAGTGCACGTCTTTCGTGACATCGGCGAGTTGCGTGAAAGCGGCGGCGAGATCGGTGTTATGCTCGGTGGATTTCCAGCGGTTGCGCGTGGGCTTCGGCTGATCGCCGAACGTGCCACCCATGAAGCCTTGCGGCGGGCGCGCGTCGAATTGCGTATCCACCCAATGCGCGATGCGGATGGCGCCGCTGCGATATTTCGCTTCCTTCAGCGACAGCAGCGCGAGCATCGCCCATGCCATGTTTCCTGTGTCGCTGCCGGCCTGATACTGGTCTTCCACCCAGCGGTTCTGCTTCTTGTCCCACCAGCCCGCGAGCTTCACAGGATTGTCCGCATGACCGGCGGCATAGCCGTTGCGCAACCGGCCGTCATGCCAATAGCGGTCATGATCCAGCGCCGCCAGCATGGCATCGCCGATGCGCGTGGCCTCTTTCGCATTGCCGCAACCCACCAGCGCGATCGTGGCAACGGCATTGTCATAGAGAAATGCCGTGTTGTGCAGCGGGCCGTCTTTCTCCTGCGGGAAGCTCGGCAGGAAGACGGGGCCGGACGGCGATTGCGCGACGGCGTTGCGCAGAACACCGCAGGCGGATGGCGCAGCTTGCGCTCCGCCGCACATCGCGGCGAAAGCAAGCAGAACCGCAGCGATGTGCTTCATGCGCTAGGCCAGCGCCTGTTCCAGATCGGCGATGAGATCGTCTGCGTCTTCCACGCCGCAGGACAGGCGCACCAGCGCGTCGGAGATGCCCAGCACCTTGCGCTGCTCCGCCGGGATGGAGGCATGCGTCATGATCGCCGGATGCTCGATCAGGCTTTCGACGCCGCCCAGCGATTCCGCCAGGGTGAACAGCTTGCAGCGTTCCAGGAAACGGCGCGTGCCGGCGAGATCGCGCTTCAGCACCACCGTCACGATGCCGCCGAACGCCGCCATCTGCGACTTGGCGAGCGCGTGCTGCGGATGGCTTTCGAGGCCCGGATAGAACACGCGCTCCACGTCCTTGCGCGCTTCCAGCCAGCGCGCGATCTTCAGTGCGTTGGCGCAATGCCGCTCCATGCGCAGCGCGAGCGTTTTCAGGCCGCGCAGCGCGAGGAAAGAATCGAACGGCCCCTGAATGGCGCCGACAGCATTGTGCAGGAAGGCGAGACGGTCGGCCAAATCCTTGTTGCTGCCCACCACCGCGCAACCGCCGACGATGTCGGAATGGCCGTTGAGATATTTCGTCGTGGAATGCACGACGATATCGATGCCCTGCTCCAGCGGCCGCTGCGTATAGGGCGAGGCAAAAGTGTTGTCGGACGCGGTGAAGATGCCACGCTTCCTGGCCAGCTTGGCGATGCCGGCGAGATCGGCCAGACGCAGCATCGGGTTGGTGGGCGTCTCCACCCAGATCATCTTCGTGTTCGGCTTTATCGCCTTCTCGACATTGGCCAGATCGGTCATGTCCACGAAATCGAAGGTGAGCCCTGCGCTGCGCTTGCGCACCTTGTCGAACAGGCGGAACGAGCCGCCGTAAAGATCGTCGCTGGCGAGGACATGATCGCCGCTGTTGAGCAATTCCAGCACCGTGGAGATCGCGGCAAGGCCGGATGCGAACGCATAACCGCGCTCGCCCGATTCCAGATCGGCGATGCAGCGCTCGAACGCCTGCCGCGTGGGGTTCTGCGAGCGCGAATATTCGTAGCCCTTGTGAACGCCCGGCGATTCCTGCGCGTAGGTGCTGGTCGCGTAGATCGGCACCATGACCGCGCCTGTGGTGGGATCGGGATGCTGGCCCGCATGGATCGTGCGCGTGGCGAAGGCGAGGCGGTTCTTGCCGTCTGTCATTTCTGCAATCTCAGATGGTTGATGAGGTCGATGCGGGTGATGAGGCCCACGAATTTGTCATTGTCGCAGACGATGGCGACTTCGTTGCGCTCGAAGATCGGCGGCAGCTTTTCCAGCGCGTCGCCCACCTGCACCGTCTTCAGCCGCGCGGTCATGGCGCAACGCACCGGGTCCTTGAACTGCTGCGCGCGGAACTGATCGTGGCCTTCGACATGGGCAAGGATGTCGTGCTCGTCGAGGATACCGACGATCTTGCCATCCATGACCACCGGCAGTTGCGACACGTCGCTGGCGCGCATGCGGTTGTAGGCGACCATCAGCGTATCGTCCGGCCCCACGGTGATCGTGCCGCCCGTTTCATGCGTGCGCGCGATGAGATCGGAGAGGTTGCCTTTTAGGTTGCGCCCGGAAAGCCCCTGCTCCATCACCCAGTAATCGTTATAGACCTTGGAGAGATATTTGTTGCCGTTGTCCGGCACCAGCGTCACGACGCGTTTGACCGTTGTCTGCTCGCGGCAATAGCGCAACGCGGCGGCGAGCAGGGTGCCCGACGACGAGCCGCCGAGGATGCCTTCCTTCGACAGCAACGCGCGCGCCGTTTCGATGCTCTCCTTGTCGCTGATGGCATAGGCTTTCTTCACCAGATCCAGATCGCAATTCGGGGGCACGAAGTCCTCGCCGATGCCTTCGATGGTCCAGGAACCCGGTTCGATCGTTTTTCCCGTCTTGATGAGCGGCGCAAGGATGGAGCCCACCGGATCGGCCAGAACGATTTCCGTCTGCGGCGAAACCTTTTTGAAGAAGCGGCCAATGCCGGTCATCGTGCCGCCGCTGCCGACGCCCACGACCACCGCATCCACCTTGCGATCGAGCTGTTCCCATATCTCGGGGGCCGTGCCTTCTTCATGCGCTTTCGGATTGGCGGGATTGGCGAACTGGTTGACATAGAACGCGCCGGTTTCTTCCGCGATGCGCGCGGCGACATCCTGATAATAATCGGGATGACCCTTGCCCACATCCGAGCGCGTGATGCGCACATCCACACCCATGGCGCGCAGATGCTGGATCTTCTCGCGCGCCATCTTGTCCGGCACGATGAGGATAAGCTTGTAGCCTTTCAGGATGCCGACCTGCGCAAGGCCGAGGCCGGTGTTGCCCGCGGTGGCTTCGACGATGAGGCCGCCGGGCTTAAGGCTGCCATCTTTCTCCGCCGCTTCGATCATGGATTTGCCGATGCGGTCCTTGATGGAGCCGCCGGGGTTCTGGTTCTCCAGCTTCACGAACAACTGGCAAGGGCCCGTGTCGAATTGCGTCAGCTCCACCATGGGCGTGTTGCCGATGAGGTCGAGTGCGGATTTCACGGGTTTCGGCGGATGGATGTTTGTCATGGGAGGGCGATTTCTGGGTTCGCTTTGCGGGCGGAAGATAGCCCTCCGCATGGGGGCAAAGCCACCGGCGACGGCGCAATTAAAAGCCGCTTTCGCTGCTGTATTTGTTCGGGAATTTCCGCTATCCCGCTGAACGGTTAAGATTATCCGTCAGCCCGAAACGAGGCCCGTTTGCGCGACATTCTAAAGGAACTGGAACGGAAGG
>JAFECP010000008.1:0-1189 GCA_018242105.1 Pseudomonadota bacterium
TGCGCCAGAAGGTCGGCGAGAATGCGGCCACATTCTTCGTCCCATATGCCGTCCAGCTTCGCGGTGCGGAAGTGGCGCTGGAAGGCGGTGACGACCTTCGCCGCGGGCACATCGACCTCGGGAGAAACGCCGTAGCCGAAACGCGCGAGCGCTTTCTCGAACGGTTCGGTGAGCGCGTGGAATCCACCGGAAGGCCACAATCCGATGCCGTATTCGGCGAGGCTCTTCCACGGAAACAACTCGCCCGGATCTTCCTTGCGCGCCGGCGCGACATCGCTATGCGCCACCACGCGCGCGGGCGCAATGGCATGGCGCGCGAAGATCCCACGCGACAGGTCGATCAAAGATGCGATCTGCGGATCGGTGAACGGCACATAGCCGAACTCATGGCCGGGATTGACGATCTCGATGCCGATGGAGCGCGCGTTCACATTGCGCTCTCCCGCCCACCAGGACACGCCCGCATGCCAGGCCCGGCGTTCTTCGGGAACGTGGCGATAGATGAGCCCGTCGCGATCGATGGTGTAGTGCGCGGACACTTTCGCGGCAGGATCGGTGAGGCGCGCCAGCGCTTCCTCACCCGTTTTCATGCCCGTGTAATGCAGCACCAGCATGTCGATGGGCGCGTTGCGCTCATCGTGATTGGGGGATGGACATTCGACGATGCGCACGGCCCCTGCCTCTTCGTTCACCGTAAAAACTTCAAACGTGATCGTGTCCGCCCACACGGCCCGGACGCCAATAACCTTCGGCGGCGATGCGGCCGCGCGGAAATCCGCGATCGAGCAAGCGATGGCGGATACGGCGCACATTGCTCGTCTCGCCGATAACATAGGCGAAACCCTCGCCCGGCGGAAACGCGAATTCCTCCAGCGCTTCGTCGAGAAAGGTGCTCGGGCCAGGCGGCGCGCCTTCGCGTGCAACCCAGATGTAAGACACATCGGCCTTTGCATCCGCGCGCAGAACATCCTCCGCGCCGCCGATTTCGAGGAACGCGAAAGCCTGCGCGCCCGCGGGCAGGCCCTCGATCATCGCAAAGGTGCCCGGGATGCAGGTTTCGTCGCCGATGAAGAGATGCCAGTCCGCGTCGCGGACATAAGTGTGGCCGCGCGGGCCGGCGGCGTTCACGAAATCGCCGGGCTTCAGACCTTCCAGCCACGCGCCGGATATGCCCTCGCCATGCAGAACG
>JAFECP010000008.1:1292-2095 GCA_018242105.1 Pseudomonadota bacterium
TCGGGGCCGGAGAATTCCACCCGCAGCATGCGCGGCGTGATGGCGGTCTTCGTCCTCACCGTGAGCGGCCACACGCGACGGCCCTTGCGGGCGATGAAATTTTCGACGCTCCCCAAAAGGCCGGCGCTTTGATCCCGTTTATCCATGAAGTTTGGCCGTCACACGAAGATCTTGTAGGCAACGGTTTCGCCGTCGGCGCGCTTCAGGGAAAATTCAGCGCCCTTCTCATGCTCATCCACCAGCGCTTCATAAAGACGCAAAGCATTGCGGATGACCTCGGCATAGGACGCGGCTTCGGTCTTTTCCTTCAGCCGCGTCAGCCGGTCCATCGCCTGCGGCGGCATCTCAAGCTGCACGCGGGTGGTGGTGCGGCCGGACACTTCGTCCGCGCCGGATTCCATCGCCTGCGCGGCTGCACGCATCGCTTCTGCTGCCGCCTGCTTGTAGTAACGGCGGTGACCATGACCTCTCATAACAAACTCACTTTCCACTCGGTGCGGATGGCGGCGGCGTGACCACCACCGTCGGTTGCGGCGGCTGCGGCGGACGCGGCCCGCCCGCCGGCTTCAGATCGAAATCGTAATCGCGATAAGAACCGCGAAAATCATCATGGCGATGATGATGGTGGTGAAAGCCGAAGAACAGGAACGCCAGCACCACCAGGCCGAGGAACAGGAACGGCGACTTGAACACTGCTGCGATCACCGACACCAGAAGCGCGATGATCAGGATTGGAATCAGAAGCCCGATCGCAGGCCAAACCAGAAATGGAAAGCCGCCCCGGTGTGAACGGCCGGGCCTCC
>JAFECP010000008.1:2126-18819 GCA_018242105.1 Pseudomonadota bacterium
CGTTCCTTGAAAGCGCGTTTGCGTTCGCGCCATTCCTCGCGCTGGCGGCGCCACTCTTCGCGTTGCGCGCGGTGCGCATCGCGGCGCCGCTTCCACGCTTCATATTCCGCGCGATCATCCTGCGGCTGCGCTTGATCGCGGCCCGGCTCGTTCCCACGTCCATCATCGACGGGAAAATCATCGCCCACGCCCACTCCAAATTTGCTCATTTGCGGCCCTCCCTTGAGCCCATCATCATACCATCAATATTTGATGTATCATTGATGGAAGTCAATAGGATCATCATATTTTGATGATAGAGTGGCCAACCCTTTGAAATACCAGCTATTCCTCTGCCGATGTCGGAACTTGCCCCGCGGCATGCCGTTGTCCCTCAACAGGCGGAAAAATGGCCGAACTCGACGACATCACCTTTCCCGACCCCACAGAACGGGTGCCCGCCATCCTCGTCGTGGACGATGAAGTGCTGATCCGCATGGTGCTGTCCGACTATCTGCAGGATTGCGGCTTCAAGATTCTGGAGGCCGGCACAGTGAGCGAAGCCATCGCCATCATCGAAGCCGGCACCACGATCATCGATCTGGTGTTCAGCGATGTGAACATGCCCGGCGGCAAAGACGGGATCGAACTGGCGCAATGGATCAAGACGAACCGTCCGCAACTCCCGGTGCTCCTCACCTCCGGCGACGACAAGAAAGCGGAGATGGCGGGCGCGATCTGCGCGAAAGAAGAATTCCTGCCCAAGCCCTACGATCACAAAGTGGCGGTGGCGCGCGTGCGCGCGCTGATCAGGGCGCGCAGAAGATCTCTTTTAGGCTAGCGGCGCGGAATTTCGATGGGCGGCCCGTCGCAATAGCGGTGGCCTTCGGACACACAGCGCTCATGCGCGAGATAGCTGTGCAATGCGAAGACAAGCCAGCCGCCGACGATGACCACCAGAAATGCGGCGGCGATCATTGCCAGCATGCCGCGGCGGGCAGCATCTTCAGCTTCGCGATCGTCCTTGTGGGGATCCGTCATTGCCATCGTCACATAGAAATCATGCCAAGTTTCCAGATCGTGCATGCGCGTTTCCCCGCACTATTTTATGTCACGTTCCCGGCGCACCGCTTCATAGGCCGTATTGATGGCGGCGAGCTTGTCGGTCGCCAGTTGAACGAATTCCGGCGGCACGCCGCGGCCGATGAGGCTGTCCGGATGGTTCTCCTTCACCAGAAGGCGATAGGTATGCTTGATCTCGTCCTCGCTGGCTTCGTAGCTGATGCCGAGAATCACGTAAGGATCGGACGAATCCACGAAATGCGTGGCACGGATGCGGCGATAGACATTGGGCGCGAAGCCGAAGATTTCCGAGATGCGCTCCATCATGCGCGCTTCGCCGGGATGAAACACGCCATCCGCCTTCGCGATTTCGAACAGCCCGTCCATCACGTCTTCCAGCACCGCGGGATTGGTCCGGAACATGCGCGCGATCTGCGTGGCATAGGCCTCGTAGCCAGCGGTGTCGCGCCGCGCGAGGTCGAAGATGCGCTTGACGTTCACCGCTTCGGATTGGGGCACACGGAAGACGCGCGTGAAGGCCTCTTCCTCGTCGCGCGTGACCACGCCGTCCGCCATGGCGAGCTTGGCGCCCAGCGCGATGATGGCGATGGTGAACGCGACGCCTTCCTCCTCGGGCCGTTCGGTCATGAAACCGGAGCGGTCGAACAACACATGGCCCGCGAACGCGCCCGCCAGCGCACCGAGCGGCCCGCCGGCCAGAAAGCCCGCGGCCGCGCCGCCCAATTTTCCCCAGATGGACATGGGCGAAGGGGATAAGCCAATCTCGGCAGAATTGCGACGGGCCAGATGAAACAGTGGAATTTCTACATAGATCGCGGCGGCACGTTCACCGATGTGGTGGCGCAGGCGCCTAACGGCGCGCTGTCCAGCCTGAAACTACTCTCAGAAAACCCTGCTTATGACGACGCGGCGCTGGAAGGCATTCGCCGCTGCGTGGGTGTTCCCGCCAATGCGCCGATTCCAGCAGAGCGGATCGGCGAGGTGCGCATGGGTACGACAGTAGCCACCAACGCGCTTCTGACGCGCGAGGGCGAGCGCACGGTTCTGGTGGCGACGCGCGGCCTGCGCGACCAGCTCCGCATCGGCTATCAGCACCGGCCCAAGCTGTTCGCGCTGAAGATCGAGCTGCCGGATATGCTCTATGAAAGCGTGATCGAGGCGGACGAGCGCGTGACCGCCGAAGGCGAAGTGATGACCGCGCTGGACGAAGCGGCGCTGCGGCGCGATCTGGACGCGGCGCGCAGGAACGGGGCCGAGGCTTGCGCCATCGTGTTCATGCATGGCTATCGTTTTCCTGCGCATGAAAAACGCGCGGCGGAGATCGCGCGCGAAGCCGGGTTCATGCAAGTCTCCACCAGCCATGACACCGTGCCCCTGATGAAGTTTGTGTCGCGCGGCGACACCACGGTGGCGGATGCGTATCTATCGCCGGTTCTATCGCGCTATGCCTCGCGCATTGCGCGGGCGCTCGGCGATACGCGCCTGTTCTTCATGACGTCCAATGGCGGGCTGGCCGCGCCGGATTACTTCTGCGGCAAGGACGCCATCGTTTCAGGGCCGGCTGGCGGCGTGGTCGGAATGGCGGAGACGGCGAAGGATGCAGGCTTCGCGCACGTCATCGGCTTCGACATGGGCGGCACATCGACCGATGTGTCGCGTTTCGACGGACAATTCGAACGCATTTACGAAACCGAAGTCGCGGGCGTGCGGCTGCGTGCGCCCATGATGGCGATCCACACCGTCGCGGCGGGCGGCGGCTCCATTCTGCATTATGACGGCGCGCGTTTCCGCGTGGGGCCGGACAGCGCGGGCGCCGACCCCGGCCCCGCCTGCTACCGGCGCGGCGGGCCGCTCACCGTTACCGATGCCAATGTGATGATGGGAAAACTCCGCGGCGAATTCTTTCCACACATCTTCGGACCCTCCACCGATCAGCCGCTCGACGAAGACGCCGTGCGCGCGAAATTCGCGATGCTGGCGAAACAGGCGGGGCAATCGGCGGAAGATGTGGCCGATGGCTTCATTCGCATCGCGGTGGAGAACATGGCGAATGCCATCCGCCGCATCTCGGTGGCGAAGGGTTATGACGCGCGCGACTACGTCTTGAACTGTTTCGGAGGCGCGGGCGGGCAGCATGCCTGCCTCGTCGCCGATGCGCTGGGCATGACGCGCATCTTCATCCACCCCTTCTCCGGCGTGCTGTCGGCTTACGGCATGAAACTCGCCAGCTTGCGCGCCTTGCGGCAGAGGGCGTTGGGGCAAAAGCTGGATGCGGCGCTGCTGCCGTCCCTCACGCAAACCGCTGATGAACTAGCGCACGACGCGGGCGCGGAGATCAAGGCACAGGGCGCCGCCGCTGCCCATGCGATCAAGCGCGTGCATATCCGTTACGAAGGCAGCGATACGACACTGCCGATTGCGCTCGCTTCGCTCGATGCGATGTCGTCTGCTTTCGCAGAACAACATGCGCGCCTGTTTGGATTTGGGTTTGAAGGCAAAGGGCTGATTGCAGAGTCGGTGGAAGTGGAAGCCACCAATTCTCCTCCCCCGTTTACGGGGGAGGTGCCGAGCGTAGCGAAGGCGGAGGGGGCCCCCTCCACCGCTTCGCGGTCCCCTTCCCCCGTAAACGGGGGAGGAAAGGTGAAGTTCTTCTCGCTCGGCGCATGGCACGACGCGTCTCTCTATAATGTGCGCGATCTGGCGAACACGACCATCGCCGGCCCTGCCCTTCTGATTGAACCGCACCAGACCATCGTCATCGAGCCGGGTTGGCGCGCGGAGATCCGTGGCGATCATTCGCTTGTCCTCACACGCGCCGCCGCCGCGAAGGCTGCGATCAATGCGACCACCGACGCCGATCCGGTGTCTCTGGAAGTGTTCGCCAATCTGTTCATGGCCATCGCCGAAGAAATGGGCGCGACGCTGCAGAACACGGCCTCCTCCGTGAACATCAAGGAACGGCTGGATTTTTCCTGCGCCATTTTCGATGCCGAGGGCGGGCTGGTGGCGAACGCGCCGCATATGCCGGTGCATCTGGGTTCGATGGGCGATTGCGTCACCGCGATCATGAAGAAGCATCCCATCGTGCGCGACGGCGACATGTTCGTTACCAATGCGCCTTACGATGGCGGTACGCATCTGCCTGACATCACGGTGGTTGCGCCGGTGTTCGTGGATGGTAAGGCGCGCTTCTATGTGGCCAGCCGCGGGCATCACGCCGATATCGGCGGCGCCACGCCTGGCTCCATGCCGCCCTTCTCGCGCGACATTTCCGAAGAGGGCGTGCTGTTCGACGGCATCCAGATGGTGCAGGCGGGGCATTTTGACGATGCGGCGGTGATGCGCGTGCTGGAAAGCGGCGCCTATCCTGCGCGCAATCCGGCGCAGAATATCGCCGACCTGAAAGCGCAAGCAGCGAGCTGCGCGCGCGGCATCTCCGAATTGCGCCGCGCCTGCGCGAATTATGGCGCGGATGTCGTCACCGCTTACATGCGCCACGTGCAGGACAATGCCGAAGAAAGCGTGCGCAAGGTGATCGGCGCGCTGAAGGACGGCGAATTCGCCATGCCGATGGATGGCGGCATGGCGATAAAGGTGAAGATCAGCGTCGATCGCGCGTCGCGTTCGGCGCGCGTGGACTTCACCGGCACATCGGATCAGCAGCGCAACAATTTCAACGCACCGGGATCGGTGACCAAGGCAGCGGTGCTTTATGTGTTCCGTTGCCTTGTCGAAGGCGACATTCCGATGAATGCTGGATGCCTCAAGCCCATCGAGATCGTGGTGCCGCGCGGCACGCTGCTCAATCCCAATCCGCCTGGCGCCGTCGCCGCGGGCAATGTAGAGACGAGCCAGGCGGTGGTGGACGCGCTGTTCGGATGCCTCGGCGTGCTCGCGGCGTCGCAAGGCACGATGAACAATCTCACCTTCGGCAATGCGCGCCATCAATACTATGAAACCATCTGCGGCGGCGCGGGCGCGGGGCGCGATTTCGACGGCGTATCGGCGGTGCACACGCATATGACAAATTCGCGCCTCACCGATCCGGAAATATTGGAAGCGCGTTATCCGGTGCTGCTGGAAGAATTTTCGATCCGCGCGCATTCCGGCGGCGCAGGCAAGCATCATGGTGGCGACGGCGCAATCCGGCGCATCCGTTTCCGCGAGGCGATGAGCGCCGCCATTCTTTCCACACGGCGCGAGACCTCGCCGTTCGGCCTGGAAGGCGGCGAAGATGCCGCGCGCGGCACCACGACCGTCATCCGCACCAACGGCCTGCGCGAAACATTGCGCGGACAGGATGAAACCAAAGTCGCGCCCGGCGATTGCATAGAGATCGCCACACCGGGCGGCGGCGGATTTGGAGAAACGCCATGACCACTATCCTCATCACAGGCGCCAATCGCGGCATCGGGTTGGAATTTGCGAAGCAATATGCGGCCGAGGGCGCGGATGTGATCGCGTGCTGCCGCGAACCGGCAAAGGCCGCCGGCCTCAAAGCCATCAAAGGCAAGGTGCGCGTGATGGCGCTGGATGTGGGTGATGCGGCTTCCGTCGCCGCGCTGAAGAAAGAATTGGGTGACACGCCAATCGACATCGTCATCAATAATGCCGGTGTTTCCTCGCCGAAAGCGAAAGATGGCGCGATCGACGTCGATGCCTGGCTGGCCGCCTTCCGCGTGAATTCCGTCGCGCCCGCATTGGTGGCGCATGCACTCAAGCCCAATCTGATGAAGGGCAAAGACAAGAAGCTCGTCACGCTCACCAGCCAGCTCGGCTCCATCGCGGACGACAGCGGCGGTTTCCAGCCTTACAGCGCAACGAAAGCAGCGGTGAACTCGCTGATGCACAGCCTTGCGAAGAACTGGGCGAAAGACGGCATCGTTGTCGGCATTTTCCATCCCGGCTGGGTGCAGACCGACATGGGCGGCAGCGGCGCGCCGGTGAAAGTCGCCGACAGCGTGAAAGGTTTGCGCGCGCGCATCGCGGAACTTGATGCGGCGAAAAGCGGAACTTACCGCGACTTCGAGAATCGTCCGCTGCCCTGGTAGCCACCTCTACGCGTGTTGCGGCGCGAAATGACTTATTCACAGCTTCCCGTTTTGGGGCAGCGAAAAAGCGTCATTCTTTTCCGCAACTTACAGTGCGGGCAACAAAATGACGCGGGAACCGCGGAACGGTTTCTGTAACGGCCCGTTGAATTGCGTCAGAGTTATGGCGTCCGAAGAAGCAAGCATTGGAGGGACCAATGGTTCGTGAACTCGAACTTCTCGCGGTCACTGTCGTGTTCATGTTTCTGGGGGCATGTGTGATGGGTGTCGTTCATTAAAGAAGACGAACAAGAAAAGATTTTCGGAAAGGCCGGGCAGAACGCCCGGCCTTTTTGATTTTGAAGTAGTTTCGGTTTGAGGCGAATTTCATCGTCACCCCAGTGCGGGCCATGACAAGTGAGTTTGTGACTCCGCTCAATCCAAAATAGCTCTACGCCGCATCCTTCGCGTGTGGATCGTAATTGAGGATCGGACCCAGCCAGCGTTCGGCGGTAGCCATGTCCCAGCCCTTGCGGCGCGCATAATCCTCGACCTGATCGCGCTCGATTTTGCCGGTGCCGAAATAGCGGCTTTCGGGATGAGAGAAATAGAGCCCGCTCACCGCCGAGCCCGGCCACATGGCGAAACTCTCCGTCAGCTTGATGCCCGCTTTGGCTTCCGCATCAAGCAGCTTGAACAGCGTGCCCTTCTCGGTGTGGTCTGGCTGCGCGGGATAGCCAGGCGCGGGGCGAATGCCGCGATATTCTTCCTTGATGAGATCGGCGTTGGTGAAATTTTCGCCGGCGGCGTAGCCCCAGAATTCCTTGCGCACGCGCTCATGCATGCGCTCGGCGAAGGCTTCGGCCAGGCGGTCGGCCAGCGCGCGCACAAGAATCGCGGAATAATCGTCCTTCTCCGCCTCGAAGCGCTTGATGTGCTCTTCCTCGCCGATACCGGCGGTGACGGCGAAACCACCGATGAAATCCTCGCCCCTGCCGATGGGCGCGATGAGATCGGAGAGCGCCATGTTCGGCTTGTCGCTTTCGCGATTCATCTGCTGGCGGATGGTGTGCAGCCTCTGGATGGGGAATTTGCGGGCTTTATCGCCATAGACGACGATATCGTCACTATCGCTGTTGGCGGGCCAGAAACCGATCACGGCTTTCGCGGTGAGCCATTTCTCGTCAATGATTTTCTTCAGCAGGGCCTGCGCGTCCTTGTAGAGGCCGCGCGCGGCTTCGCCCATCTTGTCGTCTTCGAGGATGGAGGGGAATTGGCCCACCAGTTCCCAGGTCTGGAAGAACGGCGTCCAGTCGATATAGCGCGCGATCTCGGCCAGATCGTAAGGACCGAAAGCGCGCGTGCCGAAAAAGGTTGGCGCGGGCGGTGTATAGCTCGCCCAATCGGTCTTGAGCTTGTTGTCGCGCGCCTGCGGGAGGGAAAGCCGGCGGCCGGGCGCGCGCGCAGCGCTGTGGCGGGCCGCGATCTCCGCATATTCCTTGCGCGTGGCAGCGACGAAATCGGCCTTCTGCGTTTTCGACAGCAGCGACGACGCCACGCCCACCGCACGCGAGGCATCGGCGACATAGACCGTCTGCCCCTTGGTGTAGCCGGGATTGATCTTCACGGCGGTGTGCACCTTCGACGTCGTGGCGCCGCCGATAAGGAGCGGAATATCGAAACCCTGCCGCTCCATCTCGGTGGCGACGTGGCACATCTCGTCCAGCGACGGCGTGATGAGGCCGGAAAGGCCGATCATGCTGGCCTTGGCTTCGCGCGCGGTGTCGAGGATCTTCTGCGTCGGCGTCATCACGCCAAGGTCGATCACTTCATAGCCGTTGCACTGCAGCACCACGCCTACGATGTTCTTGCCGATGTCGTGGACATCGCCTTTCACCGTGGCCATAACGATCTTGCCCGCCGGTTCTTTGGCCGCGCCTGCTGCCTTCTCCGCTTCCATGAACGGCAGCAGATGCGCGACGGCCTTCTTCATCACGCGCGCGGATTTGACCACCTGCGGCAGGAACATCTTGCCGGAGCCGAACAGATCGCCGACGACATTCATGCCCGCCATCAGCGGGCCTTCAATCACGTCCAGCGGCCTGGCCGATTCCAGACGCGCGGCTTCGGTGTCTTCCACCACGAAGCTGTCGATGCCATGCACCAGGGCATGCGTCAGGCGTTCCTGCACCGGCAGAGAGCGCCAGGCGGAATCCTCCACCTTCGCCGTCGCGCCGCCGCCCTTATAGGTCTGCGCCATCTCCAGCAGGTGCTCGGTCGCGTTGGGCGTGCGGTTGAAGAGCACGTCTTCGATCGCTTCGCGCAGCGGCGTGGGGATGTCCTGATAGACGGTGAGTTGCCCCGCATTGACGATGCCCATGTCCATTCCCGCCTTGATGGCATGGAACAGGAAGATGGAGTGCATCGCCTCGCGCACGGTGTCGTTGCCGCGGAACGAGAACGAGAAGTTCGACACGCCGCCGGAGATATGCGCCAACGGCATTTCGGTGCGGATGACTTTCGTGGCTTCGATGAAGGCGTGGCCGTAGTCGTTGTGTTCCTCGATTCCCGTGGCCACCGCGAAGATGTTGGGGTCGAAGATGATGTCCTCCGGCGGGAAACCGACCTTGTTCACCAGCACGTCATAGGCGCGGCGGCAGATATCTACCTTGCGCTGACGTGTGTCGGCCTGCCCCGTTTCGTCGAACGCCATCACCACAACGGCAGCGCCATAGCGCATCACTTCGCGGGCATAGTGGACGAAGTTCTCCTCGCCTTCCTTCAACGAGATGGAGTTCACGATGGGCTTGCCCTGCACGCATTTCAGGCCGCTCTCGATCACCGACCATTTGGAGCTGTCGATCATCACCGGCACGCGCGCGATGTCCGGCTCGCCCGCCGCCATGTTGAGGAAGCGGCGCATCGCCGCTTCGGAATCGATCAGGCCTTCATCCACATTGACGTCGATGATCTGCGCGCCGTTCGCCACCTGATCGCGCGCAACCGTAAGCGCGCCTTCGTAATCGTTGGCGGCAATCAGTTTGCGGAACTTGGCGGAGCCTGTGATGTTGGTGCGTTCGCCGACGTTCACGAAATTCACGTCGGGCGTGAGCGTGAACGGTTCGAGGCCGGACAGGCGCATGTAACGCGGCTTTTCCGGAATCTTGCGCGGCTTGATGCCCTTCACCGCTTCGCCGAACGCTTTGATGTGCGGCGGCTTGGTGCCGCAACAACCGCCGACGATATTGACGAGGCCGCTTTGCGCGAACTCGCCGATCATTGCCGCCATCGACTCCGGCGTCTCGTCATAGCCGCCGAATTCGTTGGGCAGACCCGCGTTCGGATGTGCGCTGACCAGCGTATCCGCGGCCTGGTTGAGGTCGTCCACATAGGGCCGCAGTTCTTTGGCACCCAACGCGCAGTTCAAGCCGACGGCGAACGGCTTGGCGTGGCGCACCGAATGCCAGAACGCTTCCGGCGTCTGGCCGGTGAGCGTGCGGCCCGACAGGTCGGTGATCGTGCCGGAAATCCAGATCGGCAACTCCTCGCCCAACTCTTCAAAGACTTGCTTGATCGCGTAGATCGCGGCTTTGGCGTTCAGCGTGTCGAAAATGGTTTCGATCATGATGACGTCCGCGCCGCCCTTCATCAGCCCGCGCGTCGCGTCCGCATAGGTGTTGCGAAGTTCATCGAACGTCACATTGCGGAACGCCGGATCGTTCACGTCCGGCGAGATCGAGGCGGTGCGGTTCGCCGGCCCAAGCACGCCGGCCACAAGGCGCGGACGTGAGGACGTACTGAGTTCATCGCACAATTCGCGCGCCAGCCGCGCGCCGGTTTCGGCAAGTTCCGGCACCAGATGCTCCAGGCCGTAATCGGCCTGCGACATCGACAGCGTGTTGAATGTGTTCGTCTCGATGAAATCCGCGCCGGCTTCCAGATATTGGCGGCCGATGTCCTGAATGATCTGCGGCTTGGTCAGCGTCAGAAGATCGTTGTTGCCCTTCAGATCGCTCGGGTGATTGCCGAAGCGCTCGCCCCGGAAGTCGCTTTCGCCAAGGCCATAGCCCTGGATCATCACACCCCAGGAACCGTCCAGCAGCAGGATGCGCTCGCGCGCTTCCGCCTTCATCCATGCGATACGCGATGCTCTGTCGAAGCTCATATCAAATCCTTTCCTCCCCCGTTCACGGGGGAGGTGTCGAGCGTAGCGAGACAGGCGGGGGTTTCGGCGCCACCCTCTCCACCGCTTCGCGGTCCCCCTCCCCCGTAAACGGGGGAGGAAAATGAAGGTGCGATGTTCATGCGCCAGCTCCGGCGGGACGCATGCCCAACAAGCAACAAGCGGCAAACGTCAGATCGGCCTGATTGAGCGTATAGAAATGAAACTGGTCGAAGCCTTCGGCGCGCAAATCCTGCACCTGCTCGGCGAGGATGGTGGCGGCGATGAGCTTGCGGGTGTCCGCATCGCTATCGAGGCCGTCATAAAGGCTCGCGAGCCAGTCGGGCACGGACGCGCCCGCTGTCGAGGCCATGCGCGCGATGCCCTTGATATTCGTGGTCGGAATGATGCCCGGCACGATCGGCACGTTGATGCCCGCCTTCACCACACGGTCGCGGAAACGCGCGATGCTTTCGGTGTCGAAGCCGAATTGCGTCAGCGCGCGCGTTGCGCCTGCGTCCACTTTCGCCTTCAAGAGCGCGATGTCCTGGGCTTCAGACGCGCTATCGGGATGGCGTTCCGGATAGGCAGAGACGCTGATCTCGAACGGCGCGATCTGGCGGATGCCGGCGATCATCTCCGGCGTGGAGCCATAACCATCGGCGGGCGCCTGATATTTGCCCTGCATGTTCGGCATGTCGCCGCGCAGCGCCACGATGTGGCGGATGCCTGCGTCCCAATAGCCGCGCACGATTTCGCGGATCTCGCCCTGGCTGTGCGCAACGCAAGTAAGGTGCGCGGCGGGGGACAACGCCGTCTCTTCGACAATGCGCTTCACCGTGTTGTGCGTCCGGTCGCGCGTGGAGCCGCCCGCGCCATAGGTGACCGAGACGAAATCCGGCTTCAGCGGTTCCAGCCGGCGGATGCAGCGCCACAGATTCTCTTCCGCCTCCGGCGTCTTGGGCGGCGAGAACTCAAACGAGACTTTCAGAGGGCGCGTATCCCGCGCCAGACGGCGCAAACTCATGCGGCGGCTTTCTTGTGATGGGTGTGCGCGGCCGTGGCGGCGGCCCAGATCTTGACGATCAGCTTGCCGGCCGCATGCGGCGCGATGGCGACGGAATCGACCGGCTTGAGGTTGAGCGCCCCAAACCAGCCCTGCACTTCCCTGTCCGAAAAGCCGAGACGGCGGTGCGCCAACTCGCTACGCAAGAATTCCAGATCGTGCGGCGCGAAGTCGACGATGAGAATGCGTCCGCCGGGCTTCAGCACGCGCGCGGCTTCGGCGACAGCAGCCTGCGGATCGTCCAGATAATGCAGCACCTGATGAAATAGCGCCGCATCGAAGCCATTGTCCGATGTGCCGTTCGCAAAGGGCATGCGGAACACGTCGCTCAGGCGCACCTGGCAATGTTGGATCTGCGCGCGGGCAAGGCGATCGCGCGCGATGGCGAGCATTTCAGGGCTTACATCGATTCCGACGCCGTGTTTGATCTCCGGCGCGAGCAATTCCAGCATGCGGCCTGTGCCGGTGCCGGCATCGAGCAGCGATTCCACCGGTTGCGCCTGCAACAGGCGCGCGATCCCGTCTTCGACATCTTTTTCCGGCGCATGCAGCGAACGGATGCGTTCCCAATCGTCCGCATTGGCCTTGAAGAACGCGGCAGCCTCCGCGGCGCGAGCTTCGCGCACGGCAACAAGGCGGCGATGGTCGGAGGCCAATGTGTCGGCGTCGCGTTCGGCCAGGGCGGCGAGCACGCCGCCAAACTCCGATCCCGCGCCCTTCTCGGCGCCGCGATAGAAGACCCAGCTTCCTTCCTTGAATCGCAGGATCAACCCGGCATCGCACAGCAATTTGAGATGGCGGGAGACGCGCGGCTGGCTCTGGCCCAGAATTTGGGTCAGTTCGGAGACCGTCAGCTCCGCCTCCCGCAGGATCAGCAGCAAGCGCAGCCGGGTAGGATCGGCGGCGGCACGCAGCATTGCCAGCAATTCGTCCATATCGGACTCCAGTTCGAACTCCATATAAACATATCTTTATATGAGCATGCAAACTGGAATAACCTTGGAAAGCTACGAAATGGTTGGTGAATTTTAAGCAATAGCCACGTTTTTTTAGGGAACAATGTGATCCCCTCCACTGTCCCTTGTTGGCGGATATGGTAACCCTACCTATGCCAAGGGGCTGGTTGCGATCACTGGCGGGCCGGGAAATGGAACCGCTTCGCGCGACCGAAATGACGGTTCGTGCGTTGTGCGACGATATGAGAATAGCGCTGGGACGATGATGCGGGGACTGAGCAAATTGGTGATCGTGGCGTTCGGCCTGCTGCTCGCGGGCTGCGCCACCGATCCGACCGGCGCGAACGACCCATACGAGAAGACCAATCGCTCGGTCTTCGATTTCGACCAGAAGCTCGACAAATTCGTGATCGCGCCGAGCGCCGGCGCCTATATTGCCGTGGTGCCCGCGCCCGCGCGCACGAGCATCCATAATTTCCTGCAGAATCTGGATCTGCCGGTCACCTTCGTGAACGACGTGCTGCAAGGCGAAGTGCATCGCGCCGGCGACACATTTGGCCGCTTTACGATCAACTCGACATTGGGCATCGGCGGGCTCTTCGATCCGGCCACCGATTTCAACATTCCTTTCCACACAGAAGATTTCGGCCAGACGCTGGCAACCTGGGGCGTCGGCGAAGGGCCGTATCTCGTGCTGCCCTTCTTCGGGCCCGATCCGCCGCGCGACGCTTTCGGCCAGGTGGTCGATATTTTCTTCGACCCGACCACCTATATCAGCCTGCGCGAGCATTTCTGGTATTCTGCGGGCCGGCGTTATCTGGTGGTCATCGACGTCAGATCGCGCAACATGGATACGCTCCAGAACATCGAGCGTGGGTCGGTCGATTATTATGCGTCCGTCCGCAGCCTGTATCGCCAGCTGCGCAACAACGAAATCCGCAACGGGCGTCCGGATGTGAAGGATCTTCCGGATCTGTGAAGCGGCGGGCCGCCACGAACTTGCCACAACCCGCCGCGATCATTGAGCCCGTTCCAGCCGAATAACCGGAGCTGACCATGATTGAAGCTTTCACGCGTACGCATTTTACCGGCGCCCTTCGGCTTTTCGCTTTGGCCGCCATCGTTGCACTTGCCATGCCGTTCGCCGCGGCGTGCGCCGCGACTCCCGCCGAAGACTTCGTGCAGAACAATGTGCAGAAGGGCCTGACGATCCTGAACGGCAATGGGTCGAGCGAGGAGAAGCGCGAGGAATTCCGCAACTTCCTGCTCAAGCTGACGGACCTGAAACGCATCGCCGACTACACGCTGGGGCCGGTGAAGAATTCCACTTCCCCTGCCGATCTGGCGGCCTTCGAGGATGCCTTCCGCGAATATGCATTCGCAGTTTACGAAACCGAATTCACGAAATATTCCGGCCAGACGCTGAAGGTGACCGGATCGCAGCAACGCAAGGCCGATGATTTCCTGGTGACGACAGTGCTCGTCGACCCGCATGCGCCAAAAGGCGAAGACCCGATCACGGTCGACTTCCGCATTTTCGGAACGCCCGGCCATTTCACGGTTGGCGACATCACCGTGCTGGGCCTGGATCTGGCGATCACCGAGCAGGACGATTTCACCTCCTTCCTCTCGCAGAACAACAACAATGTGAAGGCATTGACGGCGAACCTGAAGGAACGCGCCGCGCGCGTACGGGCGGGCGGCGACCTCAACGGCAAATAGCCAACTCGCCTTGAAAGCAGATGCCGCGGCCAATACGCCGCGGCATTTTCTTTTTCACCGCCACGAGTTCGCCACATCCTGCGGCCAATTTGCGTGCCACTGTAAATCCGTCGAGGCCTTATGCACATGAAGCCCTTTTCGGCGCCGGCCCGCCTGTTTGCGGCCGCAGCCTTTGCACTCACTCTCGGTATTGCCGTGGCGCAGGCCGCGACGCCCGCGGAAACCTTCATCCAGGAAAATGCGCAGAAAGGTTTGACGATCCTGAAAGACACGTCGCTGTCGCGCGACGCCAAACAGGCACAGTTCCAGGCATTTCTGGAGTCGCTGATCGACATTCATCGCATCGCGCTGTTCACGCTGGGCGACGCCGCCAAATCTGCGCCGCCCGCCGACGTGGAGGCCTTCACACAAGCTTTCAGAGGTTACGCCGCAGCCGTCTATCAGGAGCAATTCGCGCATTATTCCGGTGAAACGCTGAAGGTAACTGGATCGATGGAGCGTGCGCCGGATGATTTCATTGTGCAGACCGAAGTGCTGGAACCGGACGGCAGCCCATCCGCCAATGACCCCGAGGTGGATTTTCGGGTTTCCAGCGCCGGCGGCAAGCTGCAGGTGATCGACGCCAGTGTGATGGGCGTCTGGCTCTCCTTGCAGCAGCGCGACCAGTTCACCGCGTTCCTCTCCCAGCACAACAACGACGTCAAAGCCCTGACCGCGGATCTGTCGGTGCGCGCAGCCAATATCCGCGATAGCGCTTCCTCCGGCAGAAACTAACCTTAAGACGCAAAGCCGCAGACGAACCCACTTTTGCCCATGGGAAGGGCCGGGACCTTGCGCCTATAGTTTGTGGCGCTAGGGGCATTGGGGGCCACGTCTTGGACGGCTTTGGGAGATTGCGGAAGTTTGCGCGCTGCGCGCCGGTCATTGCCGTGTCAGCCCTTTTTCTCCTGTGCGCGCAAGCGGCGCATGCCAGCAAAGCGGAAGACTTCATCCAGGACTACGTCAAGCAGGGGCTGACGATCCTGGACAATCCGGCACTGCCGCATGCGGAAAAGCACAAGCTTTTCCAAGCCTTGCTGGAGCCGATCACCGATATGCGCCGCATAGCGCTCTATACGCTGGGCGCCAAGGCGCAGAACGCGCCCAGCGATCAAATCGAAGCCTTTGTTAAAGCCTTCCACGATCTGGAGTTCTCGCTCTACGAGCGCGAGCTTTGGCGGGTGCAGCAGTTGAAGGTGGAGGCATCGGTGGAGCGCGCGAAGGACGATACGGTCGTGCAGGCATTCCAGCTCGACAGCACCGGACACCGCTCGGTGAATGCGGACGAGATCGATTTTCGCGTGCTCAACGCATCCGACAAGCCAATCTTTGCCGATCTGTGTGTTCGTGGCGCATGGATCGCGGTCAATCAGCGGATTCAGTACGAAGAGTTTTTGGCGCAACGCGGCAACACCTTGCCGAAGCTGATCGACAAGCTGCGCAATCGCACCAGCAAGATGAACGACTATCTCGCAGCCGGCGAAGAGCCGGTGCGCAAGGTGAGAAAAGTCCGTTCTTATTAGGCGCGCGCGAACCGTTTGTATTTGATGCGGTGCGGCTGGTCGGCGTCGATGCCGAGGCGGCGCTTCTTGTCCGCTTCGTAATCCTGATAGTTNNCATGGCTGTCGCCTTCGAAGGCCATCATATGCGTGGCGATGCGGTCCAGGAACCAGCGATCGTGGCTGATGATCATGGCGCAGCCGGCGAATTCCTCCAGCGCCGATTCCAGCGCGCGTAGCGTATCGACGTCCAGATCGTTGGTCGGTTCGTCGAGCAGGAGCAGGTTGGCGCCGGACTTCAACATCTTGGCCAGATGCACGCGGTTGCGCTCGCCACCCGATAGCTGGCCCACCTTCTTCTGCTGGTCGCCGCCCTTGAAATTGAACGCGCCGACATAGGCTCTGGAATTCATCGTGCGCTTGTTGCCCAGTTCCAGAACGTCGAGGCCATCGGAGATTTCCTGCCACACGGTCTTGTTGGGATCGAGGTTGTCGCGGCTCTGATCGACATATCCGAGCTGCACGGTAGGACCGACCTTCAGTGTTCCGGCATCCGGCTTTTCCTGGCCGGTGAGCATGCGAAACAGCGTGGTCTTGCCCGCGCCGTTGGGACCGATGACGCCGACGATGCCGCCCGGCGGCAGCTTGAAGTTCACGTCTTCATAGAGAAGACGGTCGCCATAGCCCTTGGCGAGACCTTCGGCCTCGATCACCACGCTGCCGAGGCGTTCGGCCACCGGAATGATGATCTGATTGGTGACGCTGCGCTGCTCGTTGCTCTTGGCGACCAGTTCTTCGTAAGCATTGATGCGCGCTTTCGATTTTGCCTGCCGCGCTTTTGGCGATTGCTGAATCCATTCGCGCTCGCGGGCGATGGCGCGTTCCTGCGCGGCCTCCTCCGCGCCTTCCTGCCGGAGGCGCTTTTCCTGCACGACGAGGAAGGAAGAGTAATTGCCCTCATGCGGAATGCCGCGGCCGCGATCGAGTTCCAGGATCCAGCCGGTGACGTTGTCGAGGAAGTAGCGGTCGTGGGTGACGAGAATAATGCAGCCCTTGTATTCGCGCAGTGTCTTTTCCAGCCATTCCACCGACTCCGCGTCGAGATGGTTGGTGGGTTCGTCAAGCAGGAGCACGTCCGGCGCGTCGAGCAGCAGTTT
>JAFECP010000008.1:18884-27839 GCA_018242105.1 Pseudomonadota bacterium
CCTTCCGGGCAACGCAGCGCGTCCATCGCCTGATCGACCTGGCTATCGAGATCCCAGAGGCCCTGCGCTTCGATCTCGTCCTGCAGCTTGCCCATCTCGTCGGCGGTTTCGTCGGAATAGTTCGCAGCGAGTTCGTTGTAGCGCTCGACCAGCGCCTTCTTGGCAGCAACGCCTTCCATCACGTTGTCGCGCACGTTCTTGGCGGGATCGAGCTGCGGCTCCTGCGGCAGGTAGCCCATACGCACGCCCTTGGCGGCCCACGCTTCGCCGGTGAAGTCCTTATCCATGCCGGCCATGATCTTCATCAGCGTGGACTTGCCCGCACCGTTGACGCCGACGATGCCGATCTTCGCGCCGGGATAGAATGACAGCCAGATATCTTTCAGGACCTGCTTGCCACCGGGATAGGTCTTCGAGAGACCTTTCATCACATAAACAAATTCCGGACCGGCCATGGCATTCACCTGAGAAAATTGCGGGAGCGGGGCGTTGTAGCGTTGGCGGCCCTGCGGCGTCAAAAACAAAAGGCCGGGCGCTGAACCCGGTCTTTCACAGCCGATTTTCGTGAAGTTAGAAGTTGATCTTGGCGCGGCTGAGGACGGCCAGCGAATTCACGCCGGATTGGCCCGCCAGGTTCTGCTGCCAGGCGGCGTTGGCTTGCAATGCCAGCGCGCCATCGAAGAAGGTGGTCACATAGCCCATCTCGAAATCGGTTTCCGGCGCGCGACTGGCCAGCAAAGTATTGCCGCTGCCTGAGAGAATGCCTCCGAAATCGCCAACATCCGCCGTCAAACCAAGACCGCCGGAGAACGATTGCAGCGGGCGGCTGACGGCGAGGCCCAGGCTGTCATTGGTCGCAAACAAACCGTGCTTGGCAATGGCCACGCCATAGGCACGGCTGTGCAAAGTATCGGAACCGGAAGGGACGTTGGTGGACCGCAAATCGAGCTGCGTGATGCCCTCGCCATATGACACCGTTGTCACCCAGCCCGACCCGAAACCGACGCGGGCCGAAACACCGACCGCATTCGTGCTGGCGCGATCGGCGAAACCGCTATTGCCGAAAGGATCGCGCTGCTCAAGCGTGTTGGATGCCGTGAGGCCAAGTCCGCCCCAACGGGCGAATTCCCAATCCAGCCCCGCCTGGGATGTGACAGCGCTTTGACGATCCAGACGATTTTGCAACGCGCGCGCCTGGGTGAGATAGGAGAATACCGGTGACTCGTAATCGCTGCGGCCCGACTCCATCGTCGTGTGGCCGAAGCTGAGATGCAGATCGCGCGCGAGCGCGATGGTGGCACCCACGAAGGCATTGCTGTTGAAGGCCGCATAAGGCGCGCTCACGGCGGAGGGCGACAGAAACAATCCGCCGAAATCGCCGCTATGCTGCAAATCGTAGCCGTTGAAGCGGCTCTGCCAGTCCAGATTGTAGGCGAAGTCCAGCGAAAGTCCCTCGGTCAGCGGTGCGGAGAACACGATGTTGTTCATGCCCTTGCCGGCGACAGCCGCAGCCGTGCCGCTGGCCATAAGACGATGAGCCGCCAGATCCGATTTGAACGTCTGGAACGGCGCATCGTTTGTGATCGCGAGCGGCTCGTACGCCGTGAAGAACTGCGGGGCGGCCACATTGTCCGCATTGGCAAACGAAAACCGGTCAAGCTGCGCGGGAGGCAACGCGCCACGCTGCGCCGCAGCGAGCGATGGACTCGCGGCCAGGGCGGCAACTACCACCATGCCAGCAAGATGAAAACGAATGCGCATAAACTTCCCTCGGCCCGGATCGGCTTCACCCGCCTCGGCCCTGTTGGAATTCTACCAGATATGGCTTTTCAAGCAATGGAATCGCGGACTTAGCCTGTTGCAACGCTGTCACAGACCGGAGTGGAACCAGCGATCCGGTATCCCCAAAAACCATGGGACGGCCGGCGGTTTAACGCCGTAGCCGTCCCATGCTGCCCCCTTCAATGCGGACCCAATTAACCGCGGGCACTAGCCCCCTATGCCGTTGGACCCGCGGCGGAAGAAGAATGCCGCCTGAAACGCGATGCGCAAGCTTCCGCAGGGCTGACCTGCGGTTTTTGCAACAGAGTGTGGATTATTCGCCACAAAAAATCGCGTGGAAGTGGCGCAGTAAACAGATTGCGCAACTGCCATTTGGCAAAAGGTTAAATTTGCTCGAAGTGCTTGGAAAGCTTGAGTCCCTGTCGCTGATAGTTGGACCCAATGCCCTGCCCATACACCTCCGGCGGCGGATCGGTCAGGCGCTCGAAAACCAATCGGCCGATGATCTGGCCATGCTCGAGAATGAACGGCACTTCCCGCGAACGAACCTCCAACACACCGCGCGCGGAGGGCGGCTGATTCTTCTCGTACCCGAATCCCGGATCGAAGAAGCCCGCATAGTGCACGCGAAATTCGCCGACCAGCGGATCGAACGGCACCATCTCGGCGGCATGGTCTGGCGGGATCGCGATCGCCTCGCGGCTGACCAGAATGTAGAACTCATCCGGATCGAGGATGAGATTGCCTTGGCGATTGGCCTCGATCGATTCCCAATAGTCGTGTGGATTGAGCGCGCCGCGCTTGTCGACATCGATCATCCCGGTGTGGCGCTTGGCGCGCCAGCCGATGCGCCCGCCGTCGCCTTTGAGGTCGATGGAGAAGCCAAGACCGTTGTCGATATCCGGCTCCACGTCCACCAGCGGATGCTCGGCATGCAGGCGGCGGAGCTGCGTATCCGTGAATTGCGGCGAACCATGGCGGATGCGCAGTTGATTGAGCTTTGAGCCTTTGCGCACCAGCACCGGGAAGGTGCGCGGTGAAATCTCCGCATAGAGCGGGCCGCGATAACCCGGCTCCACGCGATCGAAGGCCTGTCCGTTGTCGGTGATGAGGCGCACGAACACGTCGATACGGCCGGTGGAGCTTTTCGGATTCGCCGTGCCGGACACGCGCGCGGAGAAATCGGCATGCTCCAGCAGCGGCACGATATAGACGCAGTTGGTTTCCAGCACCGCGCCGTTGGTAAGGTCGATCTCATGCATGACGACCGACTGCATCTTCTCCAGCACCGTGGCGTTGGGGCCGGGCAGGAAGCTGGCGCGCACGCGATAGGCGACAGGCCCAAGCCGCAGATCGACGCTGGCGGGCTGGATCTGGCCCTCCTCGAAATCCTCGGAGGCGCGGATCTCGCGATGCGCGCGGATCAACCGCTTGAGCACATGGCTGGGCAGGATACCGGTCGAGTTGCGGCCATAGGAATCGCCGCTAGGCTGCTCGCCGCCAAAGAGGTTTTCCGCTGTCTCCGCCATGGGTGGGTTATAGGCAGCGAATCTGGCCCGGTCACGCTGCCGGGCCAAGAAACCCACGGATTTCCGCAATCGCTTCCGCCAATCCGCAGCGGGAAACTGGCGCATCGGGTGGAAACGCGGAGAGGAGCCGCGATGGCGTCGCCGGCTCCAGAATCACGAACACGCCCTTGTCATGTTGCGAGCGGATCAGGCGGCCGAACGCCTGTTTCAGACGCAGGCGTGTAAGGAGGTCGTCATAGGATTTGCCGAAGCGCGCACGGCGCGACTTATGAAGGATCGCAGGCTTGGGCCACGGCACCTTGTCGAACACGACAAGGCGCAAGGAGCGGCCCGGCACATCGACGCCATCGCGCAACGCATCGGTGCCGAGCAGACAGGCGTTCTCTTCTAGGCGAAACAGATCCACCAGCGCGCCGGTGTCGAGCCGGTCGACATGCTGAGCGTAGAGATTGATCCCGGATTCGGCGAGCGGGGTTGCTATGCGTTGCTCCACGGCGCGCAAGGTACGCACCGCCGTGAACAATCCCAACGCGCCACCGCCCGATGCGAGGAACAACTCCTTGTAGGCAGATCCGACCTGATCGGCGTCGCGGCGGTTCACATCCTTGATGATGAAGATGCGCGATTGCTCGGCATAGTTGAACGGCGAGCCGAAGCTGGCGCGCTTGGGCGGTTCGGGCAGATGCGCCGCGCCGGTGCGCACTTCCGCCGATTGCCAGTGGTCTTCCGTGCCGTCCGCATCGCGCAAGGTGGCGGAGGTGATAAGCGCGCCATGCGCAAGCGACAGCACTTCGCTGGCCAGCGGAATAGTGGGATCGATCCAGTGCCGCCACAGGCCAACGTCATAGTCGCGGCCGTCTTCGCGCTCGATCTCGAACCAGTCCACGAATTCCTCGCGCCGGTCGCCGTGCTCCAGCGACGACAGCATCGCGATCCATTCCGGTACGACGATCTTCGCGCGTTTCTCCAACCCACGCGCCGCCGCCTCGATGCGCGCGCGCTGCCAGGTCTCCAGTTCCTTGGCTTTCTCGGTAATCTGCTTGCGCAAGCGATAGGCTAGCGAAAGTAACGGCCTGGAGAGCCGCGCGAGACCGATGCCAAGCTGGCGCGCCGCATCGCGTAGTTCGTCGCCGAGCGGTTCGGTGTCGGCTTCCAGCGAATAGAATGCATCCTCGTTCGAACTGCGCGCTTTCACATGCTGATAAGCGGCGGCAAGAAACACTTCGCCGGGGCCGCGCGGCGCGGCATTGTGCAAACGCGACAGCCAGCCTTCGCTGGTGAGCGTCGCCGACGCATGCATGCACTCTTCCAGGCTTTCGCGTGCCGGCATGTCGTCCGCGATGATGTCTTTCAGCCGCTCTTCCAGCCCGCGCATGCGGGTGCGCGCGCGGCCTTCAGGGCCCCTGATCCAGCGGCGCAGATCGGCCATCTCGACGCCGGAGAGAAA
Source organism: Pseudomonadota bacterium (assembly GCA_018242105.1). Taxonomy (GTDB): domain Bacteria; phylum Pseudomonadota; class Alphaproteobacteria; order Micropepsales; family Micropepsaceae; genus Rhizomicrobium. The sequence goes on from JAFECP010000008.1 coordinate 23,643, forward strand.
CGCCGCAAAGCCTGAGTCTGCTGCGTCGAAGAGATGATGACCTTCGTCGAACACATACCGCACGCGCCGATCCGGCGGCTGGTCGGTGGTTTCATCGACACTTGCGCTTTCGCCCGCGGCTTGTGAAATCACCAGCGCATGATTGGCAACGACGATGGGCGCATTCTTCGAGCGGCGGATGACGCGCTCGATGAAGCAGGTGCGATAATGCGGACATGCCGCATAGACACATTCGCCGCGCCGGTCGGTGATTTCGCCCAACGGAATCGAGCCTGCGAGAAACGCGGGAAATCCGGCGCCCGACATGTCGCCATCGCGCGTGGCGCTCACCCAGCGCGCGATCAAGCCGAGCGCAACGGTGCGCTGTCCCGGCGCAAGCGCGGTGCGTTTCGCCGCCTCCTCGTAATTCAGCAGGCACAGATAATTCTCGCGGCCTTTGCGCACGACAGCTTTCTCGTCGCGCTCAGCGGGATCGGGATAAAGCCGCGCCAGCTCCTGCACGATCTGCCGTTGCAGATTGCGTGTGTATGTGGACAGCCAAAGCCCTGGTCCATTCTTCTCCGACCAGACACTGGCGGGTGCGAGATAGCCGAGCGTCTTGCCCGTGCCGGTACCCGCTTCGATCAATGCAATCTTGGGTGCGCCGGCGCGTTCGCGCGCGCCGAAGGCATAGGTCGCGTCTTCCGCATAATCTTCCTGCTCGGGCCGCACCTCACCCGCTTCGCCGACGAGTTGCGCGAGACGATGCCGCGCCTCGACTGCATCGACCGGCAACGAGCCCGGCTTGTCCGGCGCTGCTTCGTCTTCCCATTGCGGCAGGCCGCGCCATGCATCGAAGCCGGCGATGGGCGATAACGCGGTTTCCGGCTTGCCGACATTTTCCAGCACATAAGAAGCCCAGCGCCATCCGGATTTTTCCAGCGTCGACGCCAGCGCGCAAATCTGCATGCGCTCGCCTTCCGGCTTGGCGCGCAATTCATCGAGCAGAATGTTCGCGACGTCGTGCAACGCTTTCGCGGACTCTTCCGGCCTGTTCGGCGGCAGCAATCCGCACGCGCGCGCCAGACCGAGCGCGCTCGGCACACAGGGCGCCGCGGGCCGCACGAAGGCGAACAACTCCATCACATCGAACAACGGACGCGCGGGCTGCACTTTCAGCCGCCCCGCCACGAACAGCGCGTGCGCTACGATCACATCGCCCGAGCGGAACAGGCGGCGCGCAGCTTCCGCGTTTATACCTGCTACGGCGCCATGCACGTCGGCAATCACCGCGCCTTGGGGCGCGGGAATAAGCGCTGGAAAATCAAGGCTGGCGCGCAATCCGTTCGACATTTGTGCTCAATAGGCCGAACAGGCTGAGAAGGAAAGGACGAAGCGAAATTACGCCGCCAGATCCGGATAAAGGTTGGCGAGTGCGCGGCAGACGCGTTGGTGTTCGTCCATCACCGTATCGGCAGCCTCGCGCAGATTGTCGGAAGAACTGCCTTCGCGCGCTTTTTGCGTGAAGCCCCGCGCGGCCTGGGTGAGCGCGGCAAGACCGAGACCGCCGGCCGCGCCCGCGATGTCCTGTGCGATGCGCGCGGCATCGTCCCACTGTTCCTGTCCGCTCGCACCGGAGAGATCGCGGCAGAGTGATTCGGCCGTCTGCATATAGGATTGCAGGATTTCGATCAGCGTGGTGAGGCCAAGGGATTTTTCGAGCGCGGCGAACGCGGGCGCATCGATGGCGGCGGTCGCCGGCGATTGCGGCGCCATGCTCTGCGTCAGGTCCGCACCGCGCCCAAGCAGTTCATGCAAAGCGAGATAAAGGGCACTCGCGCTCGCGGGCCAACGCAGCACTTCCCCCACTGCTTCGGGCGCGCGCATGCCGCCCGATACAAGGGCCAGGATCGGCGCACGCACGCCCGGCGCCCCCGCCAGCATGTCCGCATCCACAGCACCGACGATGATGGCGTCGAAATTCTCGCGGCCAGCGCGTCCGATCGCTTCGGCGAGCGCCCCGGTGACGATGAGGCGATTTCCGAACGGCTCCAGATAATCGAGGATCGGCTTGCGCAGCGCTTCATCTGCCAGCGCGATGAGGAATGTGAGACCGGATGGTGGCGCGGCATCGGCGGTGAGCGCGACGGCTCCGAATTTTGGCACTTCCTGCGCGCGCAGGGCTGGAATGGTAAACCAGAACTGCGCACCCTCTCCTACCGCGCTGTTGAAGCCGATTTCGCCGCCGAGGTTTTCGACGCGGCGCTTGGCGACCGCAAGGCCCAGGCCCGCCCCGTCATTGCGGCGCGCATAGCTGCCGTCGCCCGGCGTGAAAGGCTCGAACAAGCGTTCGGCGACATCCGGCGTGAAACCGAGGCCGGTATCCGACACGCTGAAACGCAACATCAGGCGTTCGTCTTTCCCCGCCTGCGCATCGACTCGAATTTCCACGCCGCCGCGCTCGGTGAACTTCACTGCATTGTCGGCGAGCTTGAGCAGGATCTGGCGCACGCGGCGCGGATCGGCGGCGACACGCGGCAAATTGTTGGCGGTGGTGACGGTGATGTTGATCTGCTTTTCCCACGCACGCGGCTGCAGCATGCGCGCGACGGTGCGGGCGGCCTGGGCGGCGTCGCAATCGTCCTCGCTGAGCGGCACGACATCGGAATCGTCGCGCGACAGGGCGATAACATCGTCGAGCAGGGTTTTCAGGCTGCGCCCGGCCTCCAGCAATATCTTCACGTGACTTTTCTGGCGCTGGTCCAGTTCGCTCTGGTCCAGAAGTTGCGCCATGCCGAGCAGCGCGTTCAGCGGCGTGCGGATTTCGTGGCTGACATTGGCGATGAAGGCCGATTTTGCGCGCGTGCTTTTTTCCGCCACTTCGCGCGCTTTCTCCGCAGCGTCGCGTTCGCCGGCCAGGCTGACGACGAGATCGGCATTGGTCCGGCGTAGCGCGATGCTCTCATCGAGAAGTTTGGCGATGCTGTCGCAGTAGCCATAGAGCACGCCGCTGAAGAACAGCACCAGCAACGCCGCAAGGCTAGCATACACATTTCCTTCGCGCGTCAGCAGGAAGATCAGCGGCGTCAGCGAGAAGAAGGCATGTGCGAAATAAGCTGGGCGATAGGATGAGCGCGCGATGAACTCCGCCGCCGTCATGCCCATGAAGGCCAGCGCAAGAAATGCTTGCGCCGGGAAATATCCAGGAATGAACCAGATGAACGCACCAAGCCCCCAGGCAACGCCAGATGCACCGGAATACCAGACATAACGGTTCGCCCAGTCCATCACATCATCATCGGGATCGCGTTTCTCGTAGCGTTCGCTGAACTCGCGAGTGGCGATGGTGGTGGCGATCTGCAGCAGCAGAGGAATGAGCGCGATCCACGCCGGGATGTACTGGCGATAGAATGCAGCAGCGATGCACAAGGCAGAAAATGGCAGGAAGAGATACAACCTTCCCATACGGAAAAGGATGTCAATGCGCTCGGCCGGCACCGCACACGGCTTCGCACCGCCATTTGGCGGTGTCTCACGCGTGTCCTGCGGCGTAGCGCTCATTGACGAGTTCCCCTTGCGAAGACTAGGTTTTTCCCCCTTTCCAAACGTTTAAGTTCAAGGTTTCCCCATGCCGTCCGGCACGTTCAAACCCTCGCGCGAAATGGCTCTCGCGGCCCGCGCATGGCCTTTCGAGGAAGCCCGCAAAGTGGTTGCGCGCATCGAAAAACGTGCCAAAGCGGGACAGAAGACCGAGAAAGTGCTGTTCGAGACAGGCTACGGGCCGTCCGGCCTGCCGCACATCGGCACCTTCGGCGAAGTGGCGCGCACGACCTGGGTGCGCCGCGCGTTCGCGCTGATGAGCGATATTCCCACCGGATTGATCGCGATGTCCGACGACATGGACGGGCTGCGCAAGGTGCCGGACAACGTACCCAATAAGGAAATGATGGCAGCGAATCTGGGCAAGCCGCTGACCGACATTCCCGACCCCTTCGGGACGGCGGAGAGCTATGGCCGCAACATGAACGCGCGGCTTTGCGCATTCCTCGATCGCTTTCATTTCGACTACGATTTCCGCAGCGCGACCGACATGTACAAGTCCGGCGTCTATGATGACGCGCTGATGCATGTGCTGGCGAAATACGACGAGGTGATGAAGGTGATGCTGCCGACGCTGGGCGAAGAGCGCGCATCGACCTATTCGCCGTTCCTTCCCGT
>JAFECP010000008.1:27870-54013 GCA_018242105.1 Pseudomonadota bacterium
ATCGAGGAAGATGGCAGCGAAGAAACGGTTTCGGTCAAAGGTGGGCATTGCAAGCTGCAATGGAAGCCGGATTTCGGCATGCGCTGGGCGGCGCTGGGCATCGATTACGAGATGTTCGGCAAGGACCACCAACCGAACCAGGGCCTTTACGACAAGATCTGCGTCATCGCAGGCGGTGAGCCGCCGGAGCATTTCGTCTTCGAGCTGTTTCTCGACGACAAGGGCCAGAAGATCTCCAAGTCCAAAGGCAACGGCCTCACCATCGACGAATGGCTGACCTATGGGCCGGAAGAATCCATAGCGCTCTTCATGTTCCAGAAGCCGCGCACGGCGAAGAAGCTTTACTTCGACGTGATCCCGAAGGCGGTGGACGATTATATCGATCTTCTGCGCGCCTATAATTCCAATGAGACGAGCGCCGAGCAGAAACTCGAAAATCCCGTCTTCCACATCCATAATGGCAACCCACCGGCGGAAACCTATCCGGTCAGCTTCGCGCTGTTGTTGACGCTGGTGAGCGCATCGAACGCGCAGAACCGCGATCTGTTGTGGGGCTTCATCAAGGCTTACGCGCCGCAAGCCAATCCGAAAGACAACCCGGGGCTCGACCGCCTGGTCGGTTATGCTCTGCGCTACTACGAAGACTTCGTGAAACCTGCGAAGCGGTATCGCGCGCCGAACGACAAGGAACGCGCTGCGCTGTCCGACCTTGCCAGCGCACTGGAGAAGCTCGGCGACGAACGCGATTCCGAAACCGTGCAGAACGCCATTTACGAAGTCGGCAAACGGCACCAGTTCGAGCCACTGCGTGACTGGTTCAAGGCTATCTATGAGGTTCTATTCGGCCAGAGCCAGGGCCCGCGCTTCGGCTCCTTCGCCGCGCTTTTCGGCTGCCGCGAAACCGCCGGTATGATCCGCCGCGCGCTTGCCGGAGAATTCGTGAGCGCCGCGTGAAATTCGCGCTTGGCGTGTTGTTGGCGGCGCTTATGCTGACGCGTGCGGCGCAAGCCGCGACACCGTTCGATCTCTACGAACAGGGCAAATATGACGCTGCCATAGCGGCCGGCATCGCGCAGAACGATTCGGCGGGTTTCGCCATCGCTGCGCGCGCCGAACTCGCGGCCGAAACCATGCGGCCTGCGCGTTGCATCGAATGCATCCGCCGCGCGCAGGACGACGCGCGCAAGGCCATCGCCGCCGATCCGAAAAATCCCGACGGCCATGTCTTCCTCGCTGTCGCGCTGGGCCGCGAAGGGCGCTTGCTGAGCACTTTCACCGTTCTACGCCGCGGCTATCCTGTGCAAGCCAAGGCTGAACTCGATGCCGCGTTGGCGGCAGACCCGAACAATGCTTTCGCATGGGCCGCGCTTGGCGGCTGGAATATCGAGATCGTGCGCGCGGGTGGCGCACGCATCGGGCACATGATGTACGGCGCATCGCTTGCGGATGGCTTCGCGGCGTTCGACAAGGCCTTCGCCAATGCGCCCGGCGATGTCGGCCTGCGCTATCAATATGCGCTGACACTGTCGGCCTATGATGTGGACGCCTATCGCAAGCCTATCGAGGACGCGTTGACCCGCGCCGAGAACGGCAAGGCAAAGGGCGCATATGAAGTGTTCGTGCAGGCGCGCGCGAGGGAGTTGCTGTCTGCGCTACACAAAGGCGACATGGATGCTTATGCCGCGCTGGTGGCGCGCGATCAGGGCGATCCCTAGCGCTGCGGCGCCAGCATGCCCTGACTATTGGACATCGTTCCATAATATTCGCCGATGCGCATTGTCAGCGCGCGCGACAGCTCGCGTTCGGCCGTGGTCAGATGCGGATTCCAGATGTCGAAAATCAACACCGCGCGCGGCAGGTCGCTGTCGTTCCGGGCTTCGTGATTGATGGAATCGTCGAACACAAACGCTTTTCCTGGCTGCCATTCGCGCTCCTGGCCGCCCACGCGAAAGCGGCAACCTGGCGGCACAATGAGCGGCAGATGCACGACAAGCCGCGTATTCACCGGCCCCGTATGCGGCGGGATATGTGACTTGGCATCGAGGATGGAGAACAAGGCCGTCGAGCCGTTGCCCGGAACATCCCACGCCGGCCGGTCCCGCAGCGCGGCAACGGTGCGCGGGCAGCGTTTGATGTGTTCGGGGAAAGCCACGCCTTCCCGCCACAGCGAATAGACGCCCCAGCGCCGGGAATTATTGAGTGCGCGCCAACGATCCACCTCCAGCGTATCGGCATGCGACACGTAGGGGTCCAGCACGCCGGAGCCATCCGACAGCACATCCAGAAGCTCGGCACGGATGTCGTCTGTGGCGGCTTCAATGCGATCGAGCCAGGGAAACTGTGCGCGGTCGTAGAATTCGATGGTGGGCAACTCCGGGAAATACATGAATGTCGGCTGTTGGCGGAAAGCGCGCCTTTTCTGCAGCATGATATCGACGCATTGATCGAACCGATGGAGCGGTTCATCGGCATGACGCGCGCGGACATGAGCCAGGCCTTCGGCGATATAGGTTTCAAGTGCGCGGGCGTTGGCATCGACAGCCAGCCGGGCGTGGTCGAGTTGGGGCACCATCCAGGGAGGCGGCGTGAAACCGGGGGGGATCATCTGCAGCGCGTTGCGATAGCTCATGGCCGCTGCACGCGGTTTGTCCAGCAACTCCTCCAGCGCGCCCTTTTCGAGCAATGCGGTGATATTGTGCGGATTGATCGCCAGCGATTGTTCCAGCGCATCGAGCGCTTCGTCGATCAAATCCAGCTTGCGCAGCACGGCCGCGAGACTGAACCAGATATCGGGATAGGCCGGCGCCGTTTTGACGATCTGCTCCAGAAGCAAACGCGCGCCAGAGATGTTGTTTTCCACGAACATGCGCATGGCAATTTCGTTGAGGACCAACGGGTGCCGCGGCGCTTCCATCTCGGCCTGGCGCAGCAATTTCTCTGCTTCCTGCTGCCGGCCTTGTTCAGAACTTTGCTTGGCTGCGGCGATCAGGGAACGAATTCGTTTATCTTTGCCGAAAGCATACGCATCGAAATCCCCGTCCATGATCGCCAGACAAAATGATAACCGCGGCGCGATAGTAGGAGCGCAAGCCAGATGCTGTTTTCACATTGATGTGAGAGAACCCTCAAGATGTCGTGATGCGATTGAGCAATACAATGCGAGCCGGAATTGCACGCCAGCGCGAGGCCGCCGCACAACAGTTTGGCAGCGTCGCTTTGCGCTGGCGCAGCAAAACCGCGACAAAGAAGAAGTTATTGGCTCGACCAGATGATCCGGTGCATGAACGACAGTTCGGTGATGGCGAAGGCGCGATCGTCATATTCCGGGTTGAGCGATTTCAGTTCCACGCGCTGCGCCGTGAGACGGCCCACCTGTTTGCACATGACTTCGCCGCCGGTTGTTTTCACCACCACGCGGTCGTTGCGGCGCACGTTCTGCGCCGGGGAAACCACGATGCGATCGCCGTCGCGATAGATCGGAAGCATGGAGTCGCCCGCAATCTCCAGCGCGTAAGCATGCTCATCGTTCAGATCCGGAAACGGGATCTCGTCCCAGCCCGCGCCAGCGGGGAAACCCGCATCGTCGAAGAAGCCTTTGCTTCCGGCTTGGGCCATGCCGATCAGCGGCACCGGACGCGAAACATAACGCGGCGGCTTGGTGCCGCGCACGGCATAGGAGGTGTATTCCTCCAAGCTCGCACCCGTCGCCTGCAGCGACTTGGCGACGCTTTCGGTGGACGGCCAGCGCAGCCGCCCATCCGGACCCACACGCTTGGATTTGTTGAAGGTGGTGGGATCGAGGCCCGCCGCCTTCGCCAGCCCCGATGCCGACATGTCGTGGTTCTCCGCCAGGAGATCCAAAGCGTTCCAAACCTGCTCATGCGTGAGGATTTTGTTGCTGTTGCGCGCCATATGAATGAAGTCCAGTGATCCGCTATTTATCCTAGGAGGATTTGACCCGGCGCGCAAGAGCGACTATGCGGCGCGTCGGATCGGGATCGCAACGAAAATGCTGACAAATTTGGGCGCCGCCGCACTTCGCCTTCTGCCGCCGGAAAAGGCGCACCGGGCGACATTGCGGCTGCTTCGGACGGCCTCACCGCTGCTGCCCCCAGCCCCTGCGGACGATCCGCGGCTGGCGCTCACGGCGCTCGGCATGAACTTTCCCAATCCCATCGGACTCGCCGCCGGTTTCGACAAGGACGCGGACGTTCCCGACGCAATGCTGAAATTAGGCTTCGGCTTCGTGGAATGCGGCAGCGTCACGCCGCGCCCGCAGGCGGGCAATCCGCAACCGCGCCTGTTCCGCCTGCGCGCCGACTGCGCCGTCATCAATCGCATGGGCTTCAACAATGGCGGCATGGATGCGATGGCCACGAAGCTCGCGCGGCGGCAGAAGCGCGGCATCGTCGGCATCAATATCGGCGCGAACAAGGACAGCATCGATCGAACAGCGGACTATGAGCTGTGTTTCGCCGCGCTGGCGCCCTTCGCCAGCTACATCGCGGCGAATGTCTCCTCTCCCAACACGCCCGGCTTGCGCGGCTTGCAGAACAAGGACGAATTGCAGAGGCTTCTGGAAACACTGACCAACGCGCGCGCGCGCGGCAGCTATCTTCCGATCCTTCTGAAGATCGCACCGGATGTGACACCCGATGCGCTGGATGACATTGCGGATGTGACACTCGCCTCCGGCATCGAAGGCATCATCGCGACCAACACCACAATCGCCCGGCCACCCTGGCTGAAAAGCAACCAGGCGAACGAGAGCGGCGGACTTTCCGGCGCACCGCTGATGGCACCATCGACCGCAATCCTGAAAGCGTTGCGCCAGCGCGTCGGGGCGAAGCTGACGTTGATCGGCGTGGGCGGCATCGCCAGCGGCGTGGACGCTTATGCGAAGATGCGCGCGGGTGCATCGCTGGTGCAATTCTATACTGCGCTCGCCTATTCCGGGCCCGGCCTCATCGCGCGGATCAAGCGCGAGTTGAGCGCCTGTCTGGCGCGCGACGGTTTCGCAACCGTCAGCGAAGCGGTCGGCGCCGGCAATCGGTAATACTCGTTAATTTCAGTCCGCACGCCGTGCCAAAGGCTTAGCGCAAGCGGAAACCATAATCGCAGGATTCATCGCGGCGTCATTCTCCTTGCGGTTGCGAGGCGTAAGATGCGCGCGCGGTGTGCTTCGAGAACGCACATGAATGCGGATGATTTTGGCAAATTGGTGCTGCGGCTCACGTTGGGCGTGCTGCTGCTTTTCCATGGCGTTCATAAGATTCTCACCGGCATCGATCCGATCCGCGCCATGATCGGCGCGCACGGCCTTCCCGATTACCTCGCTTATGGCGTTTACGCCGGCGAGGTGCTCGCGCCGCTGCTGATCATCCTGGGCATTTTCTCGCGCGTCGGCGGCGCGCTGGTCGTCATCAACATGATCGTGGCGATCCTGCTCGTTCACATGGGTATGCTCGCAGGCTTGAACGATCAGGGCGGCTACATGCTGGAAACGCAGATGCTCTATCTGTTCGGCGGATTGGCGGTGGCGCTTCTCGGCGCCGGGCGCCTCTCCGCCGGCGGTCAAGGCCCGCTCAACTAGAGAAGAAAATGGCCGCGTAGCGCAGCGACGGGTTTGGCTTCGTCTTCCTGCCACATCTCGGCATGGACGTTGACGACCCGCTTGCCCTGCCGCGCGATGCGGGCGCGCGCAAAGCTGTCCACCGCGCGGCCGCTGCGCAGATAATCCACTGTGATGTCGACCGGCTTGGGCAAACGCCCGGGCCGCGTTTCGTGAATCACCTGCGCGATGGCAGCGGTTTCCAGGAGCGAGCCGATGACGCCACCATGCAGCGCGGGCAACACCGGATTGCCGATGAGATGTTGTACGAACGGCATGGTGAGCAGCAGCGACCCATCCTTCACCGACGCGGTGATGCCCAGATGCCGGCAATAAGGAATCGCATCCATGAGCGTAGCGGGATCGCCGGTGAGATAGCTGCTCATGTGGGTGTCACCGGAATACCGTGCACGCCGCCGCGGATGATCATGAAGGCGCCGGTGCAGAGTGCGATGGGATCCTTCGCGTCGCCCTGATGCGCCGTGCCGCGCACGAAGGCGACTTCGTGCGTCACGCGTACGCAGACACATTCGGCAAAGATGTCCTGATGCGGCTTGGCAGGGCGCATGTAATCGATGCGCAGATCGAGCGTCGCAATCGGCATGGGCTCGCGCAGCTTCACCATCACCGCAAGGCCGCTGGTATGATCGAGCAAGCCGGTGATGACGCCGCCATGCATCACGCCGGTTTCCGGATCGCCGATCAGCTTCTCCGAATAGGGAACGCGCGCGACCACCGGTGTTCCAACTTCCACGATCTCGCCGCCAATGCCCGCGAGATAGGGTGTCAGGTTCATGTGCTTCTTGGCGTGCTTCAGCCATTCCGGTGCGTCGGACATGATGGGATCAAATCCCAACGCTGCGGCAAGTCAACTGCGCGATTGCCGCCCGGTCAACTTAAAGCAGCTTGTGCGCGCGGTCCGCGCACCTATCATCGGCAGCGAACGATATTTGTGAGCGCGACATGGCCTTGCCGAAATCCTGCATCGTGGGCGCGGGTTGTTCCGGTTTCACCACGGCGAAAGCGTTGAAGGATCGCGGGCTGCCGTTCGATTGCTTCGAAATGTCGAGCGCCATCGGCGGTAACTGGCTCTACAAGAATCCGAATGGCCGCTCTTCCTGTTATCAATCCTTGCACATCGACACGTCGAAATACCGGATGCAGTTCACGGATTTTCCGATCCCGGACAGCTTCCCCGATTATCCGCACCATTCGCAGATCGTGCGATATTTCAACGATTACATCGATCATTTCGGCCTGCGCGACCGCATCACCATGAATACCGAGGTGAAGCACACCGCGCGCAATGCCAACGGCAAATGGAAAGTCACACTCTCCACCAGCGAGACGCGCGATTACGATGCGCTGTTCGTCTGCAACGGCCATCACTGGGATCATTACATCCCGAAATTCCCCGGCCATTTCGACGGACCGGAAATCCATTCGCACAATTATCTCACGCCGTTCGAGCCGCACGATCTGCGCGGCAAGAACGTGCTGGTCGTCGGCATGGGCAACTCCGCGATGGATATCGCGTCAGAGCTTTCACAGAAGCCGATCGCCAAAAAACTGTTTGTGGCTGCGCGCCGCGGCGTGTGGATCTTCCCCAAATACATCAACGGCGCGCCGCCGGACAAAGGCGTGGCGCCCGCATGGATGCCGGCCTGGCTGGTGCGCATGATGACCAAGCGGCTGATCGTGAAAGCGGTCGGCCACATGAGCAATTATGGATTGCCCGAGCCTGCGCATCATCCGGCAGATGCACATCCCTCCGTCTCCGGCGAATTCCTCACCCGCGTCGGCTGCGGCGACATCACGGTGGTGAAAAACATCAAGGAAAAGCGCGGCAACAAGGTGCTGTTCGAAGACGGGCGCGAAGAGCAGATCGACGCGATCATCTATGCTACGGGCTACAACATCTCCTTCCCCTTCCTCGACGACACCATAATCAAGGTGGAGGACAATCACCTGCCGCTCTTCAAGCGCATCTTCAAACCGGGCATCGATAATCTCTTCTTCATGGGGCTGGCGCAGCCGCTGCCGACGCTGGTGAACTTCGCCGAGCAGCAGGCGCGCTGGGTGGCCGATTATCTGGCGGGCGGCTACGCGTTGCCGGGTGTGGCGGAGATGGAGAAGACCATCGCGGAAGATGAAGGCCGTGACATCGGCCATTATTATTCGTCGCGCCGCCACACCATGCAGGTGAACTTCGACCGCTATTGCCGGGAGATCAAGGCCGAGTGGCAGCGCGGCAAGGCGCGGGCGGCGCGGAAAGCCAGCCAACCTCTGGCAAAGGCGTCCTAAGCCGCTGCAATCCCTGGGAAGTTGACGGCGTGTCACCAATCTGTAGAGTCCCGGCCCCATAACAGAGAGCCCGATGGAACAGATCGAAACGGCCCCGCCTCCCTCCCGCCCAGCGGCCAAGGCCACCGGTAAACGCGAACAGACCAAGCAGCAGAACCGCCAGATCATCCTGGACGCGGCGCGCATTGTCTTCGCGGAGCATGGCTATGGCGCCACCACCGTGCGCGACATCATCCGCGCCACGCCGCTCGCCAGCGGCACCTTCTACAACTACTTCCAGTCCAAGGAAGAAGTGTACCAGGCGATGCAGGACGAGACGGCCCTCGTCATCCGCCCCAAACTCCGCGAGGCACGCGAGAAAGCCACGACGGTGGAGGAATTCATCTCCGCCACTTTCCAGACCTTCTTCGAGTTCGTGCTGCGCGATGGCGTGGACGTGCGCGCGCTGCGTCACAATGCCGATACCATGCGCATGCGCATGGACACGCCGGAAGTGATCGCCGGGTTCGATGAGTTGCGCGAAGACATCGAGAAAGCCATCGCGCGCGGCCTCTTCCCACCAGTGGATGCGGACTATTTGATGGCGTCCATCGTGGGCGTGGCGTTCGAGATTTCGGAGCGCATGGCACGCCGCGCGGAAGCCGACGCCAAAGCCGCCGCCGATTTCGCCACCGCGCTGTTTCTCGGCGGTATCCGCTCGCTGCCACATATAGCCAACGGCAACCCCGCAGATTCTGGCGCATGAAGGCGCTGCTCTGCCGCGCCAACGCGGACGATATCGGCACGGCGAAGATTGAAGACGTGACGCTGCCGGAGCTAAGCGCGAACGATGTGCGCATCCGCGTGCGCGCCGCAGCGGTGAACTTTCCCGACATCCTGATGATCCAGGGCAAGTATCAGCACAAGCCGGAGCTTCCCTTTGTTGTCGGCGGCGAGCGCGCAGGCGATGTGATCGCGGTTGGTTCTGGCGTGACGCGCTTCAAGGCCGGCGACCGCGTGGTCGGCGGTGCATTGTCGGGCGGCTTCGCGGAAGAAGCGCAAGGCCCAGAGAGTTCGTACCGCACTGTTCCGGGCTGTGCGGAATATGCTGTCGCCTCGGCTTACACCACGGCCTATCTCACCGCTTATGTCTCGCTCGTCCGGCGCGGCGAATTGACGAAAGGCGAGACACTGCTGGTGCATGGCGCGGCGGGCGGCGTGGGCCTGGCGGCGGTCGATCTGGGAAAAGTTCTGGGCGCGACGGTGATCGCCACCGCGTCATCGGACGAGAAGCGCGCTTTCCTGAAAGACTATGGCGCCGATCACGTGTTGCCCTCTTCCGGTTTCCGCGAGGCGGTGAAGGAATTGACCCAAGGCCGCGGCGCGGACGTGATCTACGATCCGGTCGGCGGCGACGTGTTCGACGAAAGCATCCGCTGCATCGCTTTCAATGGCCGCATCCTGATCGTGGGATTCACAAGTGGGCGCATCCCGAGCGTCGGCGTGAACATGCCGCTGATCAAAGGCTTCTCCGTCGTCGGTGTGCGCGCCGGCGAATATGGCCGCAAATTCCCGGAGAAGGGCCGCGAGAACATCGCCGCCATCGACCAACTTCTGGCCGAAGGCAAAATCCGCCCGCACATCCACGCCCGCTTCCCGCTCGCGCAGGCGGTGGACGCGATGCACATGCTCACCACCCGCAAGGTCATCGGCAAAGTAGTGATCGAGCCTTAACGCGCGACATTCCGGAAGATGGGAGGAGGTCTTCCATCTTCCGGAACGCGGAAGGCGCGCGTGGAGGCGCGCGTCCTCAATACATCGCGCGTGCGGACTGGATGATGAGAGATATCGCGATGCCACCAATGCCCAGCGCTAGTGGCACGAGAATCACCTGCAGCAAGGCTTCGCTGGCGCGGATCGGGCCATAGATCGTGTCGAACCGCCCGCTCAGGAAGCTGAAGAAATCGCGCGGGTGTGTTTCAGTCTTCGGCGTTATGCGATGGAAAACCCAAGGTATGCCGAAGAACATCGCAGCATAGACCGCGTCGATCACGATCATGAACAGCGCATTGGCGCTGGAAAAGAACGTCAGCACGAAAAGGCCGAGCAATCCCATCCAGCAGGCGAACGCCACCTTGTAAACACCCGGATGCATCTGTTCGTAGCACGTCGTGGACAGAGTATGCGCGCGCCTGACCGCCCGGGCGGGTGGCGCGACATAGAAGAAGGTCTCGCGATCGTGAGTTTCAAGCTGTGCATCAAGCATGGTCAATCACTCCCAGGTTTTTCGCTGAAATGTTCGGGATATTTGTTGGGCACGCCGTCCCACGCCTTGGCGTCGGCGGGCGGCGGCTTCTTGGCGACGATGTTGGGCCAGCGCCTGGCGAATTTTGCGTTCAGCTCCAGCCAGCGCTCGAGGCCGGACATGGTGTCGGGATGGATGGCCTCGGCGGGGCATTCCGGCTCGCACACGCCGCAGTCGATGCAGACGTCCGGATCGATGACGAGCATGTTCTCGCCTTCGTAGAAGCAATCGACCGGGCATACCTCCACGCAATCCATGTACTTGCACTTGATGCAGGCATCGGTGACGACGAAGGTCATGGCACACTTAAACAGGTATTTTCTATACCTGTTTTATGCCATAAAGAGGTATATGCAATGCTACTTTTTGCCCGATGCGGCGATTTGACGGATCAGCGGGCAGCGGCGAGCAGCCGCTCCATGCGCCGGTAAGTGGCTGGATTGGCGATGAGATCGGCCAGCGAATATTTGTTCAGCACGGCGAAGAACGCCGCCAGCGCCTCGTCCAGCGGTCCGCGCAGCCCGCAGGCGGGCGCCACAATGCAGGTGTTGGTCTCCCGGTCGAAACATTCCACCAGGGTCAGGCTGTCTTCCGTGGTGCGGACAACGGCGCCCAGATTGATGCGCCCGGCCGGCTTGGCGAGGCGGAGGCCGCCGCTACGCCCGCGCACGCTTTCCACGAAACCCTTCTGCACCAGCGTTTGCGCCACTTTCATCAGGTGGTTTTTCGAAATCTGATAGCGGGTCGCCACCTCCTCGATAGTGTGCAGCGTGTCCGGCTCAAGCGCCAGCAGCATCAGCAGGCGCAGGGCAAAGTCGGTGTGCAGGGTCAGTCGCATCGCGGGGGCCGTTTAAGACGCATGCCATATACCACTTTTTGCCGGGGAAAAGCGCAATTAAACGGCCAGCTTGTCCAAGGCTTTCAGAATCGCTTCCGTCATCTGCACCGTACCGAGCTTGGTCATGCCCGGTTGCATGATGTCGGCGGTGCGGTAGCCATCGGCCAGCACGCGGTCAACGGCGCGTTCCACAAGCTGCGCATCCTCGACGCGGCCGAAGGAATAGCGCAGGCACATCGCAAAGGAGAGAATACAGGCGATGGGATTGGCGACGCCCTTGCCCGCGATGTCCGGCGCGCTGCCGTGAATCGGCTCATACAGCGCGGCCTGCTTGCCGTTCGCCTGTTTCGCGCCCAAAGACGCGGACGGCAGCATGCCGATGGAGCCGGTGAGCTGCGCCGCCTCGTCCGACAACACATCGCCGAACAGATTGTCGGTGACGATGACGTCGTATTGCTTGGGATTGCGCACAAGCTGCATGGCGCAGTTGTCAGCCAGCACATGGCTGAGTTCGATATGCGGAAATTCCTCTTTATGAATCTTCGTCACGACCTCGCGCCACAATACGCCGGTGACCATGACGTTGGATTTCTCCGCGCTCGTCACGCGCCTGGAGCGCAGGCCCGCCAGCTCGAACGCCACGCGCGTGATACGCTCGATCTCGTGCGTCGTATAGACTTGCGTGTCCACCGCCCGCTTCTCGCCATTGGGCAACGTGGTGGTTTCCTTGGGCTCGCCGAAATAGACGCCGCCCGTCAGTTCGCGCACGATGAGGATATCGAGGCCAGACACGATCTCCGGTTTTAACGACGATGCATCCTTTAGCGCATCGAAGCACAGCGCAGGGCGCAGGTTCGCGAACAGCTCCAGATCCTTGCGCAAACGCAGGATACCGCGTTCCGGCTTCTGGTCGAAGGGCAGCTTGTCCCACTGCGGCCCGCCGACGGCGCCGAACAGCACCGCATCGGCTTTCTTCGCCTTGGCGATGGTTTCATCCGGCGCAGGATTGCCCGTCGTCTCATACGCGATGCCGCCGATAGGCGCGCTTTCGGTGTGGAACGCAAAATTGCGGTTTCTGGAGAACCAGCCGAGGACGCGCTGCGTCTCATCGATTACTTCGGGCCCGATGCCGTCACCGGGGGTCAATAGTATTTGATGGGTCATTTCACTCTATCCAAATCCAAAACGCGCGGCGCTACTTCCGCATGCGGGCAAGGCGTTCGCCCATTTCGTTGCCGCGGCCGACGGTGCGGTGAAGTTCATGGGCGAGGCCAGCCTTTTCCGTGAGCCCATCGGTGTCTTTCAGCAACTTCTTGTTCGCCGCGTTGCTACGCCAGGAGTTGGCGAGAACTTCCTTCGCGAATTGCGCCACCGCCGCGTCCAGCTCCGCATCGGCCACGCAGAAATTGGCCAGGCCCATCTGCGCGGCTTCGCGGCCGGAATAGGTGTGAGAGGTGAACATCATTTCCATTGCCTTCGCCTTGCCGACACGGCGCGGCAAGCGCTGGCTCATGCCCCACACCGGCACCAGATCCCATTTGCCATGCGTGTCAGCGAACTTCGCATTTTCGGCGGCGATGACGATGTCCGCGCCCAGTGCCAGCTCCAGCCCGCCGGTCAGGCAATGGCCCTGCACCACGCAAATCACCGGCATCGGCAGATCGGACATGCGCTCGATGGTCCGCGTCTCGAAATGTGAGACGGAAAGACCTTCGCCGCCGCCGGAGATATCATCGAGGTCGTGACCGGCGCAGAAGCTGCGGCCCGTGCCGCGCAGGATCACGCAGCCGACCCTGGCCGCGTTCGCCTCGATATGATCCAAATGCGCCGCCAGTTCCTTGAACACGGCATGGTTCAGCGCATTCAACTTCTGCGGGCGGTTCAACGTCAGCGTGACGAGACCGTCCTTCTCCTCGCGCAGAACCTGTTCGCTCACAGCCATGCCGCCCGTTTGGATTCGTAATCGGAGATTTTCTTTTCGTTGCGCAGCGTAAGCCCGATGTCGTCCCAACCGTTCATCAGGCATTGCTTGCGGAAGGGATCGATGTCGAATTTCACTGTGCCGCCATCCGGCCCGCGCACTTCCTGCTTTTCCAGATCGACGGTGATGACGGCGTTGGCGCCGCGCTCCGCATCGTCCATCAGCTTGTCGATGATGTCCTGCGGCAGGGCGATGGGCAGAATGCCGTTCTTGAAGCAGTTGTTGTAGAAGATGTCCGCAAAGCTCGGCGCGAACACCACGCGGAAGCCGAAATCCAGCAACGACCAGGCCGCATGCTCGCGCGATGAGCCGCAGCCGAAATTGGCGCCCGCCACCAGAATCTTCGCGGTCTTGTATGCCGGCTTGTTCAGCACGAAGTCCGGATTCTCGCTGCCGTCCGGATTGGTGCGCAACTCATGGAAGAGCGCCTTGCCGAGGCCCGTGCGCTGGGTGGTCTTCAGGAATTGCTTAGGAATGATCATGTCGGTATCGACATTGATCATGGGCAAAGGTGCCGCTACGGCAGTGAGCGTCGAGAATTTTTCCATGGCGGCGAAAGCCTAGCCGCCACAGCCCACCCTCTCAAGTCAGGTGCGGCTCCGTGTCGTGGAAAAGCGCCAGGTCCACGACCAGCCGGCCTTGGGGAGACACCGACAATACGTCCACAAACTTGCGATCCCACAGGATAGCGTCCGGGGAATATGCGTGGCGGGCATAGATGGTATCGGCCAGAACGTCGTCGCGCCCGCTGAGCAGAACCACGATTTCCATGTCCTGTTCCATCATCTGCTCCTGCGTGAGGCCATGGAGCGGGCTGGTCTCATCGATGCGATGCATGACCGACCAGGACAGGGCGAACAGCGAGGTGCGGTTGCGCACCATCGTCAGATCCTCGAAGCGGCGCATGGTGATGCCCTCGATGCTGGTGGCGCTTCGGGCAAGCGTGACGTTGATGCTGGCGTCCAGCACCTGATTGCCGCGCTGGTTGGCGGCGCGGAACATCAAGGTCGGCACGCCGTCATACTGCAGGACGACCGCAACATTGGAGAATACGAAGCGCGCGGAGGGCCGCGACATGCGCGCGAACATCACCGCCGTCAGCATGCCGATATAGAGAATGCCAACGAAGGCTTCGGCCATCACGATGACGTCGACATAATGCGATTTCGGCACCATGTCGGTGTAGGCGATGGAACCCATGGTCTGGACACTGAAGATGAAACGCGCCCAGAAATCGCCCGGCGCCGCATTCGACAACCCCCGCGGATCGGTCATGTACAGAGCGGCGAAAACCAGATTGACCGCAACGAAGATGCCCAGCAGGCCAAGGATGAATACCGGCCACGACGCCATCAGCGACTGGTGATAGAAGTCGGTGAAACGTGATCCGTCTTGCCCGCGCACCACGGCGATGCGTCCGCGTGCGTTCTGCCGCGAAAGCTGGCTCGGCTTCGGTGGGCCGGCAGGCGCGTAAGACCCCATCTTCAAGTCTACGCCGGGATCGTTGATTTTCATGCGTTGCCCCGAATGCGAAGCACAGTCTAGCACGGCGATTTATTCGCGCGTGAGCCCCTGCGCACCCAGCGCCTTGAGGTAAGCGGACCATTTCTTGTTGTAGTCGCGGCCGAGCTCATACAGCCAGTCCCACGAATAAAGCCCGGTGTCGTGGCCATCGTCGAAGAGGATGCGCACCGCGTAATTGCCCACTGGCTCCAGCCTTGTGATCTTCACGTTCTTCTTGCCGCCCACCGTCACCTTCTGGCTGGCGGCATGGCCCTGGACTTCAGCGCTGGGGCTTTCGATGCGCAGATATTCGGCAGGAAGCTGGAAGCGATCGCCGTTCTCGAAGGTGACCGTCAGCACCGTCTTCGCCGGATCGAGGCGCAGTTCGCTGGGCCAGATGCCGGCGCTCATGACCGTTCGGCTTCGGAAAGTTCGCGCGCTTCGCCTTCCAGCATGACCGGCACGCCGCCGCGGATGGGATAGGCCAGCCCCACCGCCTTGCTGATCAATTCGTTCTTCGCGCGATCATGCACCAGAGACATGCGCGTCACCGGGCACACCAGCATGGCGAGAAGTTTGGGATCTGGTTCCATCCGTTGCCAGTCTAATTAATCGTTGTCCCGCCCGACGGTGTGGGCGGACCAGCCATTTCCAGCAACGCCACTAGCGTCGCCACGCGGGAATGCCAATCATCGGCTTCCAGAATCGCCTGTTTCTCCGCCGGTTCGAACGGGCAGAGCATCGCCAACGCGTTCACCAGCGTCTCCGGCGCCGCAGTCATCACCGAGCGCCAGTCCGCCTTCAGGTCGCGCTTGGAGAGATAATCCTTCAGCGCGTCGATCACCCGCTCGCGGGGAAAATCGTTTTCGTCATTGGCGGCGAGATCGCCGGCGAACGGCGCGTAATCCGGGTCGACCGCGCGGAACGCCGCCTGCGTGGAGAGTTCACTCTTCACGCGAAAACGGCACACGCCCGTCAGTGTGATGAGATAACGCCCGTCTTCCGTCTCGCGATAGGAGGTGACGCGGCCCGCGCAACCGACAGCGGACAGCTTCGGCGTCAGCGCCTTCTCTTCGGCTTCCGAAGGCTGGATCATGCCGATCACGCGCCCGCCGGACATCGCCGAATCCACCAGCGCCAGATAGCGCGGCTCGAACACATTGAGCGGCAATTGTCCGCGCGGCAGCAGCAACACGCCCGTCAACGGGAACAACGGCAATGGATTGGGCAGTTCTTCGATGCTGTTATACGCACGCATCTTCAGTCTCTTTCTTTTACGAGAACAGGATCGACGACAGTTTGCGCCGCGCATCGATGGTGCGCTCGTCGGTTGGCCCCATGGCTTCGAACAAGGTGACGAGATGCTTGCGCGCGCCTTCCTCGTTCCATTTGCGGTCGCGTTTGACGATATCCAGTAGCTGCGCGATGGCGCCGCCGCGGTCGCCCGCCGCATCCAGCGCCAGCGCATAATCGAACCTGGCCTGGTGATCGGCAGGATTGGCATCCACTTTCGCCTTCTGCGCCGATGTATCGGCCACCGGCGCGGCACTCGCCTGCTCTTTCAATTTCAATTCGGCATCGACAGCGCGGATCGCTTCATCCATTGCGCTATCTGCTCGCACCATCTGCAAGGTCGCGCGTGCGCGTTCGATATCGCCGCTCTTCAGATAACAGCGCGCCAAGCTGGCAACGGCTTTGGGATGCCCCGGCTCGTCCTGCAGCACATGGCCATAAGCCTGCGCGGCGGTTGCGACGTCGCCCGCCGCAAAGGCTTCATCGGCAGCAGCCAGAACTTCGTCTGCATGATCGTGGCCGGCCGCGCCCGATGTCAGGTTCTTTACGAAATCGCGGATCTGCGTTTCCGGGATCGCGCCCATGAAGCCATCCACCGGCTGGCCGTTCTTGAACGCATAGACCGTGGGGATGGACTGGATGCGAAGCTGGCGCGCGATCTCCTGGTTCTCGTCAATGTTCACTTTGACCAGACGCACCGCGCCTTTCGCCTCGTTGACCACT
The DNA here is from genome assembly GCA_018242105.1 of Pseudomonadota bacterium. GTDB lineage: Bacteria > Pseudomonadota > Alphaproteobacteria > Micropepsales > Micropepsaceae > Rhizomicrobium. The sequence goes on from JAFECP010000008.1 coordinate 44,408, forward strand.
TTCTCGATTATCGGGCCGAGCGTCTTGCACGGGCCGCACCACGGCGCCCAGAAATCCACGATCACCGGAACCTCGCGCGACGCTTCGATCACATCGGCGGCGAAAGTTTCCAATCCGCTGTCTTTAATGTAAGCGCTGGGAGCGCTGGTGCTTTCCGTCTTGGGTGACGCCGTAACCGGCCGGCCGCCGGGACCGATCAATGCCATGAGTGAAATTCCTTTTGCGGCCCCAAAGATGGGGCTTGCCCGCACGAAAGAAAAGTGCCGAATTTTTCAATATTGCCGGGAACTTAACCCCACTCAGAACATGGAAAGGCGCCATTCCAGCGCAGCCTTCACGTCCGGCCATTCCGCCGCCAGGACCGAGAAATAGACCGAGCTGCGGAAGTAGCCCTGCCCCATCCACATATGCTCGCGCAGAATACCTTCCTCCTTCGCGCCCAGCTTGGCGAGCGCCGCGCGGCTTTTGGCGTTGTTCACATCGGTCTTGAATTCGACGCGATGGAAATTGGAATCAAAAGCGTCCTTCATCAGCAGATATTTACATTCGGGATTGACCGCGCCGCCCTGCGCCTCCGGCACATACCAGGTGAAGCCCACTTCCGTCCTGGCGTCTGCCGGTGACATCGCGAGATAGGACGTGGAGCCGACCACCTGCTTGTCCGCATTGCGGCGCACGATATGAGTGATCATCAACCCTTTCTGGTTCTGCTCGACCATCCACGGGAGGCGGCCCGCGAAACCTTCTTTCGGATCGACGGAAATATAACGCCAGATGTGTGGGTCGCTCGCCGCGCATTTCAGCAGATCGGCATGGTGCCGCTCTTCCAGCGGCTCCAGCGTGACGAACTTGCCGGTGAGGGTGCGCGGGGTCAGCGGTATGGCGGCGATCATGCTTGGCGCTCCGGAATTTTCGCGATCAGGGGTTCATGGCCGCAGGCGCGCAAGAATTTGGGAAGATCGTTCGCCGCGATCGCCGTGGTGCGGTCGTTGCGCAGCGGATGGAAATTCAGAACGTCGAACGCGAACATGCCTTCGTCCAGAACCACGCGCACCTTGTTCGCCCTGTCGTTGATGATCGAGAACGGCGTGACCGAACCCGGCTGAACGCCGAGCGTGTCCCCCAGCAACTGCGCCGAGCCAAAGGAAAAGCGCGGCGCATCCAGCGCCTTCGATAGCGCATTCATGTCCACCCGCAGTGTGTCGCGGCAGACGACCAGCCATAGCCCGTCCTTCCTGTCCTTCAGAAACAGGTTCTTGGTGTGCCCGCCCGGCTGACTGTCATAGAGATGCGCGGCCTCCTCCACTGTGAACACGGGCGCGTGCTCATAGGTCTTGTGGGCGATAGCGAGCGCATCGAACTTCGCATAAAGCTCTGTGATCGGGTCGGGCTGTTCAACCATGTTTCCTTTATTAGAGTAGCCGCGCCTGCCGCGCCAAACGCGGCTTTCGGAGAACCACCATGCGCCTTGCGCTCGCCCCAGTCATCGCCGTTGCCTTTGCCGCCGCCTTTGCAACGCCCGCCTTCGCCAAGCTGCCGGTGAAAACGGTGAAGATTGCGGAGAAACACAAACAATATGAGATCGACGTCGCCTATCCGAAGACCGGCAATGAGGCCATCGATGCCGATACCGCAGGCTGGGCGGAATCGGTGGTGAAGGAATTCAGAAGCGAAGCCACGGGCAACGGCGGTGACGATTCGATGGGACCCTATAGGCTCCTCATCACCTTCGACGTCCCGCGCAACGACGATCGTGTCTTCGCCGTGGTGTTCAGTGAGGGCCTCGATGAAGGCGGCGCGCACCCCAACAGCTTCTTTAACACAATGAACTTTCTGATGCCGGACGGATGGCAGGTTTATCTGCCGGAGATATTCACACCGGACGGATTGAAAGCGATCAGCAGGCTTGCCACCGCCGATCTGAAAAAGCAGCTCGAGCCCGATGAAGGCTTCCCCGCGGACATGATTACGAGCGGTGCAGGGCCCGCCTGGGAAAACTTCGCCGACTTCACGATTCTGCCCGATGCGCTCGATATCCAATATCCGCCTTATGCCGTCGCGCCCTATGTGGCCGGGCCGCAGGAGACGAAGATTCCGCTCGCCGTGCTCAAGCCCTATCTCCGCCCAAACTGGCGCGCGCCGCAGGCCTCTTTCGATTGTGCGAAAGCAACGGCGCCGATTGAGAAGACGATTTGCTCGGACGCGAATCTCGCGCGTCAGGATCGCTATGTCGCCGAAGCTTACCGGCAAAAAGCAGGCGGCACAGATGAAGCGGCCAAGAAGCCGATCCGCGACGCCCAGCGGGCCTGGCTCGCCAGCCGAACGGCGCAATGCGGCGCCAAAAAAGGCGCTGCCGCGATTGCTTGCCTGACCTCTCTATATGACGCGCGATTGACAGCCCTGACCGGGGCGCCCTGAAGCGTCAGCCGGGCGGTCTGGCCCGGCCCAAGCCTTGAAATTCTTGGGAAATTCCCTCATGCCGGAGGCCCTCCGCCACTTGACCTTGTAGGGGCGCTCCGCCATAACCCCCGTCCACTTGGATCGCGGGCGTAGCTCAGGGGTAGAGCATAACCTTGCCAAGGTTAGGGTCGGGCGTTCGATTCGCCTCGCCCGCTCCAGGTTTTCCTCGAGTTTGAAATGACGGGCGGTGCGGCTTCGGCTGTGCAGGCGGCCAGGACCGGCAACATTGCCGGTTCCGGGGCGTTGGACTCCAGGATATTCGGAGAGCCGCGATGGCAGCGAAGAAAAGGGCGAAAGCCAAGAAAAAGCGCGCAGCGCATCGCGCCGCCCCCCATCATAAATCCGCCAGCGATACCGGCGAAGCCCGGCTTTCGACCCGGCCGATCTGGCAGGGGAATTTGCGGCTGTCGCTGGTATCCTGCCCAGTGGCGCTGTTCGGCGCGGTGTCGCGCTCGAACGATATTTCTTTCCACCTGCTCAATCCCGTAACCAACAACCGCATCCGCATGGTGCCGACCGATCCGGACACCGGGCCAGTGGAGCGCAAGGATCTGGTGAAGGGTTATGAGTTGGAGAAGAACAAATACATCGTCATCGACAACGACGAGCTGGACGCGGTGAAGCTGGAGACCACCCACACGATCGAAATCGAGCGTTTCGTGGATGTGGACGAAATTGACCGGCTGTTCTGGAATACGCCCTATTACATGGTGCCGAACGACGGCGAAGGTGTGGATGCGTTCGTCGTCATCCGCCAGGCACTGGAGAAGACCGGGCGCATCGCACTGGGCCGCGTCGTCATGCACACACGCGAGCGCCTGGTGGCGCTCGAGCCGCGCGACAAGGGCATCGTCGCCACGACTCTGCGCATGAGAAACGAAGTGGCAGATCCGGCAAAAGCATTCCATGATATCCCTGCCGTGCGGCCCGATCACAAGATGATCGACATCGCGGAGAAGATCATTGAGCAGAAGCAAGGCGATTTCGATCCGGACCAGTTCAAGGACCGCTATGAGAACGCGCTGCGCGATCTGATCCGCCGCAAGCAGAAGGGTGAGAAGCTTGTTACCGCCGAACCGGTGGAAGAGAGCAACGTCATCGATCTGATGGAAGCCTTGAAGAAGAGCCTGAAGAACAAGGGCAAGGCGGCGCACAAACCGGTGAATACGAACGCGAAAAAGAAGAAGGCGCGCTAACCAAGCTTCTTCATTGCCGCCGCGATGGGTTTGGCCGATGCTGCGAGGCCTTTCCACGGATCGAGCTTCTTAAGCAGCAAGCCGGATTTGGGAATGGTGAATTTCTGCGGGTTCAGCTTCGCGGTGACTTGGCTCCAATCGAGCGGCACGGCGATGGGGGCGCCTTCGCGCGCGCGCGGGCTCCACGGTGCTACGCCGGTGGAGGTTTTGTCGTTGCGCAGATAATCGACGAAGATTTTCCCCGCGCGAGCCTTCTTGGCGATGGTGGTCGTATAGCGATCCGGTTCATCTTCCGCCATCCGCATCGCTACGGCTTTGGCGAAGGCTTTTGCTTGCGGCCAGTCCGCGCCTTTGATCGCCACGACGACATGCAGGCCTTTGCCGCCGGTGGTTTTCACGAAGGGCGTGAAGCCGAGCTTCTCCAGCCGCGTCTTCAAGTCCTTCGCGCCTTCCACGACATGGGCGAATTTCACATCGGGCGCGGGATCGAGGTCGAAAATCACGCGCTCCGGCGTTTCCGGATCGCCGGGTTTCGATCCCCAAGGATGGATTTCCGTCACGCCCTGCTGCGCCAGCGCGACCAAACCTTGGGCGCTATCGACTCCAAGATAAGACTTCGTTTCGCCTTTCGTCCTGATCGCCAGCATCGGCGCGGCGGCGCCCTTCAATTCGTGGCGTTGAAAGAACTGCTCGCCCTTGATGCCGTCCGGCGTGCGTACGACGGAAGAAGGGCGGTCCTCCACATGCGGCAGCATCTTGTCTGCGGCGGCGGCCATGTATTTCGCCAGATCGAGCTTTGTCACGGCGGGGCCGAGTTTCGATTTCGGCCACAGTTCCTTGCCGGGATGGCTGATGCGGATGCCAAGAACTTCGTCGCCACCTTTCGCAGTTTTCGTCTTCGCTTTCGCCATCCGCTTCTCCTCCACCTCATCCATTGGCTTTTCGTCCATTGGCACTTCACGCACCACGCTGGCCGCCGGCTTGTCGAGACGCAATCCCTTGAACGCCGCCTGCCGGAACAGGCCGTCCGACGTCACATTCTCGAATTCGATCTCGCCGACGAGCTTGGGCTCGACCCAGTTCACATCCGGCAATCGCGGCGGGGCATTCGCAAATGGCGATGTCTTGCGCGCCAGCGGCTTCAGGCGCTTCAGCAGATCGCCCGCCGTCTTCGCGCTATAGCCGGTACCGGCGCGGCCCATATAGACGAGCTTGCCGTTCCGATAGGCGCCGACCAGCAGCGAGCGGAAATTTTCCGGCGTGCCGCGCCACGCGCCGATCACCACTTCCTGCCCGCCACGGCATTTGGATTTCGTCCAGCTATCCGCGCGGCCGGAGATGTAAGGCGCGTTCAGGTTCTTGGAGATCACGCCTTCCAGATCCATGCGGCACGCCGCGCCCAGCATCGCATCGCCGGATTTGCGAAAGTGCGGCACGAATTGCACGCGTTTGGATTTGCCGAGTGGCTTCAGAACTTTCTGCAGCGCCGCCTTGCGCGTTTCCAGTCCTTGCTTGCGCAAATCCACGCCATCCGCGAACAGGCAATCGAAGACGCAATAGACCAGCGCGCCGGTCTTGCTATTGGAAAGCGCTGTCTGCAACAGGCCGAAATCGCTCACGCCTGCCGCGTTCAGCGCGCAAATCTCGCCATCGACGATACCATCGGAAAGCTTTGCACACTCCGCCGCGATTTCAGGGAAGCGCCCGGTCCAGTCCAGCCCCTTGCGGGTGAGAAGCTTCGCTTTGCCCTTTTCGGTCCGCGCTTGTATGCGGTATCCGTCGAATTTGACTTCGTGCACCCAGTTTGCGCCGCCGGGCGGATGCGCCATCAGCCGGGCAAGCTGCGGTGCGATGAACCCGGGCATTTTCATTTGCGCTTGCGATTCGCCGTGGCCTTTTTGGCTTTCTTCTTCGCGGGCGTTTTCTTCTTCTTCGCGGGTTTGCGTTTCAGCGCCTTCACATTCTTCTTCACCGAACGGTTGCTGTTCCAGATCTTGGTGGATTTGTCTGCGATCTCCTCCAGCGTGCGGCCCGTCTTCACCGAGGTCACGGCCTTCTGCAGCGCATCGCCCCCAGGTCCACGCGCGGCTTCGCCATCGATCTCCTTGATCAGCAGCCAGTTGTGACGCGCGCGCGTGCCCAGTCTTTGGCGATCGTCGCGCATGCGGACGAGTGCCCATTTTCCCTTCATCCGCACGCCGTCCATCACGAATTTCAGATGGCCCTTCTCCAGATCGCGCGCCGGGGTGCCGGCCTGTGGGCGCCAGGTGCCGCGATCCCAAAGCTGCACCGTGCCGCCGCCATATTGACCTTCGGGGATGGTGCCTTCGAAGGTGCCGTATTCGATGGGATGGTCTTCGACCTCCACCGCCAGCCGCTTCACTGCCGGGTCGAGCGAAGGTGTTTTGGTCACCGCCCAGCTCTTATAGACACCGCCAAGTTCCAGCCGCAGATCGTAATGCAGCCGGGTCGCGGCATGCCGCTGGATGACGAAGCGATGCCTTTCGCCCTTGGCCACCTTACCGCGCGGTTCCTTCGTCTTTGCGAAGTTGCGCTTGGCGTAATAGGTGGAGAGCTTGGTCATCGCGGGAGCAACGAAGCGCCGGCTCCCGAAGTTCCGCAAGTCCGGCATTCCGGTGGCCTTCCGCCCTTCCCACGTTGCGATCACATTTGTCAAATAATCGACGTTTCGGAACCCAATGCCGTGCCAGTCGTTTGGCCTCTGAGCAGGGGAATCCGCGTGCGCCGGACAAAGCTTTTGAATTCATTAACGAATTGCACCTTGACGGGCCGTCAGGAAGAGGTCCGTCCATGAGCGAGCAACATATTTCTGCGTGGTCCTTCAAAGATCCGCAGGCTGCGTTGAACGCACCTTCGGAGGTCGTCGAGCTTCTGCCCATCGCAGTTTATACCTGAGATGCGGAAGGCTGCGTGCGCTGGTTCAACCACCGCGCAGCACAGTTATGGGGCCGCGTGCCGTCCATTGGCGACGACACGGAACTCTTCTGTGGGTCTTTCAAACTCTACGACCTGCAAGGCGCCATCGTGCAGCGCGAAGAAACGCCGATGGCTTATGCGCTGCGCACAGGTGAAGCGGTGCACGGCCGCGAAGCCGTGGTCGAGCGTCCGGATGGCAGCCGCGTCGCCGTGATGGCGCACATCGATCCAATCAAGGATGCAGACGGCAATCTGCTGGGCGCGATCAACTGCTTCCACGATATCACCGAACTGCACAAGGCGCGCGATGAGATTCGTGAAGGCGGCGCGATCATCCGCCAGATTTTCGATGCACTTCCCGCCGCCATCTACACGACCGACGCGAAGGGGCTTCTTACGTTTTACAATCGCGCCGCCGCCGAACTTGCCGGCCGGAAGCCGGAAATCGGCAAGGATGAATGGTGTGTGACCTGGAAGCTTTACACGCCGGATGGGGAGCCGCTCGCGTATAAGAGCTGCCCGATGGCGACGGCATTGCGTGAAGAACGGTCCGTGCGCGGCGTCGAAGCCATCGTTGAGCGCCCCGATGGCACGCGTATCCCGATGCTGCCCTTCCCCACACCGGTTCACGATCGCACCGGAAAGCTGGTGGGCGCGGTGAACATGCTAGTGGATATCAGCGAACAGAAAGAAGCCGAATCCAAACAGAATATGCTGCTCGCGGAACTCAATCACCGCGTTAAAAACAATATGCAGACACTGCACGCGCTCCTGCGCAGCGCGCAGAGCGAAACTGGCGATCCCGAAGCGCAGATACTGCTTGGCGATGCGGCGCAGCGCGTGGGAGCCATGGCCACCGCGCAGCAGGTTCTCTACGATTCCAGCAGCCCAACCTCCTTCGAGACCGGGGATTTCATGCAGGCGCTCCGCAGTACGGCGCATGCGATGTACCCGCGGGAAGCTAACCTCACCCATGACACGGCGCCGGGCATATTGCCGAACGATTCCGCCATGCCGATCGCCTTGATCCTGAACGAGTTGATGACCAACGCCGTCAAATACGGCCGCAAGGACGGCCAGCCAGTGGACATCCACATCGCGCTTGCATCGGACAATGGCAATTGGGTTCTGTCGCTCAACGATAACGGACCTGGCTTTGATCCGGGCAAGACGACCCGGCGAGGCTCGGGCCTTGGCCTGGTTCGCGGTCTTGCCGCGCAGCTCGGCGGCAGTTTCCGCGTGGACCGAAACAATGGCGCGCGGTGCATCGTGGAATTTCCCGCATCGCCCACCAGGCAATAAAACGCAGGCGTAATGGAGTATCGCGTGAGTATGGCGGCCGAAACGTCCGGAGATTCAAAGCCGTTCACGGAAATGCCAGCCGGCATAGCTCTGTTGGCGCAGCCGCGAATCCTGGTCGTTGAGGATGAATATCTCATCGCCATGATGATGGAGAACGATCTGGACGAAGCCGGCTACAACGTCGTTGGCATCGCCAACTCGGCGGAAAAAGCCGTCTTCCTGGCGACGACCGAACAGCCCGATCTCATCATCATGGATATCCGCCTGATCGGCGGGCGCGACGGCATCGACGCCGCGCTTGAGATTTTCGCCAAGACTGGAATCCGCTGCCTCTTCGCCACTGCCCATGGCGATGCACAGTCCAAAACCCGCGCCATCGCGGCCTCTCCGCTCGGCTGGCTGCAGAAACCCTACGGCCGCGCAGCTCTTATCAAAGCGGCGCGTGAAGCGGTGGAACAGTTGAAAGCATCCCGCGCCTAGTGGCTTTTTGTCTGTGCGGTACCGCACGCGGTCACACCACTGTTCATCTAGATGAACAAATGTTTTCACAATCGGTGTAAGGACCGCTTTAACAGTTCATCCAACTCCAAGTGACTCCGCAAATCTTCGGCGCATGATCGCATTGCGCTTGGGAGGTTGCGGCCGTGTATCGGGGGTTCGTTGCAGCGGTGATGATCGCCGCAAGTTCGACGCAAGGGGGCCTGCACCAATCCGCAGTTGCGCAGAGCTTCGCCGCGCAGACGGAAACGCGTGTTGCAAATCCTTCCAGCGAAGCAATGAATATGGTTATCGCGAAGATCGCGGGGCGTGCTGCCTTTCGGCCGCCTTCGCAGGCGCCGCTTACGAGGGAGGAGCTGTTCGGCATCCTTCTTCTGATGTCGCAGCGGCCACAGGGCGCAGGGGCGCGATCTTGAAAACCGTGGGGGCATTTTTCGAACGTGAAGGGGGCTGGGCCATGAAAATCCCATACGCAATGAGTCTGTTCGCGCTGGCGCTGTTGTGCCCGGCGCAACTGTCCTATGCCGGCGCTGCGCCGCAGGCCGCGAAAGCCGGCGCGCCGCACTGGTACGATGCGGTGACGGGAACGAAGTTCACCTCGATCGAAGGTTCCACCGCGCAACTCTCGCTGAGCGAAGACGGGCTGGTGCTGGAAGTGGCGGCGCCAGGCGGCGACACCGCCGACAAGCTCTTCATCTATACGACGGACAATCTGGGCAATGTCTTCGATGCTTCGGATAAATCGGCGCCGGTCGGCGTCTTCCGCCAATCGCCGCGCGGCATCGAAGCCGAATATGCCGACGGCCATTCGGAAACCCTTTCGGCTAATAGCGGCGGTGGGCTCACCATCGCGATTACCGCGCCCGATGCGCGGCTGATGTGCATGAAATGGTATCCGGACGGCCATGCGTTCGCGGAGAGCGAGCGCAAGGAAGCCCTCGCGGCCTACGCTAGCAAGCTGGGCCTGGCGGCGGATCAGAAGACGGCAGCAAGCGTCACAAGCTGTGCGGATGCGCCGGTGGCGACGGCGTCCACCGAGCCAAGGGTGCAGAAATCCGCAAAGCCATTGAAACTGGCCGCGACGCATACGCTAAAAATGGCGGGCGCGCCGAAAGCGGTGCTGGTTCGCGCGTCCATCGTGCACACGATCGATCCGGTGCCGCCGGAAATCGCGCAAGGCGCGCTGGCCGGCGCATCGCTTGCAGCAGCGGCC
>JAFECP010000008.1:54031-62711 GCA_018242105.1 Pseudomonadota bacterium
TCCAATCACGGCGCATCGAATTGCCTCAGCATCGATTCCGATGGGCAGAACTGGGGCTTCCGCAACGCCTGCGACAACAGTGTGCAGTTCGCCTACTGCCTGCAAAACGGCCAGGACAGCGCGACAGCTTGCGGCACGGGCACGGCGGTCGGCGGCGTGGCGCGCAATGGCTTTTTCGCACTGATCTCCAGCAGCGCCGTCATCGACGACAACCATCAATTCCGCTGGGTCGCCTGCTCGGGCGATGCGGGCACGGTGACGCCGCATCTGGACCGCAGCGCGCCGCCAGCCGGCCGCTGCGTGCGTTCGCAGAATTCTTGAAAACACCAACGGCGCGGGGCGCGCAAAAATCGGGAGAAGGGACATGTGCAAGACAACGAAGATCGCCTTGGCGGCGCTCGCCACTGTCGCATTGACGACGCAGGCATTCGCCGCCGGTGTATGCAGCCGGGCGGAGGAAACGGCGGGCGTGAAGGCAGAGATCCTGCAGCAGCAACTGATGGTCGCGGCCTATAGCTGCCACCTTGAAGGCGCGTACAACGCCTTCGTGGTGAACTACCGGCCCGATCTGATCGCCGCCGACAGTGCGGCGCAGTCTCTGTTCCAGCGCGCGAGCGCGCGGGGCACGGATGCGTATCAGACGTTCAAGACGCAAATGGCGAACGATTTCTCGATGGATTATCAGAACCAGGACGGCTTTTGCGACAACGCGCAGGACATGTTCCAGACCGCCGCCGAACATCGCGGCGAATCCCTGTCATCCCTGATGGCGGCGCTGAGTTTCGATGGCGCCACCCCGTTCGATCAATGCACCACCCGCGAAGCAGCGGCGATGCCGCCCGCGGAAGACGAGATGGTCGAAGGCGGATCGTCCGGTGCGGTGCATGCCCGCCGTTAGACGGGGTGCAGGCGCACCGGCATGCGGTCATAGCCTTTCACGAAGGACGAGAACACGCGGCTCACCTCGCCGGTGATCTCCACCGTGTGGAAGCGCTTCAGGATCTCTTCCCAGATGATCTTGAGCTGCAGCTCCGCCAGGCGGTTGCCCACGCAGCGGTGGATGCCGAAGCCGAAGGAGAGATGCTGACGCGCGCGGGCGCGATCGATGAGATAGGCGTTCGGGTTCTCGATCACGGTCTCGTCGCGGTTGCCCGAGACGTACCACATCACCACCTTCTCGCCCTTCTTGATGGTCTTGCCGCCCAGATCGATGTCGCGCGTCGCGTTGCGGCGCATGTGGGCGAGCGGCGTCTGCCAGCGGATCGTCTCGGACACCATGTTGGGGATGATGTCGGGGTTGGCGCGCAGCTTGGCGTATTGGTCCAGATTTTCATTCAGCGCGAGGATGGAGCCGCTGATCGTGTTGCGCGTGGTGTCGTTGCCGCCGACGATCAGCAGGATCAGGTTTCCGAGATATTCCATGCGGTCCATGTTGCGCGTCGAAGGACCATGCGCCAGCAGCGAGATCAGATCGTTCGCCGGCGGCGCGTTCACGCGCTCGTTCCACAGGTTCATGAAATATTCGACGCATTCATATAGCTCGGCGCGGCGTTCCTGCTCGGCGTTCTCCTCGCTGGAGAAAAGGCCGGAATTCTTGCCCGCGGTCGCGACATCCGACCAGCGCGTCAACTTGCGGCGATCTTCCCACGGAAAATCGAACAACGTCGCCAAGGTCATCGTCGTCAGTTCGATGGACACCTTGTCCACCCAGTCGAACTCCTCGCCGACCGGCAGCGAGTCCAGAATCTTCGCCGCGCGCTCGCGGATGATCGGCTCCAGATTGGCCAGGTTCACCGGCGACACCGCGGGGTTCACCGTCTTGCGCTGCACATCATGCTTGGGCGGGTCCATCGCGATGAACATGGGAAGCTTAAAGTCTTCCTTCGGATCCGCGATGGTGATGGACGGCTGCGACGAGAACGCTTCGTGGTTCGTGTCCACCGCCATGATGTCGTTGTACTTGGTCACCGACCAGTACGGCCCGAACTCGTGCTCGGCGGTGTAGTGCACCGGATCTTCTTTGCGCAGCCGCTCGAAATACGGCCACATTGTATTGGTGCGGAAAAGCTCCGGATCGGCGGGGCTGATGTCTTCCAGCTTCATCGAATAGGCGCGCTCGCGCGCGGCCCTTTGCAGATCGTCGTGGAGATCGCGTGGCGCGACGTTCATGGCAGCCTCCCGGATATTTTCGGGAAGCCTACGCCGAAAGTGACGCCGGTGCCACCTTTGAATCCTGCACACCTCGTCATGGCCGGGCTTGTCCCGGCCACCCATTTTCCAGAGGCCGCGCCAAACCTGCTCCGCTTCTGGAAAATGGGTCCCCGGCACAAGGCCGGGGATGACGATTATTTTTGAAGGGATTGGGGATGAATCTCATGCCCCTTGCCGCAGAACTCGCACCTGGCGCGGATCACGCCGTCGGGATCGGCGAGCTTGGCGCGATCCTCCGGGGTGTAGTCCTTCAACACGCCGGCGATGCGGTCCACCGAGCAATCGCAGCGGAAGCCGATCGGCTCAAACGGCAGCACGCGGATCTCGTCTTCGTGGAAGAGACGCCAGAGCAGGTCTTCGGCTTTCAGCGCGGTATCGACCAGCTCGAAATCCTCGACGGTAGCGATGAACATCTTCAGCCGCTCCCACTCATCGTTTTTGGCGTCATCGCTCTTCGCCGCTTCCGCGGTGCGCTGCAGGATGATGCCGCCCGCGCGCCACGCCACCGGCTTGCCCGGCTCGAACACCGGTGCGGCCGCCAGCTTGATCGCCGTCGGCAATTGCTCGGACTGTTCGAAATAGGTTTGCGCGGAGGCAGCGATGCCGTCCGGCGAAAGCTCCACGATGCCCTGATAGGTCTCGCCGCCGACGCGCGGCTCGATGGTGATGCCGAGCGAGCCGGTGCCCGCGAGATCCGCGAATTTCGGCGCATTGCCGTGCGGCGCGGCGCGCGCTTCATCCACGCGCGCATAGCCGCGCACGCCGGCAGGGCGGTCGGCGGATGCGCCATAATAATCCGACGCGATGAGATCGAGCGGGCCGTTGCTGCGCGTCTGCACCGTCATGCGGCCGTCGAGCTTCAGCGCGGAGCCAAGCAGCGCCGACAGCGTGAGCGTTTCCGCCGCCACGCGCGCGGCGGCTTCCGGCAGCTTGTGCGCGGTGAGCGCCTCCGCCGACACATCGGACAGCCGCACCAGCCGCCCGCGCACGCCCAGCGGCGCTATATCAAACGGCAACACAAAATCCGCGGCGGGCGCGGGGGTGTAGGAGGATGGAGAGATCATGGAGAGGGGTATATGGGGTATGAGATCGTAAACTGCAATCTCTGCAATAGCTAACCGAGATAGTATTAGAGCCGATGGTCGATACCCGAAGCCCCGGTCAGCGAAGTGCAATTATGAAGTCGGTGGGAACGCGGAACACCGGTCCCGAAATAGCCGTCCGAAGAATTCTCCATTCGCTCGGTTATCGATTTCGTCTGCATCGAAAGGATTTGCCTGCTCGACCGGACATCGTTCTTCCCGGCCGCAAGAAAGTCATTTTGGTTCACGGTTGCTTTTGGCATGGCCACAAATGCTCCAAGGGAAAATTACCCAAGTCCCGACTGAGTTATTGGGGTCCCAAAATTGCCGACAACAAAAAACGCGATGCCCGAAACGTCAGAAAGCTTAAAGCGCTAGGTTGGAACACCTTGGTCATTTGGCAGTGCGAAACCAAGGACGCCGTAAAGCTGGGAAAGAAATTACTCGCGTTTGTCCGATAACTCAGAATCATTCCATGTTGCTCTCGGACCAACGATTAGAATATAACGTGAACAAATCGCTGGGGAAGTAGGAATATGCGGCCAATTGGCATCGATCTTTTCGCCGGTGCTGGCGGAATGAGTTTGGGTTTCGAACAAGCGGGCTTCGACGTTGCTGCTGCCGTTGAAATCGATCCTGTTCACTGCGCGGTTCACAAATTTAATTTTCCGAATTGTGCGGTCATCCCCACTTCCGTTGAAAGACTTACCGGCTCTGCCATCAGGACTGCAGCAGGTATTGGCAATCGCGATATCGATGTCGTCTTCGGGGGACCGCCGTGCCAAGGATTTTCCCTCATCGGACATCGCGCGCTGGATGACGCCAGAAATCGCCTGGTGCTGGATTTCGTACGCCTCGTTGCAGAACTCAAGGCCAAAGCTTTCGTCTTTGAAAATGTTAAAGGTCTCACGGTCGGAAAACATCGGACATTTTTGTGCGAACTCATCGAAGCTTTCGAAGTTGCGGGCTACACCGTGCAAGCGCCTGAGCAGGTTCTTAATGCGGCAAATTATGGAGTGCCTCAAAGCCGTGAACGCTTGATTCTTATGGGGACGCAAAAAGGGCTCAAACCTCCAAAATATCCTGCAAAACAAACGGCATTTCCTGGAATGCGTGGAGATACGAAAGGCCTCGATCTTGGACCGACCTGCCGCGACGCGCTGGCAGACGTGCCCGACGCCGATCAATTCGAAATACTCCAAATTGAAGACTGCGCGCACACAGATCTTTACAAACCTATAAGCAAATATGCAGCCGAACTAAGTTTGCGCGCCAAAGATTCTTGGCATTTTGGCTATCCGCGGGATTGGAAATCGAAAGTGCTTACTTCGAGTGCTCGTACCGAACATTCGCCTATTTCTCGGCGCCGCTTTGCCGAGACGACACCTGGCGAAGTTGAACCTATTTCGCGTTTCCTCAAGCTATCACCGGATGGCATCGCGAACACATTGAGAGCTGGAACAGATTCGGCCCGAGGAGCTTTCACGAGCCCGCGCCCAATTCACTATCTTTATCCGAGATGCGTAACCGTGCGCGAAATGGCGCGCTTGCATGGCTTCCCCGATTGGTTCCGCTTTAACGTCACGAAATGGCACGGGGCACGTCAAATTGGAAATGCGGTTCCCCCACCGATGGCTCGCGCAGTCGCAACAGAGGTGATGCGGGCGATTGGCAGAAAGCCAAAGAAGCTCTCGACAAAGATAAAGCTTGGAGACCCGATGCTTTTGCGAATGGATGTGAGCGAAGCAGCAAGTCACTTTGGAATCATAGCGCCGATCGGACGGCGTGATCGCAAAAGCGGCGCCAAAAAACGCAAGCAGCACGAAATCGAAGCAGAGAGATTAAAGTCGGTCGCGCATGCCTAAGGCTCCTCGGCAACCAAATAGGTACAAAGCGCTCATAGATCATATTTTCTTTCGTCATTGGAAAGAAGGTATGCGCGAGTTCGAGTTTACGCGACCGGAAATTGAGCACGCAGCTGCACGGCTCAAGATTGGTTTGCCAAAAAATGTCGGCGATACAGTGTACGCTTTGCGATACAGAACTCCACTTCCTGAAACTGTTATCGCCACACAGCCTAAAGGCCTGGAGTGGATTATCGAAGGCGCCGGTCGAGCAAAATACCGATTCAGATTAGTCCGAGCGAACAGGATACGCCCAAGAGAAGATATGGATTGCATTGCAATCCCAGATGCCACTCCTGAAGTAATCCAATTATACAAACTCGACGATGAGCAGGCCCTTCTCGCCATTGTTCGTTATAACAGGTTGATTGACATCTTCCTTGGGCTGACGACTTTCAGCTTACAAAACCACCTTCGTACAAGTGTTAAGGGAATAGGTCAGATAGAAATCGATGAGCTTTATGTCGGCATCGACAAGAGCGGCTGCCATTACGCCATTCCCGTTCAGGCGAAAGGAGGGAAGGACCAAATCGGCGTCGTGCAAACTAATCAAGACGTTCAATATTGCGCTCAAGAATTTCCGAAAATGAAGTGCAAGCCTATTTCAGCGCAGTTTTTGCCAAATGGAACAATCGCGCTGTTCGAACTGATATTGAAAAATGGCGAAGTGAAAGTCGCGGAGGAAAAGCACTATCGCTTGGTGCCCGCAAATGAGATCGACCGTGAAGCCGTGAGGCAATATCGTTCGTAAAGTCCAATTTAAGGTCGATCCGACAGCGCTCCTACCCCAAACACCACTTCAATATCGCCTTCTGCGCGTGCAGGCGGTTCTCGGCTTCGTCGAAGACCACGCTTTGCGGGCCGTCGATCACTTCGTCCGTCACTTCCTGCCCGCGATGGGCGGGGAGGCAGTGCATGAAGAGGGCGTCCTTGTCGGCCTTCGCCATCAGGCGCTCGTTCACCTGATAGGCTTTCAGCAGGTTGTGGCGCTTGGTCGTGTCCTCGTCGCCCATGCTCACCCAGGCGTCCGTCACCACCACTTGCGCGTTCTTCACCGCCGTGTCCGGATCGGCGCCGAACGACACAGCCGCACCCGCGCCTTCCGCCCATTCGCGCACGTCCGCATGCGCGGCAAGCTCCTTGGGCGATGCGATGTTGATCTTGAATCCGAAGCGCGCCGCGGCGTGGATCCACGAGGTGAGCACGTTGTTGCTGTCGCCCAGCCACGCCACCGTCGCGCCCTTGATGGAGCCGCGCTTCTCCTCGAACGTCATCACGTCCGCCATCACCTGGCAGGGATGCGAAAGCTTGGTCAGGCCGTTGATCACCGGAATGGTGGCGTTGCGCGCCAGATCCAGCACCATCTCGTGATCGAGCAGGCGGATCATCACCGCGTCCACATAGCGGGAGAGAACGCGCGCGGTGTCCGCCGTGGTTTCCTCGCGCGCGAGCTGCATGTCCGAGCCGGACATCATCAAGGTGGAGCCGCCAAGCTGGCGCATGCCCACATCGAACGAGATGCGCGTGCGCGTGGAATGCTTGTCGAAGATCAACGCCAGCACGCGGCCGGCGAGCGGCGCGTCCTTGTCCTGCGTGCCATGCGGCAGGCCGAGGCGCGCGGTTTTGCGCGCGCGCGCATCGGCAATGAGATGCTCCAGCGTGGTGGAGTCGAAATCGGCGAGATCGAGGAAGTGTTTTACGCTCACGAAACTCTCTCCAACCCATGACAATTGAGAAGATGGGAAGAGCGGAGAAGTCACTCCGCCGCCGCTTTCTTGCTGAACGTCGCAGCCGTCTCGCCCAGCAGTTTCACGGCTTCGCGCACATCGTCTTCGCCGATGATGAGCGGCGGCAGGAGGCGGATCACATTCGCGCCTGCGCCGACAGCGAGCATCTTCTTGCCGCGCAACGCATCGAGGAATTCGGTGTTGGGGACTTTCATCTTCAGGCCCAGCATCAGGCCCTGCCCGCGCACGTCCTCGAACACATCGGGATATTCGGCGATCAGCGAGCCGAGCTGCTGCTTGAAGTAATTGCCCACCTTCTGCACGCGCGGCAGGAAGTCCGGCGCCAGCACGACATCGAGCACCGCATTGCCCACGGCCATCGCCAGCGGGTTGCCGCCGAAGGTGGTGCCGTGGCTGCCCTTCTCGATGCCGCTCGCCGCCTTCGCGGTGCAAAGGCACGCGCCCAGCGGAAAGCCGCCGCCGATGCCCTTGGCGATGGCCATGATGTCCGGCGTCACGCCTGCCCATTCATGCGCGAAGAATTTTCCGGTGCGGCCCACGCCCGTCTGCACTTCGTCGAAGATCAGCAGCATGTCCTGCTCGTCGCAGCGCTTGCGCAGCGCGCGCAGGAATTCCGCGTCGGCGGGGCGAAGTCCGCCCTCGCCTTGTATGGGCTCGATCATCAAGGCCGCGGTGTGCGGGCCGATCATTTCGTCCAGCGCTTTCAGATCGCCAAACGGCACCTGATCGAAGCCGGCGACCTTGGGCCCGAAGCCTTCGAGATATTTCTCCTGCCCGCCCGCGGCGATGCCCGCCAAGGTGCGGCCATGGAACGCGCCTTCGAAGGTGACGATGTGAAAGCGTTCGGGGTGTCCTTTCTTGAAGTGATAGCGGCGCGCGACTTTCACCGCGCACTCGATCGCTTCCACGCCGGAGTTGGTGAAGAACACCGTGTCCGCAAAGGTGTTCGCGACGAGGCGCTTCGCAAGCTCTTCCTGCGCGGGGATGCGATAGAGATTGGAGACGTGCCACACCTTGTTCGCCTGATCGGTGAGCGCCTTCACCAGATGCGGGTGCGCATGGCCCAGCGCGTTCACCGCGATGCCCGCGCCGAAATCCAGATAGCGCTCGCCGTTCTCCGCATAGAGGTTCGCGCCTTCGCCACGGGTGAAGGCGATATCCGCGCGGGCGAATGTTGGCAGCAGAACCGGAAAATCGGACACGTCTTTTGATCCTTGAAAGTGGCAAGCCTTATCGGAGCGGGACTTATAGGAATCAAGCAAGGCGGCGGCATGTCAGACACCACACTTGACACGTTCCTTATATGTTCCTATGCCAGCCCCGATTCGGCAGATCGGGCGGGGTGGCGCGAGGGGAGAGGAAAAGCAAAGGCAAGCCTTTGCGGGAAAAGGAAAGTTGACCCCAGATACGCACAATCTGTTTCGCCCCTTGTTGTGGACAAGGACTTGTGGGCTCCCTGCAAGCCTTGTGCGCGTTAACCTCCTTGCTACTCTATCTAGTGCCTTGGAGCAGGGAGCCACGCCATGAGCTGGACGGACGAACGGGTCGATCAACTGAAGAACCTTTGGACCGAGGGATTATCGGCCAGCCAGATCGCCCGGGCCTTGGGCGGCGTCACCCGCAATGCGGTGATCGGCAAGGTGCATCGCCTCGGCCTCGCCGGCCGCGCGACACCTACCCGCTCTGAACGCCCGCGGGTTCCCTCCGCGCCGCGCATGAACGCGATCCGCACCCA
>JAFECP010000008.1:62750-68799 GCA_018242105.1 Pseudomonadota bacterium
CCACGTCTCCGTGCTCGCGATCAACGACCGCATGTGCCGCTGGCCCATCGGCGATCCCAGCGAGAACGAGTTCCACTTCTGCGGCCACAAGCCCAAAGCCGGTTCGCCCTATTGCGAGGCGCATGCCCGCAAGGCCTACCAGCCGCAGACCAGCCACCGCCGCGATAAGGGCCGCATGGCTAGCTGAGTTCCCCGATTGCGTCGTAACGTATTAGCCGGGGCGGCATCTAATGCCGTCCCGGTTTTTCTTTGAGGCGCGGCGTGAGCAGCATCTACGATTTCACGGCAAAGAACCTGCGCGGGCAGGACGTGCCGCTGTCCGGCTACAAAGGCAAGGTGCTGCTCATCGTGAACACCGCCAGCAAATGCGGGTTCACGCCGCAATATGAAGCGCTGCAGGCGCTTTATACGAAGCATGAGGCGCAAGGCTTTTCGGTGCTGGCGTTTCCCTGCAACCAGTTCGGCGGGCAGGAGCCGGAAGGCGAAGCGAAGATCGGCGAATTCTGCGCCACCATTTTCGGCGCGACGTTCCCACTTTTCGCAAAGGTCGATGTGAACGGGCCGGATGCGCATCCGCTGTTCGATTATCTGAAACACGAACAGCCCGGCCTTCTGGGCACCGAGCGCATCAAGTGGAATTTCACGAAATTCCTGATTGGCCGCGACGGCAAAGTGGTGGCGCGCTATGCGCCGATCACCAAACCGCAAGACATCGAGAACCCGATCGAGAAACTTCTCTGATTTTTGCCGCGCGATTTATCCGGAAAACCGCTTCACACTTTTCCGGATCGCGCTCTAAGCGGCAACGAAGGCGTCATCCAGCGCATAGCCGGCCGAGCGCACCGTGCGGATGGGATCGCGGACGCCTTCGATATTCAGCGCCTTGCGCAGCCGACCGACATGCACATCCACCGTGCGCGCTTCGACATAGACGTCCGAGCCCCACACCGCATCGAGCAGTTGTTCTCTGGAGAACACGCGGCCGGGATGCTGGATCAGATGATCGAGCAGCTTGAACTCCGTGGGGCCCAGGTGAATGTCCTTGCCGGCGCGGCGCACGCGGTGCGCGGCGCGATCCATCTCCAGATCGCCGGCCTTGATGACGTCCTCGGCCAGGCCCGGGCGAATGCGGCGCATCACGGCACGCAAACGAGCCAGCAGTTCCGTCATCGAGAACGGCTTGGTGATGTAATCGTCGGCGCCGGTATCGAGGCCGCGGATGCGATCGGTTTCCTCGCCGCGCGCGGTGAGCATCAGGATCGGCACATTGCGCGTTTCCTGGCGCTGGCGCAGGCGGCGGCAGACTTCGATGCCCGAAAGCTGCGGCATCATCCAGTCGAGGATGATGACGTCGGGGTTCTCTTCACTGGCGATGAGCAGGGCTTCCTCGCCATCCTGCGTGTCGAGCACGCGATAGCCCTCGCGCTCCAGATTGTAGCGCAGCAAGGTGACCAGCGCGCTCTCATCTTCGGCAACGAGAACGGTCGGCTTCAGCGTCATGTGGGTTTCCGCTCAAAGGGCACGGTGGTGGAGCTGGTGATGTCGGATTTCGGACGCTCCATCGCCAGATGCCCGCCGGTGACCATGTGATAGACGGTCTCGGCGATGTTGGTGGCGTGATCGCCGGTGCGCTCGATATTCTTGGCCACGAAGAGAAGATGCGTGCACAGGCTGATCGTGCGCGGGTCTTCCATCATGTAGGTCAGCAGCTCACGGAACAGGCTGTTGTAGATCTCATCGATCTCGCCATCGTTGCGCCACACCGCTTCGGCACCCGATGCGTCGCGGTCGGAATAGGCGTCAAGCACCAGCCTCAACTGGTTCAGCGAGGCGCGGCCCATGCGGGCGAGGCTTTGCGTCAGACGGATCGGCGGTTCGCGATTCAGCACCAGCGCGCGCTTGGCGATGTTCTTGGCCAGATCGCCGATGCGTTCCAACTCGCTCGCCGTTTTGATTGCAGCGAGCGTGTTGCGCAGATCGACCGCCATGGGCTGGCGCAGCGCGAGAAGCTTGAGCGCTTGCGCTTCGATCTGCTGCTGCAATTCGTCTATGCGCGGATCGCCCGCAATGGCGCCTTCCGCAAGCCTGGTGTCGCGGCGGGCAATCGCTTCGATGGCGCCGGCCAGTTGCGCTTCGGCGAGGCCACCCATCTGGGCAATGCCGCTCGACAGCGACTCGAGCTGCTCGCCGAATGCTTTTACCGTGTGATCGGTCATCTTGCTGTTGTTGCCCGTCTGGAGCCGCCGCCATTTCATCCGCATTTGACTAGCGGCGAACGGCCAACTCTATGCGGCAGAATTATAACAGTTCCGTGACGCCCGCGTCCGCCGGCTGTTTTGCCGCCGCGGCGGGCAGCAAAACCGTGAACTGACTGCCTTCGCCTGGCTGGCTCTCGATCTGCAGCCGCCCCTGATGGCGGCTGACGATGTGCTTGACGATGGCCAGACCGAGCCCCGTGCCGCCCCGTTCGCGGCTGCGCTTCACATCGACCCGGTAGAACCGTTCGGTCAGACGTGGGATGGCTTCGCGTGGTATTCCCTCGCCGTCGTCACACACCGCGACCGAAACCATCGTGAGCGGGCTGCGCCGGCCGGGCACAGATTTGGGGCTGACGCCGATGCTCACGCGCACATGGCCACCCGCCTTGCCGTATTTGATCGCGTTCTGAATCAGGTTCTGGAAAAGCTGAATCAACTCGTCGCGATCGCCAGTCACCGCCGGAATGTTCTCGGCGCTATCGACCGTGACGGTCATCTTGTCCGCTTCCGCCAGAGGCGCCAGCGCCGCCGCTGCATCGCGCACGATGCCTGCCACATCGGCAATGCCGCTGGGCGGCACATGCTCGTTGAGCTCGATGCGCGTGAGCGACAGCAGGTCGTTGATGAGCCGGCGCATACGGCTGGCTTCATCGCTCATGATGCCGAGGAATTTCTCGCGCGCGGCCTCATCGTCCTTCGCGTGGCCGCGCAGCGTATCGATGAAGCCGGAGACGGCGGCCAGCGGCGTGCGCAACTCATGCGACGCGTTTGCGATGAAATCGGCGCGCGCCTCCTCGGCGCGCTTCACGGCTGTCAGATCGTGCAGCAGCAGCGCGGTCAGCTCAGGATTCTGCCCGGTGCACCAGACATAAGCCCGATAGTGCCGCACGACCGGCACATGCTGCGAGAACTCAAATGAGGCCGGCGCGCCGGTGCCGGCGGTGCGCAGCACGGCTTCGAGAACGGCCGGCGCACGCAACACTGCGGAGACATGCTTGCGCTCGATATCCACACCGACAAGCGCCCGCATCGCCCTGTTGGCGAACGTCACGCGGCCGGAGGTTTCCACGAGCAAAAGAGGATCGGGCAGATTCTCCAAAACTTCTCGCGCAATCGGCGTCAATTCACCCGGATCGGCGCCACCGGCGTTACCCTCACTGAAGCCCGAAACCCGGTCACGCAAGGCGTAAGCGGACAGGATCAACAGAACGATCAGACCTTCGGCGATCTTCAGCCCTATGACGCCGCCGTAGAACACGAGCACCACGCCAACAGCCAAACCGGTGGCAGCAAAGGCGAGGCTTTTTCCAATGGAGGAAAAGAAATTCAAGAATGCGTCCCGCGAATCTTCGATCGCTATATAGATGAGGCAGCCGCTTTGTCGTGAGCGCGCCGCGCAAAGTTCTTGCTGGCGGACGTCTTAGTCCCGAACAGAGATGTTGCATCGCAGCAATGTGAATTGTCCGGTTGCCACTACGTCAGCCCAGTTTCACACGATCCATTGATCTGAAAAAACGAACAAATACAGCGCTCTCAATTGACCAGCTAGCAGGCATACCCCACATTCGAATCCATCGCCGCCAATTCTCGAGGAGTATGGACCAGGCATGAGTGATGGCGTGGCGGCGAAAGCCGAGCTTGAGGGCACACGAACCAAGGTCTTTTACGGGCTCGGCTCGGTCGCCTTCGGCGTCAAGGACAACGGATTCCAGACGATCCTGCTGCCCTTCTACAATCTGGTCCTGCACATCCCCGCGCAGCTCGTCGGACTAGCCATCGCCATCGCCTTTGTGTGCGATGCCTTCCTCGATCCGATCGTGGGACAGGTCTCCGACAATCTGCATACGCGATGGGGCCGCCGGCATCCCCTGATGTATGCCGCCGCCCTGCCGGTGGCGGTGTCTTACCTTCTGTTGTGGAATCCGCCGCACTGGTCGATGGGAGCGATGTTCGTCTATCTCGTCGTGGTCGCCGTGGTCGTGCGGACCTTCATCACCTTCTTCGAAATTCCCAACTCCGCGCTGGTTGCGGAACTGACGTCCGACTACGACCAGCGCACGTCGTTTCTGAGCTTCCGGACCTTGTTTGCGTGGTTCGGCGGGCTGGGCATGCTGGCGCTGGCGCTGTTCGTGTTCCTGGTGCCAACCAAGGAGCAGCCCATCGGCCAGCTCAATGAGGCCGGTTATGGGCATTACGGCATGTGGTCGGCCATCGTCATGTTTGCGGCGATCATCATTTCGTCGCTCGGCACGCACAAATTCATTCCCTTTCTGCGAAAGCCCCCGGAACGGAAGATGACGCTGTGGCAATACGCGAGGGAAATGTTCGCGACGCTGAACAACCGGGCCTTCCTGATCCTCATGCTGGCAATCGTGGTGCTTAGTCTGGCAACGGGATTGGTCTTCGCGCTGAACTATTACATCACCTCGTTCTTCTGGCTCCTCAGCACCCGGGAGATCGGCATTCTCACGCTCGCCGGTTTCATCACGGTCTTCTTTGCGTTCCTGTTGGGACCGACCGCCTCGCGCATCTTCGGCAAGGTGTTGGGTGCAATGATCCTGTTCGCGGTGGGCTATGTCATCAGCATCGTGCCACTGGTGTTGGGGCTTTTGGGGATATTCTTCCACCCCGGGATGCCAAATCTCGTCTGGATATTGCTGGCGTTCGCCGTCATTTCCGGATCGATGACCATCGGCGCTTCCATTCCCGTTACCGCAATGATCGCGGACGTTGTGGAAGATAGCGAACTAAAGACCGGGCGCCGCAACGAGGGCCTGTTCTTCGCCGGAAACAGTTTCCTCGCAAAGGCGGTGAGCGGCCTGGGCCTGTTCGCATCCGGCATGCTTTTGTGGGCCGCGGGCTTTCCCGCAAAAGCGATACCGGGGAAGGTCGATCCGGCCGTCGTCCATCACTTCGCGGTCGTCTATCTGGTGACCATCACGCTGGTTTACGGTATCGGCATGGCGATCCTCTGGTTCTTCCCGATCACGCGCGAAACGCATCGGGAGAATTTGAAGACCCTGGCGGCCGAGATGGCGCAAAGCGAGGAATCGGTGGATATGGGCGTGATCCGTTAGCCGGGTTCCAAGCGCCAACCGGGTTCGGTAGATTGGCGGCATGGACGCCGAAAACACGCCGCCCGTTTCCTCGACCGACCGCTATGCGCGGAAGAAGGAAGCCATCATCGCCGCCGCGACCGGGATACTGAACCGGCGCGGCGTCAAGGGCATGACGCTGGCGGATGTCGCAGCCAGCGTCGATCTCATCACCACCTCCGTCACCTATTACTTCAAGAAGAAGGAAGACCTTGCGGTCGCCTGCTTCCTGTCCAGCATCGAACGCTTCGACATGCTGATCTCCGCCGCGCTGGGCGCACGCGACCCGCGCGAACGGCTGCACAGCTTCTTGCGGCTCTATCTGGATCTCAATCGCCGCGTGCGTCTGGCGGAAGAAGCCCCGCTGGCCGCGTTCGCAGACATCCGCGCCCTGAAAGAGCCGCATCAGGGTCAGGTCGCCGAAGCCTACAATCAGCTCTTCCGCAAAGTTCGCGCGCTGTTTGAAAACGATTTCGACCGGCCTGCCGCCAACGCGCGCACGCACATCCTGCTCGAACAGCTCTGGTGGTCGTCCAACTGGCTGTGGCGCTATGACATCGAGGACTACGACCGCATCGGCGAGCGCTTCTTCGACATTCTCGCGAACGGCCTGGGCGCCGGGGCGGTGACGTGGAATCCGGCGCTGGTGCGGCTCATCCAGCTTCCGCCCATCAGCCATCGCGAACGGGCGCGCGA
>JAFECP010000008.1:68848-70881 GCA_018242105.1 Pseudomonadota bacterium
CATCACAACGAAGCCAAGGACGATCTGGTCGTCGCCTGTTTCGACCGCAGCTTCGACATCATGAAACGGCTGCAATCGGCGGCGATGCGCGAGAGCGGCACGCAATGGCAGCAGCTTTGCGCGGCGGCGGCGGCGCTGGTGGAGTTTCAGGTTTCCGACAGCGGGCCGCTGTTGCGCACATCCTCGATCAGCGCGCTGCCGGAGAATATCCGCCAGGACATGCTGAACCAGTGGAACCGTGTGTCGGACCGGTTTTCCGCCATGATCTCCGACGGAATCGCCGAAGGCTCCATCCGCCCGATCGACGCGGTGATCGCGGCGCAACTGTTGAATGCCACGCTGAACGCTTCGGCGTCCATCCGCATGGACCGCGATGCGAACCGCGATCAGGCGGCCGCACTCTACGCCAAGCCGATCCTGATGGGGCTTTTCGCGAAATAGAACGTTGCCGCCTTGATCTTGTTGGGAAATTTCCGGCGGTTTGCGCTTTGGCTTTGATTCAAAACGAAAAACGCCTGGAGGTTGTTCTTCGATTTTTGCCCGCGGCCCCGTGCATATTTCAAGATGTAGTGGTTGTGCGCATGCGAACGCATTCGAACGCTCTCACCTGGCGGGGTGCATTGGTGCTTCCTTCAAGAGAATGATTCACGCAGAGGCGCAGAGCCGCCGAGTTCTTTTCCGAGGCCAGGTATCCTGCGTTGGCGAAATAGAGATTGGCGCGCAAAGCGCGCCGGGAAATTGAGCCCAGCGTCTTAAGCTCCGTGTCTCTGCGTCTCTGCGTGAGATTTCTTCTTCTCCGTGGCTCCGCGTGCGATTTTTCCTTGGCTCAAAATGCAGAAAAAACGCCGCTTTTGGGCGACGGCTACGGTTTGGGCGCAGTTCGAGAGTTGGAAGGAATGTACGGTGTGACCGTCACGGTGTCAAGAGAATTGTCCTCGCAACTAGGACAATATATCTGACCTATTTCCCGGCCCGTTGCGCCTCGAAAAGATGCCGGGCGTAGCCGATTTCGGCGACGTTCTTCATCAATTCGGCGTTGGCCCAGGCAAGCGCGATCCGGAACGGGCGCGGCTCCGTCCAGGGATGCGCGAAAGGCTTTTCCAGATCGGCATCGCCGAGTCCCGCCAACATCGCGGACCAGTCCTGCGATAGCGCTTCCAGTTTTTCGCGCACGCCCTCCGCGCTTCCCGGCCAGAACACATCTTCGCGTGGGACCGAAGGCTCGCCGCGCACCGCGCGCAACGCGCCAGACCACCACCAGATCAGATGCCAGGTGAGCCAGCCGATCGTCGTGGCCGGTGCGGGATCGGGTTCGGGAACAACCCAATCGGGCCGCCATTTTCCATCCGCGCCCTGGCGCACCGTCCAGCTCTGCGGCGCGGGCTCCCAAAGACAGGCCGCATCGGTCAGCGCGGGCAGATGATAACCGGCCAGCCGCCAGGCCAGACCGAATTGCCATTGCAATGTCTCCACCTGACTCGACGCCATGTCCGCCTCTATCCGTAATGGCCGATTCCATTTGGACACAGAAAAACCCGCCGGCAAGACCGGCGGGTTCTTTCCGCAAAACGATCCGCCTGCCTAGGCAGCGCCGCCCTTGGGAGCACGGCGCGGCTGCGGGCGCGCTTGCGCGACGCCAGCCAGTTTTTCCGCGCTCTTCTTGCGCGTTTCGGCGTGACGGCGCCGCTTCTGCTTTCTCTTGGCGTTCATTCCACTCGCGCCCATGGCGTTCTCCTGTTGGTTGGGCGAGCCAATACTACGATTGCGGCCCGGCGAAAATCTTTTTTAGCTCGGTTTTGAGGATCTTGCCGTTGGCGTTGCGCGGCAGCGTCTCCGGCCAGAACACCACCTTCACCGGAACCTTGAACGCGGCCAGCTTGCCGGACACGAACTGGCGCAACTCGTCCTCGCTGGTGTGCATGCCGTGCTTGAGATGCACAACGGCGCCGGGCTCCTCGCCCAGTGTCTTGTGCGGCACCGGCACAATGGCCGCGTCCATCACGGCAGGGTGCTCGTAAAGCACGTTCTCGACC
>JAFECP010000009.1:0-69810 GCA_018242105.1 Pseudomonadota bacterium
ACGGCGATGCGTTCGGAAACCCTTATTTTACGGGCATGAAATGCGCCGATGGCGACATTGTTGAAAAGGCAAAAACCCATTGCACGATCCGCCGGTGCGTGATGTCCGGGCGGCCGCACGGCGCAAAATGCGTTTTTGAATTCACCGGCCGCAACGCGATCGACAGCGCGCACAACCGCGCCCGCCGCGCGCAATGCCGCGTCGCGCGAGCCCGGCGACATCACCGTATCGGCATCGATCAACGCCAAGCCGTTGCGCTGCGCTTCGTCTGCGAGCGATCCCAAAACGGCATCGACATGCGCGGGGTCGTGTGCCGCCAGCAGTGCCTCGCGATCCGCCTGGGGGGCTTCTTCCCGGGCCAAATCCTCGAAACCGGGCCCTTCCAAAGCCGCTAGCACCGCGCGGAGCCGGCCGGGGCTCTCGGGATGGCTGGCAGGCGGGACGTGGCCAAGGCAATCGGGGTGAGAAATTAGTCCTGTTTTCATCCATCCACTCCGGACCGCACGAGCGATTTTCCAGCCGTGTTCCGTTAGCCATTCCGACTCACACGCGATCGTTAACCAGTCACAAAACCCATCTGCGTTCCAAGCGTTCTCGGATGCGAGAAAGCTTTATGTCCCAAGCCCAGCCGATTGTCGCAATAACCGGATTGGCAGGTCACAAAATAGATGCACAAAAGCCACATAGCGCTTGGGAATGTTCGGCTTTTGGCGATTCCGTTTTGACCCAAAGTAAGTACGCCCGTAATTTGCGCTCCAAACGGGCATTGCTGCGCAATGATTTTGTTTTGCGCAAAGGCCACAGCTGCCATCCGGCAACTGTCCGTTGATGGCAGTTAGTCGTTACGACCGAACCAAGGGGGTTCCCAAGTGAATAAAGCCAACCAAAACAAGCATAGCCTGCGCTCGGCGCTGCTCCTCGGAGCATCCGCTGCCGCAGCCTTGAGCGTTGCCGCACCGGCAATGGCCCAAGACCAAGCCGTTGAAACCGTGGTTGTCACGGGTTCGCGCATTCCGCAGCAAGGCATCTACTCGAGCTCGCCCGTTACCGCGGTCGGTCAGCAGGAAATGAAACTCGAAGGTACGAACGACGTTTCGACCCTTCTGAACAACCTGCCGTCCGTCTTCGCTGACTTCGGCAACACACAGGCGAACGGCGCGACCGGTACGGCGACCGTCAACCTGCGTAACCTCGGCCCGTCGCGCACGTTGGTCCTCGTGGACGGCAAGCGCCTGATGCCGGGCGATCCGAAGCTCCCCGTCGCGGACTTGAACGACATCCCGGCGGCTCTCGTCGACCACGTCGAAGTTCTGACGGGCGGCGCCTCGGCGGTGTACGGTTCGGACGCTGAAGCCGGCGTCGTGAACTTCATCATGCGCAAGGACTTCCAGGGCGTCGAAGTTGATGGCCAGTACTCGGTCAACAACGCGGCCAACAATGGCGGCAATTTCCGCGCATTGCAGGCGAAAGCCGGTTTCCCGTCCGCGCAAAAGAACTGGTGGGGCGGCCAGTCCAACGACGTGACCCTGCTGATGGGTTCGAACACCGCGGACAGCAAGGGCAACGTCACGGCCTATCTCAGCTACCGCCACATCGAGCCGGTGCTGGAAAGCAGCCGCGACTTCTCGGCCTGTTCGTTGACGACGAACTTCACCACCGGTCTGTTCTGCTCCGGTTCGAGCAACCTGGACCGCATCATCTCGTTTGACCAGCTCTTCAACGGAGCTCCGGGCGCCCAAGCACAGTCCTTCGGCGGCAACACGACCTGGGTGAAATACACCGGCGTGCCGTCGCAGAAGTTCAACTACGGTCCGCTGAACTATCTGCAGCGTCCGGACGATCGCTACACGGGCGGCTTCTTCGGCCACTACGAAGTGAACAAGGCCGTGGACGTCTATACGAGCTTCATGTTCGCAGATGACCACACCGTGGCGCAGATCGCGCCGTCCGGTGCGTTCATCGGCTCGGGCCCGCTCGACTTCCCGGGCACGGCCAGCCCTGGTTATTTCCAGATCAACTGCTCCAACCCGTTGATGACGGCACAGCAGAACGCGCTCCTCTGCAACACGCCGGGCAGCGCCTTTGTTGGCGGCCGTTGGAACGGCGCCGGCAACATCACGCCGGGCCAGTCGCTGGTTCTGTTGGGACGCCGCGACATCGAAGGCGGCAACCGTCAGGACGACCTTCGCCACACCTCGTATCGCATGAACGTCGGTGTGAAGGGCGATCTGGGCAACAACTGGTCGTATGACGTGTATGCGCAGTATGGCCTGTCGCTGTTCACCGAGACCTACAAGAATGAATGGTCCAAGCAACGCACCGAAAACGGTCTGGAAATCGATCCGGCAACCGGCAAGTGCTTTGCGGCTGAACCCGATGCCAACGGTATCACGGCGGATTCCAAGTGCGTTCCGCTCGATATCTTCCATGGCCTCGGCGCGATCACGCCGGCTCAGCTCGGCTACGTCGCCGCGCAGGGCTTCCAGCAGGGCTACACCCGCGAGCAGGTTGTCTCCGGCTCGATCACGGGCGATCTCGGCGAATGGGGCGGTCAGCTTCCGTGGGCGAAGACGCCGGTTGGCGTGTCGCTCGGTGCGGAATACCGTTCGGAAACCATCCAGCTCGACACCAGCCGTGACTTCCAGATCAACGATCTGGCCGGTCAGGGCGGTGCGACGCTCCCGGTTCCCCGTTCGGGCTTCAACGTTGTTGAAGGCTTCGGCGAAATCCGCGTCCCGATCGTTCAGGACATGCCGTTCTTCGAAGACCTGACGGCGACCGGCGGTTACCGCTATTCGTCGTACAACGTCTCCGGCCCGGTCACGTCCTACAAGTACGGCCTCGAGTGGCAGATCGTGGACGACGTGAAGCTTCGTGGCAGCGTTCAGCGCGCGGTTCGCGCACCGAACGTGCTGGAGCTGTTCTCGCCGGCGAATGTCGGTCTGTTCGGCGGCAACGATCCTTGCGCCGGCACGACTGCGGGTGCTTGCGCCACGGTGCCGAACGCCGGAAACGCAACGCTGCTGAGCTGCCCGGCTTCGCAGTGTAACCAGCGGGCGTCTGGTAACGTCAACCTGAAGCCGGAAACGTCGGACACGAAGACCTTCGGTATCGTCTTCACACCGACCTTCATCGACGGGTTCACCGCGACGGTCGACTACTTCAACATCAAAGTGGACAACTATATCAGCTTCATCAGCCCGTCTCTGACGCTGAACGGCTGCTATGGCGCCACTGCGAGCGCGACGAGCCAGGCATTCTTCTGCCCGTTCGTGCATCGTTCGGCCACCGGCACCATCTTCGGCGCCGGCTATGTCTCGGATGCGACCCTCAATCTGCCCTACCTGCAGACCAAGGGCGTCGACTTCGAAGCCAACTACACCACCGACATGGGCGACTGGGGCTGGCATGACGCGGGCTCGCTGGCCTTCAACTTCCTGGGTACCTACACCCAGCATTTGACGACCCAGCCGATCCCGACCCCGGCCGTTGGTACCGGTCAGGACAAGACGTACGATTGCGCAGGCCTGTTCGGCATCACCTGCGGTACGCCGACTCCGAAATGGCGCCACAAGTTCCGCGTGACGTGGACGTCCCCGTGGGACTTCTCGCTCTCGGTCAACTGGCGTCACCTGGGTAGCGTGAAGTTCGATGGCAACACCACGAACACGAACTTGAACTCCGGTGCAGCGTTCGACGTGCCGGACAACAAGATCCGTCAGTTCAACTACTTCGACCTGTCCGGCAACTGGACAGTCACCGAAGGCCTTGAGCTGCGCGCGGGTGTCGACAACGTGTTCGACAAAACGCCGCCGGTGCTGGACAGCAACACGCTGGCCATTTCCGGACCTCCGTTCGGCAACGGCAACACCTTCCCGGGTGTGTACGACTCTCTGGGCCGTACGCTCTTCGTGGGCGGCACCTACAAGTTCTAATAGTTAGAACTTTCAACTCTGAAAGCGGCGGCCCAAAAGGCCGCCGCTTTTTTTTGGGGCGCTCGGGGAATGGTGTTATTCAAACCTGCCGCGCCAGCCCGCTTTCCGCGGCAAAGGACATTGCGGCATGCCCCTCCCTGAGCTGAGCCTGACGCTGGAGAAAATCTCCGCAGCCCTCTCCGCAGGCGACATCCCACAAGCCACCGGTCTGGCGCGCGACGCGCTGGAGCAGGGAAACGAACATCCGCTGCTGTTCAACTTGCGGGCCTTCTGGTTCGAAAGCCAAAAGCAGAATGTGGAGGCGCTGGCCGACCTGCGCCGGGCGCAACAACTGGCGCCGGATGACCCCATCGTACTGAACGCGCTTGGCCTCGCCTGCGCGCGCATGGACCTCTTCGCGGAAGCACGGGACTGGTTTCGGACCGCGAAGGAGCGCGAACCGCGCTTCGCGCCGGCACATTTCAATCATGGCTGGGTGAGCGAAGAACTCGGCGATCTCGACATGGCCCGCGCGAGCTTCCTTGAGCATACGCGAAGGGCGCCCGACAACGCCGATCCCTGGGGACGGCTCGCCGCCTTGTCTGCGCGTCTGGGCGAATGGGATGCGGCCCGCAGCCATGCCGCGCGGGCCCGCGCCCGCGATCCTGGCCATGTGGCGGCAGCGTTGGCGCTCGCCTCCTGTGAAGCAGCGGACAGAAATTTCGCGGCGGCGGCCCGGCTTATCGACGAGGTCCTGGCAAGCCCGCGAACTTCGGCAGTCGAGCGCGCCATCGCGCTTGGCCAAAGGGGCGACCTGCTCCACGCACAGAAGAAGTATGATGAGGCCTTCGCGTCTTACACCGCTGGAAATCAGGAAATTCGCGCGATCCATCTGGAGCGGTTCACCGGCCCCAATGTCGAAACCATTCCACAATATCTGGGATGGCTGCTGCGCTATTTCGAAAAGACAACGCCATGGAGCCCGTCACCCGCCCCCCATGCGCCGGCAAGCGGACATGTTTTCATTGTCGGATTTCCGCGTTCCGGCACGACGCTGATGGAAGAGGCGCTCGCCGCGCACCCCGATGTCGTGACGACCGGCGAAAAAGACGGATTGCCGGATTCTGTTCTGGCCTTCATGGGATCCCCCGCCGGGCTGGACCGTCTCAAAACGGCATCCGAAGCCACGCTTGAGAATGCCCGCGCCACATATTGGCGCCGTCTCGAAGAACAGGGGATAGATGGGAAAGGCCGCATCCTCATCGACAAGCAGCCCTACAACACGATGAAGCTGCCTCTGATCGCCCGCCTCTTTCCCGATGCGCGCATCGTCTTTGCGGTGCGCGATCCGCGCGATGTCGTTCTAAGCTGCTTTCGCCGCCGTTTTCGCATGAATGCGTCGAACTTCGAGTTGCTGACCGTTGAGGGCGCCGCGTTGTTTTACGATGCCGTCATGCGGTTGGCGGATGTTCTGCGCGGCAAGCTTCCCCTCACGATGATGCAGATCCGCCACGAAGACCTCATCGCGGACCTCCCCGCCAGGCTTCGCGAAATTTGCGACTTTTCCGCCATTCCCTGGTCGGATAATCTTTCGACCTTCGCGCAGCAGCCGCGCGGCAGGGCCATTGCGACGCCGAGCGCATCGCAAATCGTTCAAGGGGTTAATCAGGAAGGCGTGGCCCAGTGGCGCAAATATGAACGCCACCTCGCAAGCATGCTGCCCGTTCTGGAGCCCTGGGCGGCCCGGTTTGGATACCCGCCTTAACGGATTTGCCGTTTCGGCTTGACGCGCAACCGCCGACCCTCGAAACAACGCCCAGAACGGAAGGTTTCACATGGTCTCCGCCAGCACGCCCGTCAGCCAAGCCGATCCCGCGGTGCTACAGGGAATTTCCCAAGCCGTGGGTAGCGGAAATCTCAGGGCTGCGTTTGAGCTGGCCCACCAGGCGATCCTGCGTGGCCAGCAGCACCCGGTGTTGTTCAACGCCAGGGCCTTGTGGCTTCAGCAGACGGGGCGGCTTCAAGACGCTGCGGATAATTTCCAGCAAGCGCGCGCGTTTACACCCAACGATCCCAATCTGCTGAACGCGCTGGGCCTATGCCTGGCGCGCCTCAACCGGACGCAGGATGCAATCGCGCTGTTCGAAGAGGCGATCGCATTGAATCCCAAAAGCGCGCAAAGCCATTTCCACCTCGGCTGGGCGCGGGGCATGGGCGGAGATCAGAAAGGCGCACGCAAATCCTATGAGCGCGCCGTCACCCTCGACCCGCGATATCCGGAAGCGCTGTCGGGTATCGCGGCAATCGCGGCCCGGGAAGGCGATCGCGATGGCGCAAGGTCCTTCGCGCAGAAGGCGCTCCGCCTCAATCCGCGCGAGCCGACCGCCATTGTGGCTCTCGCCATGGCCGATATCGCGGAAGGCGCGTTTCAGACCGCAGAAGAGCGGCTTCAGCCCCTGCTGGGCGATCCCGGCATCACCGGCCATACGCGCGCGCTTATGCTCGGCTTCTATGCGGACGCAATGAATGGGCTCGGCCGCACCGGCGAGGCATTTGCCGCTTATAAAGCAAAGAACGAAGAGCTTTATCGGATCAATGCACCGCGCTTCGCGGAGCGCAGACGTGCTACCGACATCTTCAACACTGTGGCATCCCAGCTTGAGCAGCTTCCAGATGGACAGGCACCCGTCCTGGAAAATCCCGGAGCGTCCGGCGATGGACCGCGCGAACATGTTTTTCTGTTGGGGTTCATTCGTTCCGGAACGACGCTGTTGGAGCAGGTTCTGGGATCGAACGCCGGCGTCGCCGTGCTTGAGGAGCGGGAAACATTGGCAGACATCGCCCCGCCTTTTCTGCTGGAGGCCGGAGGCCTTGACCGGCTGAGCACCTTGCCGGGCGACGAGCTTTCGAAGATGCGCGCGCGCTACTGGGAGCGCGTGCGCGAATTCGGCGGCGAGCCGAACGGTAAAGTGTTCATCGACAAGCAGCCGCTCAACACCTTCAACCTGCCGGTCATCGCGAAACTGTTCCCGGGCGCGAAGATCCTGTTCGCGCTGCGCGATCCGCGCGACGTGGTGTTCAGCTCCTTCCGGCGGCATTTCGAAGTTAACGCAACGATGTTCGAATTCCTGCGCCTGCAAGATGCCGCGCGGTTTTACGATGCCGTCATGCGGGTCGGAATGGCCAGCCTTCAGAAATTCCCTTTGGCTGTTCATCGCCACCGATACGAGGACATGGTGGCGGATTTCGAGCCGCAGGTGCGCGCCGTCTGCGATTTTCTGGGAATCGCGTGGGACGATTCGATGCGAAATTTCAGCGAAAGCGCCAAGATGCGCGAAATCCGCTCGCCCAGCGTGCTGCAGGTGCGCCGGGAGCTTTATCGCGAAGGCGTGGACCAGTGGAAAAAATACGAACGTCAGCTAGCGGACATCCTGCCCATTCTGGCGCCGTGGGTGGAGAAGTTCGGCTATCCCCGCGGCTAAAGAGATAGCCGGACCTGGAAGCAGCTCAGGCCTTGCCTTTGCCCTGGCGATAATCGCTGACGCCGTTTAGCAACTCCGCCGTCAGTTCGCGCTCCGCCACCGACAGATGCGGATTCCAGACATCTATCATCAGGATGACGCGCAGCTCGTCGCTGTCATTCCAGGCTTCATGATTGATCGTGTCGTCGAAGACCCATGCCTTGCCTTCCCGCCATTCGCGCAGGTCGTTGCCCACACGGAACCGGCAATTTGGCGGAACGATAAGCGGCAAATGAACGATCAGCCGCGCGTTGGTATCGCCTGAATGCGCGGGAATTGTGGTATGGGGCGCGAGAAGTGAGAAAACGACATTGGGCGCGAAATTGGGTATCTCGCACATCGGAAGATTGCGCAGAATCTCCACGGTCCGGGGACATCGGGCGCCATTTGCTTCTACAAAATTGCCATCCTGCCAAAGCGAAAAGACACTCCACTTTGGATTACTGTTTAATTCGGCCCATTGATTGAGCGGAACGTCCGCCGGGCGGTTTATATAGGGGCGAAACCCTTCGCGATTGTCTTCCCGAAAGACCTTCAGGAATTCTTCGCGAATGGTTCCGGCCGCCGCTTCCAGCGCCGGTAGCCACGCAAAGGCCGCGTTGTCATAAAACTGGAGCGACGGCAGATAGGGAATGTGCAACATCGCCGGTTCGGGGTGATACACTTTCCTGTTGCCCGCCGCGATCTCTTTCCAGTGCGCCAAGGTGTTCCAATCCTGTGCAGGGTGCCGCGCACGGAGGCTATCGATCCGCGATTGGAGAAAAGCATCGAGCGCCACCGCGTCTTCGCGAACGACGTCTTCGGCGTGTTTCCATGCGCTTCTGAACGGCGCAGGTATCAGATCCGGCGAGGCGACCGTCTTGAGCAGATTTCTGTAGGTCGCGGCTGCCGCACGCGCATCGCCTTGACGTTCTTCCAGCATGCCGCGCGAAAGCAACGCCGGATAGAAGTAGGGATCGATCGACAGAGCATCGGTCAGCGCCGCCAACTCACGGCCGGCATCGCCCGTTGCGCGAAAGAGGAATGCAAGATTGAGCGATATGACAGGATCCGCAGGCGCCGCAGCCCGCGCTCTTTCAAGAAGCTGAAGCGCCGCCGCGAAGTCTTTCTTTTGCAGCGATATCTGGCCCAGATGCAGCAGCGCTTCGGCATTCTGAGGCTCGCGTTGCGCCAGTTGATGCCACAGACGCGCAGCCTCTTCCGTCCGCCCGGTCGCCATCGCATGACGTGCGCTTTGGCCCAGATCGTCTGCCAGGCCCCCCAAAGCCATACAGAGCCTCACCTCATGAAGAAGCTTCGATCATCCCGGATGTCACAAACTGTATCAAGTGTAATGATCGCGGCAACTGGATAAAATGCGGCACGCGGTACGATAAATGGGGACTTTGTTCGCAGAAATTATTTTCCGTTGATGAATTATTTGGGAACGACGTCGAAGGCGACCGTCATCCGCGCAGTCTTCGAATGGAAGGGAACGGTTCCATGCCACATATAAGAAGGAAACAGAACCAGACGGCCGGCGTGCGGTTGAATGGCCCTACGGATGGGTGACTTCAACCCGGCATCGAAAGCCGGTTCGCCGAATTTGATCCAGCCTTGCTGCCCTTCGCCGGTATCCACAACCTCTGGCAACGCCACATAATAAGCGGAGCTTATCCAGCCCTTGGGATGGAAATGGTTGGTGTGAAAGCCGCAATCGTGCAGACGCGAGGACCAGGAAGCCGCATAACCAAATCCATCCCGGCGGCGCTTGAACAGCGGGTGGTTCTCGTCCGTCTTCATGCGGGCGATATACGCCGTAACGGCGTCGTCGATACGAGCCCGCAACAGCTCGATGAGATCGTGGCCCCGGCCGAAGAGATTCTCCATCGTCTGCGTTCCGCCGCGCAGAGACTGTGAGATATTCTCACGCTTGTCCCCATGCAGCCGCTCCAGATAGCCGGTCAATTCGTGGTTGAAACTCTCCACGTTCGAGAAGCCCTCGGGCGGATCGATCTCGAACATCTGAACGAGATTTTCATAATCCGCGAGCGTTTCGCCGCGGGGATCCTGCAAGAGATCCAGCGCCGTGCTCCACATCGCCAGCGTGCCCTGGTGATAAGGCTCGATGGTCAACGATTTCTCCAATATGGCGCACGCCTTCTGCGCATCGCCTGCGCGGATCAGCGTCTCTCCAAAATTGCGCAAGACACCTGCGTTTTCCGGTTCAAGCTGCAGAGCGGTTTCATGGGCATGGATCGCATCCTCGAACCGGCCCAGGCGCGCCAAAGCAAGCCCCTGACCGTCCAGCGGCGACACGTTACCTGCCAGCAACGGCACAGCAGATGAGAAGGCCTCGTTCGCGGCCTCGTAATCTCCAGCCTGCAGAAGGAAATATCCCTTGTTGAGCGGCAACACACCCATCTGCGGATGAAGTTGCGCGGCTTCGTCATAAGAGCGCAGGAAATTCTCGTCGTCCGCGAGACGGTAGAGAAGCTCGTTCAGATCGCGATGCGCTTCCATATTTAGCGGTTCGCGATGCACCGCTTGCCGATAGCTTTCCAGCGCTTCGGCCGCTAGCCCTTTTGCCTGCAGGCTGTTGGCCCTGTTGTAATCCACATGCGCGATATCCGGCACCCGCGCCTGCGCAGATTCGAAAAACTTCAGCGCTTCATCATGTTTCTGCTGGCGTTGCATTGCGACGCCGAGGTTGAGCTCCAGCGCCGCGGCCTGCCGGGTATCGTTGCCGCTTGCGGCCAACGCCGAACGCAACACGCTTTCCGCTTCCTTGGGCCGCTCCAGATCGTTCAGCACCGCGCCAAGGCTTTGCCGCGCAAGGAGATAGTTCGGTTGCAAGCGCAACGCCTGGCGATATTGCTTTTCCGCCTCCGCAAAATTTGCCGTATCGTGAAGAGCCAGCCCGAGAGCGAGATGCGCAGTCGCATAATTCGGCTTCAGGCGGACAGCCTCACGCAACGCGGGAATTGCGAACGGCGCCCTGCCCGTCGAACGATAGAGCACGCCCAGATTATAATGGGCGGCAGGCTGCGTTGGATCGAGTTCGATCGAGCGGCGATATAGTTGTTCCGCCTCTGCAACCCGTCCCTGCGCCCGGCGAACCAACCCCAGAAGGTGAAGACCGTCCGCTTGTTCCGGCGCGATCGCCAGAGCCTCGGTAACGAGCCGCTCCGCCTCGGGGAAATTGCCGCGCTGAAGCTGGCCGAGGGCCTGGGAATACACGGCGCTCAAGTGTTTTCCGGCTGGCGCCGCGATGGTGTCGGTCATGGCGCCAGTCTAGCCCACGCGTTTGGGGGGCGCAAAATGCGGCCTCTCAACGCGCCTTCAGTTAATGGGCAGGTTCGTCACGCGCAGTTCCAGATCGTCGCGCTGGGAGACGGCCACCGTCTCGATCAGAGCGCGTGCGACCGGGATGTTCTCAATCGCCGCGAGTCCCTGCATCGCATGGAGGCCTGCGGCAGTGCCGTCAAAGGCCGAACCGATGGCCGCAAAGAAGCCTTTGGATTGGGGGTAACGCTTGAATGCGACCGGCCCGGTTTGCGGAAGTCCGGCGAGCTTTTGCGCATCGGCGACGGCGGTCCAGAACCCGCCGATCTGATCGACAAGCCCCTTGGCCTTGGCATCCTCGCCGCTCCACACGCGCCCCTTTGCGATCTGCTGCACCTGCGCCAGCGGCAACTTGCGGCCGGCGGCGACCTTGCGGGTGAAGTCGGCATAGATCACGTCCGCCTGATGGTTGAGGTTCGCCCACTGATCGTCTGTGTATGGCGAAATCGTGGAGCCCATCAGAGCATTCTTGCCAACGCCCATCTCATCCGCGCCGACCCCGATCAGACCCAGCGATTTGCCGAACGACACCTTGCCGGTGAGCACGCCGATGGAGCCGGTGATTGTGCCCGGCTCGGCGACGATCTTGTTCGCCGAAGCAGAGATGTAATACCCACCCGATGCGGCGACCGCACCCATGCTGACGACCACAGGCTTGCCGGCGGCTTGCGCCTTCTTCACCGCGTCGAGAATCTGGTCGGAGGCGGATACCGATCCGCCGGGCGAATCCACGCGCAGCACGATCGCTTTGACCTGCGGATCCTTCGTCGCCGCACGGAGCGCGTTGGCATAATCGTCGCCCGCGATCCTTGTACTACCGCCGATGCCATCACCACTTTTTCCATCCACGATCTCGCCGGATGCCGTGATCAAAGCGATATGCGCATTGGAAGCAGGCTGATCGTCCATGACACTGATATATTTTGTGATGTTCACCGCATGTTTTGTGCCGCCATGCGCCAACGCGTAATTCTTCGCGTCGTCGTCATAACCGATCTTGTCGATCAAACCCTTCGCTTTGGCGTCTTCGGAGAATTGCGGACTGGTTTCAAATGCCGCAATCACCGCTTTCACGTCCAGCTTGCGGTTCACTGCCGCACCGAACGAAGCGGTGTTGTACCAGGACTGCAGCAACGCATTCATCTGCTCGCGGTCCGGCGCGGTGTAATCCTTTTCCATGAACATGTCAGCGGCGCTTTTGTAGTCGGCGCGCTTTGCAATCTGCGGGACAGCCTGGATCTTGTCGAACAACCCTCGCAGGAAGATGGCGCCCGCACCGGTGCCAGCAGCGCTAAACGGCGCCTGCGGCTGCATCCAGATTTCGTTCGCGCTCGCCGCCGTCAGATAGTCGCCCAGGCCCGCGCTCAAAAATCCTTGCGAATGGGCGACGACGAATTTTCCCGTGCCGCGGAAGCGATGAATCGCAGCGCCCAGTTCCTGCGCCTGCGGAATGGAAATATCACCCGAGCCGACGCGAATGAAGAGACCCTTCACACGGCTGTCGCGCCCGGCCTTGTCCAGCGCCAGCACCATATCCATGACGTTCAGCGGCTTGTCACCGATTCCGAACGGGCTGCGCGTCATCGAATCCGGCATCGGGCTTCTGAGATCGGCAGTCAGCACCATATCGCCCGGTAGCCCGTCTCCCCGCATCAGACCGATGGCAAACAACGCCACGAACACCAGGATGAGGAACAGAATGAAGCTGGCGATGCCATTCAGCGTGCCCTTGGCGATCGAACCCGCCCAATGCAGAAACCCAACCATCGATGAAAATCCTCGAAAACCGGCCCAGACGCGGGACTTCTTTATATGGGGCGCGCGTTAAAGAACGCCAATCGCAGGATTTCGCTGCGTCAGGCGCGGTTGGCGGCCACTTCCTCTTTTTCCAAAAAGCCTCATACTTTCAGAGGCTTCTGGAGAACATACGTTATGGCAACTGCGCCACAGATAGCGTCAAAAGATTTCACCTGCCTGCGTTACGAGGCAAAGGACGGGATTGCGCTCGTCACGCTCAACCGGCCCGACCGCCGCAATGCCCTCAATCCGCGCGCTTACGCAGAGGTGGAAGCAGCCTTCCGCGCCGCCACGGCTAACGATGCTGTGCGCTGCGTGGTGGTAACGGGCGCCGATCCGGCCTTCTGCTCCGGCGAGGACGTGAAGGAGATGATGACGGGCGAGAAGCGCGAACCACGCCCGGCGGCCTTCAAGCCGCAGCCAACGCCTGCCGCGATGGCCGCCATCGAATGCGAGAAGCCGGTGATCGCGGCAGTGAACGGCGCGGCCATGGGTTGGGGCATGGAACTGACGTTGTTCGCCGACATCCGCATCGCATCGGAACGCGCCAGCTTCGCCGAATTGTTCATCAAGCGTGGATTGATTTCGGACGTGGGCGGACTGTGGCGCCTGCCCGCGATTGTGGGGCCGGCGAAGGCCGCGGAACTGCTGTTCACCGGCGACGCGATCGACGCGAAGGAGGCGTTGCGGATCGGGCTGGTATCGGAGGTCGTGCCGCATGGGGATTTGGTGACGCGTGCCATGGCGCTAGCCGCGCGCATTGCCGCCAATCCGCCGCTCGCTTTGCGCGCGATGAAGGAAGGCTTGCGCAAGACAAGCTATGGCGATCCGCATGAGATCGGCAGTTGGGCCATTGGCGAGATCTACCGGCTGTTCGAAACGGAGGATCACCGCGAAGGCGTAAAGAGCTTCCTCGAAAAACGCGCGCCGGTATTCAAAGGCCGGTAGGGCTAGTAGTTCAAGCTCCAGGTGATGAGCTTGTCCGCAATCACGAACCACACGAACGCGACGCCCGCGATTGCGAACAAAAGATCGCTGATCTTCGTCCACCATAGCCGCTCCGCGTTTCCAAGCCCGGCAAGGAAATTCCATACTATCGCGATCGTCCCGATGACGCCGAAGATGCCAATGGCCTGAAGAATTCGGAATAACCAGTCATAGGCCGAAGTAAATACCGCAAGGTTCTCGTTGCCATAGGTGAAGAGCGCCAGGAACCCGCCGAGAAACACCACGTCGCACAAAGCAGCCAAGCGCGACAGGCGGTAGAGCGCAGCTTCGCGGCCTTGCAGGGAGAATGGCGCTTCGTAACGCCAGCGTAGGATCGCCTTGATCGGCCAGAACAACGCCGTTAGCGCCAGCATCGCGAACATTTCGACAAAGAGATAGAAATTCCACGCGCCCCGCAGAAACGGCGCCGGCGTGATCGCCTCGATAGGCGGCAGATCGCTGGTATAGATGCGCTGCACCGCCCCGTCCTTCACTACCGCGATGAACTGGCTCGGTCCATTCACCTCCTGCCAGCGGAATGGCGCGGTTTCCCGGAATTTCTTGGGATTGCCGGCGAGGTCCTTGACGATATCGATACTGATCGTGCCGTCGCCGTTTAGTTTGACGGCCGGATATCCGAGCACCCCCGCGATACGCAACATATTGGAATCCGAACGGCGGCTCACTTCATAAGCACCCGCGACGAGCGCGCCATCACGCTTGGCCGTCTTGAGCGTGGGCAAAGCCGCCGCTTTCGGCGCCGGGAAGTAGCGGTCCATGAATGCCGCGAACAAAGGCCCACGCAAACCAAGCCCCGGCTTTCCGGCGCTGTTCTGGGTGACGTAAAAGCCAACACCCTTGTCCAGGATCAGGTGCAGATCGCTATGGAAATAGATCGTATCGCCGCCATGACCGACGATGTCATAGCCATTGCGGTCTTCATGATAGAAGCCAAGGCCCATCGGCAACGTGCCGGCAGGCACCGGATAGACGATGCCATGCATCATCTTCGCGGTTTCCGGCTCCAGAATCCGCGCGCCGTCATACGAACCGTTGTTCAGATGCGCGAGCATGAAGCGCGAGATGTCGTCGCCCGTTGTCGCCAGGCCACCGGCCGGGCTCATCGGGATCAACTCATAGGGCTTCGGATCGCCTGAGGCCCTGTCGTAGCCTTTCGACATATCGCCGGCGAGCGCCTTGGGCAGCGGCTGCTTGAATGTGGAATGATCCATGTGCAATGGCGCGAAGATGTGGCGGGCGACATAATCCTCGAACGGCTCGCCTGACACGCGCTGCACGATGTAGCCCGCCAGCGCCGCGCCGTAATTCGAATAGGCCGGCACTTCGCCCGGCGGGAACATGCGCTCCGGCACCCAGCGCGTTAGCGCTTCGCGCAGCGGCACCATATCCTTGGCGGTGGGGGCGAGAAGATTCTTGATGGTCTCCTCGAAACCGGGACGATGCGTCATCAGATCGCGCATCGTGATCGGCTTGCCATAAGCGGGCGGAATCTTGAAATCGAGATAGGTGTTGATGTCGGCATCGAGATCGATCTTGTGCTGCTCGACGAGTTGCATCACCGACGTCCAGGTGAAGAGCTTGGAGATCGAGCCGGGGCGGAAAAGCGTACGCTTCGGATCGACCTTCGCCTGCGTCTTTACATCGGAAACGCCATAGCCCTTTTCGAACAGCACCGCGCCATCCTTCACGACAACGACTTCCGCGCCCGCAATATCGCCACGGCCGATGGCATAAGGCACAAAGCCATCCAGCCAGGCGTCCAGATCGGCGGCAGTAAGTTCGTGAGCCGGCTCTGCCGGTACGCTGGGTGCAGGCGTGACGAGCCTGGGCGCGAGCTGCGATGCGATTTTGGGGGCCATCGGTGCTGGGGCCAGCCCCACGGCCTTCGGTTGCGCGTTCTCGGCTGCAGCAACGCCCAGCACAAAAGCAGCGCCTATCAATATCCGCAATATCATCGAGGCACCCCGTCCGTCCCGAGGAGAAGGTAGGGCCGCCTGCCCCCTTCGCCAATGGCCCGCATGTGCTTAAAAAGAGAAATTTTCCCCAGGGAGAAGCCATGGCGCAGTTTCAGTCCGGCGATGTGACCATCGCCTATGACGATGTCGGCACGGGCGGGCGCCCGATCGTCCTTGTCCATGGCTTCGCGTCGAATCGAAATGAGAACTGGCGGCGCATGGGCTGGTATGGCGCGCTGGAGCGGCGGCGCATGCGCTTCGTGGCGCTCGACCTGCGCGGCCACGGCGAAAGCGGCAAGCCGCACGATGTTTCTGCCTATGGACGCGGAAAAATGGTGGGCGATCTTTTCGCTCTGATGGATTACCTGCAGATCCAGCACGCCGATCTTCTGGGCTATTCAATGGGTGCGCGCCTTTCATTGGCGGCAGCGCTGGCACGACCGGAGCGGGTCGGCGATCTCATCCTGGGCGGCATCGGCGGGGCGCTATTCGATCCGCCGCCGCCCGGAATGCCCATGGCCGATGCGATGAACGCAGCGTCCATCGATGCGATTTCCGAACCGCTGCTGAGAAGCTTCCGCCAGTTCGCGGAAGAACAGGGTGAAGACCGGTTGGCGCTGGCCGCCTGCTCGCAAGGACGAGACACGAATTTCACACCGGACGAAGTTTCCAAACTGGCGGCGCATGCGCTGGTCATCGCCGGCGCGCGCGACCGGCTTGCGGGCGATCCGGAAGAACTGGCCGCGCTCATTCCCCGTGCGAAAGCGATCACGCTGCCCGGCTGTGACCATTTCAGCGCCATCCCGCACGCGCTGTTCAAGGCGGCGGTATTCGACTTCCTCGACGGCGAACTGGATTGAAAACAAAAACGCCGGCGGAGGCCGCCGGCGTCTTCGTTTTTACTGCCACCTGGCTTAGTTCGATGCCAGTTCGATCGGTTTGCCGCTGTCGCTGTTGGACAGATCGATCACGATCACCGAATAACCGGCAGCCAGCAGCTCGCCCAACTGATGCACGGTGTGGACAAGGATCATTTTCGGCTTGCCGCCGCCAGGCGACAGCAGGCCGAGAAGGACACCTTGCGGCAGGATCAACTGACCGTTGGCCCCGATGGTGGTGCCGGCGGGGAGAACAAAGCCTTCCACCACAAGCTGGTTCGGATTGACATTGGCGAGGCCGACCGTCGTCTGGCCGTTCACGCTGACGACGTTGCTGCCATTCGTGTCGATCGTGGTCCAGGTGCCGTTCACCGATCCATGCTGCGCCGCCAGCGTGAAGTCCGTGGCGTTGACCGCCGCGTCCACATTGTTGGAGGCGATGAGCGTGACCGCTTGGGCGGTGTAGGAGCCCCCGACGGTATTGCCCTGGATATTGGCGGCGTTGCTGGCGGTCACGGCGCTGTTTACGTCGCTGCCCGTGAGGTTCACGTTCTGGCCGCTGATCGTGCCCGAAACACCGCCATTCGCGACGATCGTTACATCGCCGCCCGCAACGATATGGCCGGAGGCGTCGCCACCCACGGTGCTGTTCGCATTGCCGCGCACGTTGAGCGTGTCGGCTGCGAACACCTGGTTGCCGGTCAGCGTGGCATTGTAGTTGCCGCCGACATCCACCGTCAGAGCCGTGAAGTTGTTACCCTTCACCGTGAGATCGCCGAGGTAGACTGCCGATGTACCGGCGTTCTGCAGCGTGATGTCGCCATTGGACGACGCCGCGCCCGTACCCGGACCGGCGATGAGCG
The DNA here is from genome assembly GCA_018242105.1 of Pseudomonadota bacterium. Lineage (GTDB taxonomy): Bacteria > Pseudomonadota > Alphaproteobacteria > Micropepsales > Micropepsaceae > Rhizomicrobium. The sequence continues at coordinate 17,261 of JAFECP010000009.1, forward strand.
TCAGGCTCTGCGCCGCATCCGAGGTGCCGAAGATGTCACCCTGGAAGGTGATGCCACCCGCCGCGTTGGACGACTGCGTCGTGTTCAGCGTGGTGCTGGCCGAGGTGAGCGTCACGCCGCCGCCGAACAGGAAGCTGTTGGCATTGTATGTGGAGCCCGTCAGCGTGGTCTTGCTGGCGTCGCTGACGGCGCCCAGGCGCGTGGCGGCGCCGAGGTTGCCGAGAGAGACGCTACCCGAACCGGCATTCAGCGTGAGCGACTGCGCCCCGGCCAACGATCCATCGATCGATGCGATGACGAGCGCGCCATTGTCGCCGCTGGTGTTCAGCACGGCGTTGTTGGTGAGCGTCGTCGCGCCAAGGCCGATACTGCCTGCGACGTAGCTGGTGCCGGTCAGTGTCACCGGCCCAGTGACGGACAATGCCCCCGTGTTCGCGACATTGCCGAGCGAGGCCGCGCCGCTGGTGATGGCCAGATCGTCGCCGCCACCGTTCAGCGAAGCCAGCGTGACCGCGCCGGTTGCGCCAAGCGTGGTGTCGTTGGTCAAGGAGACCGGGCCGCCGAACGCGAAGCTGGAACCGCTGTAGGAGGAGCCGGTCAGCGTCGCAGCGCCGTTGACGGCCACTGCGCCGGCATTGGCGACGTTGCCGAGCGACGCGTTACCCGCATCGATCGTCGCACCGTGACCGCCGCCGGCAAGCGAGGCCAGCACCACATTGCCCTTTCCGGCGTTGAAGGTTGTATCGCCCGTCAGCGTGGCCGCGCCCAAAGTTTCGGCGCCAGCGCTATACTGCGTTCCCGTCAGCGTCACCGCTCCAAGGTCTGTGATCGAACCGGCGTTCGCCACATTGCCGAGCGAGGCTGTGCCAGTTCCGGTTTTGAGCGTCAGCGCCTGACCGCCACCCGCAACCGATGCGACGGCGATGTTGCCGTTTGCAGCGGACGTATCGAGCGTGGTGGCGCCGGCCAGCGTTGTCGCACCGTTCAGCGCGATGGAGCCGCCCGCGAGGTTGCCTGCCAGCGTGTTGGCGCCGTTGAGCGCGATGGCGCCCGATGCGGTGGCGTTGCCGGTCAGCCCGAAGCTGTTGCTCGCCGCGATCGACGCTGCCTGCACATTGCCGTTCACGGTGGCCGCGCCGTTGAACTGCGCCGCGCCCAATGCGGTGAGACCGCCGTTCAGCGCCAGCGTGCCGTTCGCTGCGAACGTCTTGGCCGACACGCTACCCGTGATCGTGGATGCGCCGCCCAGCGTGACGCCATTGGTGGCGGCGATATTGCCAGCCTGCGTCAGCGTGCTGCCGGTGGAGAGCGTGTCCGCCTGCACATTGCCGGTGATGTTGCTCGCACCGTTGAGTGCGGAGGCGCCCGACGTTGTAAGGTTGCCCGTCAGTCCCAGCGCGCCGTTCGCGGTGAGCGAAGCCGCCGAGATGTTGCCGTTTACCGTGGACGCACCGCCGAGTGTAACGCCATTGGTAGCGGAGAGATTGCCCGCGAGCGCCAGCGTGTTGCCGGTGATGAGCGAATTCGCCGCCACATTGCCGGTGATGTTGCTCGCGCCGTTGAGCGCGGTGGTGCCGGAGGTCGTGAGGTTGCCGGTCATCGCCAGGGTGGCATTGGAGGTGAACGAGGCAGCCTTCAGGCTGCCGGTAACCGTCGTGGCATCGCCCAGAGCGATTGCGCCCGTGGCGGTGAGGTTGCCGTTCAGCGCCGATCCCGCCGCGCCGGACGCCAGTGTGAGGCTGTTCACCGTCACATCGCCGAAGTTGAAGGCGAGCTGCTTCGCCGCGGTCACATCTTCGGCGTAAGTGCCTGAACTGACATTGATCGTGCCGCCGCTTGCCGCCTGACTGACAGCATTGCCGATCGACAAGGCGACAGCGTTGCTGCCCGTGCCGACGTAGAAGACATTGTTGCCGTACGCGCCGCTGCCGCTATAGCCCTGCACTGTGGCCGTCGGCACGTTGACGTTGTTGTTGCTGAGCGCAGCGTTCGTTGCGAAGTCGAATGCGGCCTGCTCTGTCTTCTGGAACCAGCTATAGACGTCGTTCGCGTTGTTCGGCGACTGGACGACATAGTTGAAGCCGGCGAGGCTGATCGAACCGAAATTCTGGCTGGCCGACTGGTCTTCCGTATAGACCGGGATCGTGTCGTTGAAGGTGTTGGTGCCGTCAACCGTGATATTATTGACCTGCTGGTCGTAATACTTGTTCGTCTGATAGAGCGCCAGGCCACCCCAGGCATTGTTGCTGGTGGTCGAACCGGTGATCGTGACGTTCGCGCTGTCGGTCAGCGCCATGCCGTTGCCATGCACGATGTTGCTGACGTTCACGTTCTTGATCGTCGCGCCGAGCACGCCATTCAGGTCCAGACCTGTGCGATAGCCCTGATCGATCGTGACGTTTTCGATGTCGAAGTTCAGCAGGCGATCGGAGGCCACGCCGGTATCCGGCTGCACCTTGATGCCATAGGTGCTGCCGGTTGCCGCCGTCGGCCCGTGATAGGTGAAGTTCTGCAGGCTTACATTGTCGCCCGTGACATTGATACCATAGCCGGTCGAAGTGGACGTGATATTCGTGACGCCGACGCCCGCGCCGACCAGCGACAGACCCTTGGTGATGTCGAGTTCGCCAGACAGCGTGTAGTTGCCGGCGAGGACGTCGATCGTAGCGCCGTTTGATGCCGCGCCGACCGCGGTCGCGATCGAAAGCGACCCGGTGTTCGCGGTGTTGTAGCCGACATAGAAGACGTTGTTGCCAACTTCACCATTGCCCGCGTAGCCCTGAACGTAAGACGTCGTGGGGCTCACCGCGACCGCCATATCGATAGCGGCCTGCTCGGTCTTCTGGAAGAAGGTGTAGAAGTCGTTCACTCCGGCCTGCCACTGGGCGATGAAGTCATAACCGGCCAGATTCAGCGTGCCATAATCTTCAGTGGTCGATTGGTCCTCGGCATAGATGCCCTTCGCTTCATTGAAGGTGTTGGTGCCATCGACCGTGATATTATTGACCTGCTGGTCGTAATAATTGTTCGTCTGATAAAGCGCCAGGCCGCCCCAGGCATTGTTGCTGGTGGTCGAACCGGTGATCGTGACGTTCGCGCTGTCCGTCAGCGCCATGCCGTTGCCATGCACGATGTTGCTGACGTTCACGTTCTTGATCGTCGCGCCGAGCACGCCGTTCAGGTCCAGACCCGTGCGATAGCCCTGATCGATCGTGACGTTTTCGATGTCGAAGTTCAGCAGGCGGTCGGAGGCGACATTGGTATCCGGCGTGACCTTGATGCCGTAGGTCGAACCCACAGCCGTCGGACCGTGATAGGTGAAATTCTTCAAGCTCGTATTGTCGGCCGTGACGTTGATGCCATAGCCCGTCGAGGTGGATGTGATGTTCGTCACACCGACGCCCGCGCCGGAAAGCGTCAAGCTCTTCGTGACGTCAAGTTCGCCAGACAATGTGTAATTGCCGCCGAGGACATTGATCGTGGCACCATTTGACGCCGCGCTATTCGCGGCCGCGATGGACAATGCGGCCGTGCTGCCGGTGTTGTAGCCAACATAGAAGACGTTGTTACCGTTTACGCTCTCGCTTGTTTCGTCATAGCCCTGCACCGTGCCCGCCGTCGAACTATAGCGAGTGTTGAAGGCTGTGGTTGCGTCGATGGCACCCTGTTCCGTCTTCTGGAAGAAGGTGTATGTGCCATCTGCTCCACCCGTGTTGAGCGTCCCCACATACTCGATGCCCTGACCGGTGAGATTGATCGTGCCGAAATCGTTCGTCGCCGATTGGTCTTGTGCGTAGATGCCTTCCGCGAAGGTATTTGTGCCGCCAACAACGATGTTGTTGACCTGCTGATTGAACGCCGAATTGTTCTGATACAGTGCCAGCCCGCCCCATGCGTTACCAGTGGTAGCCGAGTTGGTGATCGTGACATTGGCGCTATCGGTCAGTGCGATGCCGTTTCCGCCCGTTGTGCCAGTGACGGTGACATGATCGATCGTGGCGTTGAGGACGCCGTTCAGATCGAGGCCCGTCTTCTTCGAACCGCTGATCGACACATTGTTGATATTGAAATTCTGAAGGCGATTGGAGGCCGAGCCCGGCGCGGCCTGAATCTTGAAACTGTAAGAGCCAGCCGCAGAGCCGTTATAGGTGAAGCCCGACAGCGTCGTGTTGTCGGCATCGACAAAGATGCCATAGCCGGTCGAGGCGGAGGTAATATTCGTGACGCCCACACCCGCACCGATCAGCGACAGACTCTTGGTGATATCGAGTTCGCCAGATAGCGTGTAATTGCCGCCGAGGACATTCACCGTGCCGCCTGCGACGACGGCGTTGACGCCCGCCGGGATGGTCGCAAGATTGTTAAGCGGGCTACCCTGATTGGTGTCCGAACCCGTCGTCGAAACGGTGACGTCGGTACGGTTGGATTGGGAATAGCCCTGATCCTGCGCGGTCAAGCCGTTATTGGCAGTTTTGAACGCGAGCAACGCCTGTTGCACCGTCGTCGTCGCGTTCGTCGCAATCTTCTGGCTGTTGCTATAGTAGGTGCTGCCGACGTAGTGGCCGTTCAGATGGAAGTTGACGCCCCACTCGTTGCCGTCTGTGCCCTGGCTGTTGCCAGTCATCGTCATCACATAGCCTTCGGTGTTGCCGAGGCCCGCATCGGTGTACTGAACCGAGATCGCGCTCTTGGTGTTGTCGATGACGTTGTTGGTGACGCTGCCGGTGTTACGGCCGTCGATCAGAATACCGTTGCGGACATTGCGAATGTCGTTATCAGTGATCGTGACATTGGTGGCGCCATTCAGAACCGCCACGCCGCGGCTGACAGCAGAGCCCCATGCATATGAGGTGTAAGGCGCGTTAACTTCGCCACGAATGTCGAAGCCGCTGATGGTCACGCCATCGGTCGATCCGCCGATGGTGATGGCGTTCACTTGACCAGACGTGCCTGGGTTCACATCGATTTCGGCTCCGGAAGCACCAAGAAGCGTCAAACCGGACTTGTTGATCTGCAAGCCTGTCCCGGCAGCGTATTGACCGGCGGCCACGTTGACAGTCGCGCCACCCGCGAGGGCGACGTCGATGCCGTTCTGGATCAGACCGGTATTCGCGACATTCACTATCGTGCCTTGGCCTGTCAGTGTTTCATGCGCGCCGAGCGTGATGTCAGCATTGAGGTTGATGGTCAGCCCGCTGCCATTTTCATCCTGGAAGGTCAGCGTGTTGGAGTCGGTGTTCGACGACGTGTCGATCGCGGTGTTCACCGTGATCGTGTTGTTCGCCTTCAGATTCACACTGGTCGTGCCGAGCTGGCTTTCGACCGTGGACGCGGAAATGCTCTGATCCGTGTCAGCATCGGCGCCGCTATCCGTGGTTCCAATCGTCAGATTGTCCGGATCGACGGTCCAGCTTCCGGTCAGACCGTTCGACGCCAGAGTGTTGATCTTGATGCCGCTATCGACATGCACACTCTTGCCCGATGTCTCAACCGAGCCGCCATTGCCGCTGGCGCTGCCGCCCTTGGCGGAGAAGGAGCCGGCGTAATTGCCCTGCACATTCGCGACCGAGGTGATCGCGCCGCCATTGCCGTTGGTGCCGGCGTCGGCGCTGAGTTGCGCGGTGGACGTGGTGGTGACGTTGTCGCCGCCCAGCGTGATCGTGCCGCCGGATTTCGTCACCGACGAAGCGCTGACGACGCCCGAGACGTTCACGACGGAATTGACGACCTGCCCCGCCGCCTTCGCGGTAAGCGCGATGGTGCCGCCCGGGTTCACGATCTTGCCGGAGCTATCGACGACCGCTTTCACCGAGCCCAAGCCGAGTTCGACCAGATGGTCGCCCGCGAGGTCGAGCGTGTAGGTCGTGCCGGCGGCCAGCGCCACGCGGCCGACGGTGGCGTTGATGGTGCCGCTGTTGCGCACGGACGGCGCAACAAACGCCGCAAGGCCGTTCGCGCCGACGGAGATGTTGCCCTGGTTCTCGACGGAGCCGTGATCGGCGCCCGTCATCTGCAGCTTATTCGAACCGGCCATGAAGGCGTTGGTGTCGATATTGGCCGTGCTCGCGACGATACCCGCCGCGTCCACATGCGCGGTCTTGCTGAAGAAGACGCCGTTGGGGTTGAGAATCCAGACCTGACCGTTGGCGTGCAGGCCGCCTTCGATCTGCGTGGGGTTGGCGGAGCTGTTCACGCGGTTCACCGCGATGGAACTGGTGCCCGGCTGGTTGAAGTTCACCTGTGCCTTGGAACCGATGTCGAAGCTGCGCCAGTCGATTTTGGCATCTTTGATATGATCTATGAAATTATCTTCGCGTGATAAGAATATCTGCCAGTGCAGCCCGAATCGGCTCGGGAATCGCATGATCCGGCGCTGAAAGAATTTCGAGGGTCTCGACCGGGGAATGGGCCATCCGGTAGGCTCGAGGGCTCATCAGCGCCACCGCCTTGTTGGCGGCAACGATAATGTAAGTGTTGCGGGCCACTCCCCCGGCCTCCGGCGCCTGGCCATATCCCAAGCGGTAGGCATCGCGCAGGATCGGCTCCAGCGGCGGGTCGAACGGCGTACGCGCCAGCAGGTCGAGCCAGCGAGCCGAGCCGTCCGCGAACTGTGAAACTTCGGCATCATCCAGTTCGCCCGCCTTGGTAAGAAGGTTCACAGGCACGAAGAGCTTGCCGACATTCATCAAAGCGCCAGCCAGTTCGGCGGCATCGGCTTCTGCTTTGGCGGCGCCCATCTTGAGTGCGATATCGCGCGACAGCGCCGCCACACGCCGTGAATGCTCCGCAGCGCCGGGGTCGCGCTGGTCGATCGCCTGCAACAGCACTTCCGCCACGCCGCGATAGAGCTTCATACTCGCCTCGCGCGACGCAGCCTGCTGAATTCCCGTCATATGCCGCCACAGCGCAAGAATCCCGAGGATGATCGCCAGCAGGGACAGCAGCAGAATGGTGAGGAGATTGCGGATCCGCGCCTCCACGCCCGCGAGCGCGGAAGATGCTGGAACACTTTCCACCAGCACCCAATCGGCGCCCTTCACCGGCACGCCAAGATGCAGCGCATCCCTGCCCTTCATATCGCGGGCGCGCTGGAGGTGAAGCGGCGTCCGGGCGGCGAGATATTCGCCGCTATCCGCCGATACAACTCTGCCCGTAACCGATGAACCGACCAGATGCGTCGCGCCATCAGGACCTACAGAGACAAGGCTTTCATGCCCGTGATCGGTTGCGATGACCGAGCCGTCGGATGCCCAAAAGCCTTCATCGAGCCTGCGCTCGCCAATGACATAGCCGACGGGCGGCGCCGACATAGCAGCCTGGATGGGACGGACGGCCACAAGAAAAGCATTCGGTGAATTGGCCGCCGCCGATGATACCAACGGGCCTGCACTTCCATCTCGCATCTTGGCAATCAGCGCAACAATCGTTTGCGGTGAAGGCCGGTATCCAGAGGTCGCCGCAACGACATGACGCTGCGCGTCCAGCACAGCCAGTCCAGTGGCGGATCGCGCGGCGCCGGATGAGGCTGCAAAAGGCCCATGGCTGCCGAGGCTGATGATATAGCTTTCCAGGAATGCCCCTTGGGCCTCGCTTTCCGGTGATACAGGCGGGGCAGGATTGGCAACCGCAGCTTGCGAAAGATAGATCTGGACGGTCGGATTTTCGGCGACAGCGCGCAGTGCGTCGCGGCTCGCGCTTAACCAACCGCTCACCATATCTACAGGTTGAACGGCGTCGGTATGCAGCCGCGTTTCCCAGCGATTGAGTTCAAAGGCGCGCTCGTTATGCGCAATGCGGAATGCGGCGGCGACCAGCGCCATCGCGGCCAGAAAGATGCCAAGCCCCAGCAGAAAACCGCGCTGCCGGGCTCTTTTGGCGAAATTGCCCATAAAGTTTGTTCCAAATCTTAAAAAAGCGCGAAGGAAATCGCTCGGAATCGCGGCCCCATTTGAACCGCGATTTCATAGCACCCGACGCAGACTGGCGCGAGCAAACATCAAGCGGCGCCATCATGCGGTCCGTATCGTTTTTCCCGAAGGTGATTCTGGCGCTATTTCTTTTCGCGCCGGTCAGCGCCCACGCGAACTCTGTCTTCCAATCGGCGACAGCGAGCGGCCGCAATTTTGCGCTGTTTCCGTTCTGGCAGCAGGTCATTTCCGACATGGCGATCGCCCAGCCGGAAGCCGTGGTTGCGCATCCCGATGCCGCGCACCCGCAGAGATGCGCCAATGAGCGGCTCTGCATCCCGATTGCCTGGACGTCGTTCCTCGAGAGCGTCCGGAAGATGTCACGCCGCGATCAACTCAACGCCGTGAATGCGTGGGCGAACAGCCGCCCCTATGTGGAAGACATCCAGAACTACCATGTCTCCGATTACTGGGCGACACCGGGGCAATTCCTCGCGCGCGGCGGCGATTGCGAAGATTACGCGATCGCCAAATATTACAGCCTTGTGCGCCTCGGCTTTCCTACCGACGATTTGCGCCTCGTGATCGTGGACGACACCAATCTGAACGTCTTCCACGCCGTGCTCGCCGTCCGCCTGGATAACAATGTGTGGCTGCTCGACAATCAGTTGCAGCATGTGGTGCCGATGGACATCGCGGTTCAATACGTCCCGATCTACTCGCTGAACGAACATGGCTGGTGGGTGCATTCCATGCCGAAAATCACACTTGGAAATGTCGTGATCTCCGCCGGCCGGGACGACAACCACCCAGGTGGCGCGAACTAAGCCCCTTTATTTCCTTGAAGACGGCGAAGTAAGCTTCAGCCGCTTCTCGCGCGCGGATAGCGCCGCCTCTCTGCCGCCGCTATGTTTCGCGCGGGGACGGGGGGCGTGCGATGCGGGCGACATCACGCAATTTTCCAATCGTTGCAGCCGTTCTGGCCAGCATACTTGTGGGCATATCGCATCGCGCGGACGCGTTGGACATCGTTCCCACCTTCGACAGCAGCATCACCAGCGCGGCCAATGCCGCCGACATCGAAAATTCGATCAACATCGCGACAGCGGCGATCGGCGGGCTTTATTCCAATCCGGGAACGGTGAAAATTCTTTTCCAGTATCAAGCGCCGACCAACGCCAGCTTCCTGGGCGAAAGTTTTACCCAGCTCAATACGCTTTCCTACAGCGACTACACGGCGCTGTTGACGGCGGATTCAAATGCTCATCCCAAAAATTCGGCGCTCGCGACTGCGGTCGCCAATCTTCCCAACGGAAACGACGCCAACGGCAGCAAGCCGATCGAAGCCACGACCGCGCTGTTGCGCGCTGGCCTCGGAGAGGCCAGCGCGACGCCCTGCTTCAACGCGCAGGGCAACTTCGTCGCCAGTTGCAACAGCACCTATGACGGCGTGATCATACTGAACGCCAATGGGGGCCTCGACTTCACGCGCCCCATCCCCGCGTACAACGGAAGCAACATTCAATACGACGCCATCGAGACCGAGGAACACGAGATCGATGAAATTCTGGGCGGAGGCGGCCAGGGCAGCACGCTGGGCGGCAGCGATCAAAATTCGGCTTTTGGACCGTTCGATCTTTACCGCTATAGCGCGCCGGGCACGAGAAGCCATACGCCTTCGCCCAACGCATCCTCCTATTTCTCGATCGATGGCGGACAGACGGATATTGTCGGTTTCAGCCAATATAACGATGGCTCGGACTACAGCGATTGGGGACCGGACATCTCCAACTGTCCCGTCCACGGATTCATCGGCGGTCCGGGTTATGTCCAGGACACCGATTCTTGCAGTAACAAACAATCGGACGTCACCAACGCGTCGCCGGAATTCACCATGCTTGAGGCGTTGGGCTACAATCCAAGCACAGCAGCGCAGATGCCCGTCATTGCGTGGAATTGCAGCACCAATCCGGACGCCACAAATTATTCCGGCAGCATCAACGCGATCAAGGAAGCAAGCTGTACCCAGATCGTGACAGGCGATAGCACATTTACCGGCGGCACGAACATCGACACCGGCACGCTGCAATTGGGCAATGGCGGCACGACAGGTTCGGTCACCGGCAATATCATCGACAGCGGAACGCTGGTTTTCGATCATTCCAACACCGTCACCTATGGCGGCGTGATATCCGGCGGCGGCGCGCTCACGCAGAGCGGTACCGGAACGCTCATCCTGACAGGCGACAACACATTCAGCGGCTTCACATTCATCACGCTGGGTGACACGCTGCAATTGGGCGACGGCGGCGCAACGGGCTCGATCGCCGGCAATATCGGCAATCACGGCACCCTGATTTTCGATCGCTCCAATACACTTACTTATGCGGGAACCATCACGGGACAAGGCAATGTCGAAGTGACCGGTGGCGGCACGCTGATCTTCACCGGCACCAACAGCTACAGCGGAGGCACAACCATTTCTTCCGGCGACATGCTTCAGATCGGCGACGGCGGAACGGATGGTCTTATTCAGGGCGTGGTCACGGACAACGGAACTCTCGCTTTCGATCACTCCGACACCGTCACCTACAAGGCAAAGATTTCCGGCACAGGCGAACTGGCGCAGATCGGTACAGGCACCACGATCCTCACCGCCGCGAACAGTTATACCGGTGGAACATTCATTGGCGCGGGGACATTGCAGGTCGGCAATGGCGGCACAACCGGTGTGATCGTTGGCGATGTCATCGATAATGCAACGCTCGCCTTCGATCACACCGATGATATCAGTTTTTCTGGCGCCATTTCGGGCAGCGGGATGCTCGAACAAGAAGGCACCGGTACGTTGACCTTGACCGGCGACAGCACATTCACAGGCGGCGCGAATATCGACGCCGGCACGCTGCAATTGGGTGATGGCGACACAACGGGATCGGTGACAAGCGGCATCATCGACAATGGATCATTGGTCTTCAACCACTCCAGCCCCGTCACCTATGGAGGCGTCATATCGGGCAGCGGGACACTCACGCAGAGCGGCGCCGGCACGCTCATTCTGACCGGCGACAACACCTTCAGCGGCCTCACCACCGTCACCTCTGGAGATGCCCTGCAACTGGGTAATGGCGGCGCGACAGGCTCGGTGACGAGCACTATCGCGGACGACGGCACGCTGGCTTTCTATCGCTCCAACGCACTGACCTATGCAGGCATGGTTATGGGGCAAGGCAACGTCAATGTGATCGGTGGCACCGTGATCTTCACCGGCACCAACAGCTACAGCGGCGGCACAACCATTTCTTCCGGCAGCACACTTCAGATCGGCAATGGCGGAACGAGTGGCCTTGTTCAGGGTGCGATCACGGACAATGGAACGCTCGTTTTCGATCATTCCGATGCTGTCGCGGTTTCCGGCCAGATTTCCGGAACTGGCGCGTTTGCGCAGATTGGCGCCGGCACCACGATCCTCACCGCCGCAAACGGCTATACCGGTGGAACATTCATTGGCGCGGGGACATTGCAGGCCGGCAATGGCGGCACAACCGGTGCGATCGTTGGCGATGTCATCGACAATGCAACGCTTGCCTTCGATCGGACGGACAATATTAGCTTCTCCGGCGCGATCTCGGGCAGTGGCATGGTGTTGCAAAAGGGCAGCGGCACTCTCACGTTGTCCGGCGCCAACAGCTACAGCGGCGGCACCGGCGTTGGCACGGGCATGCTGGAAGCAGCAAGCAGCGGTGCGCTGGGCACCGGACTGCTTTCGCTCGATGGAGCTCCGGCGGCATTGTTGCTGGACAATGGCGTCAATCTCGCCAATCCCATCTTTATAGCGCAGGCTTCGTTCATCGATGTGAACGGCAGCGACAGCGCAACACTGTCCGGCAGCTTGTCGGGTAACGCGCCGTTCGAGAAAGACGGAACCGGCACGCTGGTCGTATCCGGCAACAACGGCGCAACCTATTCCGGCAACATCTCTTTCCACGGCACATTGTCTGTCGCTGCAACGGGCGCGCTCGGTACCGGGACGGTCACTGTTCTCGGCTCCAATCTCGTTCTGGCCGACGGCGTGACCTACGCCAATCCCACCGTGCTCGCGGATGATCTCACCATCGAACAGAATGGCGGCGCGGCCACAATCACTGCACCGATCGGCACCAACGGCGGCACATGGGGCCTCACCAAGACTGGCGTGGGCATACTCACACTCGCGAATGCCAACACATTTACCGGACTGACCATCGCAGCGAACGGTCTGCTGGTGATCAGTGGCTCGCTCGCCGGCGGCTTAACGGTCAACTCCGGCGCGTCGGTTGCGATCACGGGCGTCATCGCCGGTGGTGTGAATGTGCAAGCTGGCGGAAGTTTAAGCCAGCCAACACTCGGCCAGGGCTTCGGCAAAGCAACCCTAGCCTCTTATAGCGAAACCGGCAGCACACTTTCGGTCAATTTCGGCGGTATCTCGTCCGGCTTCAACAGCAGTTCGCTCGTTGTGCCAGGCGCCGTCGTCCTGCAGGGCGGATTGCTCGATCCGCACCCTGTCGGAGACACCAGCGACTACGCTTTCGATCAGCGCTACGTCATCATCGCCAGCCCGAACGCAATTTCCGGCGCGTTCAGCAATCCATCGGGCTTCATTGCCAACACTTATGACGCCGATCTCCTCCAACGCATTCGGTATGATCTGGGCGGCGTCGTTCTGGAAGTACGCCGGTTGATCGATTTCTCCGCCATCGGGACTACACCCGTTCAAAAGTCGGCAGGCACGGCCATCAACTCGACCGAAGCAGATGCAAGCGACAGTTGGGCCAGCCTGCTCACCTCGCTCTCACTGCTCTCGCCCGCAAAGCAGGAGAACGCGCTTTCGCAGATCAGCGGCGAGAGCCTGCTGGATGCCGCGCACATCGCCAGCGACAGCCTGGACGTTCTCGATGAGCATCTGCGATCACACGTCATTGATGTCGGCGGTGCGGGTGGCCAGGTGGCGGCGTTCGGCGATGATAGCCACATCTGGATCGCCACGCTGGGACGGGACGAACACACCAACTCCTATGACGGTTATTCGGGCTATCGCACCCAAATCGGCGAACTTGCGTTCGGCGGCGACACGATGCTGAGCGACACGATCACCGCCGGTGTCGCGATGAGCACTGGCCGCCCGCACCAAACAGACGGAGCGCTCTCGACTTCGGTGTCCGGCAATCTCGAGGCCTATGGCGTGTATGGGCGCTTCGATCCCGGTCCCGCCTACATCACCGCCGCGCTCACCACCGACGCGGCGCGGCTACGCGAGCACCGGACGATTGCGTTCGGTTCGGTGGACGATCCGGCCGCCGCTGCTTTCCACCAGCATGCGACGATGGGATCGGTTGAACTCGATCTGCGCCTTGCCGCATTCGGCGGCGAGATGGAGCCGCTTCTCCGTTTCTCCTATGTCGTCAACAAGCAGAGTGGCCTCCATGAAACAGATAACGGCACCGGCCTCGGTCTCGATGTCGCGCCCTATTCGCACGACACGTTAACGGAAACCGTCGGCACACGCTGGCGGCGTGTATTCCATGATGGGGACACATGGATTGCACCCGAAGCGACGGTGGCGGCCGCACTCGAGGGCATGGACGATCTGCCGGCGACAAATGCCGTGTTGCAGGGCGCACCGGCGAATAGCGGCGTCATCGCGATCACCGCGGATCGCGCCGCGCCGGCATCTGGTGTTCTGGACCTGGGCATGACCGCCGGTCTCAACGGCACGCCTCTCGCCTTGAGGGTGGACTATGAGGGGCGAATCTCGGGCCGCGCGACAGGCCAGAGCGCTTCGCTAAACGTCAGTTATGCCTGGTAAATTGCACTTTTGCGCACGCAAGCAAGACCTTCGGCATCGCGGCTGGACAGGGGGCAAGTCCTCCCGTAAAAAGCGCGTCCTTCCGGGCCAAGCCCCGGATTTTCCGACGGCCAAAAGCCAAGGTAAGCCCAGGTAGCTCAGTCGGTAGAGCAGTGGATTGAAAATCCACGTGTCGGTGGTTCGATTCCGCCCCTGGGCACCACTTCCGCCCCATCCGGAACCCGCTCTCCGCCCAAGCGTTCGCTTCGCGTGCCGGGAGACCATGCCATGCGCAAATTGATGTGGATCGGGTTGGGCCTGGCGGCCTTGGCCGCCGTTTGGAAATTCGAGGAAGAGGAAGACGGTACCGCGATCGCGCTATCGCCATTCCTCGCAGCGCTCGCGATCGCCATTCTGGTGCCGCGCCACCGTGACCGGATCATGGAGATCGACGGCTAGGATTCTTCACCGCCTTCATCCGGCGGCGGCTCGCCGCCCGGAATCGAATAGCCCTCTTTCAGCCAGCGGCCCAGATCGATATCCGCGCAGCGCTTGGAGCAGAATGGGCGATAGGCCGCGTCTTGAGGCTTGCCGCAGACGGCGCATTTGCGTGTTTCAGGCTGCTGTTCCGACATCGAAACCTTCACGGGCGAATTCGTCTCGCGCTTCGAACACAACGCGCGACGCGCCCCGGCGTGCCAAAGCAGAGCGCACCTCCTCGCCATGCGTCTCCAGCCATTCCACAATCTCCGGCGACGCACGCACAATGACCTGTTTGCCCGGCGCGGCGGCAGCCTGACGCTCGACACGGCGGATCACCTCCAGCGCCACCGCATCGCGCGTACGCTTGCGGCCATGGCCGTCGCAAGGACGGCAGCATTCGGTCATCAGTTTCACCAGCGGATCGCGGATGCGCTTGCGTGTGATTTCGACAAGGCCAAATTCGGACATCGGCGAAATCTGCGTCGGCGTGCGGTCGCGCGAGAGGCTTTCGTTCAGCGTATCGAGCACGGTCTGGATGTTCGCCGGGTCTGAAAGATGGATGAAATCGATCACGATCAATCCGCCGATGCCGCGCAGACGAAGCTGGCGGCCGATCTCTTCGGCGGCTTCGCGATTGACGTTAAGACTCGTCTCCTCAAGGCCGGTGGAGGCGGTGAAGCTGCCCGAGTTCACGTCGATGGCGGTGAGCGCTTCGGTGCCTTCGATGGTGATCCAGCCGCCGCCCGGAAGCTTCACCCGCGTGGACATCAGCGTTTCGATCTCGTCTTCCAGAGCGTACATGTCGAACAGCATGTCCGGGCCGTCGAACAGCTCGATCCGGTCTTCCGCTTCGGGCATGGTGCGGCGGCAATAGGCCAGCGCCGCTTCATAAGCGTGCAGATCGTCGATCCAGACGCGATCGGTTTCGGCGTCCACCTCATCGCGCATGGTTCGCTCGATCGGATCGAGATCCTGATAGAGCGTTGAGGGCACCTTTGCGCTTTGGCGCCGGGTCATCACCGGCCGCCAGGCTTCTGCGAGACGTTCGGCGTCTTCACGAAAATCCTGCACGGTCGCGCCGATACCGGCGCTGCGCACGATATAGCCTGCGCCGGGCACAAGCTTGCCCCCACCTTCATTCAATAAATCTTCTGCGATCATCTGCTCGCCCATGGCGATCAGCCGCGCGCGCTCACTTTCATCCTCGATGCGCCGCGACAACGCGATGCCCGGCTGGTTCGGCACCATCACCAGCAAGCGTCCCGCAATGGTGACATTCGCGGATAGCCGCGCGCCCTTCTCGCCAATGGGATCCTTCACGACCTGAACAACGATCTCTTCGCCCTCGCGGACGCAATCGGTGATCTTCGGTGCGCGCTCGTCATCGTTGAAGCCGGGCAAATCGGCGAGACAACGTGCTTCGCGCGCGCCGAGAAAGCCGGAACGATCCAGGCCAACATCGATGAACGCCGCCTGCATTCCCGGCAGCACACGTTGCACACGGCCCAGAATGATGTTGCCGATGAGGCTGTGTCCGCCGCGGCCGCCCTTTTTCTTCAGCGCGCCATCATCGAGGCCGATCGTGCGCTCGAGGAAAAGCTCCTGGAGCTTTCCATCCTCGACGATAGCGACACGAATTTCCCCCGCCCCGCAGTTGATCAGGACTTCCTTGTTCATCTTCAGCAATCGAATATCAGCAGAAGAAGCGTATCACAGAACGGTGAAGCCGCAGCCACTAAGTAGGCCCACCGTCACCAGAAGCGGCAGGCCGACAACATTGGAATAGGAACCGTTGATCTGCCGAACGAATGCTTCGGCGCGGCCCTGTATCGCGTAACCACCTGCCTTGCCCAGGCCTTCGCCGCACTGCATATAGGCGCGGATTTCCTGCGCCGTCAGCGATTTGAACGCGACGCGCGTGAGCGACACGGCCGTCTTAACCGAACCATCCGGCTTTCTTACCGCAACGGCAGTCAGCACTCGATGGCGACGCCCGGAGAGAAGTGACAAACAATCACTCACATCCTTCTCGTTCTCCGCTTTCGGCAGGATACGTCGTCCGCACGCGACAACAGTATCGGCAGCGAGAATGAACGCCGGTGCGCCGTGCCAATTCTCACCGGCGGCGCGCGCCTTCTCTTTGGCGAGACGCAGCGCATAGAGACGCGGCTGTTCTGCCTTCAATGGTGTTTCGTCGATCGATGCGGGGTGGACGGCGTCCGGCGCGAAGCCGGCTTGTGCGAGCAAAGCGAGCCGCCGCGGGCTTTCGCTCGCCAGCACCAGCGCGAGGCGCGCGGGCCTATTTGAAGCGATAGGTGATGCGTCCCTTGGTGAGGTCATACGGCGTCATTTCCACCATGACCTTGTCGCCGGTCAGCACACGGATGCGGTTCTTGCGCATCTTGCCCGCGGTGTGGGCGATGATCTCATGACCGTTCTGGAGCGCCACGCGGAATGTCGCGTTCGGCAGCAATTCGCTGACGGTGCCTTCAAACTCAAGCAGCTCTTCTTTTGCCATTCTTCCTCTGGCGGGTTTGGAGGGCGGGAAATGCCACCGAAGCCGCCCAAAAGCAAGGGAAACCGCCATTTTCAGGCGTCCGAGGCCCGATTGACCGCGAAACGCGCCCGGATTCGCCGCATCAGCAGGTCCCGGCATTCGCGATAGGCGTCCAGCCTCTGTTCGCGGGAGCCTTCCATGGCCGAAGGGTCGTGGGTGGGCCAATATTCTACAATCGCAGCGGAGGTGCGGGTGAGTTCCATCGCGCGGTGATGCGCCTCCGGCGACAGAGTGATCACAAGGTCGAAGGAGTTCTCTTCCATGTCATCGAACGATTTGGGCCGATGCTTGCCGAGCGACAATCCGATCTCATCCATAACCTCTGTGACGAAATCATCGCGCTCGCCTTTGCGCGCCCCCGCGGAGTCGACATAAACGACCTTTCCGAACAGGTGGCGCATGATGTGCTCGGCCATCGCGCTGCGCACCGCGTTCTGCGTGCAGGCGAAGAGGACCGATTGCGGCAGCTCCTCGCCGTTGGGGCCGCGCATCGCTTCAGCCTTTCAGATGCAGCACGCAAAGAAGAGTGAACAGGCGGCGGGCGGTGTCGAAATCGACCTCGATTTTCCCGGCAAGACGCTCCTTCAGGAGCTCGGAGCCTTCGTTGTGGACGCCACGGCGGCTCATATCGAGCGTTTCGATCTGCGACGGCGGCGCGTTGCGGATCGCCTTGAAATAGCTTTCGCAGATCAGAAAGTAATCCTTGATGACCTTGCGCAGCGGCGTGAGCGAAAGCTGCACGCGGCCATGCTCGCCCCCGCCTTCCAGATGGATGTCGAAGACAAGCCTGCTGTCCTCGACCGAGAGCACGAGCCGGTAGGGCCCGCCTTCGGAATCCACGGGCTTGAACATATTGGCTTCCAGCAGATCGTAGATCGCGATCTCGCGTTCCTGCTCGATCTCGCGCGTGCGGCGCACGACGCTGCGTTCGTCCAACTCGATGGAGGCGATGCGGTGGTCGCTCATGGCTTGGCGTTCAACCGCGCAGCGATGGAGCGGGCATGCGCATCGAGCCCCTCCGCTTGCGCCAATGTGATCGCGGCGGGGCCGATGGCGTTGATTGTTTTGGCGTCACAGGACAGAAGCGTGGTGCGCTTCATGAAATCCAGAACCGAGAGGCCCGAAGAGAATCGCGCCGTGCGCGCCGTCGGCAGCACATGATTGGGGCCGGCGATGTAATCGCCCATCGCCTCCGGCGTGTTGCGGCCGAGGAAGACAGCACCGGCGTGTTTCACCAGCTTTAGAAGCCCGTTCGGATTTCCCGTCGCGATCTCCAGATGTTCCGGTGCGATGCGATCCACCAGCGGCGCGGCATCGTTCAGCCTCGCGACAACAATCACGCCGCCATTGTTCTTCCAGCTCGCCCCCGCGATTTCCTTGCGCGGCAAAAGGGTCAGGGCGCGTTCGACCGCAGCTTCGACCCTGGTGGCGAAGTCCACATCGTCGGTGATGAGGATGCTTTGCGAAGACGTATCGTGCTCGGCCTGGCTGAGAAGATCGGCCGCGATCCAGTCGGGATTGTTCTTGTTATCGGCAACGACAAGGATTTCCGACGGTCCTGCGACAGAGTCGATGCCCACCGTGCCGAACACTTCGCGCTTGGCGGCGGCGACATAAGCGTTGCCGGGGCCGACGATCTTGTCCACCGCCGCGATGGTCTGCGTGCCGTAAGCCAGCGCGGCCACGGCCTGCGCGCCGCCGACGCGATAGATCTCCATCACCCCTGCCCGCTTCGCCGCGGCCAGCACCAGCGGGTTGATCTTGCCGCCACTGGCAGGCGTAACCATCGCGATGCGCGCGACACCGGCAACCCGCGCAGGTACCGCGTTCATTAGTACCGAGCTTGGATAGCTTGCCGTGCCGCCGGGAACATAAAGCCCCACGCTATCGAGCGATGTCCAGCGCCAGCCCAGCGTCGCGCCGGTATCGTCGGTGAAGCTGTCGTCCTTCGGCAACTGGCGGCGGTGATAGGCTTCGATGCGCTCCGCCGCGATATCGAGCGCCGCCAATGCGTCTTTTCCGCATTGGCTTTCTGCGGCCGCAATCTCCGCATCGCTCAGCCGCAGCGTCTGCGCCGTCAGCAAAACCTTGTCGAACTTATTGGTCAGTTCCATCAGCGCCGCATCGCCGCGCTGGCGCACATCGGCGATGATGCCGCGCACCGATGCCGCAACATCTTCTTCCGTCTCGCGCTTGGCCGAGATCAATGCGGAGAACCGCGCCGCAAACTCGGGGGCGAGCGCATCGAGACGGCGCGCCATATCACGAATCCGTTTCGTGTTCGGGGCGTCCCAGCGCGGCCCATTCGCCGCTGATGTCGCTGAGCCCCGCGTCGACCGCCTCGACAACCAGCTTGATCGTTCCACCGCCGGCAAAAATCAGTTCGACCGTGCCGCCGGGGTCTTCGGTGCCTTTCGGCGTGAAACCGATGGTCAGAAGCGACAGCACCGCATCGGGATCGCCGCGCATGATCTTGTGCGATTTGACCGACATCACGCCGTTGAAATAGAGCCCGCTGCGAACGCGCAGATTATCGCTCTTGCGCTTGTTCTCCCATTTGAAGCGGTTGAAAAGCGCCGCGAACCGGCGCGCCTTCGGCAACCAGACGAGATCTCCGACACGGCTCACCGCGTCCTGCAATTTCGCCGAAATGATCTGAAGATCTTCCGCGTCTTCCGCGGCCAACGTCTCGCGTTTCATGCCTGTTGCCGTTCGATCTCCGCGCCGACGCCTGAAAGCTTTTCCTCCAAACGCTCGAATCCGCGATCCAGATGATAGACGCGGTTCACGATTGTTTCACCTTCCGCCACCAATCCAGCCAGCACCAGACTGACGCTGGCGCGCAGATCCGTCGCCATCACAGGCGCGCCCTTCAGTGTTTCCACACCGGTCACGGTGGCCACGTCGCCATCGACATGGATCTTCGCGCCCATGCGCGCCAGCTCCGGAACGTGCATGAAACGGTTCTCGAATACCGTTTCACGGATATGCGAAGTGCCGTCGGCGATGCACATCAGCGCCATGTATTGCGCCTGCAAATCGGTCGGGAACGCCGGAAAGACATCCGTCTTCACGTCCATCACCGTTGGACGCGCGCCGTTGCGATGCACCGAAAGGCCACGATTGGTTTCCTTCACCCCGGTACCGATCTTCTCCAGCAAACCAATCAGTGCGCCATTGGAAGACATCTGTGCGCCGATCAGCTCCACATCGCCGCCAGCCATAGCCGTTGCGATGATGTAAGTGCCCGTCTCGATACGGTCCGGCATCACAGGATATTCGGCCCCCGACAGACGATCGACACCTTCGATAGTGATCTCGGATGTACCCAGGCCTTCGATCTTAGCGCCCATCGCGATGAGGCAATGGCCGAGGTCCTGCGTTTCCGGCTCGCGCGCGCAATTCTTCAGGACCGTCCGGCCTTTCGCCAACACCGCGCCGGTCATCAGGTTCTCCGTCGCGCCGACGGAAGCGAACGGAAACTCGAACGCCGTTCCCTTCAACCCGTCCTTCGCGCTCGCCAGGACATAGCCGTCAGCAAGTTCGATGGTCGCCCCCATCGCCTCGAAGCCCTTGAGATGGAAATCGACTGGACGCGCGCCGATGGCGCAGCCGCCGGGCAGCGAAATCTTCGCTTCGCCGTGCCGCGCCAGCAGCGGTCCCAGAACCTGAAAGCTCGCGCGCATCTTGCGCACGATGTCATAGGGCGCGAAGGCGGATTCGATACGCGCGGCATGCAAGCGCATCGTGTCGCTCTGACCGAGACCTGCTCCGCGGCGCACATTCATGTTCACACCAAACTGCATCAGCAGATCGGTCATCGCGTTGATATCCGCGAGGCGCGGCATGTTCTTAAGCAGCATCGGCTCGTCGGTGAGCAACGACGCGGCCATCAGCTTCAGCGCAGAGTTCTTCGCGCCGCTGATGGGAATTTCACCCTTGAGGCGGTTTCCACCCCGAATCCTGATCCGGTCCATACACCCTCTAAAGCGGCCAAATCCGCCGTACTGGCATTTCTTGTAGCGCGGGGCGGGCCATGCGAACAGGCACGCGATGCCTCTTCCTAGTCCGGCTTCTTGGCCGTATTCGGGCGAGGTTCCACAGACTTTTCGGCGCTTATCGCCTTGGTGGCGGTCCGTGCCCGCTGAGCCGCTTTACGGCGCTTCAGGTTCTCACGCAGGGCGGCAGCAAGCCGTTGCTGAGCGGCGGAATCTTTGGGCGCCATGGGCAGAATTCGGCCTTTCCCTTTGGCCTGAGCTTGGGTATAGCAGCCGTCCTTTCGGCCCAAACCGTACTTTTTGGGCCCCGGATGCCGGAGTAGCGTAGTGGTAGCGCAACCCCTTGGTAAGGGGTAGGTCGAGAGTTCGATTCTCTCCTCCGGCACCAGTCCTCGCTTGCGAAGTGAGAGAAGACTGCCGCATCGAAGCCCAAAGGGCGAAGACGGTCTGGTGGCCGCGAGCTACATCTCGACAAGCCGTCACCGCATATTTCGTATCGAAAGTAGCATGCAACCTTTGGGCGTAAAACCGTCGCCGCGCCAAATGGTGAGCGTCGCATCAGGCCGTATCCCACGTTGGATCGTGAGATTTGACGGCTTCTCAAGAGAACCAAAGCAGGATTTGAGCGCGGCGACCTGCGCAAGCGCATCGACACCTTCCAAAACGATCCAGCCGTTACGGCCAGCCCAGGCTTTGGGATCGATGCCAATCGCAAAATTGCGTGGGTCGTTCGACACGGCTGCCACCCGGTAATTGCCCGCCAATCCCTGATCGATCTTCGCCGCATCGCGCCAGCCGGATGTCAGCACGAACAAACGATCATCGTCCGACAGCGCCTCCCGGTTGACGATCGCCCCGAGTGGCGTCCATTCCACATTGTCGGCCGTGGGATCGCCCCGCCGGAAGATGTGCGGGAACGCCGAGCCGAGCCAGCCGCTTCGCGTTTCCATGACGAACCCCAGCACGAACAGCAAGAACAGAGCGGCTGAGACGGCAAGCCATATGCGCGGCCAGCTTCGACCCGAGGCTTCGTCTGCCAGATATTTTCCTGCAAGCGGCAACAGCAGCAGCCAGCCGGGCATCGCCCACTGCACCATGCCGCCATCGCTCCAAAGCGGGGTGAACGTGAAAAGGATCGCGATGGGCAATCCGAGCCAAAGCAGAAATCGCTCGGCTTCGTTGGAAGACGGCGCCGCGCGTATCACCCCGCGCGCCAGCGGCCATGCGACCCACGGAGAGATCAGGGCGATTTGCGCGACAATAAGCGAAAGAAAAAGGCCGCCGCCGAAATGACGGCCTGTTGCCGCGCGCGCGCCCTGGAATCCAAATGAGATCCAGCCGTGCTGCGCATTCCAGATAAGAACCGGGGAGAAAACGGCAGCCGCCACCAGAACGGCGAGCCACGGCGCGCCCGTGCGAAGCACCCGCCGTCCCCAAACCGATGAAACAAGAAAGGCAAAAACGCCCGCTACAAAAACGAGGCCGTGATATTTCGAGAGCGCCGCGAGACCGGCGAGAAGGCCTGCCGCAGCCCAACGCATCATGGATAACTTCTCGCCTTTCGCGAGTGGCGAGAGTGTCAACGCCGCTGCGAGCAGGAAAAAGTTGAGCGGCCCGTCGGGAAGCATCCAGTTGCCCGCCACCAGACAGAAAAATATCGAGAGGTTGAAGATGAGCGTGGCCCATACGCCGGCACGTTCACCGAACAAGCTGCGCGTGAGCGCGAACATGAGCCAGGACGAACCGGCGCCCAGCGCGATAAAGGGCAGCCGCGCCCAGCCCGTGTCGCCGAACGCCATTGCGCCCGATTGCGCCAGCCAGAAATGCAGCGGAGGATGATCGAAATAGGAAAGACTAAACAAACGGCCGCCAGCCACGGCGTAGGCCTCATTGGCGCCCAGACCGACGAACGGGCTGATCGCCAATTTGAGCAGCAGGAACACAGCGGTGACAGCCAACACCAGATCACGCGCACGCAGGCCAGCTATCGGCCGCATCACGGATATTGTCTGTGTTTTCACGCGACAGAATTTCTCAACGCAGATGCCAGACCAATCGGCTGGACATCGCGTAGTTCCAAACCGCCCCGATCAGCGCGCCGGCCGCACCTGCCATCCACCACACATGGTTATCGCCATACAGCCAATGAGCAACCCCAATATTCGCCACAAAACCCGCCGCACCGATGGTGCAGAAGATCGCCAAGCCCTTGAGGATACGCCAACCGCGAATCCGCAGGTCCTTGTAGGTGAGCACGTTGTTGACGAAAAAATTTGCGATCATCGCGAAAAGCGTGGCGACCGACTGCGACACCTCAAAACTCAGCCCCGCTCCTTGCAGCGCGCTTTTGAGAACCACAAAATGCACGACCATGCCGAGCGCGCCGACAAAAGCATAAGGCACGAACCGCGGTTCGATCACATCGCCCGTCGTCTTCGCCGCCAGAAGGCCCAGAAATTCCAGCGATGCCCGTAAGTCGAATTTGCTCTCGCCCTGCTCGCGCGCCCGGAAAAGGTAGGGTTCCTCCGAAATGCGCAAATTCCGCGCCGTGGCCAGAAGGTCGAGGAGTATCTTGAAGCCATCATGAGAAAGCTGCGGCGCGACCTCTTCAAAACGATCGCGACGAACCATGAAAAATCCACTCATCGGATCGCTGACAGGCACTGGCAACAACCAGCCGGTGAGCGCAGTCGCAAATCTGCTGATCGCGCCACGATGCCCTGCCAGTCCGATGGCCGAACCGCCTTCGCGATAGCGCGTGCCGACAACAATATCCATGTCGCTATCTTCGAGCGTGTGCAGCATGCGCAGCAGTATCGCTTCATCATGCTGCAGGTCCCCGTCCATCACTGCCACATAGGGAGCGCTGGAAGACAGAATGCCGTCGATACAAGCTCCCGCAAGGCCTCGCCGCCCTACACGGCGCAAGCAGCGCACGCGTGGATCGGCGAGCGCAATCTCTTTCGCCAGCCGGTGCGTTCCGTCAGGCGAGTTGTCGTCGGCGAAGATGACTTCCCAGGAGATCCCCGAAAGCACTTGCGAAAGTTTTCGGATCAGCGATGCAAGATTGCCCGCCTCGTTATAAGTCGGGACAATGATCGACAATTCCAACGACCGCTGCGGCGCCTTGGAGGGTGGCCGGGGCAAATTCTGCTGTAAAACCATCTGTGTGCGTTCCGGCGCCCCGGATGATGAGAAGGCCGGGGTACGTGGACAAGATGCACAAACGCCCATTGGCAGACCGTGCTGGCCGGATTGATAATTCGTCGGAAATTGCGATGCATATTGCTTTTTATACAGGGCTGTATAGTTCGGTTGTATCGTTGGCGGCTTTCGCGGGGGAGCGCGCCGATGAAGCGCCGGACGACCTATGAGACTGCTACTGATCGAAGACGACGCTGAAACCGCTTCGTTTGCGAAGCGCGGATTTCAGGAGCATGGCCACACGGTGGATCACGCGGCCGACGGCCGCGAGGGCCTGCATCTGGCAACTGGCGCCGCATATGACGTTCTTATCGTGGACCGCATGCTGCCCAAGATGGACGGCCTGACACTCGTCAAGTCTTTGCGCGGCGCGAAGATCTTCACACCCGTTCTTTTCCTGACGACGATGAGCGGCATCGACGACCGTGTCGAAGGCCTCGAAGCCGGCGGCGACGATTACCTGGTAAAGCCTTACGCTTTTTCGGAACTGAACGCCCGGGTGAACGCCTTGGCGCGGCGGCCGCATGTCAGCGATCAGGTTACGATCTTGAAAGCCGCCGATCTTGAGATGAATCTGTTGAAGCGCTCGGTAACACGCGGCGGCGATATCGTCGATCTGCAGCCGCGTGAATTTCAGCTTCTGGAATATCTGCTGCGCCATGCCGAGCAAGTCGTGACCCGCACAATGCTGCTCGAAGGCGTGTGGGACTTTCATTTCGATCCGCGCACCAACATCGTGGAGACCCATATCAGCCGCCTGCGTTCCAAGATCAATCGGGGCGGCGATCCCGAATTGATCCACACCATTCGCGGCTCCGGATATTGCCTTCGTGCGCCTGCCAAGACTCTTTAATACCACCAGCTTCAGACTCGCCGCACTATTTGCGCTGATCTTCGGCGTGTCGACCGTCGCCGTCGGCAGCTTCGTCTATATCAACGCCAAGGCGACCCTCAATCAGCAGGAGCGCACACGCATCGAAGCCGACGCATTCGCCTTGAAAGACGAATTCGACAGCGGCGGCATACCCGACCTGATGGAGGCTATTCGCGGGCGCCAGACTCACAAGATCGCAGGCGGGCTGAACTACACCCTGTTCAAATCCGACGGCCAGCGGCTCCTGGGAGACATTCCACGCCCGCCGCTGATGCCGGGGTGGAAGCATCTGCTGGGGCCCCCGGATGGTGATGAGCCGCCGGGCCAGTTGGAACGCCTTCTCGTCTATCGTCTCAAACTTTCGCCCGATCTGTGGATTGTGGTTGGCGATGATGTCGGCCGGCTGCAGGCTCTGGACAACGTCTTCCTGCGCGTGTTCGGCTTCGGTCTTCTCCTCACGCTAGCATTCGCTGCAGCGGGTGGAACGATCGTCAGCCGGGCATTCGTGCAGAGGATCGATTCTATTTCACGAACTGCGGAAGCTATCATCGAAGGAAATATCGGCCGCCGCATACCTTTGAACGGGTCGGGCGACGACCTGGACCGTCTCGCGGCAACTCTCAACCGCATGCTGGATCGCATCAGCGTTCTGATGGACGCCTTGCGTCATGTGACGACTGATATCGCCCACGATCTGCGCACGCCACTGGGCCATTTGCGGCAGATACTCGATGACGCGCACGAACGGGCACGCGATCCCGCGGAATACAGGGATGCGATTGAGCACGCCATCGACAAAGCGGACACAATTCTGGAAACCTTCGCCGCGATCTTGCGTATCGCCCAGATCGAATCCGGCAGCCGGCGTGCAGGTTTCCGGCGAGTGGATCTGAGTGCCATTGTCCTGAACGTTGCGCAAAGCTTCGCACCGACCGCTGAGGAACAAGGCCATCTGCTCACCACGAATATCGAACCGGACTTGCAGGTTTTCGGAGATCGCGAACTGATCATGCAGCTCGGCGCGAACCTGATCGACAACGCGATCCGGCACACGCCGAAAGGTTCGCACATCCGTGTGACGTTATCTGCAGACAGCGATCATGCTGTTCTAGAAGTGGCCGACAATGGCCTGGGCGTGCCTCCGGACGAACGCGACCGGATATTCAGCCGGTTCTACCGCGGCGAAGCCAGCCGCACGACGTCCGGGAATGGCCTGGGACTGAACCTGGTCGCCGCGGTGGCGGGGCTTCATCGCGCCGCCATTAGTACGCTCGACAACGAGCCCGGCCTCATCGTGCGCGTGGAATTTCCCCGGAATGATGCCAGTGACTAACCGTCGTGGCGAGGTGGTTGCATAACTGATAGCGTTGAAGAGAAACTTCGGGACGAAAATCATGGCGCCAGAAACCAAGCGGAACGGCAAGGTTGACGAGCAGATTGAGGAAACCTTCCCGGCCAGCGATCCGCCTTCCTTCATGGGGGGCGAAACCCTCGGCGCTCCTGCGGGGCGCCACACGCCCCGGCGCAGCGCGCCGGCACCCAAGCGCCGCAAGCCTGCGAAGAAGGCCAAAACCGCCAACAGAAAGCGGGCCGCGAAAAAGAAAAAGCGCGCAACCAAAAAGAGAAAGCCACGTTGATCCTGCGCGCCAGCGAGAGACCTGTGCCATGCATCCGATTTTTGGAATCGATATATTGATCCTGTCGCCGCTGATCGCATTGATCTTCGGCATTCTTATCCTGTTCGTGCCACGGCTGCTGAACTACCTGATCGCGATCTACCTGATCATGATCGGCGTCATCGGCCTTTGGCCGCATCTTTTCCGATAATCACTCCGCGGCGCGGGCAACCGACTTTTCGCCCGCCGCCATGCGCTCTTCCGCAATGCGGTCGGCGACGGCGTTGGTCGGCTTGTTCTCGGTATCCGCACGCTTGAATATCTGCGTCAGCGTGTCGGCGATCGCCAGTACGCGGCGCTCTACTTCGGCGTCGCTCCATTCGAAGATCTGTCCGGCGACGCGGATGATGCCGCCGCCATTGATGACGTAATCCGGCGCATAAAGGATGCCGCGCGCCTTCAACGCTTCGCCATGCTTGTCGCGCGCGAGCTGGTTGTTCGCTGCACCGGCGACGACCTTCGCATGTATCTTGTCCACGGTATTGTCGTTCAGGATCGCGCCTAGCGCGTTGGGCGAGAACACATCGCACTGTGTTGTGACAATCTCGTCCACCGGCACGACTTTGGCGCCATATGCATCGGCCGCTTTCTTCGCCGCATCCGTATTCACATCGGCGACGACAAGCTTGGCGCCTTCGTCGTGCAAACGCTTCGCCAGTGTCGCGCCCACCTTGCCGAGGCCCTGGATGGCCACGGTCAGACCTTTCGCATTATCCGCACCGAGGCGATGCCTGATGGCTGCTTTCAGGCCCACAAACGTACCGAGCGCGGTTGGCGGACCGGAGTCGCCGGATGGTTTGCCCGGCATGTCGAAACCGGCGGCATATTTGGTCGCGCGCGCGATCACCGGCATGTCGGCCGGCGTGATGCCGACGTCCATCGCAGTGAGATAACGGCCACCGAGTTCGTTCACGGCGCGGCCATAAGCCAAAAGGCGAGCTTCGGTCTTGTCCTTCGCGGGATCGCCAATGATGACGGCTTTACCGCCGCCCAGCGGCAGGTTGGCGACGGCGTTCTTGTAGCTCATGCCGCGCGACAGGCGCAGCACGTCGGTGAGCGCTGCATCGCCGTTCGCGTATGGATAGACACGCGTGCCGCCGCAGGCCGCGCCAAGCGCGGTGGAGTGAATGGCAATAATGGCCCTGAGCCCGCTAGCCTTGTCGTCGAAGAAAGCAACGGTTTCGTGATGGTCGAAATCGGGGAACTCAAACGCGCTCATGATCACTCCGGAGGCTGCTCTGAAGTCCCGGACCATAACGCGCACGAAAGATAATTGCGTTGTTATTTGCGCATGGCAGCCGCAATGGAATGTCTCGCGACGCGCTCTGGCGCAACAAAAGTTGGCGGCGTGCTATTTCGCGCCAATCGCATCCAGCACGGAGGATTCGGTTAAAACCTGCGGCAGGATTACGGCATCCGAAGCGCCCGGCGCGTAATAGAGATAAAGCGGCACACCGGAGCGGCCATGTGCGGCCAGCAGCGCGGTGATCTCCGGATTGCGGTTTGTCCAGTCGGCGACCAGATAGGCGATGTGCTTCCGCGCGAATGCCGCATGGACCTTCGCGCCGGAGAGCGCGGCTTTCTCATTCACCAGACAGGTAATGCACCACGCCGCCGTCGCATCGACAAAGACGGCACGGTTCTCGCCGCGCAACGCCGTCAGTTTCGAGGCCGAGTAAGGTTCGGTAGGAATGCCTGCGACGTCGGTGTGGCCAACGGCAGCCGGCACGGCAGCCGTCTGATGAACCAGCACCAGCGCACCCGCCGCGCCCAGCAATCCAATCAACGCGAAGCCCATGCCGGCTGCGCGCCACGCGGATGAAGCATTGCGACTTGTGCTCCACGCCCACGCGGCGAAAGCCAACGCCAACATCGCCGCCAGCGCGGCCAGCAATCCGGTCGCGCCGGTTTCCTGGCTCAACACCCACAACAGCCACACCGCCGCGCCATACATCGGGAACGCGAGAAGCTGTTTGAAGATCATCATCCACGCGCCGGGCCTCGGCAGGAAGCGCAACAGCACAGGCGCCAAGCCGATCAACACGAAGGGCGAAGCGAAACCAAGGCCGAGTGTGAAGAAGATCAGCACCGCGGCGATGGCGCTTTGTGTCAGCGCGTAGCCCAGCGCTGCGGCCATGAACGGCGCGGTGCAAGGCGCGGCGACGGCCACAGCCAAAATGCCGGTGAAGAACGAGCCGATCCAATCACCGCGCCTTGTAAGTGCATCGCCAACAGCGACATTGCCGATCTCGAACACGCTGGAAAGATTGAGCCCAACGGCGAATACCAGCAGCGCGAAGAAGGCGACCACCGCGGGCTCCTGCAACTGGAAGCCCCAACCAATCGCTTGCCCGCCCGCACGCAACGCAACGAGCAAAAACCCGATCGCCATAAAACTCAGGATCGCCCCCGCGCCATAAGCGAAGCCATCCCGGCGCGCATGCGCCTTCTCGCCATGCGCTTGATTGGCGATGGCGAGCGCTTTCATCGCCAGTACCGGTAACACGCAGGGCATCAGGTTCAGTATCAATCCGCCGATCAGCGCAAACAGGAGCGCCACGAGCAATCCGCTGTCTCCGGCCATGCCGAAATCGGCATTCGGCACCGTGCCGGGATGGGCGGACACCTTCAACGCCTGCACCGATCCATCGGCAGAAGTCAGCACCAATACACCCGCAAGCGTCTTTGGAATTTTTGCGTTCTTTGCTGGCGTCAATCGCAGCGCAAGACCTTCCTTCACCGTGGCGCGTTTCTGCGTTGCCATGCCCTCGATCACGCCTTGCTGCGACGGAAAGAACGCAACGTCCTGCAGTTGCGATTTGGCGAGCGGTGGCGAAGCGACCAAGACATCGATGCTTTCACCCGAGTGGAACGTCACCGGCCACGGAGAGGCCACCGGGATTTTCGCGCGCGCCGCGTCGAACTGTTCCTTCACCGTGGCATATGGCGCGGAAGGATTGACATTCACCGTGAGCGGTAGCGACAGCGCCGTGTCTTCCGGGATGCAGACTTCCTTGCACACCAGCCAGTCAGCTGTGGCTTTCAGCGTCGCTATCTCATTGGGCCTGGCATCGGCTGGCGCAGTGATCGTGATCAGCAGCCAGACCTTGTTTTCGTACCCGTAATTCATCAGCGGCCCAACCGGCAGGCGCTTGGGGTATGGCCACGCGATCGCGCCGGCTTTCCAACCAGCGGGTAACGCCCATTTAATCTCGGTCGGCAGCCCCGCCTCGCCCGGATTGGACCAGTAGGTGTGCCAACCCGGCTTTATGACCTCTTCCAGCGCGACGGTGACGCTCTTGCCCGGCGCGATCTCGCCCTGCTCGGCCACGAGACGCGCCTGAACCTTCGGCCCGGTACTGATCTGTGCCGTCGCGGAAGCGGAAGCGGAAGCGGCAATCAGAACCGCGAATGCGAGGAGGAACCGTTTCATGGCTGCCCGCTATACCGGGAACAGTAGCCCCCCGCCACTCGCAGGAATGTGAGCAGGACGATAGGCTGCAGGCAGAACGGTACCGGAGGAAAACATGACGAAGATGAACCGCCAGTGGCTCCTGAAGCGCCGCCCCCTGGGCGATATCAAGGCGGGCGATCTCGAGCTGGTCGAAACCCCGATTCCAAAGCCCGGTTCGGGGCAATTCCTTGCGCGTACGGTGTATCTGTCGCTCGATCCCACCAATCGCATCTGGATGAGCGACATGGAGCAATACATGCCGCCGGTGCAGATCCACGACGTGATGCGTGGCGGCACGTTGTCGGTCGTAGAGGAATCCAACAATCCCGGTTTCCAGAAAGGCGACATCGTTTCCGGGGTCGTCGGCTGGCAAGAATATGCCGTGCTCGATGGAGGCCAGAAACTCGCGCGCAACGGCGCGCCTCTCACCGCCTATATGAGCGTACTCGGCATGACGGGCGCCACCGCCTATTTCGGCTTGCTCGATATCGGCAAGCCGGTGGCAGGTGAAACTGTTGTCGTGTCAGCAGCTGCTGGCGCGGTGGGCTCCATCGTGGGCCAGATCGCCAAACTGAAGGGCTGCCGCGTGGTCGGCATTGCCGGCTCGGACGAGAAGTGCCGCCATGTCGTCAAGGATTTTGGCTTCGACGCCTGCATCAACTACAAGAAAGAGAACGTCGCAGCCGCGCTGAAGCGCGAATGCCCGAACGGCATCGATGTCGATTTCGAGAACGCGGGTGGCACGATCATGGAAGCAGTCATGGACAATCTGAACATGAAAGCGCGCATCGTGCTGTGCGGCATGATCAGCGGCTATAACGCCGAAGGCCCGATCCCCGGCCCGCGCAACTTCGCCAATATCCTGATGAAGCGCGCCCGCGTCGAAGGCTTCATCATCATAGACTATTTCCCGCGCCTGCACGAATTCTATCGCGACATGGCGCCGTGGGTGGCCGAGGGCAAGATCAAATACGATGTGCATGTGGTGAAGGGCATCGACCAGGCGCTATTCGCGCTTAATCTGCTCTTCGTCGGCGGCAATACGGGTAAGCTGCTGCTGCAGATGTCGGAAGAACCCTAGATGCGCATAACCGGCGGCACTTTGCGCGGGCGCAACCTCGTTGCGCCGAAAGATGAACGCGTGCGTCCGACCTCCGACAAAGTGCGGCAGGCGATGTTCAATATCCTGATGCACAATGATTTCGGCATCGGCTTCACGCTCGATGGCGCGCGCGTGGCGGATATTTTCGCGGGCACCGGCGCGCTCGGCATCGAAGCCATAAGCCATGGCGCATCGTTCTGCCTGTTCGTGGACGACAGCGCAGAAAGTCGTGGTATCATCCGCGAGAATGTCGAAGCGTTGGGACTTACCGGCGCGAGCAAGATCTGGCGGCGCAATGCCACCGATCTTGGCCCTACCAACACCGGTAGTGGCGGGCCGTTCGATCTGGTGTTTCTCGATCCGCCCTATCGCACGAACCTGATGGCCCCGGCTTTGACCTCGCTGCTCAACGGCGGCTGGATCGCACCGGCCGCGCTCATCGTTGCCGAAACCGCGGAAGATGAATCGGCTATCGACGCGGCGGGCTACCGCCAGCTCGACAGCCGCATCTATGGCGACACGCGCGTGGAATTCCTCGCTCTGACTTAGCGACCGGCTGTTTGGCTGCCGCCGATTTCTTCGACATCGAGCTGTGCGATCTGCTCATGCTGCGCGTAGTAGCGACGCAACATAATGAAGGCGGCGATCACGCCGGCGAGCGGCAGCAACAGCGCCACTGACAATGGCGCACCGAGCCAGAGCAGCAATGCCGCGGCAATGCTTCCGCTCGCGCCGCCCATGTCCCATCCGCCTTCGGTCGCCACATGGAAACGCAGCGGACAAGGCGAACGCTTGGCGATGTTGTAAACCGCAGTCATCAAAGTCGGCACATAGAGGCACGATCCGGCATAAGCGAGCGCATTCGCAGCGACGGCAAACACCGGATGGCCGACAGACGCCGCGCGCAGCAGGACCATCGACACCAGCGGACCGAGGGCAAGAAACACAGCGCGCCCGCCATGGCCCGCATCGATATGCCGCCCGAGGAACAGGCCTGCCACGGCGCCCACCAGCGCGGAGATAGCCATCGCCCCGCCGAAACTGAGAAAGCTTCCGCCCAGCGAAACGAACAATGCGATCTGCCACACAAAGACGATGCCCGAACCGATCCAGCCGTCCGCCGCGAAGAACAACACGCCCGGCAAAGCCGCGCGGAATGCACCCGGCACCTGCCTGGCCACAGCGATGTTGGGCGTCCAGAACAGCGGCACCATCGCGGTCAGGTTGATGGCGCTGGCGACACCGAACGCAGCAAGGGGACCAAATGTGATGAGCAGCCAACCCGTCAGAATGGGCGAGACGATCCCCGCCATTGCCGCGATGGCTTCGCGCATGCTCACCTGATGGCCGCGATGCTCTTGATCGCCTAACGCCGCCATATAGGCGTGATAGCAGGACCAATAGACCGTATCGCCGATGGCGGCGACGAGGATCATCAGATAGAGCGCCAGGTTCGCGCCATGCACGAAGGCGATAATCGGATATTGCATCGACATCAGCACGGTGCCGGCGATCAGCATGCGCTGAAGCCCGAAGCGCACCGCGAACCGCACGGCGGCCGGACGAATGAGAAAACGCGCCAGCAGGATAGCGGCCATCGCCACTAGCACACCGGGTATCGGCACGCCCGCCTTGAGCAGATAGACGCAGATGAACACGCCCGCGCCGTTCATCACGAGCGCAAAAAGCCCATAATGCAGGTTCAGCAGGTTGACGGCGGTGTTGCGAAAGAAGGCCATGCGCTATTCACTACACCAACTTCCCGGACTTGCCCCATGCCCATCACCATACGACCGGCCACGCCGAATGACGCACCGTTCCTCGGCTGGGCATGCGTCATGGCGGCGCGCAGCCAGTTGGAGCGCGGCTGGTTCGAGATCGTGCTCCGGCGCGACGAGGCGTTCTGTATCCAGTTCGCTACCTATCTGACGCTCGCCAAAGCGGCATCGTGGTGGCATTGGTCGCTATTCATGGTGGCCGAAGTGGATGGCATTCTGGCCAGCGCCATGTGCGGCTTCGGCGACGACAGCGTCTATCGCGTTTCCCAAGAGGCCATGGCTGAAGCCAGCGACAAGATGGGCATTTCCAAATCCGAGCAGGCCCAATTCTGGCAGCGCGGGAAGTTCATCATCTCGCCTTCGACCAGCGAAGACGGCGCCTGGACCATCGAGAACGTGGCTACCAAACCCGAATTCCGCGGCACCGGCCTCACCTACGCCCTGCTTCAGGTCGAACTCGGCGTGGCCCGGTCTAAAGGATTCAAGCGCGCGCAAATCAGCTTCTTCGTCGGCAACACGGCGGCGGAGCGGAATTACACAAAGTCCCATTTCAAATTTGCGGAAGAAAAACACGCACCGGATTTCGAAGCGGCGCTAGGCGTTTCCGGCCTCCGCCGGCTTGCCCGGAATATCTAAAGTGTCACGACCAGCATGACCGCCGCAGCGAGCATGACAGCGGTTGCGATCCAGCCCCAGACTCTTAGCGAGCGCGATAATACGAGCTTTCCCATCACCCGTTCGCTCGACGCCACGATCATCATCACCGCCATGACCGGGCCGGCTAGCACGCCGTTCACCACCGCACTCCAATAGAGCGCTTTCATCGGATCGATCGGCGTGAACGCGAGCGCGCCGCCCAGAAACGTTCCGCCCGCGATAATGCCGTAGAAGGCCCGCGCCTGCAGCGGCTTGGCATCGAGGCCCTGGTTCCAGTCGAATGTCTCGCACACTGCGTAGGCCGACGATCCCGCCAGCACAGGCAATGCCAGAAGCCCCGTCCCTATGATGCCGATGGAAAACAGAACGCTCGCGAATTTTCCCGCGATAGGCGCCAGCGCCTGTGCGGCCTGCGCGCTGGTCTGAATGTTGATGATTCCGTGGCTGTGGAGCGTGGCAGCCGTGGAGACGATGATGAACCATGCGATGAGGTTGGAGATCGCCATGCCGGTCAGCGTGTCGATGCGGATACGGCGGAACTCCGCGCCGGTCCGGCGCGGCGTAATATGGAGCGGCTTCTTGTGCCGCCGCGCCAGATCCTCCACTTCCTGCGCCGACTGCCAGAAGAAGAGATAGGGGCTGATCGTCGTGCCCAGCACGGCCACCAGCGCGGTGAACTGCGCGCCGCTGAGCGACAGCACCGGAAGCACAGCGCCGATGAGCGCCACGCTCCATTGCACATGCGCAACGAAGGCGGTCGCCACATAGGAGAACAACGCCATCGTCAGCCATTTGAGCACGGAGGCATAGCGTCCATAGGACAGGAACGTCTCCAGTAAGACGGAAACCGATGCGGCGAGAACGACCCACATCTGCATCTTACCGCCGATCAGCAACGACGCCGCGTCGCCTATCGCGGCGATGTCCGCGCCGATGTTGATGACATTGGCGACGAGCAGCGTCAGCACGATCGCCGCGAGCAGCCAGCGTGGATAATGCTGCCGAATATTGCGCGCGATGCCGGTGCCGGTGACCACGCCGATATGGGCAGCGACTTCCTGAATGGCCACCATGAGCGGAAAGCTCAGGATCACCATCCAGCCCATGCCATAGCCGAACTGCGCGCCGACCTGGCTGTAGGTCGCGATGCCACTGGGATCGTCGTCAGCCGCACCGGTGACGAGACCGGGGCCTAGAATCTTCAGGATGTTCCTGGAAACGTCCCCGGCATCGCCATCCTCCGTCCCCGACGCCATATCTGCGATCCCTCGCTCAACGTCTTCCGAACAGCCGTTCGATATCCGACAGCTTCAGCTCCACATAGGTTGGGCGGCCATGATTGCATTGACCGCTGTGGGGCGTGGCTTCCATTTCACGTAGAAGTGCATTCATCTCTTCGGCGTTGAGCTTACGTCCTGCCCGCACCGACATGTGGCAGGCGAGCGTGCCGGATATCTCTTCCAGCCGTTCCTTCAGCGATAAAGCGTTACCGGTTTCGGCAATGTCGTCGGCAAGATCGCGCACCAAGCCCTTGAGATCGGCTTTGCCCAGCATCGCAGGCACTTCGCGCACCATCACGGCGTCGGGGCCGAACGGCTCGATGATAAGGCCAAGTCCCGCCAACTCATCCGCGCGTGCGCCGATGCGTTCCACTTCGGCGGGATCGAGTTCGACCACTTCCGGAATGAGCAGCGGCTGGCGCGCGATGCCGCCTGTGGCCAGCGCCGCCTTCATGCGCTCATAGACAAGGCGCTCATGCGCGGCGTGCTGGTCGACGATCACGATGCCATCCGCCGTTTGCGCCACGACATAGGTTTCGTGCAACTGCGCACGCGCCACACCGAGCGGCAAGTCCGCTAGCGGCGATTCCGCCGGTGCTTCTTCCACCCGCACCGAATAGACAGGTGCGGCACCGCCGGCGAAGAGTGGTGACTGGAAATTCCGTGCCGTGTCTGCCATTTGGGGGGATATTGGGAAGGGATGCACGTTGTCCTGATAAGGCACGCTCTGCGGACGGAACGATGCCAGCGCGGCCCCGGCCACGGTCGTCGATGCGCGATGGCCCGCATCGGCCAGCGCGTGCTTGAGCGATGAGACGATCAGCCCGCGCACAAGCCCGGCATCGCGGAAGCGTACTTCAGTCTTGGCCGGGTGGACGTTCACATCCACAAAGCTGGGATCGCAATCCAGGAACAGCGCCAGCGCCGGGTGCCGGTCTCGCGCCAGGAAATCGGCATAGGCGCCGCGCACCGCACCGATTAGCAGTTTGTCGCGCACGGGCCGCCCGTTTACGAAAAGGAATTGCATCTGCGCATTGGCGCGGTTGTAGGTCGGCAAGCCTGCGAACCCGGAAACGTGAACGCTGTCACGCGTCACATCCACCGGCGCAGCGTTGTCGCCGAAATCGCGGCCCATGATTTTCGCGAGCCGTTTCAGGCGGCCCGTGAATAAATCCGCCTCCGCTTCCAGATCGAGTGTGCGCCGCCCGTCCAGCGTCAGTGTAAAGGCCACATCGGGCCGCGACATCGCAAGACGCTTCACAATATCGGCTGTCGCCATATCTTCGCTGCGCGCCGACTTCATGAATTTCAAACGCGCGGGCGTTGCGTAAAACAACTCGCGCACATCGACGCGCGTACCGGCCTGCCCCTTCGCCCGAAACGACACCGGCGCCGGCCCCTGCATCGCACCGCCATCGACCCGAATCTCGTGCGCTTCGCCCGCCTTTGTGCGGCTGGCGATGGAGAGCCGCGCAACGGCACCGATGGAGGGCAGCGCCTCACCGCGAAAGCCCATGGTGCGGATGGTGGAAAGATCATCGTTGCCCAGCTTGGAGGTGGCATGGCGTTCGACCGCAAGACTGAGGTCGTCCACCTCCATGCCCTCGCCGTCGTCTTCGACCAAGATCAGATCCGCCCCGCCAGCGGAGGTCGAAATGCCGATGTGGCACGCACCGGCATCCAGCGCATTCTCGACCAGCTCCTTCACGGCGCTGGCCGGGCGCTCCACCACCTCGCCGGCGGCAATACGGTTGATCGTGCCTTCGGAAAGACGGCGAATCTTCATGATTCGAGCCTAGCAGAGCCACACCGGCGCTGCCGCCCGAAGCTTATGGCACTCACAGGGAAATCAGTGTTTCGGCTCCCCTGCCGCAGGCGCCGCCGGACGGGCCGCATGCGGCGCCGGTAACGGCGCTTTTGGCGGTGCGGACCGTTTCAGGGGCCGGACCGTCATTGCCGGCGCAGGCGGCTTGTCCGGCCCTGGCAACGGCGCATTGCGCTGCTTGTTTGCCTCCGGACTGCCCGCGATAACGATGGTGAGGCGGCCCTTGGCAAAAACGCGGTTCACGGCGCGCCGAATATCGTCAACCGTCACCGCATTGATGAGGCCGTTGCGCTTCTGCAGATAGCTGATCGGCAGGCCGCCATCCTGGAAGGCGTTCAACTGCGCCGTGATACCTGCGTTGGAAGTGAATGCGAGCGGAAAAGAACCGGTCAGGTAGGTCTTGGCATCATCCAGCTCTTTTTGCGTCGGACCGTTCTTGGCGAAATCGGCGATCGTGTTCTGGATCACCTTGATGGTTTGCTGAACTGATCCCGCTTTCGTCGCAACCTGGCCCACGAAATAACCGATCTGGGTCTGCGTGTTGATGGACGTGGAGATGCTGTAGGTCAGTCCGCGCTTCTCGCGCACTTCAGTCGTCAGGCGCGAAGAAAATCCGCCGCCGCCCAGGATATAGTTGGCGACATACAGCGGAATGAAATCGCGATCCTTGCGCGGCAATGCTGGCAACGCGAAGACGATATTGGGCTGCGGAACGGGCATCGGAATGACTTTTGTTCCTGGGGCGCCCATGCGATGCACCGCCGGAATACGCTGCGGTACTTTCTGTGGCAGCGTGCGAAACGCCGTCGCAAGAAGCGTCTTCAGACCTTTTGTGTCGATATCGCCGGAAACAGCAATGTGCATGCCGCCGCGCACCCAATGCGTCCGTGCGAAGGACCGCATATCGTCGCGCGTGATTGCAGAGATAGACGCTGCATCGCCGTCGATCGGATGCCCGTAAGGATGCCCGGCAAAAAACCGCGTGTAGAACGCCCGTGCGGCAACCGAAGACGGGTCTTCTTCGCTTTCCTTCAGGCTCGCGAGCATTTGCGCGCGAACCCGCGCTACGGCGTCATTGTCGAAGCGCGGCTTGGCAAGGGCTTCACCAAGAAGATGGAAGGCATCCTTCGCATTTTCTTTCAGTGTCACCAGTGAGATCGTTGTCCAGTCGCGATCCGGCCGCACGGAAAGACGAATACCACGATCGCTGAGCGCCGCCTGAAAAGCTTGCGAATTGTAAGGGCCCGCG
Organism: Pseudomonadota bacterium; assembly: GCA_018242105.1. Taxonomy (GTDB): domain Bacteria; phylum Pseudomonadota; class Alphaproteobacteria; order Micropepsales; family Micropepsaceae; genus Rhizomicrobium. Next base: position 55,129 of record JAFECP010000009.1, read on the forward strand.
CCTTCATCCAGCATCGCCGCCGTGAATGCCGCCAGACCAGCCTTGTCTGCCGGGTCATAACCGGATCCGGCCGGCAGCGAGACGGTCATGGAGATGATCGGTAGCGTGTGATCTTCCTCAAACCAGACCTGCACACCCTTTCCCATGTTGACGGATTTCACATCGGCCGCGCGCGCACTCACGGGCATGCACAACAGCACAGCGGCAAGCGCGAGAAGACAGCGGCGCACGCTCATCGCGGTTTTCCCGGTTGCAAATAGCCCGTGACGGCCTCGCGGGGGAGAAGGTCCTTTACCGCGGCATCGCGCACCGCCTCGGCTGTAACGGCGCGAATGCGGTCGGGCCAAGTATCGACATCGTCTGTCGTCAACGCGATGGACAGGGCCTGGCCATAAGCCGAAGCTAACGAATACTGATTGTCACGCTGATACATCGCGTCCGCGACAAGTTGCGTTTTTGCGCGCTTGAGATCGGCATCCGCGGGCATCTTCTTTGTGTAAGTGCTGATGATCTGATCGACCGCGTGCTCGAGCTGATCGAGGCGGACGCCGGGACGCGGAATCGCATAGATACCAAAAGTGCCATTGTCGCGCGCATACCCGTCGTAACTGGCGGCGGCGTTGGTGGCCAGGCGGCGCTTCACGACAAGCTCGCGGTAGAGCGTGCTTGTGGCATCGCCGCCCATGAGTTGCGCCAGTGTTTCGAGCGCTTCTGCTTCGCCCGGCTTGGCTTCGGTGTAGCTGACCACGCGGTAAAAGCGCATCAATAGCGGCACTTTCACGTCCGGCCGATAGACGGATAGCCGCGTTTCGCCCAACCGCTGGGGTTGCGCAAACTCCGCGCGCGGCGTGAGTTCGCGCGGAGAGACCTTATCGTAGGCCGCGCTCGCCGCTTTTCGCACTTCGTCCGGCGTCACGTCGCCCGCGACGATCAAGATCGCGTTGTTGGGCGCATAATGGTGATTATAAAAATCCTGCGCTTCTTTACGGCCAATATGGCGAATTTCATCCGGCCAGCCGATAACGGGGCGGCCGTATGGATGGGAAAGATGCAGCGCCGCATCCATTTGCTCGCGCATGAGTGCCTGCGGATCGTTATCGATACGCATCCGGCGCTCCTCAAGCACCACATTGCGCTCAGTATTCACATTGGAATCCGACAAATCCAGATTGGCCATCCGGTCGGCTTCCAGATTCATCACCAGGGACAGCCGGTCCTTGGCGATCTGCTCGTAGAATGCGGTGTAATCATGGGTCGTGAAGGCATTGGTCTCGCCGCCGTTGCGTGCCACGGTTTGCGCGAACTGATCGCCTTTCACCGTCTTGGTGCCGCGGAACATCATGTGTTCGAAGAAATGCGCCAGCCCCGAAAGACCCGGTGGATCGTCCACCGCCCCTACACGGAACCACAGCATCTGCGTCACCACCGGCGCACGGTGGTCGGGCACCACGACAACCTGCATCCCGTTTTGCAACGCGAACTGGAAGACATGCGTTTCCTGCGCGACGGCTGGCGCCACAAATAGAAACGCCGCGGCGGCCGCGGTAGCCACCGCGTATGTGAAACGTTTTACGATTGGCATGAAAAACAAAACCTGTGGGCTTAGAACGGCCACCAGCTACTGCCGCTATCCTTGTCGATGATCGCCTTTTCCGTGGACTTCTCCGCCGGTTTGTTGCCGTTCTTCGCGGCTTCGATACGCGCCTGTTCGGCATCCGCGTCGAGTGGCTTATCGCCCGGAGATGTATCGCTGCTGCCGAACAGGAGCGAATCCGTCAGCGTGCCGGTGTCTTCCGCCTTCGTGTTGTCGGCCGCGATAGTGCGGCGGATAGAATCGTTGGCTGTTGCGGCGCCCGATTGCGCGAGCAACAGCTTCTCGGCCTGGCTGTAATTGCCGTTGATCGAGGCGGCCACGGCCGCCGTGTCGTCGCCATAGAGTGCGGCCTGGGCGCTTTGCGTCGGCGATGTCTGGTTGAGCGGCGCGGCGCCTGGCTTGGGGGGATGCAGATTGAAATCGGGAGGAATGATAAGCGGAGCCTTGGTGACGACCGCGAACTCGTCCGGCGGTTCCTTGGTGATGCCGGCCGCATCGCGAATGGTATCGCATGACATCAGCGACAATCCCGCCGCGAGAAGCACGGCGCCACGCCACAGATTCCGCATGCGATACTCGGCCATCAATACTCTCCAGATCCTATCCGTCCGCGTTCGCCGGTTGTTCCGGCCGCAGCAGGGCATCGTACAAAAGCGCAGCCACCCCGAAGGTGATCGCGCAATCCGCTAGATTGAATACATACCAATCGTAGTGGAATGCGTAAAAGTGGAAAAAGTCGGCAACCTTCCCATAGATCAGCCGGTCCACCAGATTTCCCAGCGCTCCGCCGATCACAAGCCCGAGACCCACGGCCAGGGCCGGTCGGGTCGCGTTCCACAGCCAGTAACCCAGTCCGCCGACGGCTGCCAGTGAGAAAATCGCCAGAAACGCCGTACCCCAGGGTCCATGCGCTGGAAAGAGCCCATAGGAAACGCCCGGATTCCAAACCATCACGAGGTTAAAGAAGGGCAATATGTCGATCGCCTCGCCCGGCGACATGTTGATGAAGCCAAAAGCGTAGAGCATCAGGATCTTGGAACCCTGATCGGCGATGAGAGCGATGGCCGCGGCCGCAAGACCCCAGTCGCGCGATGTCATGCGGTTTTCTCCAGAGCATCCACCGCGGCGGAGCAGCGGTTGCAGAGGTCGGGGTGTTTTGGGTGGCCACCGACTTCCGGCAGGATCATCCAGCAGCGTGCGCACTTGTCACCCTGCGCATGTTCGAAGCGGACGGTCGCGCCTTCGACATCCGGCAACTTGAACCCGTCGGCGGGCGCTTCATGCGTCGAAACGACGGCATGTGAGGTGATCGCGATCTCACCGAAATCGAGGCCTTCGAACAGCCTGGCATCATTCGCATTCACAAACAGTACCGGGCGCGCTTCGAGGCTTGCGCCGATGACCTTGTCGCGGCGCGCGACTTCCAGCGCGCCGGTGACGACGCGGCGAAGCTCGCGGATGCGCACCCATTTCTGGACCAACTTCTCGTCATGCCAATCTTTCGGCACGTCCGGGAAGGTGTGCAGATGCACGCTTTCATTGTCGCCCGGGAAACGCAGCAGCCAGGCCTCTTCCATCGTGAAGCAGAGGATCGGCGCCAGCCACGTCACCACATGGCGGAACGCCAGATCGGTGACGGTGCGTGATGCGCGGCGGCGAACGCTGGTGGCGGCATCGCAATAAAGCGCATCTTTGCGGATATCGAAATAGAGCGCGGACAGTTCATTCGTGCAGAATGAGAACACGGTGTTGTAAACGCGGTTGAAATCATAGTTGGTGTAACCATCGCGCACGATCGCATCGATCTCCGCCAGCTTGGCGAGGATGTAGCGCTCCAGTTCCGGCATCTCGCGATGGACGAGCCGTTCCTTCTCGTCGAACCCGGAAAGGTTCGCGAGCATGAAACGGATGGTGTTGCGCAAGCGGCGATAGGCATCGGTGTTCGACTGGATGATGTCGTTGCCCATGCGCAGATCTTGGGTAAAGTCGCTGGAGGCAACCCACAGCCGGAAGATGTCCGCGCCGTTCTTGTCGGCGATGGTCTGCGGCAGGATCACGTTGCCGACGGACTTCGACATCTTGTCGCCTTCACGATCCAGCACGAAGCCGGCGGTCAGCACTTCATCGTAAGGCGCGCGGCCGCGCGTGGCGCAGCTTTCCAACAGCGAAGACTGGAACCAGCCGCGATGCTGGTCGGAGCCTTCGAGATAAAGATCGGCGTGATCCTTCTTGGGCCATCCCGGCTCCAGCGGCTGCTCGACAGTGAACACATATGTCGAACCGCTGTCGAACCAGACGTCGAGAATGTCGCGCACCTGTTCGAAGTCTTCGGCTTTGTACTTGTTGCCGAGGAAGCGCTCGGCGGAGCCCTGCTTGAACCACGCATCCGCACCTTCGGCTTTGAAGGCGGCGACGATGCGCGCATTCACCTCGTGGTCGTTGAGGATCGCGTCGGTCTGCTTGTTCACGAAGATCGCAAGCGGCACGCCCCAGGCGCGCTGGCGCGACAGCACCCAGTCCGGACGATCTTTCACCATGCCCGCGATGCGGTTCTCGCCGGACTTCGGAAACCATTTGGTGTCGCCGATGGCTTTCATCGCGCGCGTGCGCAGCGTGCCGCCACCGGGAATGTCCTTATCCATCGATGCGAACCATTGCGGCGTCGCGCGGAAGATCACCGGCGCTTTGGAACGCCAGCTATGTGGATAGGAATGGCGCAGCGTTCCTTTGGCGAGCAGCTTACCCGCCTCGATCAGCGTCTTGATGACCGCGCCGTTCGCGTCGCCATCCTTGCCTTCCGCCGTGAGGATGCGCTTGCCAGCGAAGATCGGGACATGCGGCGCGAAGGAACCATCTTCCTGTACGACGCCGAACGCATCCGGATTCTCGCGCGTGTAGTTGCGGTTGAGGCTGGTCAGCAGCGCGAAATCTTCTTCGCCATGGCCGGGCGCGGTATGCACGAAGCCCGTGCCGGTATCGGCGGTCACATGATCGCCCGGCAAGAGCGGCACGTCGAACTCATAGCCCTGCCCACGCAACGGATGCGCCGCGATCAAACCATGCGGATCGACTTTCGCGATGCGCTTCAGCGTGATCTTGGAGTGCTTTGCCGTCGCGTCAGCCAGCGCATCGGAGAGCAGCAGCCGCTCGCCGACTTTCGGCAACGCGCCTTCGCTCACGCTGTCCACTTCGTACAGCGCATAATCCATCGACGGCGAGAACGCGATGGCGCGGTTGCCGGGGATGGTCCACGGAGTCGTCGTCCAGATAACGACGCTCACGCCTTTCAAATCGTCCGGACCTTTGACGACCGGAAACTTCACATAGATCGTCGGCGATTGCTTCTCGTGATACTCGACTTCGGCTTCGGCAAGCGCGGTCTTCTCCACCGGCGACCACATCACCGGGCGGAAGCCGCGATAGAGCAAACCATTGTCGACGAACTTGTGCAGCTCGCCCGCGATCACCGCTTCGGCGCGGTAGTCCATCGTGGTGTAGGGCTTGTCCCACTGCCCCATGCAGCCGAGACGCTTGAACTGGTTGCGCTGCACGTTGATCCAGTGCTCGGCGAACGCACGGCAATCGCGGCGGAGCTGATCGATCGGAACGTCGTCCTTAGACTTGCCTTCTTTCCGGTACTTCTCCTCGATCTTCCATTCGATCGGCAGGCCGTGACAGTCCCAGCCAGGGATGTACGGCGCATCGAAACCCAGGAAGCCGCGCGACCGCACCACGATATCCTTCAGCACCTTGTTCAATCCGGTGCCGGAATGGATTTCGCCGTTCGCGTAAGGCGGGCCGTCGTGCAGGACGAAAAGCGGCTTGCCCTTCGTCTTCTTCCGGATCCGGCCGTAGAGGTCCATCTTCTCCCAGCGCGCGAGCCAGTTGGGCTCGGCCGCGGGCAGACCGGCTTTCATCGGAAAGTCGGTGGCCGGCAAAAAGAGAGTCGCTTTGTAGTCGCGGGCTGGCTTGGCGTCGGTCGTGTCGGACATTTGTCTCAGGTCTTTATCAGGTTGGCGGACAGGGCATCACCCAGCATCCGCGCAAACCAGCAGGGATCATTCCCCCGGTGGCGGAGCCGGGCGGCGAATTCGAAAACCCCTGAAACCCACACGGTTCATCGAAAAGCCCAAGGAAATCAGTTGGAATTGTTCTAACAGCCGCCCCTGCCCCGGTCCAGCGGTCAGGAAAAGGACGAAAGCGCGCGGATTTGGTGCCCATGCTCATCGAAATTGCGCGGATTGAGCCACGCCTGGAACCGGCCGGAGATCGCCGGCCATTCGCCATCGATGATCGAGTAATAGACCGTGTCCCAGTTCACGCCCTTGGTCCAACTGGTCTGGCGCAGCATACCCTCACGGGTGAAGCCGTAGCGTAGCGCCGCGCGATTGGAGGCTTCGTTCTCCGGCCCGCAACGCCATTCCAAGCGCCGATAGCCGAGTGTCCCAAGCGCGTAATTCGCCAGCAGGTAGAAAGCCTCAGTTCCCGTGGACGAACGCTGCAGCGCCTTGCCATAGACGAGGCCGATCTCGCAGGTCGCCGCTTGCGGATCGATCTTCAGCAGGAAATAGAGACCCAGGCACTTGCCGCTCTTCTTGTCGCGCACGGCATAGAGCACCTGCCCGTCCTTCGACGAACGATCTTTCACCCAGTCATTGAACGCAGCTTCGTTCGCGAACGGGCCGGAGGGAATACCGCTCCACAATTCATTGTCCGAACCGATCGCCTGCCAAAGCTCCTTGGCATGGCGCGCGACGTCCACGCGCTCCAGATCGGTGAACCGGCCTTCGAGGACTTTCGCATCGGGATAGGGACGCGGGAGAACAGGCGCTTTCATGCCGATGCCAACACCTTCTTTGCAACGTCCGCGTCTTTGGCGATCTGCGCTTTCAATGCGTCCAGCCCATCAAGCTTCGCCTCGCCCCGAATGTAATACACGAATTCCACCGCCATATGCTTTCCATAGAGATCGCCGTTGAAATCGAACAGCCAGGTTTCCAGAAGCGGCTCTTTGGTTTCCCACATGGGGCGGATACCAAAATTCGCAACACCGTCGTGACGGCTCACCGGCTTGTCGTCTTCATAGATCGTAACCCGAACGGCATAAACGCCATAGGCCGGTTTCAGCGTATCGGTTATGTGCATGTTTGCGGTGGGAAAGCCAATGGTGCGGCCGCGCGCGTCGCCATGCTCCACGCGGGCCTCTACGCTCCAATAATGCCCCAGCAGGTTCGCCGCGACTTCAGGTTTGCCGGCCTTCAGCGCCTCGCGGATATGGGTCGAGGAGATCTTTTCCATCCCGCCTTCCAGCACCGGCTCGAAAATCTCGACGCCGAAACCTTCCATTTCGCCCATATAGCCAAGTACCGCAGCATCGCCACTGCGGCCCTTGCCAAACTGAAAATCCGCACCGACCACGACGCAGGACACGCCGAGACCATCGACCAGAACATCGAGCACGAATTCCTGCGCGCTCTTGGACGCCATCTGAGCATCGAAGGCGAGCGCATACATCACATCCACGTCTTGCTCTGCGATCAGGCGTGCCTTGGTGCGGAACGGCGTGAGCCGGAAGCTTTCGGGCGACGGGCGGAAGAATTCCTGCGGATGCGGCTCGAACGCCAGCACACCCATCGGTGCGTTGCTGGCATGCGCATGGGCCAAAGCCCTTGCAATCAAGGCTTGGTGACCACGATGGACACCGTCGAAATTGCCAATCGCCACAACCGCGCCTTTGCAATCGGCGGTCACGTCATTGTAGTGGCGAAAGATACGCATGCGCGTCGGGTCAGGCTTTGGGCCGGGCGGGCGCCATCACCAGCGTATCGGCTTCGACAACCACGGTGTCGCCCACCTTGCACACGCAATCGAATTTCACGCGGCGCTTCACCGGCTCGACTTCCCGCACCGTGCAGGTCGTCACCACCGTGTCGCCGATACGCACGGGCGCCTTAAAGCTGGTGGTCGCGCCCATGAAGATCGTGCCGGGTCCGGGGATCTGCATGCCCAGCACCTTGGAGATGTAGCTAAGTGTGATCACGCCATGCGCAACGCGCCCGCGGAAGATGGTCTTGCGGGCATAGGCCTCGTCGAAATGCACCGGGTTCATGTCGCCGGAGACTTCACCGAATTTCTGAACGTCTTCCTCGGTGACCGTCCGGCTGTAGCTCTCGCTCATACCCGGCTTCAGGTCGTCGATATAATAGGTCATGACGGCGCTCCGTTGGCAGTTGGACGGTTTCTATCGGCGGCCAGCCTACCAGACAAGCGCGCGCATCGTCGCCTTGGCATGAACGCCTGCCTCGGCGAACAAGTCCGCTATATGGCGCTCGGTCAATTCCCGCACATCCTCGCCATGGACACCGTCGGCGATGAACAGCGCTTCCATCCCGGCGGCGTTAGCGCCCTTGATGTCGGTATGCATGCCGTCACCGATGGCCAGTGGATTTTTCGCACCCTTCATGGCCGCGCGCACGTAATCGTAAATCGCGGTCTTAGGCTTGCCGTAGTAAATAACCCTGCCGCCGATTTTCTCATATTCGTTCGCGACGGCTCCGGCACAATAGACAAGCTTGCCGCCGCGCTGCACCAACCAGTCCGGATTGGCGCAGATCATCGTCAGGTTGCGCGCCTTCATCTTTGCCAGAAGCTCCGCGTAGTCGGCGGGCGTTTCGGTATCATCATCGTAGAGACCGCTGCACAGAACGATTTGCGCTTCGTCCACATCGACTGTGTTGATGTTCAAACCCACAAAGATTCCACCATCTCGTTCCGGTCCCAGATGCAGCATGGCAAGCAGGCCGGACTTGGTGCGCCGTTCCAGATCGTCGCGCGTGGCCACGCCCGATGTGACGATCATATCGTAACAATCCAGCGGCACGCCGTATTTGGCGAACATCTGTTCGACATCCTTCACCGGACGCGGCGCGTTGGTGAGCAGGATCACCGGGCCATGATTGTCCTTGAAGGTTTTCAAGGCCGCGCAGGCCGCGGCAAAGGCGGAATGCCCATTGTGCAGCACGCCCCACACGTCGCACACCAGCGCGTCATGTTGCGGCGCGATCTCGCGCAGACCTGTGAGGATTTTCGTCATGGAAAAGCGGATCGCATGGCCGCGCCACCCGGTCAATGCGACATGCGTCGCTTAAACAAGAACCACGTAAGAGCAGCTCCGGCTAACATCCCACAGATAAAGGCCGGAACTGCGACGATACCGATCAGGATCAAAGCGAAAGTTGGCGGCACTTCTTAGGCGCTACGCTTGAACGGTACGATGGAGGCCGGGCGTTCCGGAGCCACGAATTCCGGCACGCGGACCTGATCGTCGCGCACCGCGCGTGGCTCGCCAAAGAGATAGCCTTGCGCAAAATCCACATTGTAATCGAGGAGTTGCACCACCGTCTTCTCGTCCTCGACGCGCTCGGCGATGAGATTGAGGCCGTGGCGCGCGAGCAGCTTCTTGAAATCCTCCGCCGCGACCAGCGCGTTGGCGCCCTGCATGCCATTTGTCAGCGTCTGCGCACGCACCTTGATGTGGCGGAACCCGAGACCTTTCAACTTGGCGAAATCCAGCGCGAGATTATCGACATGATCCATCGACAGCGCGAAACCGAGATTAGACAGATACATCAGGTTTGAATCGCCCTGCCCACCCGCCTTCGCCACGGCAGTCTGGCTGAATTCAAACACGATCTGGCTGGCCAGGTCGCGATTGTGGTGCATGTATTCCAGAAATTGCGGGAAGAACTCCTGATCCGCCAGCGTGTCGCCGGAGATGTTGCAGAACACCGCAATCTCTTTGGTCTTCACCGTCAGACGGCGCACGATCTGCACACAACGGAACAGCAGCAGATTGTCCACAACACTCATCAGGCCGGCGGGCGCGGCCACTTTCATGTATTGCGCCGGCATGATGACGGCGCCGTCCTCAGCGCGCAGGCGTGACAGCGCTTCGTAGTAGCGCAGCTTGCGTTGCGGCAGACTCACGATTGGCTGCAAATAGAGATCGACACGATTCTCTTCCAATGCCGCACGGATGGTTTCCAGCAGTTCTGGTTCGCCCAGCGTTTCGAGATAATTCTTGGCGCTCGCCGCCGTGCGGCGCTCCATAATCTGTTCGGCGGGACCGGTTGTTGCAGCGGCGCGCGCGGTGGTGGCGATCTTTCCCGCGAAATCCCGCATCAGGCTCTCCAGAACCTGCAACTCAGCGACAATTTTTTTGCTCTGCGCTGTGGCTTTCGCTTCGACGGTGGCTTTCACTTGTTCGATGTGGCCATGCGTTTCCTGCAGCGCGACACGGATTTCCTTGTTCGCCTGTTTCAACCGCGCGATTTCGGTGCGCGTCTGGCGCTTCTCGCGCTTGCGCAGGACAGCAGCGTGAATCTGCGTGATACCGAGAAACAGCGCCGCGCCGGCAAGGATCGCGACGGGGAATTCCACTACATTGAAAATGGCGAGCAGCAGGCTGCCGATCGCGGCGAACATCGCGCTGGTGAAGACAATGATGGCATTCGTCATCGGCGGAGCTCTGGCCTGATTCTGGCCGATCCTCCCACACCGCCCGTTTCCAATTCCTTAACCTTGGAAAGCCGTGGATTCCGCCGGTAGGCCGCCACCGCCATTTCTGCTAAATCAGACCCATGGCTCAAAAAGACCCCAAACTTATCTCCCGGCTTTCCCGCATCGAGGGGCAGGTGCGCGGCGTTGCCCGCATGGTCGAGGAGGAACGCTATTGCATCGACGTGCTGGATCAGATCCAGGCGATCAAGGCGGCGCTCAAAAAGGTCGAAGAACAAATATTGAAGGATCACTCCGCGCACTGCGTGGCCCACGTCATCAGGAGCGGCGACGCGGCGGACCAGAAGAAGAAGTTCGACGAGCTGGTGGAATTGTTCGCACGTTATTCGCGCTAGCGCATCAGCACTTCTTGTGCGGTCAGCGCGCGCCACATGCCATCGCGATATTGAAAGATGTCCTCGAATTTCACGCGGCCGATGAGGCGCCCATCCGGCTTCGTCGCCATGTTCACGCCCCGCGCGATGGCGCGATTGCCCGCAAGCGTGACCTTCACATGACTGAGCTTGATGCCGTTGTTCGGGCGCTTCGGCAGCCGGGCCAGAACCTCCGCGCGCGAATTCAGTTTGCCATCCCAAGCCATGTCCATGAAACCCGGGGCCAGGATGCAGGAAAGCGCCTTGCCATCCCGCGTGGTCAGGGCTTTTACCCACACATTTTCGGTCGCAATCACGCCGGCCGCGCTGCGCGGCTGGCGCTGCGCTGTGCAATCAACAGCGGCGTGGGCGGGAAAAGACACGGTGGCAGCCAGAGCGGCAGCAAGGAGATATCGCATGGGCTTGATCTTTAGGCGGCAACGGGCGGACGATCAACTTGGCCCGACTTGAAGAGGATGCGATGAGCAAGACCGCCTACGATTTCAGCTTCACCTCCATCGACGGCAAGCCGATGCCGCTGTCGCAATTTAAGGGCAAGGCGCTGCTGGTGGTGAATGTCGCCAGCCAGTGCGGACTGACGCCGCAATATTCCGGCCTCGAATCGTTATGGAAGAAAAAAGGCAGGGATGGGCTTGTTGTGCTTGGGGTGCCCGCAAACGATTTCGGCGCACAGGAGCCAGGCACGGAGAATGAGATCAAGACCTTCTGTGAAACGCGCTTCAACGTCGATTTCCCAATGACCGCGAAGGAGCATGTCATCGGCAGCGACGCGCATCCATTCTACAAATGGGTGGCGCATGAACTCGGCGAGGATGCGGCGCCGAAATGGAATTTCCACAAATATCTCTTCAACCGTGACGGGACCATTGCGGGTACCTATGGCTCGCGCGTCGAGCCAGGCGATCAGGGCCTGAATGATGAGATCGACGCCGCACTTGCCCGGTAGAGATCAAGCGCCGGGCGGAATGACGCGCACGAGTACGCGGCGGTTCCGCCGGTCCGGCACGTTGTTGGCGGTCGGCACCGCAAGATAGCTCTTGCCGTAGCCGCGTTCCTCTATTCTCCGCGCGTTCACGCCATCGCGCACCAAGGCATCGGCCACGGCCTGCGCACGCGCCTCGGAGAGAGGAATGTTGTAGCTCTGTGATCCCACGGTGTCCGTATGCCCTTCGACGGCAACTGTCCAGCGAGGGTGGGTGTGGTGGATATCGGCCGCCAGATCGGCGAGCGCGCGCTCCGCATGCGGCGAAAGCTCGGCAGAGTTGAACGCGAAAAAGACCTCGTCCGGAAACTCGTAATCGATCTCCTGTGCCACCTGCTCGCGCGGGTAGTCTTCGTCATCGAAGGCGCAGCCGGCGAGTAATAGGCTGGCCGCCGCCACAAAGGCTGCTTTGCGCAACATTGGGAATCTCCTCACGCCGGATAGACACCTTACGAAAACGCACTGGCGCGGGAGAGGTTCTGTGAGAAATCTGTGACCGTCAGCCGGCCGCCCGCGCCACGATGCGTATCTCGATGCGGCGATTGCGTGGCTCGTTCACCTGATCGCCGGTTTTGACTTTCAGGTCGTTCTCGCCATGGCCTTGCGCACGCAGGCGCGCCAGCGGCACGGCATCTTTCACCAACTGCCCGCCGATCGTGTAGGCACGCTTGCGCGACACCTCCATGTTCTTGTCGGCGGAACCGGTCGTATCCGTGTAGGCGTCGATGTATATCTGTGTGCGATCGAAATGGCGCAACACCGGTGCGAGCTTCCACAGAATCTCTTTCGCCCGGACACTGAGATTGAAGCTGTTGCCCTCGAACATTCCATCGCTGCGGATATGCAGCACGATGTCGTCGCCCGGACGCGCGACCAGCACGCCCGTGCCGCGCATGGTGCTGCGCAATTCTGCTTCCTGATTGTCCATATAGCTGCCGATCATTGCGGTGGTCAGCGGCCCGGCGCTCGCCACATGGGGTGGCACCGTGGGCAGTGGCGGCTGGCTCGCGGCGGGCCTCGATGGCGAGGTCATGTTGGAATAAGGCTGCTGCGGACCGTAGTTCGACGGCGGCGGCGGCCCGTACTCGCGGCCATGTGGCGCGCCTCCACAAGCGGCCAGAGCCAAACACGCGCCCAGAACTGCCAGTCTTTTCATCGGTATCTCCATCGCGCGGCGCCAGCCAAACGCCCAAATGTGGCAGCGGTTTGTCGGATCGCCTCCGCGCGATTAACAATGCCCGCGAACGATATTTCGATCCATTGGGAGGAAAGCATGAACCTGTTCGATCTCACCGGCAAAGTGGCCCTAGTCACCGGCTCCACGAAGGGCATCGGCGAAGCTATTGTGCACCGGCTGGCCGAACACGGGGCCAAGGTCATCGTGTCGAGCCGCAAAGCCGACGTCTGCGAGAAGGTGGCGAGCGACATCAACAAGGAACGCGGCAAGGAAGTGGCGGCGCCGATTCCCTGCAACATCAACTACAAGGAACAGCTCGAACAGCTCGTTGCCCAGACGCGCGCGAAGTGGGGCAAGATCGATGTTCTGGTCTGCAACGCCGCGCTCAATCCCTATTACGGATCGAGCATGGATATCCCGGACGATGCCTTCGACAAGATCATGGACGCGAACATCCGCTCCAACCACTGGCTCTCGCAGCTCGTCATCCCGGAGATGAAAGGGCGCAAAGACGGCTCGATCATCATCGTATCGTCCATCGGCGGCCTGCGCGGCTCGCCGGTGATCGGGGCTTACTGCATCTCCAAAGCGGCGGATATGCAGCTTGCCCGCAACATCGCGGTGGAATACGGCCCGCACAACATCCGCGCCAACTGCATCGCACCGGGCCTGATCAAGACGGATTTCGCCAAGGCGCTGTGGGAGAATCCGGAGACGCTGAAGCGCTCGACCGCCGGCGCACCGCTGCGCCGCATTGGCGAGCCGGACGAAATCGCAGGTGCCGCCGTGTTCCTTGCTTCGAAGGCGGGATCGTTCACCACCGGCCAGACCATCGTCTGCGACGGCGGCGCGACGATTTAAGGGTTCTGCACAATCTCGCCATGGCCGCCCGCTGCGGCGGCTATGGTGATTTTGGATAAAAGCAAGAGATAGCGATCAAAGCACGATCCCGAGCATCAACACATCGTTCCAGTGCTGGAATTCCTTGAAGCCATAGCGCTGATAGAATTTCACCGCGCGTTCGTTGCGCATGCCGACGCCAAGGTGCGCGCCGGGCGATCCTCGCTCGCGCATGGCGGCGAGCCAGCGATCCATCATGCACCTGCCCCAACCGCCCTGAAAGCGCGGCAGCAGGTTGATATGCAGATGCGACGGATAAAGCTCGGTGATGCGCTTCGGCGTGCGCCACGGTTTGTTAATGGATTGCACGAGATGGCGATCCGGCTCCGGCAATGCACTCGGATCGGGATAGCGAAGACGAAGTTCCGGCCACCATTCGCGTTCGAGTTTGTTTTCGAACATATAGGTATCGCGCGCGCCGACGATATAGCCCCCAATGCCTCCTTCATCCTCCAGCACGAAGCCGCTTTTCGGCTCCAGCGCCGCGTAAGGCCCGGCATAGAGATGGCCAAGCAATTCCGGATAGCGATACAGCGCCGTCGCGTCCTGTCCGGCGTCGCCGGTCTTCAGGCAGATCGCATAAAGCGCATCGCGGTCTTCGCGGCGCAGCGGCCGGATTTGCGGCATGACTTTGAACCTCTCCACCCTCTAGGATACTGGCGAGAGGGCAAATGCAAAGTCTCGTTGAAAAGCTTGGATATGACGCGGCTGATCGGCTGCTGATCCTGAATTGCGACGATCTCGGCTCCAGCCATTCGGCGAATCTCGCCATCGACGATTCGATCCGCAACGGCATCGCCACCAGCGCCACGCTCATGGTGCCCTGCCCCTGGGCGCGCGAGGCGGTGGATATGTGTGGCGATCTCGACATTGGCATCCATCTCACGCTGACCTGCGAATATCCCGGCTATCGCTGGCGTGCGCTGACCGGTGCAAAGTCGCTGCACGACGCGGACGGCTTCATGCCGCGCACAACGGCGGAAGTCTGGCAGAACGCAAAGCTAGACGATGTGGAAGCCGAATGCCGCACACAGATCGAACAGGCGAAAAGCTGGGGCATCGATATCACCCATCTCGA
>JAFECP010000009.1:69966-83518 GCA_018242105.1 Pseudomonadota bacterium
GAAAAGCTTTTGCCAAAATTCCTCGACAAGCTCGAACCCGGCGTCAGCGAATTCATCCTGCACCCGGTCATGGACGGCGAAGAATTGCGCGGTTACGACAAGACCGAAGCCGACATCCGCATCGGCGATTACGCCGCCGCCAAAAACAATGCCCTGCGCGACCAGATCGCCGCGCAGGGCATCAAACTCATCAGCTTCCGCCCCTTGCGGGACGCGATGCAGGCTAGTTGATCCCCAAAACGCTTTCCGCCGTCTTGAACGGAATGTTCTGGGCTTCGCCGACCGCGCCATAGGTCAGCGTGCCCTTGTAGACGTTCAGGCCGGCGCGCAGATGCGGGTCCTTCTTCATAGCCGCTTCCGCTCCGAGATCGGCCAGCGCGCGGGTGAACGGCAGGGTCGCGTTGTTCAGCGCAAAGGTAGAGGTGCGCGCCACGCCGCCCGGCATGTTCGCCACGGCATAGTGCACCACGCCGTCGACCATATAAGTCGGATCGGCATGGGTGGTGGCGTGGCTGGTTTCTGCGCAGCCGCCCTGGTCGATGGCGACGTCCACGATCACGGAGCCCTTCTTCATCTGGCTCACCATTTTGCGGGTGATGAGCTTGGGCGCCGCCGCACCCGGCAGCAGCACGCCGCCGATGACGAGATCGGCCCCCGTCACGTGCTCCTCAATGGAATCGATGGTGGAGAACACCGTGTTCAGCATCGCGCCGAACTGCATGTCGAGCTCATTCAGCCGGCGCAACGACACATCCAGAATGGTGACATGCGCCTCAAGCCCCATCGCCATGCGCGCCGCGTTGGTGCCGACGACGCCACCGCCGAGCACGACAACCTTCGCCGCCGGAACGCCCGGCACGCCGCCAAGCAGCATGCCCATGCCGCCTTGCGCCTTCTCCAGCGAATGCGCGCCGGCCTGGATCGACATGCGGCCCGCGACTTCGCTCATCGGCGCGAGAAGCGGAAGCCCGCCCCAGCGGTCGGTGACGGTTTCATAAGCGATGCAGACCGCGCCGCTTTCGAGGAGGCCCTTGGTCTGCTCCGGATCGGGCGCCAGATGCAGATAGGTGAACAACACCTGATCCTTGCGCAAGCGCTTGATCTCGACCGGCTGTGGCTCCTTCACCTTCACGATCATGTCCGCCTTCGCGAACACTTCGTCGGCGTTCGGCAAAATCTTCGCGCCGATTTTCGTGTACATGTCATCGCCAAGACCGATGCCTTCGCCCGCATGCGTCTCGACGAAAACCTCATGGCCGCGCGCGGTGAGTTCGCGCACAGCGGCGGGCGTCATACCGACGCGATATTCGTGATTTTTGATTTCCTTCGGAACGCCGATGCGCATGAAAGCCTCGCTTGCCGGTTAGAATGGCGGCGGATTACCCCATTTGCCGCCGGAAACAAAGCCATCCCGCTGCGGCAAAGCCTTGCCGCATACGAGACCGGCGGATTGCGCATGAAAATGGCGGCAAGCAACCGGGCCTGCGCAAGACTCGATCTTTCAGGAAAGCTTTGAAAGAACGCCGCGAATCCCGTCGATGATTTTCGAAATATCGGATTCCGAAGCAATCAGCGGCGGCGACAGCGCGATGGTATCTCCTCCCACTCGAACCACCAGATTCTGTTCGTGGAAGGCGAGCTTGATCGCATCGAGGCCGCGCCGTCCTGGCGCTTTGGAATCCATCTCCAGCTCGATCCCCGCCGCGAACCCCGCATTGCGAATGTCCGCGACGAACGGCGCGCCTTTCAGCGAATGCACCCCATCTTCCAGAACCTTCTCCATTTTCCGCGCGTGCTCGAACAGGCCTTCGTCGCGATAGATGTCGAGCGTGGCGAGCGCGGCGGCGCAAGCAAGCGGATGCGCCGAATAAGTGTGGCCATGGAACAGCTCGATGGCGTGCTCGCCGCCACTATTGTTCATGAAGGCGTCGTGGATCTTGTTCGATATGACGGAGCCGCCCAGCGGCGCGGCGCCATTGGAGACCCCTTTGGCGAAATTGATGATGTCGGGTGTCACGCCGTAGCGCTCTGCGGCAAACGCATATCCCATGCGGCCGAAGCCGGTGATGACTTCGTCAAAGATCAACAGGAACCCGTATTTGTCGCAGATCGCGCGCAGGCGCTTGAAATATTCCGCCGACGATCCATAGACGCCGCCGGAGCCAGAGAACGGTTCCACGATAACCGCCGCGATCGTTTCCGCACCGTGCAGCGCGACCAGATTTTCCAGCGCATCGGCGTAGGATTCGCCACCCTTCGGCTCCCCGCGTGTGAAACGCATCGTCGCGTAATCGTAAGGCAGCGGAATATGATCGTCGGTTCCGGGGATGAGGGGCCCGTAGGGCTTGCGGTTGTTGCCGATGCCGCCCACCGAAATGCCCGCGAGCGTGGTGCCGTGATAGGCTTTCTCGCGGCCGATCAGGCGGAAGCGCGTGCCTTGCCCGATCTTCTGGAAATAGGCGCGGGCGATCTTCAGTGCGGTATCCGCCGCTTCCGATCCCGAATTGACGAAGAAGACATGATCCATGCCCTCCGGCGCCATCGCCGCCACGCGCTGCGAAAGCTCGAACGCGCGCGGATGGGCGAACTGGAAGGTTGGCGCGAAATCCAGCTCATGCGCCGCCCTGGAAATCGCGTCGGCGATCTGTTTGCGCCCATGCCCGGCGTTGCAACACCATAAGCCGGCACAGGCATCCAGCAGCGCACGGCCTGCCTCATCGTAGAAATACATGCCGTCGGCCCGCGTCAGCATGCGCGGGGAGGCCTTGAAGGCGCGATTGGGTGTGAAGGGCAGCCAGAAAGATGAGATGTCGTTGGGCTGCAGCATGATCGTCCGCCTCGAAATACCGGCAGCAAGGCTATCAGGGCTCAACGCGAAACGAAAAGGGCCCGGCGCTGCCGAGCCCTTCCCGCGTCATTAAGTCCGATCAGTGGTCGCGATCGTGACGATGGTCGTCGATGTTTCCGTTCGGACTGCTCGAACTTCCATTGCTGCCCGAATGATCGTGGTGATCGCCACCGCCAGACGCGCCGCCATGATCATGGCGCCATGAACCATTGCCGGGCGTGGCCGGCGGCGAGGAACCTGCCGGTCCACCATATCCGGTGCCACCAGGATAACCGCCCGTCGAAGCGTTGTAGGCGGCTCCCGGGCTCATCATCGTCGTAGCCATGCCGTGATTGTCGCGGCCATGCCAATTGTCGCCGCCATGATTGTCATGTCCATCGCCACGATTGTTGTTCCAGTCATGACCGTTGCGATCGTCACGTCCATCTCGATCGTGGCGATCGTGATGATCGCCGTCACCGAAGATCACGCTTAGGCCGCCGTTGCCGCCATTGTAATCGTGATGGTCGGAACGCCAGTTGTCGCCGTGCCAGTGATGGTCGCGATCGTGATGGAAGCCGTGACCGCGATAATAGTCATAGCCAAGCGCGGGGCCCGCATAGTAGCGCCCGCGATCCCACCAGTCCGGGCGCGGACCGCGCCATTGGTCATGATGCCATCCACCGGCGATCCAATACTGCCGGCGCCCGAACTCGTCACGATAATAGACCGGGCCGCGATACCATGTGCCGCGCCAATAAACTGGACCGTACCAAATGGGAAAATCCCAGTAGGAATCGGGGCAACCATAGCTGTCGCAATATCCGCCACTTCCGTAATCGTACTGAACCGCATTCGGCACACCGATACTGATGATGAAGTCCGTCCGCGCCTGTGCGGGCGCACTCAACCATGTTGCGGCACCCAACAGTGCCGATGCGGCAAGGCTCGTTTTGAAAATGGATTTCATTCTGGTTCTCCCGAAATCGAACCGGTGGTTCAACGCTCGACACAACGATGGAGCGCCATGCATGAATGCGCAATGAACCGTTGCACATTGGGTAGAATCAACGAGGAAGCAACGCGTTCGCCGTGCGCACGATCACATCAAAACACACCGGCCCCGGTGATCGCTCACCGGGGCCGGGCGCCGAACCTATTCGCCTAACTCGAGGCGAAGGGGGTAGGTTCAATTAGTGGTGATGGTGTCCGTCACCGTCGTGCCAGTCATGATCTCCGCCATGCCAGCCGCCGTGCCAGCCACCACGGTCATGATCTCCCCCATGCCAGTCGCCGCGGCCGTGGAAACCGCCGCCATGGAAGGAGCCACGATGCCAGTGGCGATGGCCCCAGTTGTCGGTGAACCAGAAGCCGCCGATAACCGGTTCATAATAGCCCGGGCCGTAATAGCCCTGATCGTAATAGCCATAATAATCGGGCCCGTAATAAGCCGGCCCATAACCGTAGCAATAGCCGCGGTGGTAGTAGCGATAACGCGCGCTGTCGCACGGATTGCCATAATAGGGGCGCGGCGCGTAATAGCCCGGCACACCAATACCGATGCCGACCGAAACATGCGCATCTGCGGGGGCAGTCGTCGCGACGGTCGTACCCACAGCGGTACCCGCCAGCATGAGCGCACCCAAAGCCAATTTTCCGAAGCTCTTCATTGCTCTGAATCCTTTGTTAGCAAGACCGTTGTGATCTTAACGCAAAGGATGGCGTTCGGTGGCTGAACCCAGCATGAACGCGCAATTTAGAATTAAGGAGATTTCGTGGCTAGGCCGATGCACCGCGTGCTTCGATTGTCCAAATGGATTCAAGCACATCCCCACGCACGCCATGGTAGCGATCATAGAGATTCACAGTCGGATCGCAGTGCGGGACGATGCACACGATCACAGCGCCGACATCCAGTTTGCCGTTCGCAGACGGATAAAAGATGCCGCCCTGTTCGTCACCAAAGAAGAAGTAGTTGGCGCCGTCCGGTGCGCCGCTGAAGATCGCCGGGCTTCCAGCATCCGTCGCGAACGCCTTGAAGCCGGCGTCGGTCGTCGCGAGGCCTTCGCGATTCGCACTGACGACGGTGGTCTGCACAAAGAGCGATGGCTCGAAGGGCGGGCGCTGGCCGGGCTTTTCCCACACCTCGTTATATTGCTTGTCCATGAAGATGTAGGAGCCGACCTGTAGTTCGGTCAGCGTGTTCGCATCCGGATCGATGTCGAAGGTACCGGTGCCGCCGCCCGAAAGAAGCGGAACTGTAATACCCTTCGCCTTCAGGCGATCGCGCAGTTCCGCCAGTTCTTTCATCGCGTTGAGCGAGGCGGCACGGCGTTCGTTCGGCGACTCCATATGCTGCACTTGGCCCGCGTAGCATTGCAGGCCGGCGAACTCGATATTGGGGCTCTTGATGATCTGCTCCACCAGCGCGATCGCGCCGTCGCCGGGACGAATGCCTGTGCGGCCGAGGCCCGGATCGATATCCACCACAACCCGCAACTTTTTGCCGCTGGCGCGCGCGGCGTCTTCGAGTTTCTTCGCGACTGTGGCGTTGTCGCAAGTGATGCGCAACTCGGGTATTTTCATGTTGAGCGCCATCACGCGGCCGATACCGAATTCCGTCACCACAGGCGATGTGAGCAGGATGGAATCGATTCCGGCATCCGCCAGCGCCTCACTCTCGCCCAGCTTGGCGCAGCAGATACCGAGCGCACCAGCCTTGATCTGGCGCTTGGCGATCTCGGAGCATTTATGAGTCTTCGCATGCGGACGCAGCGCGATGTTGTGCTTCTTCGCGTGTGCGGCCATCGCGGCGATGTTTCTTTCCATCGCGTCAAGATCGACGATGAGGGCCGGTGTTTGCAGCATGGCGCGTCCGCCCGGAACGCCGATCAGATCGCGATTGAGGTCTTGCGCCGCCATGTGCCACTCCCGATGCTGAGGGCGTGTCGACCGCCCTTTCCCTTATTCTTCTATCCGCTGCCGTCCACGCCATCGTCAACATCCTGACGAAGCGCGCAGAGAACAAATATGCCATCCGCCTGCTGATCGGCGTGTTTTCCGCCATCATTGTCGCCCCAGCCCTCTTCTTTGTGCCTCTGCCCGCGGGTGCCTGGTGGTTTCTGGGCGGGACGGCGCTGGTCCATGCACTCTACGAACTGTTGCTGGTGAAATCCTATGAGAGCGCGGCCTTCAGCGCCGTCTATCCTGTTGCGCGCGGAACAGGACCGCTGTTCACCGCCATTGGCGCGATCCTTTTCCTCGCGGAACCTGCACCATTCCCGGAATTGCTCGGCATTGCGTTCGTGTGCGGCGGCGTCATCACCATGGGTCTTTCCCACCGCGCCACGGAAGGCGCATTGAAGGGTCTCGGCTTTGCACTCGCCACCGGCCTGACCATCGGCATCTATACCTTGACGGACGCCAGCGGCGTGCGCGCCGTCGCCAATCCCTTCTCTTATGTGCTGTGGTTTTTCGTGGCGCATGGCTTCTGCGTGCTGGTCACCGCGCCGGCCATTCGCGGCCGTTCGGTGATTGTCGCCGCGCGCAAGGATTGGAAGCTTGGCATCCTGCTCGGCGTTCTCTCTATCACCACCTATGGCTCGGCGATGCTCGCCTATCGCTTCGGCGCGACAGCACAGCTTGCAGCAATGCGGGAAACAAGCGTGTTGTTCGGAACCGGGCTTGCGATGATTTATCTTCGTGAACATATGAATTTCCGCCGCTGGGCCGCAGCGGGCGGGATTGTCGTGGGCGCGATCCTTTTGCAGGCCGGGTAACGCCTCTATAATCGGAGCATGGCGAACGCATTTCTGGTATCTCTGTTCGAGTTCAAGCGCTGGATCGACGCGGAGCTTTACAAATCGCTCTGTGCGCTGCCAGCGGAGCGGCGACGCGACATCATCGTGCCGATCTTTACGCTCGATCATGCGATGCGCGTGGACAGTGTTTTCCGCGCGCGGCTGGAAGGAAAGCCGGAGCCGTTCGACCGGATCGTCTCCAACACCATGCCCGACCTCGATACGCTGGCACGCAGCGTCGCCGACAATGACGATTGGTATATGAATTATGTGAAGACCGTCAGCGAAAGCGAGTTGAACGAACCCATCGCATTCGATTTTGTCTCCGATAGAGACAAGGGCCGCATGACGCGCGGCGAAATGCTGGCGCATGTCCTCACGCACAACCAGTCCCATCGCGGCGGCGTGGGCAAGATGCTGGAGCCGCTGGGCATCCAGATACCGTCGGACATGTTCACCAGCTATGTGAGCACGGGAAGCCGGCGTTAGACCTTCACGCCCGCCGCGCGCAGCGCTTTCTCCTTCGCCGCCTTGATGTCATAGGTGCGGTTCATCATGAAGCGCTGCGCCGGCAATCCGCCGCCTGCCTGCAGCGCCACCACGAAATGCCAGCCGCCATACGCATCCGCGGTCAGATCGCGGATGAGATTGTAGACGCGCATGCGCTGCTCCACGTCCACGCTCTGCTTGGTGTGCAGATATTTGCGGATGTACTTGCCGCTTTCCGGGTTGCGCAAATCCGCTTCGCCCGGCAACGTAAGTACCAGTCCGCCAGACAGATCGTGCAGATATTTCACCGTCTGATGATAATTCGCCGCGTAGTAGTATTTCGCGGCGTTGATCGCCAGCGTGTTGGGATAGACCATGCCGCTCTCTGTCTTCTCGTAATGACGGCAGGCATAGTCGAGCGACATCTTCAGCATCTGCGCATAGGTGATGAGCTCGGCGATGGAGGCCTGCGCCACCGCATCGCTCTCCTTGCCCTGCATCTCCGTCACCAGCTGCGCGAGGCCGACGAACAATTCGCTCGTCTCCACTGCGCCGATGACGCCGCCGGTGCGCTCCCACAGGCCCAGCGATTGCGCAAGCTTGCTGGCCAACTGCACCTCGCCTGCCAGGAACACGCGGTCCCACGGCACGAACACATCGTCGAAGATCACGAAGCCTTCTGGCATCGAGTGATGCGAGCTGGCCGGATAATCGAAGGCGTTCAATTCGGCGGGCGCGAAGTTGCGATTGATGATCTTCACACCCGGCGTATTCACCGGAATGGAAAAGGACACGGCGTAATCGGTTTCGTCCTGCCGCATGCCCTTGGTTGGCATCACCACCAGTTCGTGGATCACACTGGCGGCGGTGATGTGCAGCTTGGCGCCGCGCACGACGATACCATCCTTGCGCCGCTCGACAACGCGCACATAGAGGTCAGGATCGTCCTGCTCATGCGCGCGCCGCTTGCGGTCCCCCTTGGGGTCAGTGATGACCTCGGCGCCGCGCAGATCGTTGTCGCGGCAATAGCGATACATGCGCTCGATGTTCTCGCCATATTGCGGGTTCACCGCAGAAACCTGATCCTTCACGCTCATCAATGCCGTGAACACCGACGACACAGCGGTGCCGATGGAGGTGTGGCCGAGCAGTTCGACGCGCTTGTTCAGTTCTTCTGTGTTGCGCGGAATCTGATAGATGCGATGCGCATCGCCGCCCTCTTCCGGCTTGTAACGGCGCAGCGCACCCAATTCCGGATCGTCATATTCATAATCTTTCGCGGTGAGTGCGATAGGAACGCGAAAACGCGGAAACTTGGTGATGTCGGGAATATTCTCGCCGTCCCAGAACGTCACGCGCCCATCGCGCAGGCTTTCGACATATTGCTCGGGTGACTTGAGAGCCATGGCATCCTCCCTCACTTGCAGGAAGAGTGAGCCAACATTTCGTGTTTTCCTAGCGAAACAACTTTCCACTACGGAAGGCCCCACCACCCTCCCCTTGAGGGAGGGTCGATAAAATTCAAGTGCGAGCAAAGCGAGTGCGCAGAATTTTTCGGGGCGGGGTCCGCGCTATGACCCCTCCCCGGATCGCTCCGCTCTCCGACCCTCGATCAAGGGAGGGTGGTGATTGGTGCAATCGTGCTAAAACGGCGTCATGAAAACCTTCTACGCCGCCACACATCTGGAACATTCGCCGAAAGAAGAATTCGAGCAGGGCCGCGCCACGCCCGCCGTCGAGATTCCAGAACGTGTCGAGCAGGTGAAACGCCGCCTCGAAGAACGGAAGATCGGCCCCCTGCTGAAGCCCAAAGCGTTCAGCGACGAACCTATCCTGCGCATCCACGACAACGACTTCGTGCGCTTCCTGACCGGCGCCTATCCGAAATGGCGCGAGAAATACTGGAACGACGATGCCGACGCTGTGCCGTCGGTCTGGCCGGCGCGCGGCCTGCGCGAGATGCGTGACGGCGATATCGAAAAGCAGCTCGGCTCTTATTGCTTCGACACGGCAACGCCCATCGGCAAAGGCACATGGCCTGCAGCGCGCGAAGCGGTGAACATCGCGCTATCGGCCGCGGAAACGGTGCACGGAGGCGAGCGTGCAGCGTTCGCGCTGGCGCGCCCGCCGGGCCATCACGCCAGCGGCGATGTCTATGGCGGCTATTGCTATCTCAACAACGTCGCCATCGCGGCGCAGTGGTTATTGGATCAAGGCCGCCGCCCGGCGATCCTCGATGTCGACTACCACCACGGCAATGGCACGCAGGCGATCTTCTACCGCCGCAACGATGTGTTCTTCGCGTCTATCCACGCCGATCCGTCTTTCGCCTATCCGCACTATCTCGGTTACGCGGACGAAAAAGGCGAAGGCGCCGGCGAGGAGAAGAACATCAACTTTCCGCTGCCCCGCAAAACCACCTGGCCGGAATACTCCCATGCACTCGACCGCGCGCTGAAAGCGGTGAAGGATTTCGGCGCGGATGTTCTGCTGGTGTCGCTCGGCCTCGACACCTTCGAAGGCGATCCCATCTGCCGCTTCAAGATCACGACGGAAAACTATCTGCGCATGGGCGAAGCGATCGGCCGCGCGGGGCTGCCGTCGGTCTTCGTGTTCGAAGGCGGCTACAATATCGAGCATCTCGGTGTGAACACCGTGAACGTGCTCGAAGGTTTCCTGAACGGCTAGCGCGCCTTCATTCCTTGCCGGGATCGAAGCCCGGCTTCGGTTTGAACTTGTCCGTGGCGCGGCGGATCGCGTCGTCGGTGCGTTGCATCGCCTCGTCAAATTTTTCCCTGTGCTTATCGCCATGCGATTGCATGCCGTCGATGGCGCGGTCCACCGCGGACTTGATATTCGCGGCCGTGCCGCCCTTTGCATATTCCCGCACGATCGCGCCTTCAACCTTCTCTACGATCGTGTCCACTGTGAAATCGCCATACATGGCGTGCTCGTTGTCACCGCCGGTCGCATGATAACCACCGATGGCGCTGTAGACGTTGATCATCTCGTCGGTGCGACGGCCCCAATCCATTACGCGATAGAACTTTTCGCCCTCATGCTTGCCCTTGATGAAAAGATCGAGCACGGCGGCGGCGAGCGAAACGGGCACCAAAACGAAATTCTGCAGATTGCCCAAGACCAATTTGAGCTGAAACACCAGCACATCGCGCAGAAATCGCCAGCGCGAATGCGGATCGGGCGGCGGTAAAGGCGGAAGTATCTCGACCATGCAAGGAACTTAGGTGCTTTTGCGAAAGCTTGCGACTGACGCGCGGTCATATTTTTGCGTTGACGGCACCCGCAGCATGGGAGGACGGTTCGCTTGCCCAGCCCGCTCGCGGCCGAGGGCACCATGACGGGCCCGCCCGCCGGGCCGGTCGGCTAAAACGGAGCTACCGCGACGCGCGTCTCCCGTAGCCTGAAAGTAGGGGCGCTGCCTTTCGCGACAGCGCCCTTCGTCTGAATAAGGTCGCGCATACGCCCGATATGCACGAAAAAAGCAGCAGCCGCTAAGGTGTGACGATTGGGAAATTGGGCGTCACGGGTTCGATCAGGCCCACAAGCGCGCCATAAAGCGATACATCGCCTTCCACCGCGATGTCGCCGCTGTCGATACGCGCGCGATAGGGCATTCCGGCGAACAGGGTCATCAGCAGATCTGGCCGCTTCATCCGCACGGTGGCGCCCGCATCCGGATCGCTGACGCCTTCCTCGTGGATCAGGACTCCGTTGCCGGCGGTAATGAGGTGCTTCTCCTTCCGGTCGGTAAGCTCGATGTTGATCCTGAAGGGCTTCTCGGCCTTTTCGGGATTGACGCGCACCGCGGCAAAATCGAGCAGCATGGATGTCGTGGTGGCGGACAGGACATCCGGACTGAAACCGCCCGCCGGAAGCGGCACCGGTCCCTGCCGCAATTCCTGCGCACCGGTGAGATAGATGTTGCGCCAGGTGCCGGCTTCGGCCTCGAACGCCAGCTTCGTATAAATGCCCGCGAGTTGATCGCGCGCTGCCTGGTTTCTGTCGTCGGCGAAAACGGCATGATTGAGCAAAGTCGCCGCCCAGCGCAGATCGCCCGCGCCTTCGGCCTTTTCGGCAAGCACCATCACTTTGGCCGCGCCGCCCATCGCTTCGACATATTTCTTCGCGGCGGGCTCCGGCGGCAGCGGATTGAGGTTGGCGGGATTGGCGTCGTACCAGCCAAGATAGCGCTGATAGATGGCCTTCGAATTATGGCTCATCGTGCCGTAATAGCCGCGATTGAACCATTGCTTCGCGAGCACTTCGGGAAGCGCCAGTTCCTCGGCAATCTCGCTGGAGGTAAGGCCCGAATTCATCAGCCGCACGGTCTGATCGTGCAGAAACTTGTACGCATCGCGATGGTTCGAAAGAAATGCCTCGATCTCCTGCCGGCCGAAGCGCGGAATTCCGTGCGCGGCGAACATCACATCGCTTTTGCCCGCAAACAGACGGATCGCTTCGGTAAGATAATCCGCCCAGGCTTTCGCATCGCGCACCAGCGCGCCGCGCGCCGGCAGCAGATTGTGCATCGTCAGGTTCGCATTCTCCGCCATGAATAGGGCGCGGAATTGCGGCAGATAGAAATTCATTTCCGCCGGTGCTTCGGTGCCTGGCGTAAGCTGGAACACCATGGTCACATCGCCGATGGCGATTTCCTGTCCTGTATGGGTGACAAGCGCGTTCGGCGCGATCAGCGACAGCGAACCCAGTGACGGGCACGGCCCCAGGCCGGACGTCATCTCGCCTTCCGCGTCGCGCGGCAGGGTCAGGCCGAACTGGAATCGCGCACGGCGCAGCATCGCTGGCCCCGCAATGATGTTCTCCGATACGGCATGTTCGAGGAACCCTTCCGGCGCGATCACCTTCACCTTGCCCGACGCCGCGTCGGCGGCATTGGTCACCCCGCCCACGCCGCCATAGTGGTCGACATGGCTGTGCGAATAAATGACGGCCAAAACCGGTTTCTTCGCGACATGCTCGCTGACGAGATCGAGCGCCGCGCGCGCCACTTCCACGCTCGTCAGCGGATCGACGACAATCCATCCGCTGCCGGCATCGATGAAGGACACCGTGGAAACATCGAACCCGCGGACTTGATAAATGCGCTCGTGGACCTTGAAGAGCCCATGTTGGGTCAGGATTTGCGCCTGCCGCCACAGGCTAGGATTGGCGGTGGGCGGCGCCTCACCCGCCAGGAAGCCATAGGTGGAAGCGTCGAACGCCGCGAACTTGCCGTCGTCGCGCATGATCCTGAGGTCCTTGCGCGTGGCGATGAACCCACGCGACGCGAAGTCGAAATCCTTGCGGTCGTCCTCCGCCAGAAGTTTTCGGACATCGTCCTGCGCGCTCATGGAATGCTCCGGAATGTTGACGGGAGTATGAGGGGTACACTTAGGGCAGAATGTCACACTCGTTACAATTTGGATGACACCCGATGAATCCGGTGACGGACAAGCCCGTAGAGGCTGATGGCTGCCCAAAACAGTTCAATCACAGCGGAGGGGAAATTCCAGGCCGAATAGAGCGATGCGAGGATCAGGATAGACCCGGCCAAATTAGCGCCCGGAAAGCGCCAATCGTCGGATGGCAGGCGCCCCATCTGGTTGGCCAGATAAGCCAAAATCACCAATACAGCCCCCGCAAAACCCGCCGCCATGTAGATATTAAGGTCCATTCGCCGAATCCCTCACTGCCTTGCCTCTATACCCCTGTTCCGCTATACGCCCGCCCTTCAAGCGGTTGCGGTCGCGGGAGGCCCTTATGGGGTCCAAGCCGGATGGTCCGGCGTCCTTGCGAACCAAAGCTTCTTCGGGCATCCCGCCCGGTGAGGTTCCGTAGCCAAAACAGGGACTTAAAGGAATGGCTCTTTACGAGCATCTCCTGATCGCGCGCCAGGATATCAGCGCGCAGCAGGTGGACGCGCTGGCGACCCACCTCAAGACCATCATCGAAGGCGAAGGCGGCAAGGTCGAGAAGCAGGAATATTGGGGCCTGCGCGGCCTGGCGTACCGCCTGAAGAAGAACCGCAAGGGGCATTACGTGCTCCTCAACATCAACGCCCCCGGCAAGGCCGTGCACGAGCTCGAGCGTCAGCTCAAGATCAACGAAGACGTGCTGCGCTACATCACCGTGAAAGTGGACAAGTTCGAGCAGTCCTCGAACAAGAACCGCCGCGATGACAAGCCGGAAGGCGAAGCGACCGAAGGAGCAGCAGCATGAGCTACGGTGGAGAACGTTCCGGCGGCGGTGACCGTGGAGATCGTGGCGGTCGCGAAGGCGGCAGAGACGGTGGACGTGATGGCGGAGCCGGCGGCGGACGCCGTCCCTTCTTCCGCCGCAAGAAGACCTGCCCCTTCTCCGGCGCCAACGCGCCGAAGATCGATTACAAGGACGTGAAGCTGCTGCAGCGCTTCAT
>JAFECP010000009.1:83603-89267 GCA_018242105.1 Pseudomonadota bacterium
GATGGGCGACGAGGTGAAGGTAAAAGACGGCTTCGGCCGCAATTACCTTCTGCCCCAGAAGAAGGCCCTCCGCGCGACGAAAGCCAACCGCGAATATTTCCAGACGCAGAAGGCGCAGCTCGAAGCACAGAACCTCAAGCAAAAGGGCGAAGCCGAGAAGGTTGGCAAGAAGCTCGAAGGCCAGACCTTCGCGCTGCTGCGCCAGGCCGGCGATCGTGGTCAGCTCTATGGCTCCGTCTCCCCGCGTGACATCTCCGATGTCATCACCGCGGGCGGCTTCACCGTCTCGCGCACGCAGGTGCCGCTGGACAAGGCGATCAAGACGATCGGCCTGTTCCCGGTTGTCGTCGTGCTGCATCCGGAAGTCCGCGTAACCGTGACGATCAACGTCGCGCGCACGGAAGAAGAAGCCGAACGTCAGGCCCGGGGCGAAGATGTTCTCGCCGATCGCACCGCCGAGGAAGAAGCTTCCGCCGAAGCCAAGATTGCGGCCGAAGAACTCTTCGAAGAAGGCGCCGGCCCGAAGGAAGATGGCGAAGAGGCGGAAGCCTGATTCTTCGCGCCTTCCGAAATCTAAGAGCCGCGGCCCCAAAAGCCGCGGTTTTCTTTTGAATTCGAGGTCCTCGCCTGCTCTTCCCGCCTATTGCCGGGGTTTCATGGGGGATTGTGTTGCGCCGGTGCGGGGGAGCGGCTAATCATCCCGCGCTATCAAGGCTTTGGCTGGGCCCTGCCCCGAAAGGATTCCCGTGACCGACATCTTCCATGAAGTCGAGGAAGAAGTCCGCCGCGAGCGCTGGGAAAAACTCTGGAAAGAGTACGGCGACTACATCATCGCGGCAGCCGCTCTCCTGGTTATCGCGGCAGCCGGCTGGCAAGTCTGGCGCTACTACGAGCATCGGGAGCAAGTGCGTTCGTCCGCAGAGTACATGGCGGCCCAACAACTGCTTGACTCAGGCCAAACACCCGCAGCCGCGGAAGCTTTCGGAAAGATTGCAGCCAGCGCGCCGCACGGATATGCCGAGATATCGCGCCTCCAGGAAGCCGGAGCGCTGCAATCGGCTGGCCGCACGGCAGACGCCGTGAAGCTCTACACAGAGATTATGGCCAATGGCGATGACATCCTTGCAAGCGTTGCGCGCTTGCGCGTTGCATGGGCCACCGCGGATACGAGTTCGCGAGCGGACCTGGAAAAACTGCTCGCGCCTCTGACCGGCGCAACAAGCGTGTGGGATCCGATGGCGCGCGAGATTTTGGCTTATTCTGACTTCCATTACGGAAAAACCGCTGAGGCGCTCGCCGCATACAAAAAGCTTGCGGCTGAAAAGAACCTGCCGGAATCGCTGCACCAGCGTAGCGCCGCCATGGCAACCTACCTCGCGGCTGGCGCAGGACAGAATTTCGGCACCGTGCCTCCGCCGCCAGCACCCAAAGCGATCGCGCCGGCGCAAACGCCCGCCGCAGCGCCTACGCAAGGCTCTCAAAAGAAATGACCAAAAAGACCTTCCGTATCGCGCTGTGTCTCGCAGCGCTTGTCGCGCTGTCGGGTTGCGAAGCCGTGAACGCGGTGCAAGATCTCACCAGCGGCTGGTTCAGTTCGACCAAGAAGTCGAACATCAAGGGCCAGCGCATCTCGATTATGGCGATGGATGAATCGCTGAGGCCAGACCCTGCACTGGCGCAAACACCGGTGGTCTTGCCGCCGCCTTATCGCAATCCCGAATGGCCGGAGCCCGGCGGCTATTCCTCCAATGCGATGTATCATCTGGAAGCAAACGGGCCGTTGCGTGTCGTCTGGCAGCAGGACGCTGGCAAGGGCTCCGACTCGGAATCGCGCTTGACGGCCGCGCCGGTCATCGCGAACGGCCGCGTGTATGTGCTCGACGCAGAATCGCATGTTTTTGCTTACGACGCCAAAAGCGGTAATCCTGTGTGGGACAAGGAACTCGCGCCGCATGGCGGTGAAGAGTCATTCTGGAACACCATGTCCTTCGGCCTGCTCGGCAAGGATACTAGCATCGATCCGTCCAAGGGCTTCGGCGGCGGCGTGGCCTTCGACGATGGCAAGCTGTTCGTTTCCACCGGTTTCGGCTCCATCTTCGCGCTGGATGCATCGAGCGGAAAGCAGTTGTGGAAGGTCGATGTTGGCGTGCCAATCGTCAACGCGCCCGTGGCCAATGGCGGACGCGTGTTCGTGTCGAGCCAGGACAATCACTTCTACGCTCTGGCGCAAGTGGACGGCCGCAAGCTGTGGGACCATCAAGGCATCACCGAAAGCGCCGGTATCCTGGAAAGCACCAGCGCCGCCGTCGCCGGCGACTATGTGTTGGTGCCGTACAGCTCCGGCGAGTTGTTCGCGATCCGCGTCAGCAACGGCCGCGTCGCATGGAGCGATATGCTGACGCGCACGGGCAATGTCACGGCCTTGTCCGAGCTGGATGACATCGCCGGGCGGCCGGTGATCGACCGCGACATGGTGTTCGCCATCAGTCACTCCGGCCTCATGGTGGCGATCAATTTGAACTCCGGTGAGCGGGTGTGGTCGCGCGATATAGGCGGCATTCAGACACCTTGGGCTGCGGGAGATTTCGTTTATGTGCTGACCACCGATGCCACGCTGCTGTGCCTTCAGCGCAAGGACGGCAAGGTGAAATGGACCCACCAGCTTCCGCGCTGGGAAGACCCGGACAGCAAGGACGAGCCCATCATATGGGCCGGGCCTATTCTTGTTTCGGATCGCCTGATTGCGGTCTCTTCGAACGGTTATGCGGAATCGATTTCGCCCTATACGGGGCAGTTGATGGGGCGTGTGGAAATTCCGGGCGGCGCCTATATCGCGCCGGTTGTGGCGAACGACACGCTTTATCTTTTGACCAACAACGCCCAGCTTGTGGCGATGCGCTGAGGCGATGGGAATGCCATGCCCCTTACCATCGCTATCGTCGGGCGGCCCAATGTGGGCAAGTCTACGCTCTTCAACCGGCTAGCCGGGAAAAAACTCGCCATCGTCCACGACACGCCCGGCGTCACGCGCGACCGGCATGAAGCGCTGACCGTTTTCAACGGCCATGCCGTCCGCTTGATCGACACGGCGGGCTTTGAAGAAGGCGAAGCGGGCAGCCTCAGCCAGCGCATGACCGGGCAGACGCGCACGGCCATCGGCGACGCAGACGTGTGCGTGTTTGTCGTCGATGTTCGCGCTGGAGTCACCGCCGGAGATGAAATCATCGCCGCCGCGTTGCGCCGCGCGGGAAAACCGGTCGTTCTGGTCACAAACAAGAGCGAAGCGCGCGAACGCCCGAACGAAGCGGAAGCATATGCGCTGGGCTTCGGCGAACCGATCGCCGTTTCCGCAGAACACGCGCTGGGCATTGGCGAACTCATCGACGCCATTTTGGCGTATGTGACCGAAGAGCCCGGCGCT
Source organism: Pseudomonadota bacterium (assembly GCA_018242105.1). Lineage (GTDB taxonomy): Bacteria > Pseudomonadota > Alphaproteobacteria > Micropepsales > Micropepsaceae > Rhizomicrobium. The sequence goes on from JAFECP010000009.1 coordinate 87,025, forward strand.
TCGGAAGAAGGGGGCGAAGAGAAAGGCCCCCTAAAGCTTGCGATCGTCGGGCGCCCCAATGTCGGCAAGTCCAGCCTTTTCAACCGGCTGCTCGGCGAAGAGCGCTCCCTCACCAGCCCCGAAGCGGGAACGACACGCGATGCTGTGGTCGCCAAATGGAAAGCGGGAGGCCGCGAGATCCTGCTGCATGATACGGCGGGCCTGCGCAAAAAGGCGCGCGTGGCCGGGCATCTTCTGGAAGAGATGTCTGTGGACAGTGCGCTGGAAGCGATCCGCTTTGCCGAATGCGTCGTCGTGATGATCGATGCGGCCGCGCCGTTTGAGAAGCAGGATCTGACCATCGCGGACCTTATCGCCCGCGAGGGCCGCGCGGTGGTATTCGCCGTCAACAAATGGGATCTTGTCGAACATCGCGGCGGGAAGATTTCGGAATTGCGGGAAAAGCTGGATCGCCTCTTGCCACAGCTCTGGGGCGCGCCGCTTATCGCGGTTTCCGCGCGCACCGGCGAAGGTGTGGACCGGCTGTTGCCGGCCATCGAGGAAGCGGATCGCGCATGGAATTTTCGTGTCAGCACTTCGCAGTTGAACAAATTTCTGGAAGACGCCCTCGCCCGCCATCCACCGCCGGCGATCAGCGGACGCCGCGTGCGTGTGCGTTACATGACGCAGGTGAAGGCGCGGCCGCCAACCTTCGCGCTATTCGGCAACCAGTTGGATGGATTGCCCGAACACTATCTGCGCTATCTCACCAATGAATTGCGCGAAGCGTTCGATCTAAAGGGCGTCCCGATGCGCTTTGCGCTCAGGACGTCGAAGAACCCGTTTGCCGATAGTCAGTGAGCGTGCCGTTCTTCGCATAGGACGGCGACAGCATCTCGACGATGAGCGGTGTCACCGCTTCCGGCGGCTCCAGAGTATTGGAATCTTCACCGGGCATCGCGCGGGCACGCATGCGCGTGCGCAACGGTCCGGGGCTGAGAAGGTTCGCTTTGACGTTTGAGCTTTCGCATTCAGCGGCGTAGGTCAGCACCAGCGACTCCAACGCCGCCTTCGTCACGGCATAAGAACCCCAGAAGGGCGTGTGCTTGCGCGCCGCACCGCTGGTCATGAACAGCGCCCTGCCCGCTTCGGATTTTCTGAGCAGCGGATCGAGCGAGCGGATCAACCGCCAGTTTGCGGTAACATTCACGTCGAGCGCTTCCTGCCACATCTTCGGCGCAAGATGCGTGAGCGGGCTCAGTTCGCCTAGCGACCCGGCATTGCCGAAAAGCGCATCGAGCCGGCCCCAGCGCTCATGAATGGAAGCGCCCAACTGATCGAGGCCATCGAAATTGCGCAGGTCCATGGGCACAAGGGTCGCGCCCTCGCCGCCGTCTTTCTTGATTTCGTCGTCGAGTTCTTCGAGACCACCCACGGTGCGCGCAACGGCGATGACGTGGGCGCCAGTCTTGGCCAAGGCGCGCGCGGCGGCACGGCCGATCCCGCGCGAGGCGCCGGTGACGAGAACGATGCGCTGCATCAGGCGACTTCGGCCAGCAGTGAGAGCTGTCCGTCCTTACGGCCGCCGTTCACATCGGTAAGTTCGATGGGATAGTTGCCGGAGAAGCAGGCGTCGCAAAATTGCGGCTTCTGCGTGTTGCGTTTCTGCTCGCCCATGGCGCGATAGAGGCCATCCATCGAGACAAAAGCGAGGCTGTCCGCATTGATATAGGCGCGCATCTCTTCGACATTCATGCGATGCGCCAGAAGGTCTTCCTTGTTCGGCGTGTCGACGCCGTAGAAGCAGGAATCCTTGGTCGGCGGGCTTGCGATGCGGAAGTGCACTTCGGTCGCACCGGCATCGCGCACCATCTGCACGATTTTCTTCGACGTTGTGCCGCGCACGATGGAATCATCTACCAGAATCACGCGCTTGCCCTGCAGCTTGGCGCGATTGGGATTGTGCTTGAGGCGCACACCCATGTGACGCACGGCATCCGTCGGCTCGATGAAGGTGCGGCCGACATAGTGATTGCGGATGATGCCCAGCTCGAATGGCAATCCCGACTGCGAGGCAAAGCCGAGCGCCGCGGGAACGCCGGAATCCGGCACCGGGATCACCATGTCGGCAATCGCGGGCGCTTCCTTGGCCAGCTCTGCGCCGATCCGCTTGCGCGCGTCGTAAACATTGCGGCCTTCCACGGTGGAATCCGGCCGCGCGAAATAGACATATTCGAAAATGCAAAAGCGTTCCGGCTGCGGCG
>JAFECP010000009.1:89314-106686 GCA_018242105.1 Pseudomonadota bacterium
GCGCCGATGATGTCGAGCGCGCAGCTTTCCGAGGTGAGGATCGGCGCGCCGTTCAACTCGCCCAGCACCAGCGGGCGCACGCCCCAGGGATCGCGCACGCCGATCAGCTTCTTGGAGGTGAGCGCCACCAGCGAATAGGCGCCCTCCACCTGTTTCAGCGCATCGATCAGGCGGTCCACGATGGGGCCGAATGAGCTGCGGGCGACGAGATGGATAATCGCCTCGGTGTCCGAGGTGGATTGGAAGATCGCGCCCTCGCGCACCAGTTCGGAGCGGATCGTGCGGGCGTTGGTAAGATTGCCGTTATGCGCGATGGCGATCCCGCCGCCCGCGAGGTCCGCGAACATCGGTTGAATGTTGCGCGCCATCGAGCCGCCGGTGGTGGAATAGCGCACATGGCCGACGGCATTGCCGCCTTTCAGCTTTTCCGCATGCGGGCTGTTTTTGCCGAAGATATCGCCGACCAGTCCTGGGTGACGCTCCGCGATGAACTGCGTGCCGTCATAGGTGACGATGCCCGCCGCCTCCTGTCCGCGATGCTGAAGCGCATGCAGACCCAGAACGGTCAATGCGCCCGCATCGGGATGCCCGAAAACGCCGAACACGCCACACTCTTCGTGAAGCTTGTCGTCGTCGAAGGGAGAGGTTGTGCCGTTCATGGCTTCTTCCCGCCGCCGCTGGTCGATTGGATGAGGTTGTCTAACCCCTGACGCTCGCGAGCGCCATAGCTCTTTTTTGCACGCGGGACGTGGCTTTTGGCCGCTTGCTTTGCGCCCGGCTTGGGGCGGGGCTGTAGCAATTCCGACCTGTAAACACGGGCTTTATACGGATGGGTCTCAATAGACCGCGAATGCTCAGCGGGCGCCTCCGCGAATGTCCGCGCATGTGTGTCCCGATCTGGAACCAGCGAGAGGAGCACATCGCCGGTATCCTGAATGAGCGGAAGCGTGAAGGCGTCCGCGATCCATTCGGGCTGTTTCTTGATCGGCACAATGAGCGTGAAGAGGATATAGGCCATCGCGATCAGGATCAGGCCGCGGATGATCCCGAACACTGCGCCCAATGACCGGTCGAGCGGGCCTACGGAGGAACTTCGCACATTGTCGGCAAAGCGCGCGCTGACGAAGGACAGCGGGATCAGCACCACAAGGAAGACGGCGATATAGGCGACGACCTGCGCCGCCACCGAAGACATCGAACCGCTCAGCAGCGGGGCCGCAGCGGGCGCGAAGTAGAGCGTGGCGAAGGCGGCGGCGGCCCAGGCGAAGATCGATAGCGTTTCGGCGACGAAGCCGCGATAGACCGCGAACACCGCCGATGCCCCGACGATGGCGACCACCAACAGGTCGATCCAATGAAAACTGAACGCCGCCATTGATTCTATTTTACCACGGCCACGGGGCTGAGGCTTCGCGCACCACCGGCAAATTGCGCCAATTCGGCCACATCGCCGATCGGGTGTAGCGCCAATCCCACGCCCTCGGCCCCCAAATTTTCGAATTTGGTGCCGGTGGGAACGATGGCGCGGGTAAAGCCCAGCTTGGCCGCCTCTTTCAGACGAAGCTCGGCCTGCGGGCCAGGGCGCACATCGCCCGAAAGGCTGATTTCGCCGAAATAGACCGTGTCTTTGGGCAAGGCGCGTCCGGTGAAGGAGGAGATAAGAGCCGCAGCAGCAGCCAGATCCGCCGCCGGTTCGCCGACTTTCAACCCACCGGCGACGTTCAGATAGACATCATGCCCGCCCATCCCAAGCCCGCCCCGCGCATCCAGCACGGCGAGAATCATGGCGAGGCGGCTCGATTCCCAGCCGACCACTGCGCGGCGCGGCGTGCCGTAAGCCGGTGCAGCAACCAGCGCCTGGATTTCCACGAGCAGTGGCCGCGTGCCTTCCATGCCCGCGAACACCGCATTGCCCGGCGCATTGCTGTGGCGGTCGCCGAGGAACAACGCGGAGGGATTGGCCACCTGCGAGAGACCGGCGCCGGTCATTTCGAACACACCAATCTCGTCGGTCGCGCCAAAGCGGTTCTTCACCGCGCGCAGGATGCGGAAGTGATGGCCGCGCTCACCTTCGAAATAGAGAACCGCATCGACAAGATGCTCAACGGCCTTGGGCCCGGCGATCTGCCCATCCTTGGTGACATGGCCGACGAGCAGCAGCGCCGCACCGCTGGCTTTCGCATAACGCACCAGATCGAACGATGCGGTGCGCACCTGCGCGATGGTGCCCGGCGCGGCTTCCAGCGCAGAAGTCCAGATCGTCTGGATGGAGTCGATGGCGATGATGCCGGGGGGCGGTTGCTGCTCCAGCGTCGTCAGGATGTCTTCGACATTGGTGGCCGCGCCCAGCGCAACCTTCGCATCCGACAATCCCATGCGCGACGCGCGCAAGCGCACCTGCGCCATCGCCTCTTCGCCGGAGATATAGACGGCGGTGCCGCCCTTGTTCGCATAGGACGCCAGCGCCTGAAGGATGAGTGTCGACTTGCCGACGCCGGGATCGCCGCCGATGAGCAACGCGGAGCCCGGCACCAACCCGCCGCCCGCGACACGATCGAATTCCGCCGTGCCGGTGATGCGGCGCGGCGGCTCTTTATCGACCGTCTTCAGATCTTCCAACGCGATCTTGCGCCCGCGCTTGCGCGGTCCCGCATTGTTGCCCAGCGGCGGCGCCGCGCCCTCTTCCGTGATCGTGTTCCACCCACCACAAGCCTCGCACTTGCCGGCCCATTTGGACGTGACGTTCCCGCAGGACTGGCAAACAAATGTGGAAGAGGATTTGGCCATCACTACAACCTCTGGCTAATCGAGATCGTGGCTGTCATCGCCAGTGAACTGTAAGTCCTGCACGCCTTCTGGCGGCGTCCATTCACCCCACCCCATAAGATCATAATAGATGCGGAATGCATCGAAGCGGCTCTCTGCCTCAAATGTGCGAAGCAATTTATAGTCTTGTGAAAGGCTTTCCCGCCACACTTTGGCGCCTTTCATAAACATCGCGCTACCTCTGTCATCGCTAGTCCAGATTTCGAACGTGCGCTTCACGGAAGCTATCCCCGCACTTCCATCTTGATCGGGCCGTCGGCGCGGCCGTGGATGAACTGGTCGACATATTCGTTGCCGGAAGCGTCGATGTCCTTTGTCGGGCCCTGCCAGATGATCTTACCCTTGTAGAGCATGGCGATGCGGTCGCTGATTTTGCGCGCGCTCACCATGTCATGCGTGATCGAGACGGCGGTGACGCCAAGATCCTTCACCGTCGAGACGATGAGGTCGTTGATGACGTCCGCCATGATGGGATCGAGGCCCGTGGTCGGTTCGTCGAAGAACAGGATTTCGGGGTCTGCGGCGATGGCGCGGGCAAGGCCGACGCGCTTCTGCATGCCGCCCGACAATTCCGACGGCGAAAGGTTCGCGACTTCGCTGCCGAGGCCGACCTTCGCAAGCTTTGCGATGGCAATGTCTTTCGCTTTCCGGCGGCCCATGCCGCGGCCCTGAATGAGACCGAAGGCCACGTTCTCCCAAACCGGAAGAGAATCGAACAGCGCGGCGCCCTGGAACAGCATGCCGAATTTCTTGAGCACGTCCTCGCGCGCGCGACCGTGGAGGTGCGTCGTCTCTTTGCCATCTACATAGATCTTGCCGGCATCGGGACGAACAATCCCAAGCACCGATTTGATCGTGACCGATTTTCCGGAGCCGGAGCCGCCGATGATGACGACGCTTTCGCCCTTGCCAATTTTCAGATCGACGCCATCCAGCACGACCTTCTGGCCGAACCGCTTCTTGACGCCCTGAAGTTCGATCTTTGTGTCCATGGCCTAGCTCGTGAACAGGATCGAGGTGAGAAGATAGTTGGCGGCGAGAATGAGGATCGAAGACGACACCACCGCATTGGTGGTGGCCGTGCCGACGCCCTGCGCGCCGCCTTTGGAATTGAAGCCGCTATAGCAACCCATCAGCGCGATGATGAAGCCGAACACCGCTGCTTTTACGAGGCCGCTCATCACGTCATGGCTGGTGACGAAATCCGCCGTGTTCTTCAGATAAACCGCGCCGTTGAAGTTCAGGCTCTTGGTCGCAACGATGTAACCGCCGAACACGCCGATGGCATCCGCGATACCGACGAGGATCGGCATGGTAATGACCGCCGCGATCAGGCGCGGCACGACGAGATACTTCACCGGATTGGTCGAGAGCGTGGTCAGCGCGTCGATCTGCTCGGTCACGCGCATGGTGCCGATCTCCGCGGCGATCGCGGCGGCGACGCGGCCCGCGACCATCAGGCCTGCGATCACCGGGCCAAGCTCGCGCGTGATGCCCAGGACCACGATCTGCGGAACGATGGCTTCGGCGCCGTAGCGATTGCCGCCGATAAAAATCTGCAACGCCAGCGCACCGCCGGTGAAGAACGCGGTGAGGCCGACGACCGGCAGCGAGAACCAGCCGATACGCATGATCTGCTGCACCAGCAGGCGCCAATAGATCGGCGGACGCACGATGCTGGTGATGGAGCTGAACGTAAAACGCGTCAGTCTGCCGACTTCGGCGAGAAACAAAAGGAACAGACGGCCCACGCTGGCAAAAATGTTCATCGCGCGGCCTCGACATAGCGGCGCGGGATTCGCGGACCGAGCGAGGTGAGCAATTCGTAGTTCGCGGTGTTCGCCGCAGCGGCGGTTTCTTCCAGCGAGATCGTATCGCCGAAGAATTCGACATCGGCGCCCACACGCAACGCGGAAGCCGGAACGTCCGTCACATCGAGAGTCACCAGATCCATGGAAACGCGGCCTGCGACCGGCGCGCGATAGCCGGCGATGGCGCCGAAACCGTTGTTGCTCAAGGCGCGCATCAATCCGTCCGCATATCCCAATGCCACGGTTGCCAGAACCGTTTCCCGCCCGATCCGGAATGTGGCTCCGTAACCAACGCTTCCTCCACTGTCAACGCGGCGGAGCTGGAGGATTTTGCCCGTCATCAGGGCAACGGTCTGGAAGGGATTGGGCTTGCCGGAAACCTGCGGATTGCCGCCGTAAAGGCCGATGCCGGGGCGCACCATGTCGAACACGTAATCCTTGCCAAGCAAGACGCCGCCGGACGATGCGAGGCTGGCGGGCGCCGCGGGCAATCGCGCCAGCGCTGCTTTGAATCGCGCGAACTGCTCGCGGTTCATGCCGGATTCGGAATCGTCCGCGCAGGCCAGATGGCTCATCAACAGCGCGATGCGAATGCCGCCGAGGCGCGAATTCAATTCGTTTGCCAGCGCGTTCAATTCCTCATGCGGCAGGCCCAAACGATTCATGCCGGTGTCGAGATGAATCGCGGCTTCGTATTCGGTGCGCGCCTTCCGCGCCGTGTCGCTCCACAGCGCGATCTCGTCCAGCGAATTCAGAACCGGAGTGAGCTTGTGCGAAACGAACGCCGGAAGCGTGTCGCGCTGCACACCATCGAGGACGAAGATGCGCGAGTCCGGAATGACGTTGCGCACCGCGATGCCTTCACTCAGACGCGCGACGAAAAAGGTGTCGCAACCGGCGCGGCGCAATGTCCTGGCCGTTTCCAGCGCGCCGCAGCCATAGCCGTCGGCCTTCACCACGCCCGCCACGGCCGCGTTGCCGGAAAGGCGCTGGAAGGTCCGGTAATTGGCCGCAAGTGCGCCCAATCGCACGGTTAGCCGCGCGGGTTCGAAATCTGCGTTGCTCATGTGGCGCGGACATTTGCAGGAAGGATGCGTCGCGGTCAAAGCCGAACCTGATGCGTGGATTTTCGATACCTCTTTGATTTCTCTGGCAAATGCTTTGGAGATTGTTTTTCAAAAATTGGGGGGTACCCCCTCCCCCTTCCTCTACCGGTCAACGCCGAGTTTAGAACACATAGGGAACGTTCTGGTTACGTCAAGACCCTCCTGGGCTTTAACCAAACCGGAAACATAGGCGGGCGCTCCGGGGCGGTCTGTCCCAAAATGGACCGGAGCGGGCCAGTTTGCCCGCTGAACAGGATTTTGAGGTCGGTCATGCGTATCGCGGGCTTGGTGACGGTTGGACTTCTGATGGGCGTCGGCCTTGCGGGCTGCGATCAGGCACCCGCGCCGCAGCAGCAGGTGGTGCAAGCCGCCCCGCCGCCGGCGCCTGCGTGCAACTGCGGCGACAAGGCGGTCCCGGACACGCACATGACGCGTCTGTCCTACATCCCGCGCCATCATCGCCGTCACCGCTATGAAGGCGGCGGCTATCACGGCAGCTACACCGCGCGCTCCGAAGAGGCGGTGCAGAGCTACGGCTATGTGAGCGCTTCGACAGTGTCCTATAGCGAGAGCAGCGAAGGCTACGCCGGCGCCGGCGGCTATGCGCGCGAGGGCTACTATCGCGGTGGCCGCCACTATTATCGCGGCGGTGTTCAATGGGTGGACGGCTACGGCCGCGGCTACTTCGCGGGCCGGCGCCCGACGGTGGCGCAAAGCATGACCGGCAAACGCATGAGCGTCGGCCATGGCTATGACGCCGATTGCCCCGAAGGTTACGGCCAGGACGGCTATTAGAGCCGTTCTGTTTGAACGATCTCACAAACTCATTGTCATGGCCCGCCGGAGTGCGGGCCACCCAGGTGACGCCTTCACGGATTTCTAAAAAAGAAGCGCCGGCGTTCTATCATTCGCCCGTTGAGCAGATTTCAACTGGGTGGCCCGCACTCCGGCGGGCCATGACATCGTTGGATTGGCAGCAGATATTTTGCCGCCTCAAACCAAAAAACAAAACCTAGCTGCGCTTGATGATGTCTTCCGGCGGCGCACCGAAACGGTTGCTGCCTTCATCGCCCTTCTTCGCGCCCAGCCAGATCGTGAATCCGAACTGGATCACGACGGCGGCAAGGCCGATGCCGAAGAGCAGATAGGCGATCCTGTCGGGCATGGCGTAATTGGTGTCCATCGCCTGAATGGCGGCGAGCGCTTTCACCAGCGGCTCCCCGCCCAGCGCAAGTCCGCCGATCACTACCGCGATAATGAGAACGATCGGCGCCAGCGCCCACCAGCCGGGACGGCCGATATCATGCAGCCGCCGCAGCCAGGTGATGACCCACATGATCGTGATGGCCGCGCTGGCCGATTCCATGTGCAGCGCCGTCAGAAGGAACGCCACAACGATCAGCAGCGCAACCGATATCCAATATTCCTGACGATTGCTGCGGCCGGTGAAGAAGGAGAACATTGGTTTACTTTCGCGAAAGAGCGCGCGTCACCGCATCCGGTTCGCTCGCAATCACTTCTAACAACACTCGTGCCGGTCCGACAGGCTGGCGATGCCCCTGCTCGTAATTTCGGATCGTTTCGACCGAAAACCCGTAACGGTCAGCGAATTGTTGCTGGCTCAGCCCAAGACGCCTGCGGAGAGACTTCACATTCCGGCCACTGGTCGGCGGAACGACGCGGCGCGCACGTTTCAGCTCAGCCTCCGTAAATACCGGAGCCGTATCTGCGTCAGACGCGATTTGCGCCGCAATCTCCTTCTCCGAAGTCCGCGCGATCTTCGCCCAATCGACTTTGGACAAATTCACGTCAGCCCTGGTACGCCGCACGATAGGCATTCCGTTCCTTCCTGTTGGCCACGCGAAGCGAGATGATCCTTCGAACCCCGTCGCGATCGTTATACACACAGACCAGAACGATACCGCGAACGATGCCAACCGCCTTTATTCGCGTCTCGCCGTAGTTGTAGCGCGTATCCGGCGCTTCGATCGTAGGGTGATCGAATAGCGCCGCGCCGACCTCAAATGGCAAGCCGCGCTCGCGCACATTTTTGGCGCTCTTTGCGGAATCCCATTCAAAGATCATGCAGCCTTATAGGCCAATGACGGATATACGTCAATGACGGATAGTCTAGCGATCTTCCTGCACCAGATTCGAGAACCGGGTGAAGCGGTCGTCGAAGAAGAGGTCGATCTTGTTGGTGGCGCCGTGGCGGTGCTTTTCGACCAGCACTTCGGCGCGGCGATGCACGCGCTCGCACTTTTCCAGCCATTTGGCATGCTCAGTGGAACCGGGCTCGGGCTCACGCGACTTCAGGTAATATTCCTCGCGGAACACGAACATCACCACGTCGGCGTCCTGCTCGATCGAGCCGGATTCACGAAGGTCGGACAGCACGGGGCGCTTATCATCGCGGCTGTCCACCGAACGCGATAGCTGCGACAGCGCGATCACCGGCACATCCAGTTCCTTCGCCAGAACTTTCAGCGATTTCGAAATCTCCGTGATTTCCTGCACGCGGTTTTCCGGGCGGCCGGAACCCGCGACAAGCTGGATATGGTCGATCATCACGCAGCCGATATTCTTCTCGCGCTTCATGCGCCGCGCGCGCGCCGCGATCTGCGCGATGGAGATGCCGCCGGTGTCGTCGATATAGAGCGGCAGGGTCGAAAGCTCCTGCATGGTGAGAACGAACTTCTCCCATTCCGCTTCCGTGAACTTGCCGTTGCGGATCTTCCACATCTCGATTTCGGTTTGCTCGGAGAGAATACGTCCCGAGAGCTGCTGCGCCGCCATTTCGAGCGAGAAGAACAGCACCGGCGCGCCGCGCGGCATTTCCGCGCCGGCCTCGATGTCCTGCTGCCACAGGCGCGCGGCATGGAACGCCATGTTGGTGGCGAGCGATGTTTTGCCCATGCCAGGGCGCCCGGCGAGGATGAGAAGGTCGGACGGTTGCAAGCCGCCGAGCAGGCTGTCGATATCGGCGAAGCCCGAAGCCACGCCGGAAATGCGGCCGCCGCGAGCCTGCGCCTTTTCGGCCAGTTCGACGGTGCGGCGCAGGCTCTCGCCGAAATCGATGGGGCCGCCGCTGTATTTGGAGCTTTCGCTGATGCGATAGAGCGCCTTTTCGGCTTCCTCGATCTGCGCTTTCGGCGGCTTGTCGTGCGGCGCTTCATAGGCGTTGTTGACGACATCCTCGCCGATGCGGATGAGCGCGCGGCGCACGCCCAGATCCTGCAGGATGCGCGCATAGTCGCGCACATTCGGCATCGCGGGGGCGGCCTGCGCCAACCCGGCGAGATAGCCGTGACCGCCCACTTCCATCAGGCCCGGATCGGCCTTCATCGCGGCATGCAGGGTGAGCGGCGTGATGACCATGCCGCCGCGTTCGGCCTGTGACGCCATGAGTTCATAGATGCGCTGGTGCAGCGGATCGTAGAAGTGCTCCGGCTTCAGCGTGCCCGCCACGCGCTCCAGCGCCTGGTTGTCCACAAGGATCGCACCGAGCAGCGCCTGCTCGATTTCGATATCGTAGGGGACGTGGCGATAGGCTTCCTGTTCCATTGGGGCGCTGTTCGGCTTCCGTGAGGGGCGGCGTTCTTCGCGCAACTCGAAGCGCGAATCAATCGTTCACGCCCACAGGCGGCAAGCATATTCCCTGCGCTGGAAAAGTTCTGCACAGTTAAATCCGCCGCGGTTACGCTTGCTTTTCCCCGGCCTTCCGCGCAGCCCTAAAGGAGTTCCGCGGCATATTCCGCCAGCACCGGATGAAAGGACAGCATCCGCGCCAGACGATCCCAATGTGCGGATGAAAAGTATTCCCTGCCGCGCCCTTCCGTGCCCTTGTTGAAGCGCAATTCGCCCCGGCCATCCCAGGCGCTATCGAGCGCATGCTGGCATTGGGCGCGGGTGCGTGAAAACTCGGCATGCTTCAACGCAGTTTCCAGAGCCGCCGCCGGATCTTTCACAAAATCGGCGAAGTGCAGCGTGCAAACGTCCTGCGGGTCTTCTTTCTTGTAGGCAAGCCAGGTCGCGAAATAACTCACATACCAGGGCGCGATCATGTCGATCATGAAATCGGCCTTCCGCGCGCTGCTGAAATCGGCAAACGCTTCGGGGATGACGCAGTTGAGGCCCTCGGCGCGTGCTTGCGCACTCTGCGCCAACATGTCCCAGTATGACGCGAGCATATCGGGGATGGAGCGCAGCATGATGATGGGCCGGATGCCGAGAATTTCCAGAAAATGCCGGTTGGCTGGAAGCGCCTGCATGTGGGCGTGCGCCACCAGCGGCCCGTCGCACATGCCGCCCAGATAGTAATTAATGAAAACCGGCAGATAAGGCTGCGCATCGCGGCCGCCCAACGCATGGCTGATGCGCACCAGTTGCCCGCCGACGGCATCGATGGCGGCGCTGCGCAGGAATGTTCCCGCCGCTTTGGGCGCGAAAGCAAACAGCAAAACAGGGCGGCGCAGGCTGATGGCGTTCAGATATTCGGCGAGGCCCGACGGAAAAGCGCCGTCCGTCCGCGGCTGGGTAAACACCGCCGTCACCGCGTTGCCGTCGAGGATCGCGCCCATGATGCCTCACGCGGGCCAAATGAATCGGTCGCCTCTGTCATCATGACAGAGGCAAGATGGGGGCATAGCTTTAACAGCCTTGCTACGACAGCCTGATACAACAATGAAAGACCGGAAATCTTCCGTTCATACCAGGCGCAAAGGCGCGGGCATGTGCTCGGTTCCGGCAAACCGCATGGTGCGCTCGGCATCCACCATGTAATCGCGCGTGATTGGTAGCGCGTGCTGGTTCTTCACAAGTTGGATCTGGAAGACCACCTGTCCGTCATGGCGGAAAGCCATTTCGGCGCCGGCCAGGTAGAACTCCCACATGCGGCAAAACCGTTCGTCATAGATCTGCGCGGCCTTGGCGCGGTTGGCCTGGAAACGCCTGCTCCATTCCCGCAGCGTCTCCGCATAGTGCAGGCGCAAGACCTCCACATCGCTGACGATGAGCCCGCTCTTCTCGACAGAAGCCATGACTTCCGACAGCGCGGGGCAATAACCGCCCGGGAAGATATATTTGGCGATCCAGGCATTGGTCGCGCCCGGGCCGTCCGTTCTGCCTATGAAGTGCAGCAGCATCACGCCGTCATCCGCGAGAAGATCGCGCGTCTTGTCGAAAAATGCGTCGTAATAGGGCGCGCCGACATGCTCGAACATGCCGACGGAAACGATGCGGTCGTATTTGCCGCCGAGCGCGCGATAATCGACAAGCTCGAAGCGGCAGGTATCGGCGACATTGGCCTGGCTGGCGCGCTGCCGCGCGATGCCAAGCTGTTCTTCGGACAGCGTGACGCCCAGCACATCCGCGCGGCAATCCTGCGCGAGATTGAGGGCGAGACCGCCCCAGCCGCAGCCGATGTCCAGAACCTTCATGCCCGGCTTGTCGAGATGCAGCTTTGCGGCGATGTGGCGCTTCTTGCCGACTTGCGCTTCTTCCAGCGTTTCGCCCGGCGCGGAGAAATAGGCGCAGGAATATTGTTTGTCGCGGCCAAGGAAGAGATCGTAGAGCCGCCCGTCGAGATCGTAGTGATGCGCGACATGCTCTTTCGCCTTGCTGGCGGGATTGAATTGCGCGAAGCGGCGGGTGAGCGTGCGGAATTTGCGCGCCAGCTTGTGCAGGCCGGTCGGCTGCACGGCGCCAAGATTCATCATCAGCAGGTCGAGAAGATCGGTGACGGTGCCGTTCTCCACGGTGAGGCGGCCATCCATATAAAGTTCGCCCAGCACAAGATCGGGATTGAGGATCAGTTCGGGGATCGCACGCGCGTCGTGAACGCGGATCGAGACATGCGGATCGCCCGCGCCGAACGCCTCCATCTTTCCATCCGCATGGATGACCGTCAGCGTCCCTTTGCGCATCAGGCGATTGAGCAGAAGTCCCAGCATTCCCAGCCTCCCGAGAACCATTGTAAGAGCAAAATACTCCATAGGCTCAATGCGAGGAGGCGAATTTCGTTCCCGCCCGCGCACCGGAGGCGGCGGCGCGAGCTTTTGCTATGTTATTGATCTGGCGTGGAAAAGCCGTCAGCCCTTCGCAAACAGCTTGGCGTAGATCTCGGGCTTGAATCCCACCGTAAGCCTACCGCCCGCATCCAGGACCGGCCGCTTGATCATGGAGGGTTGCGCCAGCATCAGCGCAACGGCCTTCTTCTGCGTGACATTCTCTTTGTCCTTGTCGGGCAATTTGCGGAAAGTGGTGCCGGCGCGGTTGAGCAGGATTTCCCATCCCACCGCCTTCACCCATTTTTCCAGATCGGATTTGGACACACCTTCGGCCTTGTAGTCGTGGAAGGCATATTCGACCCCGCGCGTGTCAAGCCAGGCGCGCGCCTTCTTCATCGTGTCGCAGTTCTTGATGCCATAGATCGTTACGGACTTCGCGGCCACGCTGCCTTCTCCTGCAATTGCGGGTTAACGCTATGGCATTGGCGCAGGCTTGGCGAGCGGGTTGAGAACCGCCATGCCGCCGGGATATTGTGCCCGCGTACACGCGCACGCACGGACCATGATCCTTCAAGACGCCTACAGCACCTTCCAGACGATTCTGGATCCCATGCCGCTGGATACCTTTCTGGATTCGGTGCTGGGGCAGCGTTTCATCAAGATTCCCGGCAACGCGCAAAGCGCGCGCGCCCGTCTGTTCGGCGATAATCCGCTGCAACGCGCGCTGGACAGTTTCGAGGTTTTGGCGCCGCGCATCGGCTGTCATTCCGAAGCGCCGCTCGGCCCGCATCCGGTGATCGAGCCGCTGCCCAGCGCCGAAGCGTTCAAGGCGAAGATCGAAGCGTTCTACGCGCTGGGATACACCGTGCGGCTGCGCGACATCCGCGCGCTTTCGTCCGCGCTCGACGAATTCCTGCGCGCGATGGAAGCCATCTTCCATCAGCCCGCTACGGTGGAGGCGTTCATCAGCCGCAGCGACGCGCATGCGCCGGTGCACCACGACGATTACGATATCATCGTGGTGCAGCTCAGCGGCAGGAAGCGCTGGTACATTTCCACCGAGCGCTCCGAACTGCCCAATGTCTGGAAGACCGCGCCGGAAGGCGCGATCCTTCTGGGCCCGCACGATGTCCTGGAAGTGAATGCCGGCGATCTGCTCTATCTGCCCCGCGGCACTAAACATCGCGTGGATGCGATGGCGGATTCGTTTCATCTCTCGATCGGGTTCATCCCGCTGACGATGCGCGAGGCGATCATCGCGGCGCTGGATCATCTTTCGGAATTCGACCGCAGCTTCCGCGAATTCGCGGACCCGCGCCTGGCGCTCTCTATCCGCAACAACAATTTCGGCGCGCTGCCGGAGAAGATCCGCGAGGGACTGGCAAAGCTTCAGAGCGTCAGCCGCTCCGACGATTTCGTGGCGCAAGCGCTGCAACGCCGGTCTTCCCGCGCCATCGCCGATCTGGAAAAACTGCCGGCGCCGAAGGGCAGAGTCACGCTTTCACCCGCATCGCTGTTGCGGCAGAGTCCGCTGGCCGTGTCGCATCTGATGGCCACCGCGCAGAAAATCGATCTCAGCCATCCCGGCGGCCACGTCTATATCCATCGCGGCGTCGAAGACAGCGTGGCGTTCATCGCCGGCGCCCGCGAATTCCATGTGCGCGATATTCCCGGCGAGGTGGGCGACGACGTGCGCATCGCGCTTGCCGAGAAATTCGTCAGTGCGGGGTTGTTCGAGGTTGTTTCCGGCTAAGGCCGCTTCGGAATCTCGACGCCCCGCTGCACGGCCGGACGCGCAAGCCCGCGGTCCAGCCAGGCGGGAACGGCTTTCAGCGTGTCGTATTCCACGATCTCGCGCGCGCCATAAAACCCGATGAGATTGCGCACCCAGCCGAGCAGGGCGATATCGGCGATGGTGTATTCATCGTCCATGATCCACTGGCGGCCGGTGAGACGTTGCTCCAGCACGTTCAGCAGCCGCTTGCTTTCGGCGGCATAGCGGTCGCGCGGGCGTTTGTCTTCGTAAGCCGCGCCGGCGAATTTGTGGAAGAAGCCGAGCTGGCCGAACATCGGGCCGGCGCCGCCCATCTGGAACATCAGCCATGCGATAGTCTCGTAGCGCCGCGCGGCATCGGTGGGCAGGAACTTGCCGCTTTTCTCCGCAAGGTAAATCAGGATCGCGCCGGATTCGAAAAGTCCCAGCGGTTTTCCGCCCGGACCGTTGGGATCGATGACCGCCGGAATCTTTCCATTCGGATTGAGCGAGAGGAATTCGGGCGAATGCTGATCGCCGGTGTTGAAATCCACGAGATGCGGCTCATACGGCAGCCCCGTTTCTTCCAGCATGATCGACACCTTCACGCCATTGGGCGTGGGCAACGAATAGAGCTGGATGCGGTCGGGATGTTGCGCCGGCCAGCGCCTGGTGATCGCAAATGCGGAAAGATCGAACATGCCCACCTCCAAAAAGATTGCTGTTAGATACGGTCCCGCCCACGGCAATCAACCGCGCACCGAACATGGATTATGCGAGCGGCCAGCGGCCCAGATGCCAACGCCCCAAATGATTGTGCGCCGTCTTGCCCAACTCCGAATGGATCAGCACGAAATCCTTCACGGTCCAGCCTATGGGCGAAATGGCTCTCGGCTTCACGCGAACCTTGTCATAGGTCAGTGTGACATGCGGCTCGAAATCGCCGCGCGTGGCGCCGCCCAGCCCGGCCTCGGTGAGCGCAACACGCAACGCCTCATGCAGCATCCGCCATTGCGCCTTGTCGCCCGTGAGCACGAAAGGAAAGACACCGGTGGAATTGCGAAAGCTCTGCACCCGGTGAAAAGCAACCTCGAACGGCGGAACATTGACCTGCGAAGCGGCGCTACTGGCCAACGCGACAATTTCATCCGGCAGCGCCGCCCAGTCGCCCAGATGAAACAGCGTGACATGCAGATGCTCCGGCAGGATGAGACTGCCGGTGAAGCCATGCCCGTCCTTTAAAGCCTCAGCCAACGCATGGATACGCGCAGCCATGTCCACATCCGGCACCGCCGCCAGGAAAATGCGATCCTTCTGCGACGGTCCGAATTTTCGGCGCGAAGAGCGGGCTGGCATGGCTATTTGTTATCACGATTTGCCGCAGCCGCGACAGGAAGCTGCGCGCGGATCGGCTTCATTGACCGCTTGGGCAAACCAATTAGAACTACGGCCGTAACCGCAGTTTTTGGCGGCCTTTTGGGGATAGAATCATGAGCGCAGCATCGTCATTGACCTATGGCAGCTATCTGCACATCCCCGAATTGCTCGACTGTCAGAAACCGCTGAGCGGCCGGCATGACGAAATGCTCTTCATCATCCTCCATCAGACGATGGAGCTATGGATGAAGCAGGTTCTGTTCGAGATCGACGCGGCGCAAGAGATGATCGCGCGTGGCGAGCTTGTGCCTGCCTACAAGGGCCTTGCGCGCGTGTCGCGCATTCAGGCGGTGATGACGCAAGCCTGGGACATTCTGGCGACGATGACGCCAGCGGACTATCTCGGCTTCCGCAACGTGCTGGGCACCAGCTCAGGCTTCCAGTCGGCGCAATTCCGCACGCTCGAATATCGCCTCGGCCTGAAGGATGCATCGTTCCTGAAATATCAGGAAGCCGGATCGGCCGAACAGCGCGCGATGGGACACGCTCTGAACGAACCGAGCATCTATGACGGAACATTGGCGCAGCTCGCGCGTGCGGGTTTCGCGATTCCGCGCGAAGTCCTCGACCGGCCGCGCGATCAGGCCTATGTGCCCAACGAAGCGGTGGAGGCGGCGTGGATCGCCGTCTATCGCGATACGGATAAGCATTGGGCGCTCTATCAGCTTGCGGAAAAGCTGCTCGATCTCGATGACGCGCTGCTGACCTGGCGAAGCCGTCATGTGCTCACCATCGAACGCATCATCGGCATGAAGCCGGGGACCGGCGGCACCGCGGGCGTGGCCTATCTCCAGAAAACCTTGTCCCGCCGCTGCTTCCCGGAGCTGTGGTCCATGCGGACAAAGCTTTGAAATCCTGCAAGCCCCTGTTTTCGCGTGCGCTGAACGCGGCGCCCCAGCGCCTGCATTTCGCGGCGCATTCCCATCATCTGTGGCCGGACGTTTCCTTCGACGCCCACATGCAGGCGTGGAACGATGCCGCGCGCTTCGCGGATCGCAAATGGGAGCATGTCTTCGGCGAGGTTATTCCGGCAGCACAGCGCCACATCGCGGACGAGCTCCATCTGCCGGATGCGAGCAGCGTCGCCTTCGCGTCCAATACCCACGAACTGGTGCAGCGCATCTTCTCCGCCAGGATGAAGGGCGAGCCGATCGAAGTTCTCACCAGCGACGGCGAATTCCATTCCTTCCGGCGGCAACTCGCGCGCTGGGAAGAACAGGGCCTCGTCCGGCGGCGCACCGTTGCCTGCGCACCGTTCGAGACATTCACCGAACGCTATCTCGCGGCGGTCGCGGAAAAAGAGCCGGACATCGCCTTCGTGAGCCACGTCATGTTCCAGACGGGTTTGCGCTTTGACGGCATCGATGCCCTCGCGGCGCGCGCGAAGCCGGACGGCATGTGGGCCGTCATCGATGGCTATCACGCCTTCATGGCCATGCCCGTCGATTTTGGCCGCGCGGCAAAGAGCGCCTTCTACCTGGCGGGCGGTTATAAATATGCGATGGCGGGCGAAGGCGCAGCCTTCCTGCACGCACCTTCGGGTTACGGGCCGCGCCCGGTGAACACCGGATGGTATGCGGAGTTTGCCGATATTGAAGCCTCGCCGAAAAGCGAAGTGGGCTATTCGAAAGACGGCATGCGCTTCATGGGCGCGACCTTCGATCCCAGCGGGCTTTATCGTTTCAACGCCGTGCGCGCGATGCTGGCCGCCGAAAGACTCGACACCAAGGCGGTCGCCGCACGTTGTGGAGAATTGCGCGACAAGCTGGAAACCGGAATCGTGTCCGGCAAAGCAGGCGTTCTGAAGGAGGCGCAGATCCTGCGGCCCAATGCGGCCGGTCCCCGGGCACGCTATCTGGCGCTACGCGACCCACGCGCCCTGGCCTGGATGTCGGAATTGCTGCGCAACGATGTCATCGTGGATGCGCGCGGCGACGTTTTGCGCATCGGCATCGGCCTCTATCACGATGACGCGGATATCGACACGCTGTGCGGCAAGCTCGCCCGGCTTACTGGCTAGATTTCAACCGCAAATTCAAATGGCAAGAATCGGATTGAAACAACGC
The DNA here is from genome assembly GCA_018242105.1 of Pseudomonadota bacterium. Classification (GTDB taxonomy): domain Bacteria; phylum Pseudomonadota; class Alphaproteobacteria; order Micropepsales; family Micropepsaceae; genus Rhizomicrobium. The sequence continues at coordinate 106,322 of JAFECP010000009.1, forward strand.
CCGATCCGCGCGATTTCTGGTAAGGTGCAAACAGCCAAGAGACTCTGCCATGGACAAGGCGCAGCAATATTATCTCGTCTTCGAAACCGCGAACGGATTTTGCGGCATTGCATGGAACGATGCCGGGGTCACGCGGTTCCGCCTGCCGGATCAAACCGCTGAGATGGCGGCGCGCAACCTGCTTCGCCGCTTGCCGGATGCGGAGCCGGGCAAGCCGCCGCAACCGGTGGCGGATGTGGTCGCAGATGCAAAGCGTTATTTCGCGGGCGAGAAGATCGATTTCTCCGGCGTCGCGCTCGATCTGCGCGAACAGGATGAATTGTTCACGCGGATTTATGCCGCCGCGCGGCGCGTCGGTTATGGCC
>JAFECP010000009.1:106755-120241 GCA_018242105.1 Pseudomonadota bacterium
GGCGGCAAGGTCGGCGGCTTCTCGGCGCCCGGCGGCGCGGATTCGAAAGTCCGCATGCTGGAGCTGGAAGGCGTCCACATCGGCCCGAAAGAGTCCGCGCAGCAATCGCTAGGCCTGTAGTTCAGCCGAGAACGACGGCCCAGGCGAGCGCTGCGCCGATAATGGTCCACAGCAACGCGTTGACCAGCATGCGGACCACGCCGCGTTCGTTTTCATCGACAAGGCCCAGCCTGTCGCAACAGACATTGGCCGGACGCATCAACAAGTCGAGCAGTTTCACGGCGCGGCCTCCTGCCGGTGGAATTCCACAAAGAAGCGAACCGCACCAACCGGCTCGACCGCATGCAGGATGGTGGGCTCGATCACACCGGGCGCCGTGTGCGATGTCAGAACCCTTTGCACGGCGGAGCGGCGCGGATCGGTGACGCGGTAGATCAGCTCGCCTTCCAGCACCCTGATAAGCGCCCAGGCGCCATCCTTGGTGTGGTGGGCTTTCAGCAACGCTGCGGGAACGGTGTCCTGTGTGAACACAGCGGTGCGGCTGTAAGGGCGCAATCCAGCGGGAAGCGCGGCGCCTTCGGCAAGTTGCCCGTCGTGCGGCATGAGGCTGATCCAAAACATGTTCTAAAGAGGCATTATTTATACCTCTTTAACACCAAACCGCAAGCGGGGCGGGCAGCCGCAGAAAAATCAGCAATTTCCAAGATCGTCCGAATGCCCGGCCTTCAGGCGCTTCCATTGCGGGATGGGGCGGCCACCATCGCGCATGTTCTGGCGGCCTTCGCGCGGCTGCGGCCAGCCTCCGGGCGAGTCTTCCGATCGAGCAGATGAAAGCTGTTGTCCATCGCTTCAACGCCGCGCCGCGTCGGTCCCTCCTCCATAGCCAAAATGCGCGAGCCAGCGGAACGGCTCCGCGGTGGCCTGTCCGTTTTGGGCCCTGCCACCGCGGGCGCAAAGCATCAACCGTTCAGCCTTTTGGAATCGGCGTGCCCGCCGGCTGGCGTGTCGCGATATTGGCGCGATTGAACAGATTCACCGTTGCGATCCAGAGCACCAGCGCCGCGAGCTGCTTCTCGCCGAAATGCCTGGCGGCATTGTCCCAGACCGAATCTGGAACCGGGTCGCGCGGATCGAGGCTGGTGACGGCTTCGGAAAGCGACAGCGCCGCGCGTTCCGCCTCCGTGAAATACGGCGCCTCGCGCCATCCGGCGACGGCATGCAGACGCTCGTCGGTTTCACCATCCTGTTTGGCATGCTTGGCGCCGATATCGACGCAAAAGCTGCAACCGTTGATCTGGCTGGCGCGCAGATGCGCAAGATGCAGTACCTTGGCCGGGACACCCACGCTCTGCGTGGCGGCAATCAGGGCCTGGATCGCCGGCACGGCGCCCGGCACAAGCATGGCGGGATTCTTCATTCTGGCTTGCAACATAGCTATCTCCTGTCACATCGGGTTGACATCGTTCGTCATCTCTATGACGGACGAGAGGGATGGAATGTGACGATGGATGAGACGGAACTTCTGGCGCAGCGGTTCGAGGCCAACAGGCAGCATTTGCGCTCAGTCGCCTATCGCATGCTGGGTTCGCGCAGCGAAGCGGAGGATGCCGTGCAGGAAGCTTGGCTGCGGCTTTCCCGCGCGGAGCCCGCAACGGTGGAAAACCTGACGGGCTGGCTCACCACGGTTGTCGGCCGTGTCTGTCTGGATGTTCTGCGCTCGCGAAAGATGCGCCATGAGGAAGCCATCGGGCGCGAGGCCGAGGCAGTGGCGAATGACGACGACGCCGAGCGCGATATGGTGCTCGCCGATTCCATCGGCATGGCGATGCTGGCGGTGCTGAACACATTGTCGCCGCCCGAGCGCGTGGCCTTCGTTCTGCACGACATGTTCAACCTGCCCTTCGACGACATCGCGGCCATCGTGGACCGTTCTCCGGCGGCGGCGCGGCAACTGGCCAGCCGCGCGCGGCAGCGCGTGCAGGGAAAGCCTGCCCTGTCGGAAGCGGATCGCCAGCGGCAGCGTGAAATCGTGAATGCGTTTCTGACGGCATCGCGCGGCGGCGATTTTTCCGCGCTGCTCGCGGTGCTCGATCCCAATGTGGTGTTGCGTGCCGATGCGGCGGCCATGGCGGCGAGCGCAGCGCGCGCCAGTCAGGGTGCGCCGGAACTGCGCGGCCCGGAGACGCACGGCCGCGAGCCGATTGCGAAGCTGTTCCACGGCCGTGCGAAAGGCGCGCGGCTGGCCCTGGTGGACGGCAGCCCCGGTCTCGTCGTTCCCATTGGCGGCACGCTGGCCGCGGTGTTCGAATTCATCGTCGAGAACGGCGCAATCACCGAGATCGCGCTGACATCGGATGCGCGGAAGATCGAAGCGATGGCGCTGGAATATTGAGACTAGCTGTCTGGAATCAATGCCATCCATAACTTGTCATGGCCCACCGGAGAGCGGGCCATGACAATCTAATTTTGTTTTCCAACTAAGCCAGATTCTAGGCTTTCAGGTATCTAACGATAAGGCGCGTTGTATGATCGGTGAGCGCATCCATCTCCTTATCCGAAAGCTTCTCCGCCAGCACCGCATTGTGCGTCAGCGCTTCGACCGCGGTGACGCAGACAAAGGACGCAAGCTCCAGATCGCCGACGGCAAGCGCATCGCGGTGCCGCTCCAGATAATCGCGGAACGATGCATAGTTCTCGCGGTTGAAAGCGCCGGAATCTTCCAGCTTGCCCATGCGTGGAATCTGCTCCGCCAGCACGCGATGCAGCTTGGGATCGACACGATGCGCCTTCACCGCCATGGCGACGAGCTTGCGCACCGCCTTCTCCAACGGCAGGTTCATCGCCTCCGCCAATTCGGCGCGAACAGCCCTCTGGACGTCCCGCTGATGGCGGTCGATGACGGCGGCGACGAGCGCTTCCTTGCTGGGGAAATATTGGTAGAGCGAGCCGATGCTCACCCCCGCCATCCCGGCGATGCGGTTGGTGCTCGCCTTGTCGAAACCCTCCTTGACCAGAACGCGAGCGGTCGCCTCCACCAGCGCATCCACGGTGGCGCGCGAACGCTTCTGAGAGGCGTCTTTGCGAGGTTTCGTGAGCGGGCGCGGGGCCATTTTCTCCCGTTTCCAATGCGAGTATAAAAAGCGAGCCATTGCTCATATTATATTTTGCGGAAGAACGGAAGGCAACGGCATGCGCGACACATTACAACGCCTGTTCCAGTACAAAGCCTGGGCGAACGATGAGCTTCTGGCCGCGCTTGCAAAGCTCGGCGCGGCCTCTCCCGTCACCGGATTGGCGATCGAGGCGCTGAGCCACAGCTACGTTGTGGACCGCATCTTCGCCGCGCACATGAAGCAGGAGATGCACGGATACGCATCCGCGAATCTGGCGGAGATGCCGGCGCTGGACGCTTTGGCGGCGGGCATCCTGGCGAGCGACGAGGATTATATCGACTATGTTTCGGCGCTCGACCCGCGCGGATTGGCCGACCCGATCCGCTTCACCTTCACCGACGGCGCGCGCGGCTGCATGACGCGCGAGGAGATGCTGCTGCATGTCATCACCCATGGCGCCGGCCATCGCGGACAGATCGGCGCGCTGATGCTCCTGAACGGCATGACGCCGGCGAAGGACGGCTTCACCACGTACCTCCATGAAGCCGAAGCTCCTGCGCGGCGGCAGGCGGCATGAACCGCGCAAGCTACGGCATCGACGCGCCCGGCGCGGTGCGCGCCAACATTGTCCTTGGCGCCGTCTTCGCGGTCATTGCAGCGGCCAGCTTTGCATGGCGCATTCCCGCATGGGCCGTCCTGGGCGCTACATTTCTTGCAGCGCTCTGTTTCTTCTACGCAGCGGTCATGCTGTGGTCGAGCCTTGCAGGCAAGAAGCGGCTTTGTGCCCGCCTTGTCACGGCGCTGGCGCTTTCCGGCAATGAGCGCGTGCTCGACGCCGGATGCGGCCGCGGCCTGGCGCTCATCGCCTGCGCAAAAAAACTCACCACCGGCAAAGCCATCGGCATCGATCTGTGGGCCGCCAGGGATCAATCGAACAACACCCCCGAAGCGACGCGCGCCAACGCGGCGGCGGAAGGCGTCACCGATCGTGTTGACGTGGAAACCGGCGACATCACGAAGCTGCCGTTTCCCGCCGCATCGTTCGACGCGATCATCTCGATGATCGTGCTTCATAACATCCCCTCGCGGGAGGGCCGCGATCAGGCGCTGCTTGAACTTGCCCGCGTGCTGAAGCCGGGCGGGCGCATGGTCCTGTACGATCTGCTGCACACCGCGCGCTATGCGCAGGTGCTGCGGAATGCGGGCCTGACCGTCGAAGTCCTGTCCCGCGAAACCTTGTGGCTTCTGCCCAGCCATGCATTGCTCGCGCGAAAGCCCTAGACGAAACTGCGCGGGCCCTGGCGGCGTTATCGAGGGACACCCAGCCGGTGATCCCATGTCCGACTATGAACTCTATTACTGGTCCGTGCCGTTCCGCGGACAATTCGTGCGCGCGGTTTTGGCGTTCGCGGGAAAGCCCTGGAAGGAAGCGGGCGACAGCGCGATCTCCAAACTAATGGAAGGTCCGGTGAAGAAAATGCCGGTGCCGTTCATGGGCCCGCCGCTGCTGACCGACAGGAAGAACGACATCGCCATCGCGGAAATGCCGGCGATCATTCTCTATCTCGGCGAGACGCTCAAACTGCTGCCGAACGACGCTGCCCTGCGCGCGATGACGCTGAAGATCGTTTGCGACGCCAACGACGTGATCGACGAGATCACCATCCAGGGCGGCATGCAGATGTGGACGGGCAAGCGCTGGAAGGCATTCGTGCCGCGCCTGAAGACGTGGATGTCGTTCTGGGAAGAAACCGGCCGCCGCCACGGATTGAAAAGGGATTCCGGCTTTCTCCTCGGCGGCGGCAAGCCCGGCATTGCCGACGTGATCACCGCAACGCTCTGGGGCACGATGGCGGATCGCTTCGGCAAGATCGAAACCATCTTGAAAAAATCCGCGCCCATGACGGCGGCGCTCACACAGCGCGTCGCCGCTCTGCCGCCGCTGGCGAAACTCGCCGCGAAAGCGCGCGAGGATTATGGCGATGCCTATTGCGGCGGCCGGATCGAGAAATCGCTGCGCAAGGTGCTGAAGGCCTGAGCCTCAATGCATCTCCATCGCCGGCGTTCCGTCCGACCATGTCCCCACCGGCACAAGGAACGTGCCAAAGGCCTCAGGCGCCGATTCAAAAGGATGCAGCACGGGCGAACCCGCAAGATTGGCGCCCATGTCGCCGTCGCTCCTCGCTGCCACGAAGAACATCAGATGCGGGTGCCAGTGCCCGCCCGAATTGCCCAGCTTCTGTTCCTTCGACAGCATGAACGACATCGCCCCCGGCTCCGGCATTATATAAGTCTTCGCCGCAAGCTCGGCCTTGGTGCGTTCGATCATCTGGGGAATGGAGAGCCCGGCGAGCACCCACTTCGCCCGCTCAAGATCGTGCGGCAGCACGCTGCGCGCCGCGGGAGGATTGAGGCAGTCCGGGCCGCGCACTGCCGAATTCCAGAAGATGGGATTGGTGAACTCCGCCAGCCACGCGCGCTCCACGAAACAGACGAAACCATTGCTGCCTTTCACCGCAGTCTCATAGCCCTGCGGCGTGAGCACCATGACGCTCGCCTTGTCGGAGATCGAGGGCGGCGCGGCGGTTTTCGCCAGCGCGATCTCGGCATCGCGCGGCATCATGTATTGATCGAGCGGCGCCATCGCGGGCGCGGCCTGCGCCATAGATGCACACAACAAAACGGCGCCAAATGCGCCCGCAAAAATGACCCCTCTCATCGCGGCCCTCCCCTTGCGAAGACGCAGACTCTCGCGCTGGCCGCCAGACATCCGCAAGTCACATCCTTGCGATAGGCGAAAAGCACCGGATTTACGCGGGCTTTTTGCCCTGCAGCAACATCAGCGGATTGGGCTCCGGCTCGGCGATCTTCACCAGCGTGTTCACGTCGCGATGCGGGAAAAGCTCGTCGCGCCCGCGCACCTTCAGCATGGTTTCGGCGGCATAGCTCCAGCTTCCGTCCGGGTTGAAGGTGATTTCCAGACGGTAGGAATCCGTGCGGAACGCATGTTCCAGAAAATCGGTGGAGCAGATTCCATAATTGGTCTGCCCGCGCGCAGCCGTCACCACCAGCCTGTCGTCGCCCGGCTTGGCATGGCCCGACGCCAGCGCCGCCTGCCCGCGCGGAATCGACAGCGATTGCAGGATCAGCCCCGTCGCCGGCTCCCACAGCCAATGCCCCACCTGATCGTGGAAGGTGATCGCTTCTTCCGGCGTGTTGATGTGGATGTGATAGCGCATGCCGTAAAACAGTTGCGGCCCATTGGTCTGCGCGTCGATGGGATGCATCTCGATACGCTCGATATAGTGCCGCCGCTCCGGCCCGCCGGCCTTCGGATTGACGTCGAGGCCCTTGGCGCTCTGCCATATGCCCGCAAGCCGCCGCAGCGGCCCCAGATTGGCCAGCGTGTCCGGATCGGACTCCGGCTCGGTGAAAATGTCTTCCGGAAATGGATTCATGACGATGCCCCGATGAATGATTCAAAGTTCCGTGCATCCAATTAATCCAAACTGTCATGGCCCGCAAAAGCGGGTCATCCAGGTGACGCAGCTTTTATCTTCCAGAATTGAGCGAGACTTCACCTGGGTGGCCCACTCTCCGGTGGGCCATGACAGTTAAGTTTGTCATTGCGCAGGCGGCACCGCCGCGTAAAACCCTTTCGTGCCCGGACACGCATCCAGCGTGCGCTTGTAGCCGTCGCGTGCGGTGACGCGGGCCATATAGGCTTTCTCCACATCGTCCAGAACGATGCCGCCGCGCCTTATGGCGAGGTTCAACGTATAAATCACCGAAATGTCGGCGGCGGTGAACGCATCGCCCGCCATGTAAGGCGCGCGCGCAAGCTGGCGCTTCACCAGCTTCATGCGGCTGTGGAACTGATCCAGCGCCCAGCGCGCACCCCAGTTGTTACGCTCGTTCTCCGGCGCGATGAAATTGCTGACGACGACCACCTGGATATTCGCCCCAAGCCCCGCTTCGCCCAGATGCAGGAATTGCTGATAGAGGCCGAAATTCGGATCGCTGGGCGCGGGCGCCAACTTGGCTTTCGATTTATCGCCATAGCGCGCGAGGAGATATTCCATGATCGCGATGGACTCGACCATCACCGTGTCGCCATCCACCAGCGCCGGAATAAACCCGCCGGGATTGATGGCGAGAAACTCCGGATCGTTCTCGGCACCCTTGAGCAGATCGACGGAGCGCAGCTTGTACGGCAACCCCATCTCTTCGAGGAGCCAGATAACGCGGAAACCACGGCCTTCGCCGTAGATGGTAAGCATGATGGGAATCCTTGTTGGCTGCCTCCATATTAGGGTGCTTGCCCCCTCAAAACAGCCCACTTTCCGCGGAATTATCCCACAATTTCCAAAATCACAAATTTGTGGGATAAATGACCTTGTGGCCCGCTTCGATCCCTTCTCGGACGAACAGGCCCGGGCGCTGGTCAACCTCGATCAACGCTACCGGGTTTGGATGGAGGCTGAACGTGCGCTCGCGGCTTTGCCTTACGATCTGCGGCGTAAGGACGTGAGCGGGCGTACTTATCTCTATGAGATCACCGACCGCAGCGGCAATGGCCGCAGTCTCGGGCCATGGTCGCCCGAAAACGAAACGAAATTCGAAGCCTATCGCGCGGACAAGGCAGCGGCGAAAGAACGCCGCGATCAGTATCGCGCGACGGCACAGGAGACCGGCCGCCTTTGCCGCGCACTTCGGCTTCCGCAACTCGCCAATCCCGCAGGCGAAATTCTGCGCGAAGCGGATCGCCGCGATCTGCTCGGCAGTCATCTTCTCGTCATCGGCACGAACGCGATGAGCGCCTATGCCGCCGAAGCCGGCGGCTTCATCCGCGACGCGCCGGATGAGACGAACGATTTCGATCTGGCATGGTCCGCTGAAGAACCCGGCGAGGGCCCGACTTTGTGGCAAATGCTGAAGGCCGTCGATCCGACGTTCACGGTGAATACCGAGCGTAACTTCCAGGCGCGCAACGCGAAGGCTTATGAAGTCGAGATTCTTGTCGCGCCATCGCGCGCGGACACAATGTACCGCGCCGACCAGCCGAGACCGGCGCCACTTCCCGAACAGGAATGGCTATTGCTGGGAACGCCGGTGGACCGCGTCGCCCCCTGCCGCGACGGCTCACCCGCGCGCATCGTGGCGCCCGATCCGCGCTGGTTTGCCTTGCAGAAGCTATGGATGGGAGAGCAAACCAAACGAAATCCGCTCAAACGCCGGAAGGACTTGGCACAAGGCCGCGCACTGCTCGATACGGTTCGCGATCAGATGCCGCAATATCCAATGGATGCGAAATTTGAAGCTTCGATACCGCAGGAGCTGCGTACATTTTACGCGAAGTGGAGAGGGTCGGAGTCTGTTTAAGAACTTCTGGCGATACTGGAATTGGTATGCTGTCACGGTATTTCCGAGACGGTGACTAACTCGGCGAGCTTGGCCGCGACGTCTGCCATCGACATTTCCGCAGTGTCCAGGCCATTTCGTGACGCCAGCATGGGGCTAACGTCGCGTAGAGCGTCATACGTCGTGTTATGTACGATGGGAACGAGTTGGTCTCGCGCTAGAAGTACCGAAAGCTCCTTGTCTGCAACACCCGCTGCTGGGAGGCTCTTGAGTAGCGCAGGAGTTACTAACGCAATTCCGATCCGCGACTTCGCCAAGCCCTTGTCGATAGCGCGGAGAAACGGTTCGCCGAGGCCAATGTCATTCTCGCTGAACCAAACCGAGACATTTCGCGCCACGAGTAGATCGTACAACTGCTTGGCGACCCCCTGCCTGTCGTCCCACGCGTGGCACAAAAAGATTTGCCGCAGGTCAGGCAGTGGCGCTCGCTTCTCGACGGTTTCGCGGATTGGCGTAAGCGCCCGGACTTCCTCAGGCGTGTATAACTGAGACGAACCGGCTCCTGACCAGCGGGGCCTTGTGTTTCTGCTGGACCCGCCGCGGCTTCGACCTCCTCCACTGCCGCCCGACGAAGAGTAGGGTGAATTGGACGAATATGATGGACTATAGGACGAGTACGACCCGTAGCTGCTGTAACCGCCATAACGCCCGCGACCACCGCATGCTGGACAATCTGCTGCGGCGCTCGACGAGCGATGGCCTCTTACAGGTGCTGTGCATCTCGACATATAGCTGACAGTAACCGATTCGCACAGGGAAATACAGCGAAGGCGTAAGGATTCATCCGAGAATAGCCGTGAAATATAGATACGACGAGATCAAGTAAAAACGGCGATGAGAGACAGACATTCGGCTTGAAATTCTCCGCCTGTCGCCTCAGCACCGTCTCTTATCGCCGCTTCTAGCATCTCGACGTTTATATCCAGAATACGGCGACAGGATACTTAGTACGTCGTTACCCCTCTCAATCGCGGCACTACCTCTCCACCTCCCCAATCATCTCCACCCGCGCCACATGCCGCCCGCCCTCGAACTGCGCGCTCAAAAACGCATCCACAATATCGAGCGCCAGGCCTTCGCCCACCACGCGCGCGCCGAGGGCGAGCATGTTCGCGTCGTTGTGCGCGCGGATCATGCGGGCCGAATAGGCGTCGGCGCAGACGCCGCAGCGGATGCCCCTCACCTTATTTGCCGCCATCATGATGCCCTGCCCCGTGCCGCACAGGATGATGCCGAACCGGCAATCGCCGGAGGCGACGCGCCGCGCCGCCGCTTCGCCATGCGCGGGATAAGGCGTGTTTCCCGGCGTCACCGGCCCAATGTCCACCGCTTCCCACCCGCGCGCCGCCACATGCGCGGCGATGCTCTGCCGGAGCGCGATGGCGGTGGGATCGCTGGAGAGGACAATGCGGTTGTTGCCGGTCATGACGATGTCGCCCCGTTTGGCGAATGCGATCTGGCGGCTCATCTGAGTCGGATCAACGCGCCGGGTTTGCTGAGCGGGGCTTGACTCCCATCCTATTTGTTCTTATTCTGTTCCGATGAGGATTTTTGCCTAACCGCGCGAAAAACGCGCTCCGGCAAATGGGAGAACTGCGTCTTTCGCGAAAGCCAAACGAACGATGGGGAGAGGGAGAGGGGTAGATGCAAAACATGAAAACGACTGCTCCGCATCTCGCCAGGCCACAAGATGTTGTGAAACTGCGAAATCCAAAGAGCGAAAATCGACATTCAATTCGACGGGGCAGTTCCGCCCTCCGCAAAGAGCGCAAAAAACCGCAATTCAATTGTCAAGGAATTGCGGGGTTTCTCACGGAAGCGACGGAAATCGACAAACAACTCAGAACACAAGGGAGCTTCACTCCCACTCGATGGTGCCGGGAGGTTTCGAGGTGATGTCATAGACCACACGGTTCACGCCGCGCACTTCGTTGACGATGCGGGTGGAGACGCGGGCCAGGAAGGAATGCTCGAACGGATAGTAATCCGCGGTCATGCCGTCGCTGGAGGTCACCGCGCGCAACGCCAGCACATAATCATAAGTGCGGCCGTCGCCCATCACGCCTACGGTGCGCACCGGCAGCAGCACGGCGAAGGCCTGCCAGATCTTGTCGTAGAGACCGGCTTTGCGGATTTCGTCGAGATAAACGGTATCGGCCTTGCGCAGGATTTCTAGCTTGTCGCGCGTGATCTCGCCCGGCACGCGGATGGCAAGGCCCGGCCCCGGGAACGGGTGACGGCCCACGAAGGTTTCCGGCAGGCCCAGCTCGCGGCCCAGCGCCCGCACTTCGTCCTTGAAAAGTTCGCGCAAGGGTTCGACCAGCTTCAGCTTCATGCGTTCGGGCAAGCCGCCGACATTGTGGTGACTCTTGATGGTGACGGATGGCCCGCCTGTGGCGCTGACGCTTTCGATGACGTCGGGATAGAGTGTGCCCTGCGCTAGGAATTCCGCGCCGCCGATCTTGTGGGCTTCTTTATCGAACACGTCGATGAAGGTGGAGCCGATGATCTTGCGCTTCTGCTCCGGATCGCTGACGCCTTCCAGCCGGCCAAGGAAAAGATCGGCGGCCTCCGCATGGATCAGCGGAATGTTGTAGTGGCCCTTGAACAGCGAGACGACTTCATCCGCCTCGCCCGCGCGCATCAGCCCGGTGTCCACGAAGATGCAGGTGAGTTGGTCGCCGATGGCTTCGTGGATCAAGACAGCAGCAACCGAAGAGTCGACTCCGCCGGAGAGGCCGCAGATCACCTTGCCCTTGCCCACCTGCGCGCGGATCTTCTCGATCTCCCGCTGGCGGAAGGCATGCATGTTCCATTCGGGTTTGACGCCCGCGATGCCGGTGACGAAATTCTTCAGGATCGTCGCGCCGCGCGGCGTGTGCGCCACTTCGGGATGGAATTGCACACCGTAGAAATGCCGCTTCTCGTCGCCGATGACGGCATAGGGCGAGCTTTCCGATGTCGCGATGACTTCGAAGCCCGGTGGGATGGCGGTGATCTTGTCGCCATGGCTCATCCACACCGGCTCATTGCCGTTCGCATCGCCAAGACCGGCAAGCAGCGGAGACTTCCTGTCGATGTGAATATCGGCGCGGCCGAATTCGCGGTTGTGACCCGCTTCCACCTTGCCGCCGAGCTGCTGGCTCATCGTCATCTCGCCATAGCAGATGCCGAGAACGGGAACGCCGAGTTGGAAGACTTCTTGCGGCGCACGCGGCGTGTCGCTTTCGGTGACGCTGGCTGGGCCGCCGGAAAGAATAATGGCCTGCGGTTTCCCGCGGTTCAGTTCTTCCTGGGCTTTGTTGAAAGGAACGATTTCGCAGTACACGCCCGCTTCGCGCACCCGGCGCGCAATGAGCTGGGTAACCTGCGATCCGAAGTCGATAACGAGGACGGGAGCGGTCATGGCGGGATTTACCTGAGGGGTTCGGCCGGAGTCCAGCGATCCGGGCGCCGCGGCCGGGCGATGCACATCTTCTATGCAGCACGCGCAAGAATGGCGGTGAAAAAGCCGTCCATCTCGTCGACCAACGGCGTTACTTTGAGGAATTCGCCCAACCCCGGCGGTGGGCGGCTTCCCGTCGATTCGCGCCAGATCTCGCTGGCCGGGATCACCTTGAAGGCGGGATGGCGTTCCAGGAAAGCGGCGATGCGGTCTTCGTTCTCGCACGGCAGGATGGAGCATGTCGCATAGACAATGCGCGCCTTTCCAGCGGCGCGGGCCGCGGCCTGATCGAGCAGCATGTCCTGCAGCGCGTTGAGCTGATCGAGTCGCTCCGGCGTGAGGCGCCACTTGTTTTCCGGCGAGCGCCGCCATGTGCCAGATCCGCTGCACGGCGCATCGAGGAGGACGAGATCGTAGGGACGTCCCGGCGGCTTCTGTCCCGCATGCGTCTGGATGATAGTGACACCGGCGCGTTGCGCCCGCGGCGCGATCTGGCGAAGGCGGCCTTCGTCAATGTCATGTGCGGTGAGTTCGCCGCTGTTGTTCATCGCCGCCGCCAGCGCCAGCGACTTTCCGCCCGCGCCCGCCGCGAGATCGAGCACACGCATGCCCGGCTTCGCTTGCGCCAGCAGCACGGCAATCTGCGCGGCTTCATCCTGAAACTCGAACGCGCCATCGAGGAAGATCTTGCACTGTTCAAGACCGCGCGAACCTGCAGGCAGGCGAATGGCGAATGGCGAATGGCGCGTAGCTTGCGCTTCAAATCCTTCCGCTTTGAGCGCGGCGAGAACATCATCCCGCGTGGCCTTGAGCGTGTTCACACGCAGATCGACCGGCGCGCGTTCCAGCATCGCGCCCATTTCCAATGCAACGTCGTCATCGAAGGCACGGGTAAGTTCGCTTTGCAGGAACGCGGGATATTCGCCCGTGATGTGCGGCGCAGCCTGACTGGTCGGCGCAACGACGATGCAGGCGCACTCTTCATCGGTCAGCAGCGCGGGGCCGTAGCCATCGCCGGTGAAAAGCGACGGCACGTCTGCGCCTTCCTTCAACAGCGATGCGATCACCAACGCGCGCGGCGCTTCGCTGCCCATGCGCCACGCGAAAGAGGCACGATGGCGGAACACGTCATAGACACGCTCGCTGACGGCGGCGCGATCTTTCGAGCCGGCATAGCGGCGGGCGCGGAAGAATTCGCGAATGAAGCGATCGGCCGGAAGGCGGCTGTCTTGCAAGCCTTCAAGAATATCGATAGCGGCCTGAACCCGCGCGGCGGGGGTCAATTCCCGCTCGGATAGTTCGGGCTTTCGCGCGTGACCAACACGTCGTGAACGTGGCTTTCGCGCAGGCCCGCGCCGGTGATGCGCACGAAGTTGGCGCGCTTGTGGAAGTCGGCGATCGTCTTGGCACCCGTATATCCCATCGCGGCGCGTAGACCGCCGACGATCTGGTGCACCACATTCGCCACCGGACCCTTGTACGCGACCTGGCCTTCGACGCCTTCGGG